>JAGQRH010000025.1 GCA_020425605.1 Planctomycetota bacterium | reverse complement strand
CCGGTGGAGTCGATGGCGGCGAGCTTGACCTTGCCGCCGATCAGTCCGCGCTGGCGAGCGAGATCGAGAGTGCCGCCCAGCAGCGCTGCGAAGCCCCCTTTTCCTGCAGCCGGTCCTGGGCGTACTTGAGGGTGGAGAAGTTCGGCAGCTTTTGCAGGCCGATGGCGTCGCAGGCCTCTGACCAGTCGGCGAGGTGGGCGATGACGCCGCGGTAGTCGAGCTGCAGGAACTCTTTGAGGGCAAGGATGGCGAACAGTTGGGCCTGGGTATACGTGTGCGGGCTCTTGGGGCAGGAGTAGGGCGGCAGAGCAGCCTGCCCGGCCTCAAGGGCAACGCGAACAAATGCCAGCGGCGACTTGGTCAACGAGCGAATGGGATAACTTCCATACGCAAAGAATCGGCAACCCGGAAGACGAACCTTTAGGAGTTTTCAACGGAGCAACCCTTGCCACTTTCGACGTCGTTGCCGGAGGGCCCATTGATATCTCAGTACTTTCGGCTTGGTATGATCTCATCGTCGCAGCTATCGGGAGGCTGAATTGGAAGCCGAGCTCTTTCAGTGCCAGGTGCATGATCCAGAACACCGCCCACCCTTCTATCAGTGGTACTACGCCTATGGGACTCGAATCGGCGAGGCACTTGATTCAATCCGAGCTGCAGTGAAATCGAACGGCCTAGTCCGACCGATCCTGTGTGAAGCCGATCCTATCGATATCAGCGAAGTGGATGGCGACGTAGCTCCTTCCGTTGAAGCGAATGTGTTCTGGTCGGTCACAAAGTACAGCTATTCGCCTGAACCGGGGGAGCACTTTGAAATGCCGCTGGGTGTAATCCTGTCGGATTCGCGAGATAGGCCTGACGACGATCCAGATCCCGATGACATTCGAGCCGGATACGCTCGCTTTGAGAACGAGGGTATCTACTCACTTGAGGTCAATGTGAGCAACGAGTCCCTCTATGAGCACTACGCAGCCCTGTTACGGCTGTACGAACCGTTTCGCGTTTTTTGGTTTCTGGTCCACGATCACTGGGAAAACGAAGGGGCGGAGGCGGACGAATTCTTCACCAACGAGGAACTGAACACGGCAGATGAGATCCTCGCCTACATCTCTCGCGCACCAGTGGACTCGCTCCAAAATGGGTTCGTAACGCTGACGGCCTACGCGTCAGAGGACCAGGTCAACGTAAACATCTCGGACCACAAGAAACTCGTGGTGTTATCGACGTCAGATTCAAGAACGAGCAAGGCTGCGAAGGTGCTCGATAGCCTCGGCTACGAGCAACTTTCCCCCTTCGTGAGTGTGGATGCACGCGTCCACCATTGGCACTACAGGCCAGCAAATTCGAGGACAAGGGAGCAGTTGATCAACCGGCTAAGTGAGGATGGCTTCTCGTCCTGGACGCCGGATTCCCGGAAGGCGTCTCGATAGAGGAACCATAAAAGGGTCAGGCTACTGTTCTTCCCGCTCTCCTGGCCGAACAGGCAGCGGAGCGCCCACGAATGACGGCGCCCGCACCGGCCTGCTCGTTTAGTGTTGTCAAACCTGTGGACCAATCCACTGGACTGGTCCGCAGGTTCGTTTTCTGAGTCTGCCTTCCTCCTTCGCGTCTACGCCGAAAGCTACTGGGAACTCTCGCGCCGTGCCAACGTATCCAGCACACTACGCAGGTTGCTCCGCTGCCACTTGCGGCCTTCCTTGGTCTTGCGTCCATGCCGGTTCAGCTCATCCACGATCTTGCGCTGGCTCATGCCTTCACCCTGTAGCCTGGCGATGATGCGCAGGGTTTCCTGCTCCTCGCCGTCGCGCTTGAGCCTCACGCCGTCCGCGCATAGCTGCCAGCCGAACGGCGCGTGACCGGTGACTTCTCCCTTTTCCCGCTTGTGTGCCAGAGCGGCGGCCGTGCGTTCCGCGATGATGCCCCGCTCCATCTCGGCCAGCGATGCGAGCAACGAGTAAAAGAACCTGCCCATGGCGCTGCCGGTGTCGAGCTTCTCGGTGATGCTGTGCAGGCTGCCGTTGCACTTCTCGATGGTCTGCGCGATCACCGGGGCGTTTGCTTGAGATGTACAAATGACGGGCCGGGTTGTAGTCGCCGTCTTCGCCACTTTCGGCACAATGCCCGGCGTGACCCTGTATACCCCGGACGAAAGAAACCGATGCGTACCGCCAGCCTTGCCCTGATCGCCTGCTCGTTCCTGCTCACGACGGCCGCTTGCGGCAGCAAGCCCGCCCCGGACTACTCCACGCCCGAAAAGGCGCTTGCCGCCATGATCCGCGCCGAGAACTCCGGCGACGTCGCCGCCTATGCCGACTGTTTCGTGCAGGCCGAGCAGGCGGGAATGCTCGATGTAAACCTGGACCAGACTGCCTACGACGAGATCAAGCCCGGCCCCGTCAAGGAGCACGGAGGGTTCACCGTGGGCTCCGAGGACTACTACATAGGGGGCAAGAAGGTCGGCGGACAACCCATCGCCTTCGTGAAGGAGGAGGGCAAGTGGAAGGCCAGCTGGAAGGTCAGCACCGAATACCGCACCAAAGTGCTGAAACTCCCGAACTAGAGACTTCTGCACAGAGCCTCGAAAGCACCCGGAAGCGGGCCTGAGCGCTGCCCGGACGGCCGACACAGGCGGCTCCCGTCATGGCCAAGTCACGGCGTTGGGGAATGTATGTGCAATGCTTGACAGCCTTTGGGTCAGGGCTAGATTGACGTTTCTGCCAGCACCCCCCTGAAGGAGTTTGATCCGATGCTGCTACGCATTGCGCGTGGGTTTGTTGTCGTCGCGGTGGTGCTTTCCGGCGTGGTCGCTTTGTCGACCCTGACGCCCGGCGCCCCCATTGTTAACGCCCAGGATTCGCTCGGCACCGTCAAGGACGGCCTGCGCGAATACAAGAAGGGCAACTGGGAAGACGCGATCAAGAAGTTTGACTCCGCGCTCGCCGGTGATCCTACGGACGAAGACGCCCGCAAGATCCGCGACGAAATCGGCGCCGAGCTCGCCCGCGACATGATCGAGAACAACTTCGCCGACCCGGGCCTCAAGGGCCGCTACTCACGGTTCGGCAATTGGGTCATGACCGGCCTCGGCAAGAACCCGTACATCGGCCGAAACAACGACCCGGAGCAGATTGCCGAGTTCGTCGACGCCTTCATGGGCGACGCCGACACCGCGCGCAACATGCTTCGCGCGGCCAGCATTCGCGACGCCTACGGCGACTTCGTGGTGCCCTACCTGCAGGCCAACTACATGCACAGCGACAACGCGGACTACCGCTATCGCGCGCGCGTGTTGCTGGCGACGCTGGGCAGCCAGGCCGTCAACGCGCTGATCCAGTGCTTCTACAGCGCCGAGATGTACGACCGCCAGACCGCCGCGCTGGCACTGGCCGACATCGATGACCCGCGCGCTCTGCCGATCCTGGCCAAGCACTTCCAGGCCAAGGATGAAGAAGAGCAAGTTCGCGAAGCTTGCCGCATGGCGATCGAAGTCATCCGCCGCGACAATCCTGAACAGGACAAAAAGGTCAACAACGCCAAGGACCTGTTCTTCCTGCAGGCCGAAGGCATCTACCGCAACAACGCAGCCGGCCGTTACTACCGCAATCGCCTGGTAGGCAGCAACTACCAGGGCAACCTGCCGGTGGTGATGTACGGCTACGACCGCAGCTACACGATCTGGAAGTGGATCCCGAATGACAGCGGCGAGCAGCAGCTTGTCTCGCAGGAAGTTCCGCTTTGGGCCTACGCCGACATCCTGGCCGAGGAGTCCTGCATGCAGGCTCTCGACATCGGGCTCGCGCAGGCCGGTGGCAACGCCAACAAGGATGCGTTCATTCGCGACTCGGAAGCCCTGCTGGCGTGCATTCACATGCACATGTTCAGCGAAGGCCGTGGGCGCTACTACAACGGCAGCAGCGAAGAGCGCGAGTACATCACGGCGCTTCTCGGCGAGCGCGGCTTTGTGCCGCACTTTGAGGGCTTCGGCCTGGCTTCGGTGGGCGGCAGCCCGGTGCTGTACGCCGCGCTGGAGCGCTCACTGGCTGACGGCTACCCGGGCGTCAGCGTTAACCTTTGTGATGCGATCACCCTGCAGGGCGACACGGACGTGATCGGCAAGCCGGCCGGCGCAGCCATGATCCGTGCCCTCGCTGACCCGGACCGCACTGTCCGCTACGCCGCCGCCCGCACGCTCATCCAACTGGGCGCCGACATCTCATTCGGCAACAACGCACTCGTTGAGCAGGTGGCGGTCCGCAACCTGCAGGAGACGCAGGCCCGCAGCATCCTCGTCATCATTGAAGATGAGGCCCTGCGCAACCGCTACCTGAGCGACCTGGAAAGCCTCGGCCACAGTGCCACCGGCGCCCGTACCCTCGAAGAAGGCGCGGACCTCGCGGTGCAGGGGCCGCCATGGGATGCGATCATTCTCGAAGGTGCATTGGCCGTCGCGCCGGTGTTCGTCTTCGACCCGAACCTCCCGGGTGCAAGCGACCGCCAGGAGCGCAGCGAGCCGATCTTCCACCTGCTGCACAAGGACGTTCGTACCAGCGAGATTCCGGTGCTCGTCGCGGCAATGGAAAGTGAAGTCGACTCCCGCAAGAGCGACCTTGAAGCTCTCGGCGTCGACGACAGCAGCTACATCAGCTACAGCGCCGAGTACGCCGTCGACACGGAAGCCCTCAATGCGACGCTCGAGGACGTCTGGAGCAGCAACGTCGAGGACTCCAAGAGCAAGACAAACGGCATGGTCGTCGCGATGGCCAACGCCATCGCCGAGCTTGACCCGGCAACCACCAAGTACGGTGTCGACAAGCTGCTGGTCGCCCTCTCCGGCGGTCTGCGCCTTGCCGGCCGCAGCAGCGCGGCACGCACGGCGATCTGCAATGCGATCACCCATCTCGTCAGCAACGGCACCAAGACCGGCGCGGCCTGGGTGCGTGCAAACGTGATTCCCAACTTGCTGGACACTCTCACCAGCGACGAAGCCGTTGATCGTCCGTCGGTGAAGGCCGCTGCGTCCCGCGCACTCGGTGCCTGCTACAAGTTCCACGGCGGGGCCTGGGACGAAGATGGCTTCAATGCCCTGCTTCCGGTCCTGCGCCTCGAGTATGACCTGAGCGAGATTGCCGACGAAGACCAGCGCGCCGCGATGGTCGAAGAAGTAGCCGGTGCCCGCAACGATGCCGGCGAGGCCCTTGGCCGCGCGCCGACCACCGCTGCCCAGCGCCAGCAGATTCGCAAGGCACAGGCCCTGAACCCGCACCTTCCGCACCCTGACCGTCGCACGGCGGAATAGTTTTCCCAATGCCAGACCAGATGGATCGGGCGCCCGCAAGGGCGCCCGGTTCATTTAAGTGCGCGCCGGGTGGGCGGCTCTTACTCAATCTCTTTGAGGCGCCGACTCTCATGCAGGTCGGCCGGCGGCATTTCCACGACGAACTTTGCCCCGCCCAGCGTAGTGCCGGCTTCAGCACGAAGCGTGCCGCCGTGGTTGTCGATGATCGTGTGGGCGATGGCGAGACCAAGCCCAGTGCCCTTACCCGGCTCTTTGGTCGTGAAGAACGGGTCGAAGATGCGCTCGCGGATTTCCTCGGGCACACCCGTGCCGCTGTCTTCGACGGCAAAGACGACGCCGCCCTTGTCCGATGCCGAAATCGTGACGCGCACGGCGCCTTCATCGGGCGACGCGTCGGCCGCATTGATCAGCAGATTCATCAGCACCTGCCCGATTTCTTCTGAGTTGCCGTACACCTCAGGCAGGTCCTTGCGGATGTCTTCTTCCAGCCGCAGGTTTGACTTCTCCAGCCGGTGCCGCACCAGCGGAAGCGCGCGCCGGAATGCCGCCTCGGCCGAGAAGCGCTCAGGCTTCATGTCACGGCGTCGCGAGAAATCGAGAATCTGCTTCATCAGGTTCTCAATGCGCGTCAGGCCTTCCTCAATGAGCTCGATGTAGTCGCGGGCACGCTCGTCCAGCCCGTCCTTCTTCTTGAGGCGGCGCGCCGCGTTCAGCATGCCGCTCAGCGGATTGTTCACCTCATGTGCCAGCCCGGCCGCCAGCGTGCCGGTCGCCGCCAGCCGCTGCGCGATCACCAGGTTCTGCTGCTGCGCCTTGATGGTGCGGGTTGCGCTCTTGACCTTGCCTTCCAGGTCGGACTGGTACTCTTTCAGCTCGCTCAGCATGGCGTTGAACGCGGCGACGACCGTCTCGATATCATTGCCCTTGCCGCCCTTGAAGCCCTGCACCGTAAGGCCTTCGGTGCCGCGCACGATGCGCTGGCTGTCCTCGAGCACGTTGCCCAGCGGAGCCAGCACAAAGCGGCGCAGCGCGAACATAAGCAGCACGAACACCGCCAGCATGGCCAGGCCCAGTGTCGTAAAGGCGGCTGCCACCAGCGGGCCGAGGTCGGCGGCCTGGGCCTCCTCAAGTTGCGGCATTTCCAGTGCTGCGGGCTGCGCGATCGGTGGAATGTTGGTCTTGATGCGCAGCACGTACTTCGTGCCACTGATGCTCTCGGGCGGCTCGTATGGGTGAAACAGCACGTCGCCCACAAACTGGTGCTGGTCCGTTCGCAGTACGCGGCGGATCGCCTGTTCTTCCTCGGTGGTCGGCGAAAGGCGGCTGCCTTCGGGCTTCAGCACCTGCGAGTACAGGCTGCCGTCCGGCTCTTCATTGATGATCGCGGTTTCAGACAATCCGTTGTCGGGGCGGCGCAGCTCGTTGCGGATCTCGCCCTGGGTCAGCACGACCTTGTCGTTCAGCCAGGCGAGCACCAGCTCCTGGATCGATCGGATCGCGAGCCGGTGATACTCCTCTGCCTGCGAATCCAGCTGCTGCTGCATCTTCGTGTTGAACTCTTCCAGCTTGCGCTGGTGCGTCTGGCGCTGCTTCTCGGCCGCCTTGTCGAGTTCCTTCTTCGCCTCCAGTCCCAGAATCGCCAGCGCAATCGCCAGCACGGCCGTGGCCGCGGCGACTCCGAGAGCGATCTTGGTACGAAGAGACATGGGCGGCATTGTAGCGCCAGATTGCGCCGACGGGCAGAGCGGCGCATGATGCCCGCATGGCGCTAAACGGCACAGTCGTCCGCCTTCACGGTCAGCACGCCTGGATACGCTCAGACGGCACGGAATACATGTGCGCCGTGCGCGGCAAGTTCAAGCAGGGCAAGCGCAAGGAACGCAGCCCTCTGGCTGTCGGCGACCTGGTCACGTTCACGCCGCTGCCCGACGGTGAAGAGAACGAAGGCCAGCTCGAGAGTATCGAGGAGCGCCGCACTGAGCTGTACCGTGCGCATCCCCGCTTCCCGAGGCAGAGGCAGGTGCTGGCCGCGAACATTGACCTGCTGGTAATCGTCGCGGGCGCCGACCTTCTCAGCGAGCAACTGCTCACCGTCGATCGCCTGCTGATCAGCGCCTACAGCCAGGGTTTCATACCGCTGATCGTGATCAACAAGATCGATGTCGTCCCCCGCCCGGAGCTTGAGCCGCTGCTGCGCGATTTTGCCGGGGTCATCGACATCGAGTACGTCAGCGCATCAAACGGCGAGCTGGGAACGCTCAAGGGCAGGTTCAGCGGCAAGACGGCCGTGTTCGCCGGGCCCAGCGGAGTGGGGAAATCCAGCATCATGAATGCGCTTGAGCCCGGCCTCGGGCTGCGCATCGGACACGTCGACAAGGAAGGAGAAGGCCGCCACACGACGACGCACGCCAGCCTGGTGCCCATGGCGGGCGGGCTGGTGATCGACACGCCCGGCGTGCGTGACTTCGGCTTCTGGAACCTCGAGCTGCACGAGATCAGCCTGTATTACCCCGACTGGCAGACGGCGCGCGAGCAGTGCCGCTTCAATACATGTACGCACCGGCACGAGCCGGGCTGTGGCGTGAAGGCCGCCGTCGAGGCCGGCACGATCAGCCAGGGACGCTATGGGCGCTACATGACGATATTGCGCGAATCCTGGAACGAGCAGGAACGACTCGGCTACTAGTTCTTGGCGATCGTTCGGCAATCGCTATCATCAAGGTGTTCTCACCAACCGGCCCGCACAGACGGGCGTATTCATGAAAATCGGATGTCTCGGAGAGTGCGAAACGCGCATCGCGTTGCGCGTGCTTGATTTCGTCGCGTTTGGACCGCTTGCGCGCCATGAGCGCGAGTTCCGCAAGACCAGCGGGCTGTCACTGGAAGACTTTCGCAAGGCCGCCTGGAACCGGCTTGACGAGGATCCCCAATTGCTTGAGCAGGCGGCGTTGGCTGCGCTGAGCTTTGCGGTGGGGGAGTTCCAGCATCGACTCTGGAACCAGCTTGAGAAGTCTGCGCATACGCCGATCCGCCAACTCGCGCGCATCCGCGACAAACTGCAAAGTTGTAAACGCGACAGGCCGGCTGACTGGTAGGCAACAGCGGGTGGCGTCTGGTTATACTGGTCACATGGGCAGCCATCGCCTGAGCCTTGAAGCCCTGATCGGCCCGCACTCGGTGCCGCTGGGCCGGCATAGCCACGACTGCAGCTATCTGTCACGGCGCAGCGCAACCGAAGAAGCGTGGCTGGTCTGGCAGATCTCGCCGGCCGCGTACCACGAATTGATGGACCGCGGTTTCCGTCGCAGCGGCAATATCCTGTACCGGACCGTCTGCGCAAGTTGCCGCAAGTGCGTGCCGATCCGCGTGCCGGTGGAAGCGTTCAAGCCCAGCCGCAGCCAGCGCCGGGCGTTGGCGCGCAATGACGATGTGCGCATGATCGTGCATGAGCCGGAGCTGAACGCCGAGAAACACGACGTCTACAAGCGCTACCTCCGTGCCCAGCACGACAAGAGCCCGCAGGGCGAAGACATGGAGAGCATGCGGGATTTCCTGTATTCGAGCTGCGTGGCGACGGTCGAGATCGAGTACCGCGACCAGCGCGACAAGCTGTTGGCGGTCAGCATCTGCGACGTCAGCCGCCGCAGCATCAGCAGCGTGTACCACTTCTTCGACCCGGACGAAGGCAAGCGCAGCCTAGGCGTCTACAGCGTGATCAAAGAGATCGAACTGTGCCGGGAGAAGAAGATCCCGTACTACTACCTCGGCTACTGGATCGAAGGCTGCAGCACCATGGACTACAAACGCCAATACCAGCCCCACGAGCTGCTGATCGAAGGCGAGTGGAAAACGGGCGAAACCGCGAAGCACCACGACGGACCGCGAAGAACCACCTAGGGCCTTTCTTCGCGGCTCTTTGCGGCCCTTCGCGGTTCAAGTCCAGGCTGGTGCTTGACGGGCTGAGCCATCCCGATACCATTTCGCCCGATGACCATGCGCGTGAACAGCTGTCTTTGTTGTCGATAACGGCGCCCGCCGTTCCTGACTTCATTTGAGACCCTGTTCGATCAAACGCCATGTTGACCATTACGCCCGAGATTCGGGCCCACATTGAAGCCCACGCCGTTGAGACTTACCCGCACGAATGCTGCGGCGTAATCGTTGGCCCCTCGACCAAGCTCGGGACAGGTCGCGTCGGGACGGCCGCGTACCGCACGGGCAACCTCAACACCGAGCGCGCGCACGACCGCTTTACGCTCGACCCCAAGGACTACATGCGCGTCGACAAACAGGCGCGCGCGGCCGGGCTGGACATCATCGGCATCTACCACAGCCACCCGGACCACCCGGCACAGCCGAGCGAAACCGACCGCGCGGCCGCTTGGGAAGGCTACAGCTACGTGATCGTCGCCGTGAACAAGGGCGCGGTGGGCGACTTTCACTCGTTCGAGCTGCATGGCGGGCAGTTCAGCCAGGAAGAGGTGCGATGTCTGTAGGTGTGGTGTGGGCTTCCAGCCCGCATGCAAGCTGGAAGCATGCAACACGACCCCAACGTTCTAACTATGGACATCGCCATGACCACGAAGACCGACACCCTTCACGAGATCACCCGCCGCATCCCGGCGCTCGGTTTAATTGGCAACACGCCGCTGCTTGAAGTGAACGTGCTCGAGAACCGCTTCCCCGGGCTGAGCCTCAAGGCCAAGGCCGAATGGATGAACCCGGGCGGCAGCATCAAGGACCGCGCCGTGCTGCGCATGCTGGCGCGCGTGATCGAAGACGACACGCTGGAAGCCCGCCGCGTGCTGGACAGCACCAGCGGCAACAGCGGCATCGCATACGCCATGATCGGCGCGGCGCTGGGCATCCCGGTCACGCTGGTCGTGCCCGGCAACGCGAGCATTGAGCGTCAGCGCCGCATCAAGGCGCACGGGGCTGAGCTGATCCTGACCGACCCCGTGCTCGGCTACGACGAGGCCATGCGCCACGCGCATGAGCTGGCCGATGCGCACCCGGACAAGTACCTGCTGGTAGACCAGTACGCCAACGACGCCAACTGGCAGGCGCACTACGAAGGCACGGGCGTTGAGATCCTGCGTCAGTTGGCAACCCGGCCGGTCGGGGCCGACGAGATCACGCATTTTATCGCGGGCGTCGGCACCGGCGGCACGCTGACCGGCATCGCCAAGCGGCTGAAAGAGCACGACCCTGCGATCAAGATCGTTCAGGCGCTACCCGACGACTTTCCCGGCATCGAGGGTTTGAAGCCTCTGCGCGCGGCGGACGCGATCCGCCCGAAGATCTTCGACGAGTCACTGGTCGACGAGCGCGTGGACGTAACGATCGACGAGGCGGCCGATCACTGCCAGTTGCTCGCTCGCAATGGCATCTTCGTCGGCCAGAGCAGCGGCGCGAATCTCGCGGTCGCGGCCAGGATCGCCGAGCGCGAGCCGAACGCAAAGATCGTGACGGTCTTTGCAGACACCGGCGAGCGCTACTACTCAACGAGCTTGTGGGATTAGTGTGATGGGGCTTGAAGCCCACACCACATACTACTTGCCGGTCGAGCCGAAGCCGCCGGTGCCGCGGGTAGTGTCGGAGAGCTCGTCGACTTCCTTGAAGCTCGCCATCACGACTGGGGCGATGATGATCTGGGCGATGCGCTCGCCCCTTCGAATCTCAAATGGTTCGGCGCCGTGGTTGATCAGCAGTACCTTCAGCTCACCGCGATAGTCGGCGTCGATTGTGCCGGGCGCGTTCAGTACCGTCACTGCATGCTTTGCCGCCAGCCCGGAGCGCGGGCGCACCTGCATCTCGTAGCCGGGCGGAATCTCGTAGCAGAAGCCGGTGGGGATCATCGCGTGTTTGCCCGGTTGCAGCATCACCGGCCCATCCAGCGCAGCGTGCACATCCGCGCCGGCCGCGTGTTCAGTCTGGTAGCCCGGCACCGGCAAGCCTTCGCCGTGCGGCAATCGCTTCAGCTTCACGGGCAGCGTGACGCGCATCAGCTGGTCCTCGGTGCGGGTTTGCCTGCGAGGTACTGCGGCGGCCAGTATTGCAGGTCGTAGTCGTAGTCAGCCGCCGCGTGCGCGAGCATGTATGGGTCGAACAGGTGGGGACGTGCCATCATCACAAGGTCGGCGCGGCCTGCGAGCAGGATGGTGTTGGCCTGGTCGACGGTCTGCACGGCCCCGACGGTCATGGTCGCGATGTGCGCCTCGTTGCGGATAAGGTCGCTGAACGGTGTCTGGAACATGCGCCCGTAGATCGGCTGCTGATCGGGCACAACCTGCCCCGCGCTGACGTCGATGATGTCGAGGCCCGCGTCCTTGAACATCTTCGCGATCTCAACGCGGTCGTCGTCGGTCAGTCCGTCTTCGTGCCACTCGGTTGCGCTGATTCGAATGCTCATCGGCTTGTCCGCCGGCCACACGTCCCGCACAGCCTTGAAGCACTCCAGTGGATAGTTCATGCGCGCTTCCAGCGAGCCGCCGTATGCGTCCGTGCGCTTGTTGGTGAGCGGGCTGATGAACGAGTTCATCAGGTAGCCGTGGGCGTAGTGCAGCTCGATCATGTCGAAGCCGGCCTGCTCTGCGTACTTGGCGGACTGCACGAAGTCGGCCTGCACGCGCTCCATGTCGGCGCGGGTCATTGCACGCGGCGTATGCCAGCCTTCCTTGTAGGGGATGGCGGACGCGGCAATGGTTTCCCATGCGCCCTGCTCGGGTGTCAGCGCGTTACCGCCATTCCACGGCAGGTCGGTGCTGGCCTTGCGGCCGGCGTGGGCGAGCTGCATGCAGAACTTGGCTTTGCTGTAGCCGTGCACGAAGTCGACGATCCGCTTCCATGCGGGCACGTGCTCAGGCTTGTACATGCCTGCGCAGCCGGGCGTGATGCGGCCTTCGGCACTGACGTGGGTGGCCTCGGTGTAGAGCAGCCCTGCGCCGCCGATCGCCCGCGAGCCCAGGTGCACCATGTGCCAGTCGTGCGGCATGCCATCTACGCTGCTGTACTGGCACATCGGGCTGACGACGAGGCGGTTGGCGAGCGGCATCTTGCGCAACTGGTACGGCTGGAACACCGGCGGCGCTGTCGGCAGGCCCTCGGCCGATCCTTCACGCTCGAAGTGCTGGCGGATGATGCGTGCTTCGGTCTCGGCGGCGTAGGCGGGCGGTGCAACCTTCACGTCCTTGAACTGGTTCTGGTTCGCGAACCACGCCGTTGCCTTCTCGACGAACGCCGGGTCGCGCATGCGCAGGTTGTCATACGTAATGCGCTTGCTGCGTGAGAGCTGGTTGAAGGTGAAGCGGATCGGGTGCTGGGTCTTGTAGTAGCGCGCGACGTTTTCGAACCATTCGAGGCTGGTCTGCGCAGTCTTCTGCAGCTTGGCACCGTCGACCCAGCGGCGTTCCTGGTACAGCTTCAGCGTTGCATTTACGTTGCTGCTGCCGTTGTCCTTGAATGCCTTTGCCAGCTCGATTGCGTCTTCCATCGCCAGCTTGGTGCCGCTGCCGATGCTGAAGTGGGCCGTGTGCGCCGCATCGCCCAGCAGCACGATGTTCTCGTGCACCCAGGTCTCGTTGCGAACGGTGGGGAAGGTGCGCCAGACGCTCTTGTTGCCGAGCAGCTTGTGGCCGTGAAGGTACTTCGCGAACAGCTTCTCGCAGTAGGCGATGGTTTCTTCTTCACTGGCCTTGTCGAGCCCGGCCTTCTTCCAGGTCTCCTCGCGGCACTCGACGATGAAGGTGCTGAGGTTCTCCTCGAACGGGTAGGCGTGCACGGCGAACAGCCCGTGTTCGTTCTCTTCGTAGATGAACGTGAACGCCGGCAGGCGCAGGTCGGTGCCGAGCCAGCTGAACTTGCACTTGCGCCAGTCGAGGGACGGCTTGAAGTGCTGCTTGAAATGCTCGCGCACCCAGGAGTTCACGCCGTCCGCGCCGAGGATCAGGTCGGCGTCTTTGTATGCATCCAGCGACTTCACCTCAGTGTCGAACACGAGCTTGACGCCCAGTTCTTCGCAGCGTTCCTGGAAGATGTTCAGTAAGCGCTTGCGGCTCATTCCCGCGAAGCCGTGGCCGGTGCTGCGGATGCACTCGCCCTTGATGTGCGTATCGATGTCCGGCCAGTAAGCGAACTCCTTCACGATGCGGTCGTAGGTTTCCTTGTCGGCATCCTCGAAGCCGCCAAGCGTTTCGTCGCTGAACACCACGCCCCAGCCGAACGTGTCGTATGGCCGGTTGCGCTCAACCACCGTGATGTCGTGGGCGGGATCCTGCTTCTTCATCAGGATCGCGAAATACAATCCCGCAGGCCCGCCGCCGATGCTGACTATCTTCACCGCTGTCTCCCACTGGCCGCAGCCCGCAATCTAGACCGCATCCGGCCGGGCGCAAATGCCAACCGGCCCGATCTAGTCGGGCCGGTCGGGTCCTGAATCCGTCTAGTGGATGCCGTAGAGCTTGACGGTGGCTTTGCCGGTCTTGAGCTTCTTGCTCTTGTACTTGAATGTCACCTTCTTGATGCCGCGTGCGCCGCCGCGCAGGTCGATCCGGCGGCTCCATGAGCCTTCTGCGAAATTCAGGCGGGTGTTGAAGTCCTCGTGGCCGCCGTTGCTGAAGAAGACGTCGATGTCCCACATCTCGATTGCGCTGCCTTCAACATCAACGCGGATCGCGTGGAAGGTGCCTTCCTTCAGCGTCACCATGATGGTGTCGAAGTCGCCCTTGAAGTCGACCTTGCGTGTGCCCAGCAACTCGACGCGGTCGGTGTCTCCGTCCTGCGTGTTGATCGGCCTGGCGCCACGCTTGCCGCACCCGGTGCTGACGCCGAGCATCAGCAATGCCAACAGAAGTACCGACAGTTGCGCTGTCCTCATTGAGTTTCTCCGTACGTGATTGTGAGCAATGGAATGAACCCCAGCCTAGTGCGGAGGTTGCGCTCGTCCAGCGTCCGGGGCTGCAGGAAAACTCATTACGTTTTGTGCGAAACCTGCTGGCGGATGCGGGGTGTGTTCTGGTATGTCGTCGCTCACACGAGGCCATGATAAGGGAGAGCTATGAAGATCGCATGGATGGTGCTGATTGCGCTGATGCTCGCTACGTCGTGCATCAGCCCGGTTCGCGCGGATGAAGACGAGCCAAACTGGAAAGAGAAGTTCCCGAACTACGAGCTGCTGGGCGAGCGCAAAGTCGACTTCGGCGGCGACAAGGACACGATCGAGGTAACCGGCAAGGAAGGCCGTTTCGAAAGCGTGCTGATCGGCGTGATCAACGGGAACCTCGAGATGTACGACATCAAGTTCACCTTCGGCAACGGCGACGACTACTCACCGGAAGTGCGCCAGACGTTCAAGGAAGGCGAGCGTTCGCGCCAGATTGACCTGCCGGGCGAGGCCCGCGTGATCCGCAAGGTCGAGTTCAAGTACAAGAGCAAGCTGCGCAAGGGCAAGGCGACCGTGAAGCTGTTCGGCAAGCCGGGCGAAGCGGGCAAGGACGACAAGCCGGACAAGCCCGGCCCGGACAAGGGCGACTGGAAGGACCACCTGCCCAAGAGCAGCGAGGGCTACCAGTTGCTGGGCACGCGCGTGGTCAGCTTCGGCACGGACCGCGACACGATCGAAGTAACCGCCGCCGAGGGCCGTTTCACGGCGATCGTGATCGGCGTGGCCGACGCCGAGCTGGAGATGTGGGACATCAAGGTGGACTTCCGCAACGACGAAACTCTCTCGCCGGACGTGCGCGCCAACTTCGACGAGAAGTCACGCAGCCGCGTGATCGACCTGCCGGGTGAAGCACGCGTGATCAAGAAGGTGACCTTCTTCTACAAAAGCAAGATTCGCGACGGCAAGGCGACCGTGAAGCTGTACGGCAAGCCGGCCGGCGTCAACGACCGCTACCCGGGCTATTCGCACCTTGGCAGCCGCGAGGTGGACTTTGGCAAGGACAAGGACGTGATCATCGTCGGCGAAAGCAAGGGCAAGTTCACAGGCTTCATGCTGGAAGTCGAGAATGCGGACCTTGAGCTGAAGAACATCGTCATCACCTTCGGCAACGGCAAGCAGCACGAGGTGAAGACCAAGCTTGAGTTCGACGAAGGCAGCCGCACGCGCCAGGTGGATTTCCCCGGCGACGCGCGAACCGTCGAGCGCATGGTGTTTGAGTACAGCACCAAGGGCATCCGTGACGGCAAGGCCACCGTCAACGTCTACGGCAAGGAAGCGAAGTAGCCTACTGCGTCGAGTAGCGGGCCGGCGTTCGCGCCGGCCCGTTTTCGTTGCGGCAATGGCAACTTGGACCATGCCGATCAGCGAAGCCAGTTTGTCCGGACTCATTGCGAAGGTGGGAAGCGTCGCGTCGCGTGATAGACTCTGCCCGGTGCCAAGGAGCCGCCGATGCGAGTCCCCACACACGCCGTGATCCTTCCCGTTGCCCTGGCGGCAATGCTGGTCGGCGTTGTTCCGGGCGCGGCCAAGGACAAGCTTCAGCAGAAGAATGAGCGCAAACAGGCTGCCGCCGACATGCTGGACAAGCTGCCGGAGTCGAACTCGCTTCGCTGGAACGCGAGTCAGCTTCAGACATGGGCCCGCTACGAGGGCGACGACGTCCTGCCCCGCCTGTTGCAGATCTACGAGAAGCCGCCCGCGCCCTTTGAGAACAACATGCGCTACCTGGCGGCTGCTGCGTTCCGCAACCGGCACGACATCCCGAACGCGACGCCCGACGACGACATTCGCAGGTTCAACGTGCGCATCGAGCCCACTCCGGCCGACATTGCGGCCTTGCGCAAGTTCATCAAGGCTAACTACCGCCACGCCGAAGAGATCTGGGGCGTCTACTGTGCCGCCTGCATCCTCGCGCTCGAAGACGACCCTGATATCGGCATGGAGTTGCTGGAGTTTGTGGCCGACAGGAAGTCTCCGGCTGTGATCCGCGCAGCCATGATTGAGGCGCTGGCCCACGGCGGCTTTGAGTATCTCCGCCGCGCGCTTGAGGTGATGCTTCAGGAAGACTTTAAGAAGTCCGAGGGAGCGGTGATGTTCGAGGCAATCTGCTGGGCGGCCGCGCGCGCCTACCGGCCGCTCTGGAAGCCCAAGGAGCCTGTCTCGAAAGAGTGGCGCGTCGTGTTCGACTGCATCGCCGCGATCATGGAAGACGAAGACAACACCATGGGTCGCAGCGTCCGTGAGGCCGCGCTCGCCATGCAATTCTGCTTCGGCACGAAGTACCCATACCAGTATGCGTCGATGTGGCGGCTGCTGTTCGAAAACGGGCTCGACCCGCTGGGCGACGACGACGGGCGGACGTTCGCCACGTTTATGGGTCTCGACGTGCTGGGCGACCGGATTGTGTTCCTGATCGACGCCAGTGACTCGATGCTGAACCCGCTTAGCGATGAGGACCTGGAGACTCTCAAGAACCCGGTCACCGGCGAAAAGCGCAAGGGAAAGAAGGACGACAGCTACGAGATTGACTGGAAGCGCGTCCGCAACCGCTTCGATGCCGCGCGGGAGCACGTGAAGTGGACGGTCTCGCGCCTGCCCAAGGACAAGCAGGTCTGCGTGATCCTGTTCGGCGACAACGCCGAGCCGCTGGGCATCACCAACGGATTCATATCGGCCAGCAAGATCAATGCAAAGCGCATCAACGGCTCGCTTGACGCGGTGCGGCCCAAGGACGCGCCGGACGAAATGAAGTCCAAGCGCCCTTACGGCGTGCTGATGGGCGAGACGAACTACTACCAGGCGCTGCTCAGCGCCTACCGCATGGGCCGCGGCGGCGTACTGGATGCGCCGCGCGAAGGCTACGACCTCAAGCTCATCACCGAAGGTGCCGACGCGATCTTCGTGCTGTCGGACGGCGCGCCGATCCGGGATGGCTTCCGCGGCCGAACGCCGAAGATCGACTACGAGTTCGTAAGCTACCGCGAATACGACAGCCAGCAGCCGGGCGAAGGCCAATGGGTGGAGATACCGGCCCGCCCCGCGACACCCGAGCGCGAGATCGAGCAGCGCGACCCGGAGACCGGCGCAATCACGAAGATCAAGGTGCCGGGCTATCCGGCCCAGCCGGCACGCAAGGTCTGGCGCAAGAAGGAAACGGTCAGCTACCAGTTCGACGACCTCGACGACAACGGCCCTTACGCCGATGAATCGTCGGGCATGTTCTTCATCGGTGGCAGCTCGTTGAACAACCTTCGGGATGAAATCGAGCGCATGAACCTCGTACGCCGCTGCCGCATCCAGTGCGTGGGAATCGGCGAGGCGCAGATGGGCTGGCTGCGGCCGATCGCAGTCAAGACCGGCGGCAAAGCCGTCTACTTCGGCAAAGAAGGCGAGCGCGAAGCCAACCCCGGCGGCATCCCCGGCTTCCCGAAGGACGATTGAGCGTCCGGGCAGGCTCTTTGCTACGTGCAATTGAGCGAAACGGATACAGCCGCAATGCCGGAGGCATGCAGGCTCCGGCGTCGGCCCTGTTGTGCGCGCGAGGTCTGGGCACGCCTTCGCTGATACAGATGTTCAAGTTCATCGGAGGACCCGCCAACTTCGCCCTACTAAGCGACACCCACGCACTGGGAGTACTCTACGGCCAACTTTTGAAAACGATGGGCGAGTATCCAAGCCGGCGTGAACAATCCTCCGGGTCGGTCGTTCTGAGGCTTTGTCGTACCGAGGCTCGGGAGGGTCTGCCATGAAACTACTCGCAGCATTGATAGTGCTGGTTACTTGCATCGCATGTGTTGAAGAGACATGTGCGGATAGTCGGTCTTCGGACGGGCCTTCAGGAAGAAACGACGCGGGAGTCGAGCATCTATGCAGCCATGAGGCAGGCAAGCTGGAGCAGGCCAAGGCTTGGCTAGGGGCGGACCTCTTGTTGTATCTCATGGCCTACGATGATGGCTTCAAGGGCGTACGCGCTGCGGTACGTAAGCTCGTGAAGCCTGCCAGTTACATGACTCTACGGAGAGTGTTCAAGGAAGACGTGCTGACCGAGATCGTCAGCAACTGGGACGAGATCGCGGCCGCCTACTTGGTTGAGTATGTGGAGTCCCTGGATTCGCCAGCCACGGCACCCAAATTCGCCGATGTGTTCCGAAGTGCCATGCTGATTATGGACGGTCCTGCCGGTGGAACTGAGTTTGCTATGGCGGTACTGAAGATGCTGTCTGTTGTGCCTTCATATCGCTTGGACTGTGCCAAGTGGTGGGCGGGTACAGCTTCGCTGCTGACGGCTGAATCACTCCCGACGATCAAGCGCTGTGTTGCCGAAGCAGCAACAGGACGCGGGTGGTTCTTGCCCGCACTGGTAGTTCTTCAACAGAAGAGCGGACAAGAGCTATCTGAAGCAATCAAGAAGTCTGAAGTGACGAACGGAGAATTGCAGTGGCTGATTGAAATGAGCTACTTCTTGGGGTCCTCAGAGTATCTGGATGTGCTGGAGCGGAATGTCATTTCAAGACTAGAAGACGAAGAGGCTGGTCCCGACTACCAGCGAGAGGAATCTTGCTATCGAATGCTGATTTGCGGACGGTTGAAGCCAATCCAAACATGCGTCGCAACTAGGCCAGAGAATTGGATGAGTTGGAATTCAAGCCACGCATTTCTTGATCGAGCATTGCGTAGGTTTCTGTTGGCTGATGCGGCAACACTGTGGCAGTCCGGCGCGGCGCTGATTGGAGAGGAAGAAGGCCCTGCAGATTGGGCAACACGCGCGAAGTCCTTCTTCGCCAACCTTACGGGCGAGCAGCTTGAGTGGGACAGCTGCCTCAGATGTTGGCGTCCGGGCGAGTAGTCCACGCTGCGCAGCAATTCCACGGGCGCGAATGCAATCCGGCGGCTACAATCAGCGGCCAATTTCAACCAAGTCGCTGGAAACCTATGGGCCGCATCGCTCCTGTTCAGCCTGTTACGCCGATCCTCGGCGTTATCTACCGCGACCCTGTTGTCGTTGACGACGCCATGATGTGGGTTGAGCACGTGATGGGCGACGTCATGACCAGCTCGGACGTCTGGCCGTTCGACCTTACCGACCACTACGCGCCCGAGATGGGCACCGACCTGAAGCGTCGTTTCTACACGTTCGCGCCGCTGGCTGACCCCTCGTTGCTGAGCCACTGGAAGGTCCAGACGAACCTGCTCGAGGAGCAAGCGGCCGAGCGCTTTGACGAGCCGCGCCCATTGAATCTCGACCCGGGCTACATCACCGGCGCCAAACTGGTTCTCGCCAGCGTGAAAGGGCTCGCGCACCGCGTGTACATCGGGCAGGGCATCTCGGCCGAGGTCACCATGAGCTACAAGGACGGCGGCTGGCTCAAGCGCGACTACACGTTTCCCGACTTCACGGCCGGGCGCTACGACGAGTTCTTCAGCAAGGTGCGCGAGCGCCACCTGCAGATGCTGGGCGAGAAGGTCTGAGAACGCTTGCGGCGGGCGGCCTCGCGGGTAGCCTGTCTGGCGGTGCGGAGAGGTTGTTTCATGGTTCGTTTCATGCTCTTGCTTGCTTTTCTTATGCCGCTGGCGCTGTCGGCGCAGGAAGCCTACGGCGTCGGTGACGAGATCGACGACCATTCCGTCGAGCACTGGATCAACCCGCCGGCCTGGACCGAGTTCTCTGACCTGCGCGGCGACGTCGTCGTGTTCAAGAAGTGGGGCTGCACGTGACCGCCCTGCCTGGCGCAGTTGCGCCGCATGGTTGAGCTGGACAAGGATTACGGCGACAAGGGCCTGCACATCGTTACGTCCTACGTGCAGTTCCAGACACTCGAGAAGATTGAGAAGACGGTCGCTGACCTCAAGATCACGTACCCCGTTGCGCTCGATGGCTTCTTCGAGTCGCGTTTCGATGCGCCGATCCTGTGCTGCGTCTGGGTGATCGGCGTGGACGGCAAGGTCGTGCACGCGAACCAGCAGGGCTGGGAAGAAGCGGCAATGACCGAGCTGAAGAAAGTGAAGTATCCACGGCTCGGGCTCCGCCGCGTTTTCTCGCCCTTGAGCGACGCCGCTGAGGCGTTCGGCGAAGGCCGCTACCTGGAAGCGTGGAAGCTTGCCTCGGGCGTGGCCGACGGCGACGAGTCGGACAAGGTGATCGAGCAGGCCGAAGCCATGGTTGAGCGCATCGAAAGCATGCGCGACACCCTGCGCAAACGTGCCGATGTGCACGAGATTTGCGGGCGCTATGAACTGGCCGTTGCCTGCTGGGCCGAGCTGGCAGCACATTATCGAGGGCTTGAGGAACTGCCCGACCCCGCCAAAGAGATCGCACGCATCAAGGCGCTCGACAACTACGCCGCCGAGTTGAGGGCCCGGCACGAATACCTCGCTGCGCGGCTGGATGCGTGGCGGCCTTTCGAGACGGCAGGCGACGATCCCGACAAGGTGCTCGCTGCTGCCAAGGGTGCGGCCGAGATCCTGAAGAAGTTCGCGGACGATCATAAGGAAGCAGAAGTGTCGGCATCCGCGCGCGAGCTTCAGAGCAGCTATGAGCGCTGGGCAAAGCAGCTTGAAGACGAGCGCAAAGCCGCGCCCAAAGACGGGCAAGACTAGTTTCGTGAGTCCGTCCACGCGGTCATCCTGAATTTGCGAGTGATGTTTGCGCCCCGATTAGGGGGCGCATACTCGTACGGATAAACTGGGCTCCCCGATCGGTGCGGAGTTCCCCATGCGTCTTTCCCTTTGCCTGCTGGTGGTGTTTGCCGGCGTGCTTTCGGCCCAGACCAGCCATGACGTTTCCGTTGACCTGACGGCTGCCATCCAGACGTCGCCGGCCAAGATCACACTGAACTGGCCTGCAGATGCAAACGCGTCCGCATGGGTCGTCTATAAGCGCAACTGGGGAAGCAGCAGCTGGACCGGCCCTATCGCCAGCTACGGCGCGGGGGCCACCAGCTATGCGGATTCAGCGGTCGCCGTCGGCAGCGTTTACGAGTACGCCGTCGGCAAACAGCTCGCGAGCGACACCGGCTGGGGGCTGATCACGGCCGCCATCCAGGCCCCGCAGACCGACAGCCGCGGCAAGGTCATCCTGCTGGTCGACAATACGTTCACCGCGCCGCTCGCCACCGAGATCAGCCAGCTCGAAGACGACCTGGTTGGCGACGGTTGGCGCGTGATCCGCCACGATGTGTCCCGCACCGGCACCGTGGCATCGATCAAGTCGCTGATTGTCGCCGACTACAATTCAGATCCGACCAACGTGAAGGCCGTCTTCCTGCTCGGCCACGTGCCTGTGCCGTATTCCGGCGAGCTGAACCCGGACGGCCACTCCAACCACGTTGGCGCCTGGCCTGCCGACGGCTACTACGGCGACGTCAACGGCAGCTGGTCTGACAGCGTCATCAACAACACGACGTCGGGCCAGACGCGCAACCACAACGTGCCGGGCGACGGCAAGTTTGACCAGTCCGTCATTCCGAGCACGCTGGAGCTGATGGTTGGCCGCGTGGACCTTGCGAACATGTCCACGTTCACCCAGACGGAACAGCAACTGCTGCAGGCTTATCTTAACCGGCACCACGACTTCGTGACCGCCGCCTGGCGCCCGCAGGAGCGCGCCGTCATTGACGACAACTTCGGCTACTTCAGCGGCGAGGCCTTCGCGGCCAGCGCCTGGCGCAGCTTTTCACCGCTGGTGGGGCCGGGCAACGTGGCTGCCGGCGACTTCATCACCAGTACCACAACCGGCGACTACCTCTGGGCCTATGGCTGCGGCGGCGGCACCTACACCAGTGCGAGCGGGGTTGGGACCACGGCCAATATCGCGGCCGCTTCGCTGGATGTCGCGTTCACATGCCTGTTCGGCAGCTATCACGGCGACTGGGACAGCGACAACAACTTCCTGCGCTCGCCTTTGGGCTCCGGTGCGCTGACCTGTGCGTGGTCAGGCCGGCCTTGGTGGTACTTCCACAGCATGGGCATCGGCGAGCCGATCGGCATGAGCTTCAAGGAAACGATCAACGACCCGCCGCTCTCAGCCTTCGCCAACAACAGCGTACACATTGGGCTGATGGGCGCGCCCACGCTGCGCATGCGGTATATCGCCCCGGCGACGGCGCCAGCCGCTTCGCAGAACGGCGGCAGCGTGGATGTGACCTGGACGGCCAGCACGGACAGCGTTGGCGGCTACCACGTCTACCGTGCTACCGCCAAAGCCGGGCCGTACACGCGACTGACGTCGCCCGCAGTTGGCGGCACCAGCTACTCCGACACCAACCCGCCAACCGGCACCGTCTGGTACATGGTGCGCGCGGCCAAGCTGCAGCAGGTTCCCAGCGGCAGCTACAACGACCTCTCAACCGGCACGATCACCAGCGTAACGGTCAGCGGTTTGCCGCCGACCATCAACACCCAGCCGCAGGACGCCAGCGTGGCCGAGGGCGCCACTGCGAATTTCGCAGTCGGCGCCAGCGGGAGCGGCACACTGGGCTACCAGTGGCAGCTCAACGGCAGCGACATCGGTGGCGCGACGAACAGCAGCTACACGACACCTGTGCTCACGCTCGCCGATTCCGGCAACAGCTACACCTGCGTGGTCAGCAACACGTCGGGCAGCGTTACCAGTTCGGCGGCGCTGCTCACCGTCACTGTCGGCGGTCCTCCGCCGGCCGGTGGCGGCAAGGGCGGCGGCGGCGGTGGTGGGGGAGGCTGCACTGTTGACCAGTCAAGCCTGCCGGCGCTGCTGCTGTGGCTGCTGCTTGCGACTACGGGCGTTGTCTACCTGCGCCGTCGTGCCTAGGCAGCTTGGGTGGCGGCGTCGGCCTTGCTCCTTTCGGCGGGTGCTGCCTTCCCGGACGGCTGCTGCACCGTGTCCTGCGTCGCAGGTTGCTGCTGCCGGGTTTCCTGTGCGGGCGCAGGCGCGGCCTGCATGAAGTCCTGGATCAACTGGCGTGAGATGCGTATGCACTCGCCCAGCAGTTCTTCGCGGCGCTTCTGCAGACGCTCAAGCTCGCGCTGCAGGCGGATGACAACCGTCGGCGCAACTTTCCAGCGGTACGGCTCATCTTCGTGACCCTGCAGCTTGACCATCTCCTGGTCGTGCAGCTTCAGCAGGTTCTCGTAGCGGGCAATTGCCGCGTCGATGCTGGCGCCGTCGTGCTCAATGTACAACTCGTCAGCTGCCTGCCTGACGGTCGTCTCCAGCTTCAACGTGCGCTCTGCAGCCTCATTGCGGGTCTGCTTGTGCTGGTCAGGCTTGGGCCTGACATTCGGGTACCTCGACATGACTCGACTCCAGATCAACCGGCGCGACCTCCGCGCCCGACACCCCATTGTTACCCACCATTGCGACATTCCCGGCCCGATTCAGGCCCGCAGCCGGTCGAGGAGTGCCCACAAACTCGCCCAGGCGCGGGTGTTATGACCAGTGCAAAAAAGTTGCGGGCTATTTCGGCGGCACCACCGCGCACCAGGTCTGAAGCCGCACAGCGTTAGCTTGCGAAAGGCGGCAATCAGCCGCCGGTTTGAGCAAGGAGAGCAAATGCGACATACAGCGAGCCAAAGATGTTGCCTCAGTCTGGCCGACGGCTTTGTTGAAACCGAAGGGCTGCACCAGAAGCAGTCTGGCGGCTCGGGTAGTTTCGGGCACGTGAAGATTCGGTGGTCGAGTCTGCCAGCCGAGCAGTTTGACCGGATCGAGTTTGTGGACGAAACGCGTGGCGGAGTCATTCCGAAGGTGTTCATCCGCAGCGTCGAGGCCGGCATTCGCGAGGCGGCGGCTTCGGGCGGCTTGGCCGGCTTTGCTGTCGGCGGTTTTCGTGCAGTGCTTTATGACGGCTCGAGCCACGAAGTGGACGGCAAGGACTTCGCGTTCGCGTCGGCAGCAAGGATCGCGTTCCGCAAGCTGCTGGATGAAGTCGGTACGGAAGTGCTCGAGCCGGTGATGCGGGTCGAAGTGCGCGTGCCGGACGAATTCACCGGGCCGGTGATCGGTGACCTCAATGCCCGGCACGGCCGGATCAACGAGGTCGAAGGCAGCGAGGGCGAGAGCGCCATCCGCGCGATCGTTCCGCTGGCCGAGATGTTCGGCTACGTCGGCGACCTGCGCGGCTTGACGCAGGGCCGTGGCGTCTACGTGATGGAGCCTGCAGGCTATGAGCAGGCGCCGCAGCACGTGAAGCAGCAGTTGATGGAAGCACGAAGGTAGAACAACGGGGACGCGCCAGCGTCCCCGTTCGCGTCAGCGGACGCGCCGGCGCCGGTTTTTCATGTAGTCGACGAAGATGTTGCCGCCGAGCTTGTCGAGCGCGCTGAAGTAGGCTCGGCCGCGGTTGACCTGCGTCAGCCGGTCGACGAACTCGACGAGATGCGGGTCGTCGGCGATCATGAAGGTGCTGATGGTGATGCCGCGGCGACGGCACAGCTCGGCCTCTTCGAGGGTGCGGTTGACGATCAGTGGGTCCAGGATCCAGCTTACGTTGCGATACAACTGGCCCTGCTCATGGATCACGGTCGGTTTGCCATCGGTGATCATGAAGATCTGCTTGTTCGTGTGTTTCATGCGCCCGAGCAGCCGCTGCGCCAACTGCAGCCCCGCCTGCGTGTTTGTGTGGAACGGGCCGACCTGCAGGTAGGGCAGGCGATGCACGGGCACTTCCTGCGCCTCGTTGCCGAAGGTGATCACCTTTACGCTGTCTTTCGGGTACTTGGTCTTGATCAGCTCGGTCAGCGCGATGGCGACCTTCTTGGCGGGCGTGATGCGGTCCTCGCCGTAGAGGATCATGCTGTGGCTGATGTCGATCATCAGCACGGTCGCGCAGCTTGCGTGCTGCTCGGTCTCGAAGACTTCGAGGTCGTCTTCCAGCAGCGACACGTCATCAATGCCGCGCTTGAGTGCGTTGCGAATGGAGATATTGAAATCGATATCTGACGACAGGTCGCCGAACGCGAACGGCCGGGTTTCCGGCAGACGCTCGTTGCTGGCGCCTGCGTTGGGTGTGCGGTGGTCACCGTCTCCGAGTGAGTTCAGGTTCCGGAAGATGTGCTCAAGGCTGTCTTTGCGAATGCCGCGCTCACCCTTCTTGGTCAGTTCGAAATTCGCACCCGCCCCGCCCTCGGGGTTGTCGCGGTCAAGCTGGCCGTCGCGGCGGCGTATTAGTCCCTCGGCCTCGAGCTGCCGCATGAACTCTTCGAACGTCATCTGGCCCTGCATCAGGTCGTGACGCTCCCACAGCTCTTCCATCCACTGCATCGCCTGGTCGACGTCGCCCGCGGCCATCAACAGCAGCTCATTCCACAGCTTCTTCAGCTGCTTCATGCCCATCCGGCGGAGGGCTTCCTGCATGTCGAATTCGAGGTAGGCGATGCGCAAGGTCAGGTTCCGGGTGTCAGGTGTCGGGTTTCAGGGCTTTGTCTTCGCCCGGTTCATCCTTTGCCGCCGCTTCCACTTGCCGGTCGGGCAGGACTGCGTCTCCGTGTACGGCCGCGCTGATGTCCTTTGGCCTTGGCAGGGCCCAACTCAGCGGCAGTCCGATCAGCGCCCATACCAGCTGGATCAGGCGGCCCATCAGCGACAGCACCTGCGCCTCTACTTTACCGATTCCGCGCAGGCCGAAGAAGTGCACGCTTGCTGCTTCGCCGACGCCCCAGCCGCCGAAGCTGATCGGCAGCGCGGCCACCATGCCCGCGACGGGAATCAGCACCGCGTAGTCCGTCCAGATCAGCTGGATGCCGATGCCCTGGCCGATCGCGACATGCATCCCGATCCAGCCCGCCTGCGGCAGGATGCTCAGCAGCAGCGCCATCACCAGCCCCTTCTTGTGCCCGCGATAGATCTGCATGGCTTCGTCGAAGGCGCGGATGGTGTCGTGAAACGGCAGGCGGCTCGAAAGCCCGGAAGGCACCAGCTTGCGGATGCGCCGGCTGGTCATGCTGACGATGGCCAGTGTCGCACCGCCCGTGAACACGATGATCACGGCCGCGGCCTGCCGCATGGTCGGCTCATTGATGCTGGGCAGCAGCACCAGCAGTGCCAGCGTCGCGAGCATGAACAGCCCGCACAAGCGGTCCACGAGCACAGCCGCGAATGCCTGCGGCTTGCTTCCTGTTGCGTTGCTCAGGTACAGCGCCTTGATTGCGTCGCCACCGACCGATCCGCCGGGAATGGCCGAGTTGTAGAACTGGCCGACCAGCGTGTAGATCAGCATGCGCGTCAGGCTGACCTTGTGGCCGAGCACCTCGACCAGGATCTTCAGCCGAACGGCCTGAAAGACGAAGCTGACGAGGCCCAGCAGCAGCGCGATGTAGAGCATTGACGGCTTGACGCTGCGGGCGGTGTTCCAGTTTTCGACGGGATCGGTGCGATAGCCGAAAAGGTAGACCATGACCGCCAGGCTGAATGCCAGCGGAAGGAAGCGACGCAGTTGTTTGAAAACCTGCTTCATGTGCAGAGGATGTGTTGCAGGCGCCTTGCCTGCAATGCCCTCGGGGCCGGGTTAATGGGTCGCGGCCGGCTTGCGCCGGCCGCGCATGCGGACGAGACGTCCGCAACACTCTACTTCATGACGGCCTTGTATTCGGGGACGGCGTTGACGTCCTGCTTGGTCTTCAGAAACAGCTCTTTCACGCCGCGAAGGATGACGCTGTCTTCCTGGAAGTTCTGGGTGAACTCGGCGCCGCGGTCGTCCTGTACGCGTGTGCGCAGGGCAAAGCGCAGCTCACGGCGTACGTCGTCCCGGGCCAGGGGTGTGTTCAATGATGCGTACAGCTTGTCGAAGTCCGGCCACACGGCCGTGTTCAGCGCGTCGAACGTCGCGAGCTTCATGAACTCAGCTTTGGCGACGCCCTTGTAGTGCTCATCCAGGTAGTCCTGCAGCTTGTTGCTGTCACGCAGTTTGTCGATTGCGTAGACTTCCCACGCCTCGAGCAGATCGCGATCCATGTTGATGTGCGGGGTGACGCCGCCCTCGCCCTCGTAGCGGTCGATGCTGATGCCGCTGGGCAGGAAGTAGCGGAACACCGTGCACTTGAGCACGCGAGAGCCGCCGCTGTTGTCGACGGTGAAGAAGCTCTGGCCGATGCCCTTGCCGAAGCTGGGGCGGCCGATCAGCGTAGCCCGGTCGTTGTCCTTGAGCGCGCCGGAAAGCATCTCGGAACCCGATGCGCTGTTCTCGTCAATGAACACCACCATCGGGATGTCGTTGTAATCGCCGCCGTCAGACCGGAAGGGGCGCTGCCGGCCCTTCCAGTCGCCGAAGCGGCCGCCGGTGCTGCTGATGACGCTACCTTTGGGCAGGAACATGTCGGCGATCTCGATCACGGCCGAGAGCTGGCCGCCCGGGTTGTCGCGCAGGTCAAGGATCAGCGACTTCATGCCGAGCTTGCGCAGGTTGTCGAGCGACTCCTTCATATCCTTGGCACTGTTGCCGCCGAAGCGGGTCAAGCGTACATAGCCGACCTGGCCGGGCAGCATTTCCTCAAGAGCCGTGTCGACGTGTACCATGGTGCGCGGGATTTCGAGCTTCAATTCGCCTTCCGTGCCGCGGCGCTGGATGAACACCGTGGCGGTGCTGTTTTCCGGGCCGCGTACGTGGCTGACGCCTTCCTCAAGCGAGATGCCGGTGAGGTCGATGCGGTTGCCGTCCGGGCCGAGAATTCCGATGAGCTTGTCGCCGGTGCGCAGACCCGCCTTGTAGCCGGGGCCTTCGTAGATCGGCTGGGTGATGTAGATGATGCCATCGTCGCCGGTCGCGACGTGCGCGCCGATGCCGACGTAGTTTCCTTCCTGGTCCTGGTTCATCTCATCGATTTCTTTGCGCGTCATGTAGGCGGCATAGCGATCGGTGGCTGAGCACATGGCACGGCAGGCGTTGTCGACGAGGTTTTCGCCGCTGAGATCCTGATGCTTGTCGGCGTAGATGAAGTAGTCATCCACGTAGTTCTTCCGGATGGCGCGGATTTCAGTCTCGATCAGGTAGTCCTTGCGCTTGAACTTGCCGGACTTGTGGTCTTCCACCGCCTGGTCGATCTTCACGACTTCACGCCCGATGCGCGCGAGGCGCCCGATGTCGCCGGGTTCTTTGCTGAGGCTGTCGATGCGTGCGGCGACTTCCGCCGGGTGCCCGCGTTCGGACAGCACGAGTGCAGACCTTCCGACCAGCTCGTGGTCAGACGACGAAAGAAACTCGCGCAGCTGCTCAAGTGCCAGCTCGTCTTTCTGTGTCGTCAACAGCGCCTCGCAAAGCGCCGTGCGGGCGCCGGGTGAGAGCGCATCGCTGTCTTCCCATGCGCCGCGAAGATGCTCAATCAGTTCTTCATCTTCGGGGCCTTCGGCACTGATCATCATGGCGACGGCCTCGACGATGGCGCTGTCTTCACTCCCGATGAGGCTGCCCCAGGTCTCGAAGGCAAGCTCCGGCGTGCCGTGCAGCAGAACCAGCTGGCTGCAGACCATGCGGACGGCTTCCGAGTCGTTGTCGAGCCCGCGTTCAAAGTCAGCGATCAGCCCGCTGCCGCCTTCGGCCTCCAGCATTCCGCGCAGGGCGAATGCGTAGTCCCAGGCTTTTTCGGGGCGCTTGGCAATGCGGTCCAGCAGCTTGCCGGCCTCGTCACTGAGCTTGGTGTCCTGGGCGGACAAGGCGGCCGGCGCGATCAGCAGGGCCAGAAGCAGGGCGGTGAAGTATCTCATCTGCATCCTCAAACACGGTCAGCTTGGCCAGCATAGCAAAGGGGCGGTGGATGGCCACGCGCCCCTTGGATAGTACGGTTTTGGGCCATTCGGCGTCCGATTAATCGCCGCCGGCGCTGCCCTTGTTTTTGTCCGGGTCGGACTTGGCGGAGTTGTCGCCGCCGGTCTCATCCTTCTTCTTCAGGTAGGCGACGGTATCGCCCTTTGCGACGGGGCGGGTGGCCTTTTCGTCGATCGTCTGGCAGCCGACTTCCTCAACGGGCAGGTCTTCGTTGTCGCTGAAGTGGTAGTGGCGCACGATCTTGACCCGGCAGACCGGCGTCTGTGTGGCGTCCAGCACAACCATCTCGGTGCCGATGGCGGGCACAGTGCCCTTGAGGCTGGCGATCAGCAGGTAGCTGGGGCCATCCGGGCGCGAGCCCTTGCTGACTTCCGTGACGCTGCCGGAGAAGTCGTAGTCGTCGGGTAGCGGAGTCGGTTCCTCGACGACCGGGTTTGAGCCCTTCTTCAACTGTTCAACCATCGCATCGTACTGACGCGTCAGGTTATCGTTGTCTGACTTGGCGTTCTTGAGGTCGGACTTCAGTTTGCGGTTTTCGGCCTCAAGTGCCTTGTAGTCCGGGTGTTTGCTGATGTCGGAGCCCTGCAGCCCGACCATTTCGCCCTTCACCGTTTCGACTTCAAGCTGCGCGTCCGCGAGTTGCTTCTTGAGCGTCTCGATCTGTGCCTCGGCGGCCGCGCGCGCCTGCTTTTCCATGCGCAGGTCGGCTTCCTGGTTGATCAGCTCTTTCTGCGCGTTCAGGACCTCGTTGGGATCGACGTTCTTCACCTTGGTCTCAAGCGACTCGATCATCGTCTTGAGGTTGCTGATGGTGGACTGCAGGTCGTTCACCTGCTTGAGGCGATCCTCGAGGTCGTCCATCCGCTTCTTGTTCGAGCTTTCGGTGTCCTCAAGCTTCTTGTTGATCTTGTCCTGGCCGGCATTGATGTCTTCAGCCAGCGAGGTCAGCTTGCGATCAAGCGAGCCGCTGTCAGCGGACTTGTTCTGGTTTGCCAGCAGCGCGATCAGGGCGTCATTGCTGCCGCCTGACTGCTTGGCCTTCATGGCGTCAAGCTCGGCTTGCAGCTTGGCGTTCTGGTTTCTTGCTTCGTTGTCCTGGCAGCCTGCGGCGAAGAGCGCCACAACCGCCACTGCGGCCACAATCATCCTGCGCATGCATCAACTCCGATGGGGTGACGTATGTACTTCCGGGGCCAAAAAGAGGATCTGAATTGTCGCAGACATAAAGGGAAGATGCAACCGGGGCGCCGTGGAAAGCACGTCCGATAATGCTTTGGTCATGCGGATTCGCGAGGCTTACGGGTGAACTCGAACTTGTGGATTGTTCGGCCTTCTCGCCGAAACTTGACCTCCCAGTTCGTGACGCCTTCCGGCGCCTCGTCGCCGATTGCGCGGAATGTCTGATCGAACTGCGGGTCGTCGCGGAACACCTGTTCCATCTGCACCGCGTAGTCTTCGTGGTCGGTCGCGAGGCGCACCAGCCCGCCGTCGCGGAGGATGCGGGCGGCCTCGACCGCAAACGGCGCCTGGATCAGCCGGCGTTTGTTGTGCTTGGCTTTCGGCCACGGATCCGGGAAATAGACGTGCAGCACGCTGATGCTCTTGTCGGCAACGTTGTCGCGCACGACCTTGCCGGCGTCGTCACGAAGCACGCGCAGGTTGCTGAGCCCGCGTTTCGCCGCACGCTCGGCAACCAGTCGGTAGTAGCGGCTTGCCCACTCGATGCCAACAAAATTGGTCTGCGGGCGGGTTTCAGCCTGCTGGATCAGGAAACGCCCCTTGCCGATACCGAGTTCGAGCTCGACAGGTGCGTCGTTGCCGAACACGTCGCGCAGGTCGAAACGCCGATCCTGAATCAGCGGGATCTGCTCAAGCGTCACTGGCGAAATGTCCACGGGCACGGCCATTTCCGCAAAGTAGGGCGCCGGGGGCGTTTGGCAAGGTGGTGGCACGGGCCTGCAAGATCAGCCGGCTTGCGCCATTTCTGCGCCGTCATTGCGAATCGACTGTGTAGGGCAGGTTGCGGCGGCCTCTTCGCATTCCGCTTCTTCGCCGGGAGTTCTGGGTTGGGCGTAGACGAACGTGTGCGTGCCGGCGTCATTTTCGGCGAAGTGGTTGGGCGCGACGTTGGGGCACAAGCCGCAATCGATGCAGTTGGTGTCAACGTAGAAGCGCCCGGGGACGTTCTCCGGCTGGGGTTCTGGAGCATTGGTCATGGCAGTGGTTCCTTGCAATGGCGACGGCCCGGACCAATATTGAATTCAAATTTGATTTTTTAATCAAGATTCAATTATGCAGGCTTCAAAGAAAACACCCGGCCGTGGCCGGGTGTTTTGGTGGTGTTTTGACTATCCGCCGTCTGCGCCGATGGCCTGGACGGGGCACTGGGCCGCGGCGTCTTCACACTGGGCCTTTTCTTCGTCGTTCTCGGGCTGTTTGTAAACGAGGTCGTGGGTGCCGTCTTCGGACTCGCGGAAATTCTCAGGCGCGAGCTGCGGGCACAACCCGCAGAAAATGCAGCTCTTGTCGACGTACCACGGCCCCGGAAGGTTGTCTTCCCACTTTTCACCTGGGTCCGGCATGGTGCTTTCTCCTGCTTCTTTCGTGGCCCGTATCGGGCGAGGGCGCATAGTAGACAACACTGGTCCACTATTCCACAACCCGCCACAGCTTTATGGGGCGGCAGCATATCAACCAGTGCGCGCCGATAAAGCCGGAAGAGAGCGGGAATTATGCACCGTTATGTTAACGGGGGCAGAAAGGACAGAATCCCGTGATCAAGGACATTGGAAGAGACGAGTTGAAGCGCGCACTCGATAGCAGCCAGATCGAGTACCTGTTTGACGCTCGGGGCGAAGAGGCATACGAGAAGGCCCACATCCTGGGGGCCGAGAGTCTGCCCGCCGACAAGGCCGAGCAAGGTGTGGGGTTGCCCAACAACAAGGATGCCCGCATCGTGTTCTACTGCACCGAGCCCACCTGACCGGCCTCAAGCAAAGCCGCCCGTGCGGCGGATCGGCAGGGCTACACAAACGTAAGCCGCTATGAAGGCGGCATCAAGGACTGGATGAAACATCGCCTGCCCGTCGAGCGCGACGTGCACAAGGTGTAGGGAGAGCGGATGAAAACAATGAAAATGAACGAGCTGAAGCAGGCCCTCGACGAAGGCCGCGTGGACGGCCTGTATGACAATCGCGGCCCGGGAAGCTACGGCAACCTGCACATCAAGGGCGCGCAGCAGCTGAGCGTCAGCGCGGTGAAGGAGCACCTGCCCGCCGACGTGAATGCGATGCTCGTGTTCTACTGAGCAGGCTACAGCTGAAACGCTTCCACCAAAGCGGCCCGTGTGGCCGATCAGCTCGGATACAAGAACGTCCACGACTACCGTGGAGGAATCAAGGAATGGGCCGAAGCCGGCCTGCCCGTCGAGGGCGCAATGGCAAACGCGTGAACAAGTGCCAAACCATGAATGCCGGCCGCGATCACGGCCGGCATTGTTTTTAGGGTCTCGCCCGGCCAACTGATAGCATGGTCCGGTTCTTGATCGGGAGAGATGCGATGCGGATTTCCTGCTTGGTTCGTGGCGCCACGTTGTTCGCGCTTGCGTTGGCACTCTCCTTCGTTTTCGGGGCATGCTCGGGCGGTGGATCGGCCAAGTCGGCCATGCCGCAGCTGCAGGTGAAGTTCTCCGAGGGCAAGACCACTGTCGTGCGTGCCGGGGAGGATGCGCCCCTCGACGCCGCCGCCGTGAAGGGCGAGCTAGAGAAGCTTGCGCAGTTGGTTGACGAAGGCCACGGCTGGACCGGCCGTGGCCCGGATGGCATCTCCGAGAACCCGCTGGTCGTGCAGATTGACGCGATGGCCGACTACAACGAGGCCGGCAAACTGCTGGCCACGGCGGGCGAGCAGATGATCTACCACCTCGTAGTTGGCACAACCGAGTACATCACCAATCCGCTTGCCGGTACCGACGCGCCGGACCTGAACACGCTCGATCCGGGCTATTTGAAAATCGACCTGCCAAAGGACGAAGGCCTGAACGCCACGCCGGAGGTGCCGAAGGAAGTCATCACGCTGTACGTGAACTGGCAACCCGAGCAGTATGGCGGCAGCTACATCGTCGCGCTGGATGCGCGCGGCCGCAAACCCGTGAATGATTCCTGGCTCAGTGGGGATGACCTGACCGGGAAGACCTCGCCGGATCGGGACCGCAGTCGTGAGAACATCCGGGACGCAGTGCTCGCCTATATCGCGAAGGCGGGGACGAGAGTCGAGAAGTTGAAGATCATGGTAGTCGTGGACGCCGCCGACCCTGCACAACGGACGGTCCCGTGGGGACTGGTGGACCATGCATACCGCGCAGGACTGGAAGTGAACCAGGCGCTGGAAAAGAAGGGGCTGGAGAAGCTGCAGATCCTGCTGCCGTTCCAGTTTGTCGTCGCCGAGCCGCCGCCGCCCGAAAGGCCGCCGGAGGATCCGGTCCAGTACCCAAAGGACGGGCCCACGAAGCCTGACCCGACCGAAGATCCGACCGCGGATAAGCCGGCCAAGGACGAAGGTAAGAAAGAGGACGACTTCGGGTTCGAGGGCAATCCTGCCCCGGCGCGAACCGGGTATCAACATCGCCGCAAGGCCGAGGGCGAAGTTCGCGAAAACGAAGATCGCGTGCTGGCGGCGCTGAACTGGCTGCGCGACCACCAGAACAAGGATGGCTACTGGAGCGCGGCGGCGTTCAACGACGACAGCGTTCGCAACGAAACCGAAGCTACCCACAACGTGGAATTCCGCGATGTCGGCAAGGCTGCGGGCGACAAGGGTTGGGAAACCGCGTGCGACGATGGCCTGACCGGCTTGGCGCTTATGGCGTACGCGGGGGCCGGCCTCGATCACAAGAGTGGCGACTACAAGGCGACCGTGCGGTCGGCACTGCTGTACTTGCGCAAGACGCAGGACAACGATGGGAGGTTTGGTCCTAAGGGAGAGGCCCCCGTTGGGGAGGGTTGCTGCCCGCCTCCTCCGTCGCCGGGGAACGCTTGGGTCTACAACCACGCGATCAGCACGCTGGCGATCGCCGAGATGTACGGGCTGTCCGGCGACATGGTGCTGAGGGGGATGCTCGAGAGGGCGGTCGACTGGATCCTCAAAGCCCAGAACCCCGGCCTCGGCTGGCGCTACGGCGTGAAGCCGGGCGTCAACGACTCCTGTGTGACCTGCTGGATGGTAATGGCCCTGCACGCGGCGAAGACGGCGGGGATCGACTTCGATAGCAGCAAATGTTTCGACGACGCGGCCGAGTGGTTCGACATGGTCACGGTTGACGTGAACGGCTATCCAAAGACCGGCTACGATAGCCCGGGCAGCAACAACGTGCGCCTGCGCGAGGCTCAGGAGTACGAGCACAACCCGACCATGGACGCGATGCATGTGAACGCCATGCTCACGATGGGCAAGGCCGATCTCAACGACAAGGCGCTCAAGGCGCAGGCCAGGACCTGCGTCGAGCGGGACTTCCTGCCGGCGTGGGACCAATACAAGATCGATTTTCACTACTGGTACCAGGCCGGCCGCGCGCTGTTCAAGTTCGGCGATCCGTACTGGAAGAAGTGGCAGGAGGCCATGGTCGAGGTGCTGCGCGACCACCAGCGCGGCTTCAGCAAGATCGACAAGGACGCCAAACACACCACCGAGCACGACATCGACGAATACGGAAGCTGGGATCCGGTAGGCGCATGGGGCAGCGCCGGAGGTCGCGTGTACAGCACGGCCATGGGTTGCCTTTGCCTTGAGACTCCCTGGTCTGAGAAAGAATAGCGCCACGCGCAGTTTGGAGACAGAATCAGGCAACGCTATGCCAGGTCACTTCCGGGAGATTGTGATGCTGCGTTCGATGCTGCTTGCCTGTCTGCTGGTTGCTTGCGTGCCGCTGTTTGCGCAGGAGCCTCCGCCGCCGGAGCCGCCGCCCGGGAATCCCGTCGAAAAGGGCGACCCCGAGCCGGAGAAACCCGTCGAGCCCGCCAAGGGCTATGCGCATCGCGTCAAGAAATCCACGCGCAAGAACGAAGACCGCGTGCTGGCCGCGCTCAAGTGGCTCGAGGATCATCAGTCCCGTGGCGGTGACTGGATCGCGAACGAATTCTCCGAGGCCTCAACGCGCGACGGTGCCAAGAAGACCGGCAACATCGAGTTCGACCTCGGCGCAGGCCGTGACAACGGTTGGAAAGATACCAACAACATCGGCCTGACGGGCCTTGCCATGCTGGCGTTTACGGGCAACGGCTACAACCACCGCAGCGGTGACTACCATCGGGTGCTGCGCATGTCGATCCTGTCCCTCCGCAAGGTGCAGGACAACGACGGTTGCTTCGGCCCCAAGGGCGACGACCACTTCGTTTACAACCACGCCATTGCCACGATGGCGATGGCCGAGGCCTACGGCTTGTCGCAGGACGGCGTGCTTGCGCCGATTGTCGAGAAAGCTGTCGATTTCATCCTGAAGGCGCAGAACCCTGGGCTCGGCTGGCGCTACGGTGTTCAGCCCGGCGTCAACGACACTTCGGTTACCTGCTGGATGGTGATGGCGCTTCATGCCGCAAAGCTGGCGGGTATCGAGACTGACTTGAAACAGTCCTACGACGACGCGGCCAAGTGGTTTGCCATGGTCACCAAGGACATCAACAAAGTCCCCAAGACCGGCTACGACAGCCCAGCCAGCAACAACGCCCGCCTGCGCAGTACTCAGGAATTCGAGCACAACGGCACGATGGACGCCATGCACGTGAAGTGCATGCTCGTGATGGAAAAGGCCAAGGCCAGAGACAAGGACATCAAGGCGCTTGCAACGCGCTTCAATTCGAAGGACGCGCTGCCTGAGTGGGACCACTTCAAGATCGACTTCTACTATTGGTACTACGCGACCACGGCCCTGCACGCGCTCGGGGGCAAGGAATGGAAGGCGTGGAAAAAGCAGCTCGATGACGTGCTGCTCGATCATCAGCGCGGCTACGTCAAGGCTGACAAGGATGCCAATCTCGACACGGCCGAGGCGCTCGATGAGCACGGAAGCTGGGACCCGTTGGGCGCCTGGGGCACTGCTGGCGGCCGAGTTTACAGCACGGCCATCTCCGCCCTCGCGCTCGAAACCGAGTGGCGCGAGGACTAGCTACACAGGCACATTGCATACGGCCGCGGAATGGGTTTCCGCGGCCGTGTGTTGTATGTTGGCTGCAGGTTGACTGGAGAATCCATTGGCTACGGAACAGGCGAAGGATGGCAAGCCGCGGCTGACTCAGCTCAGTCACGGTGCTGGCTGAGGCTGCAAGCTTTCAGCTGCGGACCTGGGTCAGGTCCTATCGAAGCTTCCAAAGATCACCGACCCCAACGTGCTCGTCGGGCACGAGTGGGCCGATGACGCTTGTGTCTATCGCATCAACGACGAGCAGGCGATTGTGCAGACGCTCGATTTCTTCACGCCGATCGTTGACGATCCCTACACCTTCGGCCAGATCGCGGCCGCCAACGCCATCTCCGATATCTATGCCATGGGTGCCAAGCCCATCTTCGCCCTGAACATCGTTGGCTTTCCGTTGGCGGCGCTGGGCCACGACGTGCTGTCACAGATCCTGCAGGGCGGTGCGGACAAGGCCGCGGAGGCCGGCATCTTCGTCACCGGCGGCCACAGCATCGACGACGCCGAGCCGAAGTACGGCATGTGTGTCACCGGCCTGGTACACCCGGACAAGATCATGTCCAACGAAGGCGCGAAGGTGGGGGACAAGCTCGTCCTCACCAAGCCGCTCGGCGTGGGCGTGCTGACCACGGCCGTGAAGCGCGAGTTGCGCACCGAGGAGCAGATCCAGCCAGCGATTCATTCCATGGCTGCCATCAATCGGCCGGGCGGCGACGCGGTGGCCGAGGTGGGCGCCAGCGCGGCCACGGACGTCACGGGCTACGGCCTGGCTGGTCACTTGCGTGAAGTGGCAGCCGCCAGCAAGGTCGGCATGAAGCTACACTTGGGCGCGTTGCCCGTGCTGCCCGAGGTGATGGACCTGCTCAAGGAAAAGTGCTTCCCGGGCGGCACCAAGAAGAACTGGCTGTACTTCAGGCAGCACATCGACTTCGCCCCGGACCTGACCGACGAGGAACAATTGCTGGTGTGCGACGCGCAGACGTCCGGCGGCATGGTGATCAGCGTGCCGGCCGACAAGTGCGATGCCATGGTCGCCAGCCTGAAGAAGCACGGTGCTCTTGCTCACGCCGTAATCGGCGAGGTTGTGGCCGATCACCCCGGGCGCATAAGCGTGATTCGCTAGTAAGCGTCTTTGCCGTGCGGTAGACTCAGGCAATGGCCGGGGCAACCGTGAGTTTGAACGCGCCGAATTACTCGGTCGCGTGGATCCGCAACCCACGATTTGACGTTTCGTTAATCATCGGCGCGGCGCTGATTGCCGTCGGATCCGGCGTCGCGATCCTGCTTCGGCCGGACTGGTACCCATACATCATTGCCGTCGACATGTGGCTGCTCGGCTTCCACCACGTGATTGCGACCTACACGCGGCTGGTGTTCGACGTCGAGAGCCTTAAGCGCTACTGGTTCCTGGTATTCGTGTTGCCGGTGATCGTCTTTGGCGGCACGTATCTGCTGTATCGCATCTGGGGTGCGATGGCGATCGCGATGCTGTATTTCCACTGGCAGTGGTTTCACTACACGCGCCAGAGCTATGGCGTTGAGCGCATGTTCTACCGACGCTCGGGCCGTGTGGGCGCCGGCTGGCTGAACAAGGGCGTGCTGTACGGCGTTGCCGCGTGGGGCCTCGCTCACCGCTCATTCATTGGGCAAGAGACGTTCCTGGGTGCCGACATCAAGTATCTGCCGGTTCCCCAGTGGGTGAGCATCGTGCTTGGCGGCATCTTTGTTTCGCTGTTCATCGTCTGGCTGATTCGCTATCTGCTGCAGGGTGAATTCCGGCGGCGGAACCTGCTGCACACGGCCTACGTGATCAGCCACGTGCTCATATTCCTGGTTGGCTATCGGCTGATTCCGGACGTCACGACCGGCTGGGTGGTGCTGAACGTCTGGCACAACATCCAGTACCTGCTTGTGGTTTGGCTGTTCAATGTGAACCGCTTCAAAGACGGCGTCGACAGGAAGCACCGGTTCCTTTCGACGATCAGCCAGCCTCGCAATGTGCTGCTCTACATCATTGCCTGCATGGGCATCACGGGCATCTTCTACCTCGGCGTTGAGGGCGTACTTGAGAAGGTCGTGATCACCACGCTGCCGATCACGCTGCTCATCTTCCAGGGTGTGAACTTCCACCACTACCTCGTGGACGGCTTCATCTGGAAGCTGCGCAAGAAGCACATCGCCGGCAACCTGAACGCCGGCTGATCAGCCATCGGCCTTCACTTCAAAGCTGTAGCGGCCAAGTGCCGCGAGCTGGATTTCGAATTCCAGCAACGCCTCGTGCAGCTTGACGGCCAGCGCCTTGGAGGGTGCGCCGCCCTCGAATGGTGTGGCACCGAGGATGGTTGCGCTCGCTGCGATGTCGTCCAGCATCTCGTGCATCTCGTCCAGCAGGCGGAAGGCCATCTGCGATTTACCCGTTGTGGTGTTCTGACGCGGCATGTCATCTCCTTTGTGGCAGTGGTGCGGTCGACCTTTTCCGCTTGGTCGATCCCGGCCACCACTCCTGCCCGCGAAGAGACTAACCCGCCATTGCGACATTTTCGGGCGCAATTGGGCCTCGGCGAGGGTGCGGAGGCGGCCGTGGAGGTGCTTGAAATAAGGCATGGCGGTCGGCGGCGAAAAAGTTTGCGACTATTTCAGGAGGGCCCATTTTCGGGCCCGAGCTCGCGTCTTTCGATCGCGCGCAGCAATGCCCGCGTGCGTGTTCGGGTGCGGGTGTCCGGGGCGTTTGCGGCCAGTTCGACTGCGCTGTGGGCATGGTCCTGTGCGACATCCCAGTCGCCCTGTGCGGCCAGCAGCCTGGCCAGCGCCCCCAGCAATTGAATTTTCACGCGGTCCGCACCGCTGTCTTCTACGGCCACGATGCCGTAGCTGAGGGTTCTCTCGGCCATGGCATGATCGCCCATGGCGTCAAGCGTTTCGCCAAGCTCGAGGTAGGCCGTCCCGATCGCCTCCGGGTCGCCGACTTCGGTCGCGACTTGCAGCGCCTCGCGGGCGTACTTCTCGGCCTCGCTGAGCATGCCCGAAAGGCGATGCGCTGCGGCAAGGCCCGTCAGCGCACCCGATTTCTGGAACAGGTAGCCCAGCTGATCCTTGAGTTCAAGCGCATCACGGTAGTACTGCATCGCGCGCATCAGGTTCAGGCGGCGATCGCCGTCCGGCCGATCGCGGTATAGCTCGCCCAGTGCGGATACCATCTCGCATTCATTCAGGCGGTCCCCTGCTTCGCGGAGCAGCTGGATGGACTCGGTCAGGTGCTTCTCCGCGTCTGCGAACTCTTCTCCGCGGATGCACGCGAGGCCGATCTGGCCCTCCGTAATTCCGACGGCCCGCGAGTCACCGATTTCACGAGCGAGCTTAAGGACCGGCGCGTAGAGGTCTTTCACTCCGCTCTGCGTCATGTGTTCGTCGTCCACCGTGCACAGGTTGCCGAGCGCCCGGAGCTGGAGGTGCTTGTCCCCGGCGGCGCGGGCCAGTTCCAGGGCTTCGCCGAGATCGCGTCGGGCGAATTCATATTCGCGCACGTCCCGGTGGAGCGTTCCTCGCTCGATCAGGCAGTAGGCTAATCGGTCACGGCGCGCGTTCTTGTTTTCGATCGCCCGTGTGAAGCAGCGAAGTGCCGGCTCGCGCCGGCCGAGCATCCAGTGCAATACTCCAGCCTCAGCCAGCGCTTCGGCTCGTTCAGTGTCTGTGGCAGCCGGGTGATCAGCGATGCGCTCCCAGAGTCTGGTGGCTTCGTCGTTCTCATACTTGGACGCAGCGTTGAGAGCAGAAAGGCGCAGATAGCGCAATTCGCGGTAGCGCAGGTCGCTACCGGGAATGGTCACACCTGCTTGAGCCAGGCGGGCGTGCTCCGCAAGCGCGTACACGGTATCGAGGCTGGCAAAGGCGGTCACATCTTCGAGTATATCGAGTGCCAGGGCGTGCAGCCTCGCGCGCTGGCTCATGGGCAGGAGCTGATACGCCGCATCGCGAGCGGCGGCATGGCGGAACAGGTATTCCGTTTCTGCAGGCGGGGTGAGCGTCTCGGTCGAACGGCTTGGCATCGTGAAAGTTTATACGCGAATCCCGGCACCAACGGCAGGCAGATCACGTCAGAGAATTGCGGGCGTCGCGTACCAGCGCGTCGCGTTGTGCTTTGGTGTCGACGGGCATTCGGATCCACTCCCCGTTCACCTTCAGGTCGGCGAACAGCCCGGCCGGGTCTTCGTGGAAGTGCAGGAATCCGCTGCCGCCGCGATAAAACGTACCGCGCTTGCGCTCGCGCAGACCGGGCAGCCTGCGCAGGCGGATGATCAGCGGCTCAAGTTCATTCAAAGCATCTTCGCGGGCATGACGCAATGAAACCTCCCGACGTTATGATAGCGCGATGGCAAGAGACGGCAAAACGGCGGACCGAAAGACTCTTCAGCTCTGCAGGCAAGTGCAGAAGGCGCTGTCGTTCGCGCTGTCAGAGACCGGCCAGGACGCGCTGCTGACGGCGTACGTCGAAGATGTTCAGCCTGCGCCCGACGCCGGCCACCTCCTGGTGAGTGTTCACGGCGACGGCGATCCGATGGAGTTGCTGAAGGCGCTGTACGACAACACCGGCCGACTTCGCAGCGCCGTGGCCGAAGCCATCACGCGGCGCAAAGCGCCAGAGCTTGCCTGGCAGGTTGTCTAGAAGACATTGAGTTCGAGCTTGGCGGCCTCGGACATCATGTCCTTGGTCCACTGCGGACTCCATACCAGCTCGACCTTTGCGCTGGTTACGTGCTCGAGCTGCTTGATCTTGTGCTCTACTTCGCCGGGCAGTGTGCCCGCGACCGGGCAGGCCGGCGATGTCAGCGTCATCTTGACGTGTACTTCGCCCTTCATGCCGACGCTGACGTTGTAGATCAGCCCCAGCTCATAGACGTTTACCGGAATCTCAGGGTCGTAGATCGTCCGCAAGCAGTCGATCACGCCTTCCTTCAATTGCTTGGCTTCGGGCACGGTCAGGTCGCGCGGGTTGCCCTGTTCGTCCTTTGGAAGCTTCGAAAGATCGGGGCCCGAACTCTCGGACTTCTCGGCCGGCGCTGCGCCTGCCTGACCCGGCGCGCCGCGGTTCATCAGCGACGGATCGACTTCGGCCTCGACCGGCTTGACCTTGTCGGCCGAGACCAGCTTGGCCGCGCCCTCTGGCTGCGATTCGGTTTTCTTGTCTTCTGTCATGATCGTGCTTTCGGCGCTGCGCGCCGTCCCCCGGTTTTCACCCGGGGCTCTATGCGAACAACTCTTTGACCTTGTGGATTCCCTTCACAAGCGCGTCGACTTCTTCCTTCGTGTTATAGAAAGCAAAGCTGGCGCGCACGGTGGCCGGGATCTTGAAGAAGTCCATTACGGGCTCGGCGCAATGCTGGCCGACGCGCACGGCGATGCCCTGCTCATCGAGGATCATGCCCGCGTCGGCCGCGTGGATGCCGTCCAGCACGAAGCTGATCACGCCGGCCTTCTGCGTGCTCGTCCCGACAATGCGCAGGCCTTCAATCGCGCTGACCTGTGTGGTCGCGTACTCCAGCAGCTCGTGCTCGTAGGCCTGCATGTTGTCGAGGCCGATATCCATCAGGTACTCGAGCCCAGCGCCCAAACCGATCGTGTCGGCGATGTTCGGCGTGCCCGCCTCAAATTTGTGCGGGATGGCGGCGTAGGTCGTCTTCTCGAACTTGACCGTCTTGATCATCTCGCCGCCGCCCTGCCACGGGGGCATGGCTTCCAGCAATTCGGCCCGGCCCCAGAGTGCGCCTATGCCGGTCGGCCCGAACGCTTTGTGGCCGCTGAATGCGTAGAAGTCGACGCCCAGCTCCTGCACGTCGATGCGCATGTGTGGCGCGGCCTGTGCGCCGTCGACAAGGATGACCGCGCCGACCTTGTGGGCGGCTTCGGCCATGCGCTTGACCGGGTTGACCGTGCCGAGCGCGTTTGAGACGTGCACCACGCCGACCAGCTTCGTGCGGTCGTTGAGCAGCTTGACGTACTCATCGAAGATCAGCGTGCCTGTGTCGTCCATCGGCGCTACGCGCAGTTTCGCGCCGGTCGCCTTGCACAGCATCTGCCAGGGCACGATGTTGCTGTGGTGCTCCATGGCGCTGATGACGATTTCGTCGCCGGTCTTGATGTTTGCGCGGCCAAACGTCTGCGCGACCAGGTTGATGGCCTCGGTCGTACCGCGCACGAAGATGACTTCGCGGTCTTCCGGCGCGTTGAGAAAGCGCTGCACGGTGCGGCGAGCCTGCTCGAACTTCTCGGTGCACGCGGCCGACAGCTCATGCGCGGCGCGGTGGACGTTGGAGTATTCGTGCTCGTAGACGTTGCGGATCGCGTCGATCACGCAGCGCGGCTTCTGTGCGCTCGCGCCGTTGTCCAGGTAGACGAGAGGCTTGCCGTGCACGGTCCGCGACAGGATCGGGAAATCCGCCCGCAGCTTCTGCACGTCGAATGTCTTGGTCGCATCCATATCTAGCCGCCCAGTAAGCCGGCGAAGCGCTCGGCCATGATTTCTTCGAGCCGGTTGCGCACCGCGTCGATCTTGATGTGCTCAATCACGTCGTTGGCGAACGCAAACGTCAAAAGGTTCCGCGCCGCGCGCTCATCCAGACCGCGTGAGCGCAGGAAGAACACCGCGTTCGGGTCCAGTTGGCCCGATGTCGCGCCGTGGCTGCACTTCACGTCGTCGGTGTAAATCTCAAGCTGCGGCTTGGTGTCGACCTTGGCGTTGTCGCTGAGCAGCAGGTTGTTGTTCTGCTGTTGCGCGTCCGTGCCGCTTGCGCCGGGACGCACGATGACCTTGCCGGCAAACACGCTGCGTGACTTGTCGTCCACAACTGCGCGATACAGCTGGTCGCTGCGCCCGTGCGGCAGCCGATGATCCACGACCACATGGTTGTCAAAATGCTGGGTGCCGCGGCCGAGCACCAGCCCGTTTAGCGTGCATTCAGCGCCTTCAGCGGCCAGTACAGCATGGACGTCGTTGCGTGCCAGTGCCGCGCCGAGACAAATGCTGTGGGCCGTGACGCCGGCGTCGCGTTCCACATTGATTTCGTTCCAGCCGACATGTGCCGTGGCATCAGTCTCGCGCAACAGCTTCACGTGGCGTATGTGCGAGTTGCCCTTGGCGACGATCTCGCTGACGGCGTTCACAAGACGCGCGGCGGTACCGAGCCCAACGTAGCTCTCGACCACGCGAATGTCGGAGCTTTCGCCTGCAAATATCAGTGTACGCGGCGAAATCTCGGCCGGCTCGTCGACCGTGCTGACGTACAGCACATGGATCGGCGTTTCGACCGTAATGCCGTTGCCGGCGCGGATGTATGCACCGTCCGTGAACAACGCCGTGTTCAGCGCCGTGAACGGGTTGGTCTGCTCGGCGTAGCGCGCAAGCTTCAGTTGCAGGGCCTCGTCGCTGTCGAGTACGCGGCTGATCGGCTCGACGATCAACCCCTCGGGCAGCGGCGGACGCTTGCAGAGCTGCTCGGCGAAGTGCCCGTTGACGAACACCAGGCGGATCTCGTCGTCATTCGGAATCAGGTAGGGCTTAAGCTGCTCTTCCGTGATGTGCACCGGGCCGGCCGGTGACCAGTCCGTGCCGCTGATCGACTTCAGGTTTGTCCAGCGCCACTCTTCATGCTTGATCGTGGGCAGCCCGAGCGCGCGGAAATTCTCGAACGCTTCTTCACGCAATTCCGACAGCCAGCCCGGCTCCTGGGGCTGTGCCTTGCGCAGGGCCGTATATGCGTGCTCGAACAGATTCTCCGTGGTCGCAGTCATGCCGTCGCCGTTTCCTGCTCGATCCAGGCGTAGCCCTTGTCCTCAAGCTGCAGGGCGAGATCTTTGCCGCCGGACTTCACGATGCGGCCGTCGAGCAGCACATGCACGCGGTCAGGCTCGATGTAGTTCAGCAGGCGCTGGTAGTGCGTCACCAACAGGAACGCTCGCGCGGCGTCGCGCATGCTGTTCACGCCGTCGGCGACGGTTTTCAGCGCGTCGATGTCGAGGCCGGAGTCGGTCTCGTCGAGGATCGCCAGCGTCGGCGCCAGCATCGCGAGCTGGAAGATCTCGTTGCGCTTCTTTTCACCGCCCGAGAAGCCCTCGTTGACGCTGCGGTTCAAGAGGCCGGAGTCGATGTCGACCAGCTTGGCCTTTTCCTTCACCAGCTCAATGAACTCGGCGCCGCTGAGCTCAGCTTCTCCACGCGACTTGCGCTGCGCGTTCAGCGCGCTGCGCAGGAAGTACATGTTGCTTACGCCCGGCACTTCGACCGGGTATTGGAACGCAAGAAAGATGCCTGCGCAGGCGCGTTCCTCAGGCTCGTTCTCCAGGATCGACTTGCCCTGATACAGCACATCACCCTTGGTGACTTCATAGTCCGGATGGCCCGCGATGACCTTGGTGAGTGTGCTCTTGCCGGAGCCGTTGGTGCCCATGATCGCGTGGACTTCGCCCGCGTTCACGGTCAGGCTCAACCCGTGCAATATCTCGGTGCCGTCCACGGCAACGTGCAGGTCTTTGATCTCTAGAAGCGGTGCGCTCATCTGGCAGATCCCCGAATTCGTGTGTGCCTCGACCGTCTACCCGTCGCTCGCGCTGCGGGCTCGTGCTCTCGCTATCCGACTGCGCCTTCCAGCTTTACTCCCAGCAGCTTCTGGGCCTCTACTGCGAATTCCATGGGCAGCTCGGACAGCACGTCCTTGCAGAAGCCGTTGACGATCATGCTGACGGCGTCTTCTTCGCTCAGGCCGCGTTGGCGCAGGAAGAAGATCTGTTCGTCGCTGATCTTGCTGGTGCTGGCCTCATGTTCAATCACGGCGCTGGAGTTGCCGCTCTCAATGTAGGGAACAGTGTGCGCGCCGCACTGGCTGCCGAGCAGCAGGCTGTCGCACACGCTGTAGTTTCTGGCGCCCGTCGCTCGCGGCATGATCTGTACCAGTCCGCGGTAGGTCTGGTCGCCACGACCTGCGCTGATGCCCTTGCTGATGATCGTGCTGCGCGTGTTCTTGCCGATGTGGATCATCTTGGTGCCCGTGTCCGCCATCTGGCAGTCGCGGGTCAGGGCTACGCTGTAGAACTCGCCGACGCTGTTGTCGCCCTTGAGCACGCAGCTCGGGTACTTCCAGGTGATTGCGCTGCCGGTCTCAACCTGCGTCCATGAGACCTTGGCGTTTTCGCTCGCCATGCCGCGCTTGGTGACGAAGTTGTAGACGCCGCCCTTGCCATCCTTGTCGCCGGGGTACCAGTTCTGCACGGTGCTGTACTTGATGTGCGCGCCCTTGAGCGCCACCAGCTCAACCACAGCCGCGTGCAACTGGTTCTCGTCGCGTTGCGGCGCCGTACAGCCTTCAAGGTAGCTGACGTATGCGCCCTCGTCGGCGATCAGCAACGTGCGCTCGAACTGGCCCGTGCCGGCGCTGTTGATGCGGAAGTAGGTGCTCAACTCCATCGGGCAGCGCACACCCGGCGGGATATAGCAGAAGCTGCCGTCGGAAAAGACTGCGCTGTTCAGCGTGGCGAAGTAGTTGTCGGTGTAGGGGACCACGCTGCCGAGATACTTCTTTACCAGCTCCGGGTGGTCGGCCACGGCCTCGCTGAAACTGCAGAAGACGATGCCCTGCTTGGACAGCTCCTCGCGAAAGGTCGTTTTCACGCTGACGCTGTCGAAGACCGCGTCCACGGCCACGCCGGACAGGCGCTTCTGCTCATCGAGGCTGATGCCCAGCTTCTCGAACGTTTCGAGCAGTTCGGGGTCAACTTCGTCCAGGCTGCTGACGGTCGGCTTCTTCTTGGGCGCCGAGTAGTAGATGATCTTGTCGTACTCGATCTTGGCGTGCTTGGGCTTCTGCCAGTCCGGCTCGGTCATTTTGAGCCAGTGGCGGTAGGCGCGCAGGCGCCATTCGGTCAGCCATTCCGGCTCGTTCTTCTTGGCAGAGATCGCGCGGACGATGTCTTCGCTCAGGCCGGGGGGAAGCTGGTCGGCATCGACGTTGCTGGTCCAGCCGTGCTTGTACTCCTGCTCGGCGAGGGCCTGGATGCTTTCGTTTTGCTCAGCCATGGCACACCTGAAAACTACGGGGTCCAATAGTGGACCCCTCTAGTCCTAAATTACCCCTGACCCTCTGTGCGGCAAGGGGTAAAATTGGACTGAATTAGTCCTTTATCCCGGCTGCTGCCCTATTAAAGGAAGAGGTCGTCCGGGAACTTATGGTATCAGGACACAAAGGTCCTTTCAGCAGCGGGTTTAGAATGGGAATCAACGAGCGCCAGCAGCAGATCATCGACGAGTTCTCGGCCATGGCCGATTGGGAGGACCGCTACAAGCGCATCATTGAGTACGGCCGTAAAATCGCCCCGATGGATGATCAGTACAAGATCGACAAGAACAAGGTGAAGGGCTGCCAGAGCACAGTGTGGCTGCACGCGCAACTGAATGACGGTGTCGTGCAGTATCAGGGCGACAGCGACGCGATGATCGTGCGAGGCCTGATTGCACTACTGCTCAAAGTCTATTCTGGAGCGGCTCCCGCGGAGATCGTGGCTACGCCGCCAAGTTTTGTTGACGCGACCGGGCTTGCAGGACATTTATCCCAGACTCGCGCGAATGGACTTGCCGCGATGGTGAAGCAGATCAAAATGTACGCGGCAGTCTTTCAGGCAATGCAGAAATCAGGGCAGGGGTAATGGCCGACGGTCACTTGGATGAACTTCGCAGCATGCTCGGAGAGCGCGACTGGAAGGTCGTGGGAGAAGAGCGCGGCGAGGACGGCAAGCCGGTGATCTGGCAGGTTCAGCGCAAGCCGGAGCACGGCCCCTTCCACCTCGAGTTCGAGTCTTTCGACCACGGCGAGCCCGCGCCGATCGAGCAGGGCTACGGCGTCCGCGTCCGCGAGCTCAAACAGACCAGCATCTACCTCTACCGCAAGCGCAACAAAGAGGCCTGGGCCCGAGTGATGAAGGAGTTGCTGTCATCACTCGATGAATTGGAAGCCTGAGCTATTCAACCTTCAGCACGGCAATCCGGTCCCGGCATTCTGTCGGGTAGAAGTCGACCAGCGGGTCGTCGGGGTTGAGGCGCAGGGTGACGATGTTGCCCCTCTGCATGGCGACGACATACTCCGAGTCCTTCACTATCTCCGCGACGATGTGTGCCGAGAGTCGTCGCTGGGATTCTCCAACCCTCTTGCGTTCACACTGCAACGCGACCAGATACAGCCGCTGCAAACGCAACATCAGGGTTGCCTCAAGGCGAGCGCGGAAGGGTTCAAGTCGATCACGCATTGACGCAACGCGTTGTCGGGCGGAACGGTCATCGCCGTGGAGAGCCGCATCCAGGTCGCTGGCAATCTCGATGATTCGATCACACACAGCCATGTGATCGCTGAAAAGCACATCAATCCAGACCTGGAGCGGAGCGATTCCGTACTTCGCCGCGAGTTCCCGCAGCCGCGCGTCGATTTCTTCTGCGTCGTATTCGGCCTGAAGCTGATACAGCGGCTCCAGCTTGGCGATCTCATCGTCAGCAGCCGAGAGGACAGTTTCAGCCGGAGAAGGCCACCTAACGATGATGTTCGCCAGTGAATTGAGCTCGTCGTTGCCGCACATGTCTTCCTCGAAAACCTGGTAGGCACCGTCATCCAGCAGAATAGCTACCGCGCGGGCCGCCTCGACTCGCCTCTTGGCGTCTGGAACCTGCAATTTGGCGATTGAAGTCCAAAGAGCCGCCACCCCACGCATCGCGGTCATGGATTGCATCAATGCCAGAAAGCGAGCTCGCATGGACAGCAGCAGGGCGAGACGAGGTAGCTCGGCAAGGAGTTCGTTCTCGCTCCGCTTTTCTGGTCGGATGTATTCACTGGCGGCTGCATTGATGACGCGCCGCTCAATGTCAGCGGTTGTGCTGATGATGTTTCCGTAGTTCGCTTCATCGGCTTGGTCTGTCGTGGCGTCCTTGATGCGCTCATACAGCGGCTGCAGGTCAAGGTGGCTGCGCTGGAGGCTCACAAGCACTGGCTTCAGGGAGCCCCAACCGTTCTCTCCATTCGGGTCGTAGCCATGCAATACTCTTAGTGAACTCGCGCGACGATCATTCCACATGCTCGACTGGAGGCGAAACGTCACGGCCATCCCGAGCTCGTGCAACAGGGCGGCCTTGAAATCGATCAACTTGCTGTCGTCTGTGAGATGGTCAGCAATCGCTTGCTCGGATTTTGTCAGGCTGCCGGCATCTCTTTCGCGTTTGAGGCGAGCAAACTCGGTTGCCAGGTGGTCCTCAAGGGATGGCTGATTCGTCTCTTCATTGCCGCGCGAAGTGGAGTCTCTTGGCGCGAGGCTCAAAGTGAAAGAAAGGCCCGCCGCCGCGGCGGCGAGCACGATGATGGCTATGGCTAGCTTCAGAAGACTTCTTCGCGCCAAATCGCGTACCCGGTTTGAGATTCTTCAACCCTCAAGTAATCACGTCTCAATCAACTTGAAAGGTTTTTCTCCCTGATGCAGTTGAAGACATTTGCGCAACGCGCTTCCCGGCCGTATCTATCTTTGCAATGAGTACGCGCACGAATAACTTCGGTTGGCAGTGGTGGACCTCCCCCGGGTGGTGCGCCGCGTAGTTGTTTCTGAACTCGCTGACCACGCCCGGACTTTGCTCCGGGCGTTTTTGTTTTCCGAACACTTGAGACCGCCATGACTGCCTCGACGATCGCCGACCTAGAGACTCCGACTTCGCTCTTCCTCAAGCTGCGCGACTTCAAGCCCGCGTTCCTGCTGGAAAGCGTCACGCACGGCGAGAAGGTCGGCCGCTACTCCTTCATCGGTCTCGACCCGGTGAAGACCATCGAATACCGGGGCGACGGCAGCCTGCGCGAATTGATCCAGCGCGAGCTGGCCACACTCGACAAATCTGCACCCGGACTTACCGGCGCGCTGGTCGGCGCGATCGCCTGCGAAAACGTGCACGAGATGCTCCCCACGGGCGTCGCACGCGAGGGCCGCGCTCAGCGCGGTCCAGGCCGCCCCGACCAGCCGCTGGCTGCTTTCGTTGTTCCGCGCGCGGTCCTGACGTTCGACCACGCGGCGCGCCGAATCACGCTCGATCACGCCGATGGCGCCGACGCGGCCCGGTCCCTGCTGGCGGAAGTTCGCACGGCGATGGCGCTGCCGATCCCGGCACTGCCCGAAGGCGGCACATATACCGAGCCTGCGGCAACGATCAGCGAGCCGGAATTCCACGCCATGGTAGAGCGCGCCAAGGAACACATCACGGCCGGGGATATCTTCCAGGTGGTGCTTTCACTGGCCTTCGAGGGGGAAACCGACCTGCACCCGTACCAGGTGTACCGCGCGCTGCGTCACCTGAACCCTTCGCCATATCTGTACTACCTCGACTTCGGCAGCTACCAGATCATCGGCAGCAGTCCCGAAGCGCTCGTACGCCTGCAGGGCGGAGAGCTATCAATCCGCCCGATTGCGGGCACACGCAAACGTGGAGCCGACGACGCGGAAGACGCCGCGCTTGAGGCTGACCTTCGCGCCGACGCCAAGGAACTGGCCGAGCACAACATGCTGGTGGACCTCGCGCGCAACGACGTCGGCCGCGTCGCCGAAATCGGCAGCGTGCGTGTGCCGGACCTGCGAGCCATCGAGCGCTACTCACACGTCATGCACATCTGCAGCAGCGTGACCGGCAGGCTGGCCGAGCGCTCAAGCCCGCTCGATGCATTCGCCAGCGCCTTCCCGGCCGGCACGGTCAGCGGTGCGCCGAAGATCCGCGCTTTGCAGATCATCAACGACCTCGAGCCAAAACCGCGCGGTTTCTACGCAGGTAGTGTCGGCTATTTCACGGCCGCGGGCGACTTCGACCAGGCAATCACCATTCGAACGATTGTGATGAACAATGGCCGTTACAGCGCGCAGGCCGGCGCCGGAATCGTCGCCGAATCTGTCCCGGCCAGCGAGTACCAGGAGATTCGCAACAAGGCAGCAGCACTGTTGAAGGCCCTGGAGTTCGCGAGGGATGAGCTGTAGTTCCCCGAAACCTGACTCCTGAAGACCGGAATCTGACCCATGATCCTGCTGATCGACAACTACGATTCATTCACCTTCAACCTTTACCAGGCGTTGGGCGAGCTCGGGGCTGAGTTGAACGTGCGCTACAACGACCAGGTGCGCGAAGAAGACCTCGAAGGCGCCGATGCGATTGTGATCTCACCCGGGCCCGGTACCCCGGACTCCGCGGGCCAGACTCTCGAGGTGATCCGCACGCGGGCCAGGCGTCTGCCGATTCTGGGCGTCTGCCTCGGGCATCAGTCGATCGCGCAAGCATTTGGCGGAAAGGTGATTCGCGCGCCGCGCCTGATGCACGGCAAGACCTCGCGCATTTATCACGACAGCCGCGGCCTGTACGACGGCCTGCCGAACCCTTTTGAAGTAGGCCGCTATCATTCGCTGATTGTTGAGGAAGCGTCGCTGCCCGCAGAGTTCGAGATCGCCAGCTACACCAACGAAGGCGAAATCATGGGCATCCGCCATCGGGAGCTGCCCATCGAAGGCGTTCAGTTCCACCCGGAGAGCATTCTCACGCCCCATGGCCCCAGGCTGCTGCAGAACTTCCTCAGCCGAATAGCGGCCATCGCCTAGACCGCCGGCTGAAAAGCCGGGGAGCCGTCAAAGGCGGCAACGGAGAGACGAATGACGAACGATACTCTAGAACAGCTGGCCCGTGGACAGGACCTCGATGCCGGTCAGGCAGAGCTACTTGCCAACCACTTGCTCGACGAGTCAACGCCCGAACCACTGATCGCCGGTGTCCTGACGGCGCTGCGCACCAAGGGTGAGTGCGGCGACGAACTGCTTGGCATTACCCGCGCACTGCTCGGCGCGGCAAAGACCCTGACCGAAGTACCCGCTGGCGCAGTGGACACCTGCGGCACCGGCGGCGACGCCGCAGGCACGTTCAACATAAGTACTACGGCGGCCCTGCTGGTTGCTGCACTCGGAGTGCCCGTCGTGAAGCATGGCAACCGCAGCGTGACGAGTCGCAGCGGCAGTGCCGACGTGATTGAAGCGCTCGCAATTCCGTTCACCCAGCCGGGTGCGGCCGCGGGCACCGACTTCAGTTTTCTGTTTGCGCCGCACTTCCACCCGGCGTTGAAGCGTATCGGGCCTATCCGGAAAGCGCTCGGCATTCGAACGGTGTTCAACCTGGTCGGCCCGCTGGCTAATCCTGCGCGACCGGATTTCCAGCTGGTAGGCGTTGCCACCCGCGAGCGCCTGCCGGATGTCGCGCGTGCATTGCAGGGTCTTGGTCGCAAGCGGGCCTTCGTAGTCCACGGCGAGCCCGGCCTCGACGAAGCGACGCCCGCCGGGCGATTCACCGTCATCGATGTGCGCCCCGACTCGATTACGGCCGCGGACTTCACGGCCGAAGACTTTGGGCTTCCTCACTGCAAGCTGGCGGACTTGCGTGGGGGTGAAGCGGCGGAGAACGCGGCTATCATCGAATCGATCTGTGACGGCGAGGCCGGCCCTCGCCGCGACACGGTTGTACTGAATGCAGCACTGACGCTAATGCTGGTCGGACGTGTCACCGACCCGCGTGAGGGCGCTCAACTTGCAGCACAGGTGCTCGATGCCGGCAAGGCCCGCGCGCTGGTGGAAGGCCTGCGAAGGAGCGAGGCCCATGTCTGATTTCCTCAAGCGCATGGCTGAGGGCTCTGCCCGTCGCCTGGCCGAGGCTCGGGCCCGCACGGCGCAGCCCGAGATGCGTCGCGCCGCTGAGCACATGCCGCCTGCACGCCCGTTGAAGCTGGCCGAGAGACCGGCCGTGATCGCCGAGATCAAGCGCGTTGCGCCATCGGTTGGGGTGCTGAGTGCGGACGTCGATGTTGTCCTACGCGCCACGAAATACGCTGAGGGCGGGGCGGCGGCGATTTCCGTGCTCACAGAGCCGGAGGAGTTCCGGGGCTCGCTCGACGACCTGCGCGCCGCCAGCGCCGCATCGAGTGTCCCGGTTATGCGCAAGGACTTCCTGGTCGAACCGTGCCAGCTTTTCGAGGCGCGAGCTTGCGGTGCGGACGGAGCACTCCTGATCGCCGCGTGCCTCGATGATGCCACGCTGACTGAGATGCTTCACACGGCCGAGTACCTGGGGATGTTCGCGCTGGTAGAGGCATTCGACGAGCTGGACATCGAGCGAGCCCAGCGCGCGGGTGCGAGAATCGTCGGGGTCAACTGCCGCAACCTTCGCGACCTGAGCATCGACTTCGAGCGTTTTGAGAAGCTGCGATTGCTGATCGACTCGGACCACACCGCGATCGCCGAAAGCGGCATCACGACACCGGAACAGTTCCAACGAGTCGCGGAGCTGGGCTACCACGCCGCCCTGATCGGAAGTGCGCTGATGCGCGAGCAGGACCCGGCCGTGGCGATCGCCAGCTTCCGTGCTGCCGTGCCCGTGGAGGGCTCGTGATGATCAAGATCTGTGGAATCAGGGACGCCATCACTGCTTCGGCTGCCGTTGCGGCCGGGGCGACTGCCTTAGGGCTGGTATTCGCCGACTCTCCCCGGCGGGTAACGGCCCGGCAGGCGGCTGAAATCGTTGCCCAGCTCCCGGACGACATCGAACGCATCGGGGTGTTCCGCCGTGCAGATCTGGACGCTGTTCCGGCCATCCTCGAGGCCGTAGATCTGGATGCATTGCAGGTCCACCGCGCGGAAGACCTGCCGTCGGTCTTGCACGGCCGTGAAGTGATCCCGGGTGTGCGGGTTGAGTTCGTCAGCGAGCTTCGCCATTGCCGGGTGCTGGTGGATTCTCCCTTCGGCGAGGGCAGTGGAGTGCCATGGAACTTTGAGGACGCTCGTCGTTACGCTTCAGGAAAACGCATCATTCTCGCCGGCGGGCTTACGCCTGAGAATGTTGGCGAAGCGATCGGGCACACTCGGCCGTACGGCGTGGACGTGTCGAGCGGCGTGGAGAGCACGCGGGGCGTGAAGGACATCGGTTTGATCAAGGCATTCATCCAGGCGGCGCGCGAAGCACTGGACAAGGTGAATCGGATCGGAGCAGCGAAGTGACCACGGCAGAGAAAACACGAGGGCGATTTGGCATATACGGCGGGCAGTACGTGCCGGAAACGCTGATTGCCAATTTGAACGAGCTGGAAGCAGCGTACGACGTTGCACAGGCGGATCCCACATTCGCCGCGGAGCTTGAGCTGACGTTGCGTGAATTCGTCGGGCGTTCAACGCCGCTCTACTTCGCGGAGCGCCTGAGCACCGATTGGGGCGGCCGAGTCTTCCTGAAACGCGAAGACCTGACCCACACCGGTGCGCACAAGATCAACAATGCGGTCGGCCAGGCGCTGCTGGCGAAGCGGCTCGGCAAGACGCGCGTCGTTGCCGAAACCGGCGCCGGCCAGCACGGTGTCGCCACGGCTGCCGCCTGTGCGCGCCTCGGCTTGGAGTGCATCGTCTACATGGGGGCGCTGGACTGTGAGAGGCAGCGACCGAACGTCGAGCGCATGAAGCTGCTGGGCGCAACCGTCGTGCCGTGCGAGGCAGGCAGTCGCAACCTGAAGATCGCGATCAATGAGGCGATCCGCGACTGGATCTGCCGGCCGGCCGACACGCACTATCTGATCGGCAGCGTAGTCGGCCCGCACCCGTACCCGACCATCGTGCGCGATTTCCAAAGCGTCATAGGCCGGGAAGCGCGGGAGCAGATCCTGCAGCGCGAAGGACAACTGCCCGATGCTGTGATCGCCTGCGTCGGTGGCGGAAGCAACGCGATGGGGATTTTCGCAGGCTTTGTAGATGATGACGTGGAGTTGCACGGCGTAGAGGCCGGCGGCCACGGCACAACCCACGCCGCGCCGCTGAACTCGGGCACGCCGGGTGTGCTGCACGGCGCGATGCAGTACCTGCTGCAGGACGACGACGGCCAGATTCTGGACACACACTCAATTGCCGCCGGTCTCGACTACCCCGGCGTAGGTCCTGAGCACAGCTTCCTGAGGGACATTGAGCGCGCGAAGTACCACGTCGTGCGCGACGACGAGGCAGTGTCCGCGTTCAAGGAGCTCTCGCGCAACGAAGGCATCATCCCGGCCGTCGAAAGCAGCCATGCTCTGGCCTACGCAAAGCGCCTGTTGTCGGAACGTCCGGGGCTCAGTGTGATCGTCAACCTCTCCGGCCGCGGCGACAAAGACTTGCCGTCTCTGATGGAAAGGGGGCTGTTGTGAGCCTCAATGCAATCAAGGCAGCGTTCGAGAAGGCCCACTCAGAAGGCCGCAAGGCGCTGATGCCCTTTCTCATGTCCGGCCATCCCGATGCGGAAGGCTTCGCACGCAACCTTGCGGAAGCCGGCAGGTACGCAGACGTGATCGAGGTAGGTGTCCCGTTCAGCGACCCGCTCGCCGACGGGCCGGTGATCCAGGCCGCCGCCGCGCAGGCCCTGAAGGCAGGCACATCGTTGGCTTCCACCCTGGCGGCGATTGCCAGGCGCAAGTCCGGACCGCCGGTGGTGCTGATGCTCAGTTTCAATCAGGTGCTGGCGCACGGGCTGGACGAGTTCGCAGCGCGCCTGGCCGAGGCCGGAGTCAGCGGGGCCATTGTACCGGACCTGCCGTTCGAAGAGTCCGACGCCTTGCAGCTCGCATTCACGCAGCACGGGTTGGCCTTCGTCTCGATGCTGGCACCCACGACCTGCGCGTCGCGCATGAAGACGATTCTTGAGCAAGCGTATGGCTTCGTTTACCTCATCAGTGTGGCGGGCGTGACCGGTACGCGCGACACGTACCCGTCGGAAACCATCGAATACATCCGCACAGCCGCGCAGATAGCCAGGGTGCCAGTCTGTGTCGGCTTTGGAATCAGCAAGCCGCAGCACATCGAGCAACTGCGTGAGCACGCGGCCGGGTTTATCGTCGGCTCGGCGTTGATTCGGAGTATTGATCAGGGCGGCACGATCGCCGACATCCTTGCGCCACTGCGCGAGGCGTGCGATGCAACCATCACCACAGGAACAAACCAATGATCGTCACCATGCAACCCGGCGCGACGCTGAAGGAAATCTCCGCGGTCATCCGCGCGCTTGAGGGCTTCGGCGCCCAGCCGTCCATCTCCCGCGATTGCGGCTGCACGCTCATCACGGCTGCTACCAGCAAGCTGCCGATCGAGGACCAGCAGTTGCGCTCGCTTTCCGGCGTACGCGACGTGCACCAGGACGTGCACCCGTTCAAGAAAGTCAGCCGTGACTACCACCCGGAGGACACGGTGATCACGGCAGGCCCGGCCGTATTCGGCGGCGGCAGGTTCTGCGTGATCGCGGGGCCGTGCGCGATCGAGAATGAGGAACAGATCAACAATGTGGCCGCGCACGTCGCAGCGCAGGGGGCCAAGGGACTTCGCGGAGGCGCTTACAAGCCGCGCACTTCGCCCTATGCATTCCAGGGGCTGGGCGTGCCGGGGCTCAAGATGATGCGGGCCGCGGCTGACGCAAATGGCCTGGCCGCAATCAGCGAAGTCATGTCCGTCAGCCAGGTGGCGGACGCGGTCGAGTATCTTGATGTGCTCCAGGTTGGCGCCCGCAACATGCAGAACTTTGACCTGCTGCGCGAAGTCGGCCGAACGGACAAACCGGTGCTGCTGAAGCGCGGCCCAAGCAGCAAGATCGAAGAGCTGCTGTTGGCAGCCGAGTACATCGTGGACGCGGGCAACCCGCGCGTGATTCTGTGCGAACGTGGCATCCGCACCTATGAAACTGCCACTCGCAACACGCTGGACATCGCGGCCGTGCCGGTCGTGAAGCAGCTGTCGCATCTGCCGATCATCATCGACCCCAGTCACGCGGCCGGCAAACGCGAGTATGTGCGCGCGCTGACGCTGGCTTCACTGGCAGTGGGGGCCGACGGCGTGATGGTGGAAGTGCACCCGGACCCCAGCAAAGCCCTCAGTGACGGCCGCCAGAGCCTGCACTATGACGAGTTCAGTGAGCTGATGGGCGACGTGCGGCGGCTGGCGGAATTCAGAGCGCCGGTGGGGGTGTAGTGCTTTGTACTTGAAGGATCACGGCAAACAGAATGGAAAAAAGTTCAGCGTCGCTGTTGACCCGTCAATTTCCGCCGCTATCTTTTCGCGCCATGAGCCACAACAAGGCCGAGATGTGCTGTCTGATGTGCGCCCACAACGGTGGTGCGTGCTCAGGCATGGCTTTGTAGCTCAAAGACCGTCCTGTTCACGAAGCCACCGCAACCGCGGTGGCTTCTTTCATTTACAGACTATCGGAGAAGGACAATGGCAGCAGCGAAGGGATTTACCCTCTGGTTCACGGGCCTCAGCGGCGCGGGCAAGAGCACGCTGGCGGAAGAGATTTCCCGGCGCCTCAATGAGCACGGCGTCGGCCATGAGATTCTCGACGGCGACGTGGTGCGCACCAATCTTTCCAAGGGCCTGGGCTTTTCGCGCGAAGACCGTGACACCAACATTCGCCGCATCGGCTTTGTCGCCGAGTTGCTGACTCGGAACGAGATCCCGGTGCTCACGGCCGCGATCAGCCCGTACCGCGCCGTCCGCGAAGAAGTACGCCGCAAGATCGGCGGACAACGCTTTGTCGAAGTGTTCGTAACCGCCAGCCTCGACGAACTGGTTCGCCGTGACGTGAAGGGCCTATATGCCAAGGCCTTGCACGGAGAGATCAAGAACTTCACCGGCGTGAGCGATCCGTATGAGGCTCCCACGAACGCCGACGTGACCGTGAACAGCGAAACCGAGACCGTCGAAGAATCGGCCGACCGCATCTGGAACCACCTGATCGAGCGTTCATTCATCCGCGTCGAACAGGCTGTGCTGCAGGGCTAGGAAAATGACGAAGCCGACCAACATGAAGAAGTGCTGCGACTGCGCCATGTGCTGCATGGCTGTGGGCTCGTGTTGACGTGAACTTTGTTCACCGACACGGGCCGCCAAGGGGCGGCCCTTTTTGTTGGCCAGTGACTGAGGACGAGAGATGAAAGCTGCAGCAATCAAACGCGCATTCGCACGGGACTTCGCAGCCGCCATGGTAGCGCTGGTGCTGATCGCAATCGTGAAGGTCGGAATCGTGAGCCTGATTGCCGGATAGCCATGACGAGTGCTTCAACAATTGAGCCCGCAGTCGGGGCCGGACGAACCAACGGCCTGATCGCGGGCACCCTGGCCCTGATCGTGCTGGCAGTGATCGCGAAGCTAGCGCACGTGCTGGCGCCGCAGGTCCCGGGCGCAGTCTGGGCGCTGGGTTTCGGCATCCTTGCCGGCAGTGGCTCGGCGCGGGTTCGTGCGGTTCCCGCACTGCCGTACCAGTTGCCGTTGACGGTTGGCCTGATT
>JAGQRH010000024.1 GCA_020425605.1 Planctomycetota bacterium | reverse complement strand
TCCTCGTTGTCCATGTCGGACTGGATCCAGCCGCAGGTCATGCCCAGCAGCCCGAGTACGCGGCCCTGTTCCTCGGCGTCGCGGCGGGCCAGGTAGTCATTGACCGTAATGACATGGACACCGCGACCGTCGAGCGCGTTCAGATAGGCCGCCAGGGTGGCCACGAACGTCTTGCCTTCACCGGTCACCATTTCGCTGATCATGCCCTGGTGCAGCACCATGCCGCCCATCAGCTGGACCGGGAAATGCGCCTTGTAGGGAATCTCTTCGCCGCTGCGCGGGTCGGTAACCCAACGCTTGCCGCCCAGCATTCGCCAGCTGGCCTCGCGCACGCAGGCGAAGGCCTCAACCAGCAGGTCGTCAAGGGTGGCCCCGTCGCGCAGGCGGTTCTTGAACTCGGCGGTCTTGGCCTTGAGTTCGTCGTCAGTCAGTTTGTTCGTCTCGGGGAACATCGAGACGATTTCGTCAACCTTCGGTTTCATCGATCGCACCAGGCGCTCATTGCGCGTGCCGACGAAGAAACGAAGGACAGTGTCAACTACACCCATCGTGAGGCTCGTGTCTCGAACTCAGTAACCTGGCTGCGTGCCCAAGCGGCAGTGCTATCGTCACAGGTGGCAAGCCGTTATACTCACGGGCAAGCGCCAGTGGGTCAAGCGTCAGGATTATTCAGCTAACGCTTTGGCCGGTTGCAATGTTTCTGAAACCGGAGCGCCGTCATGAAACTCAGGCTATCCATAGCAGTCCTTGCACTGGCCACGCTTCCGCTTTTTGTGACCAATTCCGGCGCTCAGGACGCTCCTGAGAGGCAGGTCGAAGTCCGCCTCCTGGCCCTGAGCCGCGGCTATCTGCGGCCCATGAGCGAGACCGCCCAGCGCATCCAGGCGGTTGAAGGCATTCAAGGTGTCAAAATGCTCGGCTTCTCGGGCGATATGGCCCGCTATGAGCTTACCACGAAGCTGGACGACAAAGCCCTCGCCGATGCTCTTGAGCTGAAGCTCGTCGGCAGCAGCGACGGCGTGGTCACGCTGGCCGCGGAAATGAGCTCTCGGGCCAAACACGCCGAAGCACGCGGAATCCTGACCCAGATTGCCAGGGCCGTCATGGCTCAGCCCAAGCCCACATGGCGCGGCAACAGCGAGCCATTGTTCGGGCCGAAAGACACGCTGAAGCAGCGCCTCGAGCGCCTTGGGCTGAACATGGACCTGCTGAAGGGCACGACCTACAAGCCCGACCAGTTTCACGTCGAAGAGCAGTGGCAGGGCTCCGGCGGCACCTACAAGATCTGGGCCGGGGACCAGTGGGAAGGCATCTACGTTCCCTCAAGCGACTGGTACCTCGACACCAGTGATGAGGAAAACCCGACCAAGGCCCCGGAGGCCGGCTCCAACTTCGTGGGCATCCGCGTCTATCGCAGCCCCTATTCGAACAGCATGTCCTGGGTCGACATGGAAGGCCTGCTGCTCACGGGCTTCGAGGGCCAGCGCGATGACACCAACGCCGCGGGCGAACTGTACGTCAAGCTGGGGGCGGACTGGATCACGACGATCCTGAAAGCCGTCGCCGCCAAGCGCATCAAGGAGCCGAAGCTCAAGATGGACCGCCTGCCGCGCGGCCGTGGCTGGGAAATCCTGCAGGCCTTCAACTATGACGACAGCCTGCAGATGGACGTGCGCCACTACAACATGGAAGACTTCGAGCTCAGCTGGCGCGACAACGACAGCCACCTGATCGCCACGCTTCGTGCGCACCACCCGGCCCACCCGTTTTACCTGGAGGCCGAGCTGGACACGACTGACGTAGTGGACACCTACAAGAAGCTGGCAGACAACAAGGACCCCGCCGCGGACAACGTCGAAAACCCCGTGCTGGGCGCTGCACTGACCTGGGTCGTGGCCGCCGAGCAGAGCGTCGAAGTCTTCGAGAAACGCCGCGCCGAGGCCTCCGCGACGTTCGAAAAGGTCTGTGAAGGCATCCGCAAACTCGAGCCGGGTTACGACCTCGACAGCCTGATCGGCAACCTCGACAGCGCCGAGCGGCAGAAGGCCCTGGGCCTGAGCCTCGAAGCGGGGAACTACGCCCCGGGCGACTACAGCATTCACCGCCAATTGCTCGGCGACCTGGAAATCAGCGTCGGCGGCGTGCGGACCGGCGGTCGACAGTGGGTTCTGATCAACGCCCGGACGGGCGAGATTATCCGGAGCAACCAATGAAGCCCCTGACGATTGCAATCTGCCTTCTGTCGCTGATCGTGTGCTTCGCGCTGACCGGTTGCGAGGATCAGTTCGGCAACGGCGACAACCGCGGCCGCATCGTTGAACAGGATCGGCTCGACAACCCGCTCGTTGACATCACGCCCGTCGACTCGGCGGTGCAGACCGAGGCCGTGACCGCCATGGGCACGATCGCCCAGCAGGTAAAGCTTAAGGCCAGCCTTTCCAGCGACCGCACGGCGTTCTATCGCTCGATCAGCGGAAAGCTCAATGCCGACAAGTGCTCGAAACTGGGGCTTACTGAAGACACGCTGCAGGGCACGTACTACAAGGCAAGCGACTATTCGCTTGTGATCACCGGCCGAAAGCTCACCATCCACGCGGCCGAAATCGGCTCACGTGGTCGGGTTGAGCCCCGCAGCTACGACGTTCCCTAAATCGGTTTAGGCCGACGGCCTGACAGCTTGCTGTCGCGTTGCGGCTGTTGGTCAAGCCGCTCCGGGTGGACAATTGCGCCCGAACAGGCAGCCGTCGCTGCCGCCACAACACCCGCCCGCCAGCAGTTGCCGGGCGCGGTCACCGTCGTCACCAGCGCACCGTCGCCGCACAAAGCGCCCGTGCTGGTGCCGGGCGGATAGACCTGCACGCCGCCTTCAATGAGTTGCCCGATCAGGTCATGGCCAAGCGCAGCCTCATAAACTTCGCGGCTGTCGGGCACAATCGCGCATTCCACCTGCGGGCTCTTGCGGCGCAGCTTGATGATCTCGGCCGCGACTTTCAGCGCCTCGTGGCCGCAACTCGACTGGCCGCCAATCACCACGCGGCACACGGGCTCGCCGGACGACTCGCCGATGGTGCGCCACTGGTCCGGTCCCTCCGGGGGAACGACGCTGATCTGCGCATGCGCGAGATCGATGGCCGCGCGGTGCGAGTATGCGGCTTCTTTCTCAGGCTCAATCGTTGTGTACGGACGCGAGATCCGCTTGTTCAACTCAGCTACGCCTGGGCGATCGGCGAGGCACATCACGCCCGCGACGCCCCCATGCGCGGCCTGCGCGCACAAGCCAATGCGCTCATGCAATGCCAGTGTCGTCAGGCCCTCGCCGGATATCTCCAGCGCACGGCCGAGGAGCCGATCCCGACCGAGCTCGCGCCGCAGCGTGAAAAACACATCACGGCCGGAGACAAGCGCCTGCCGTTGGCCTGTCAGGTCCGCCCGTACACTTTGTGGAACGGTGACGGACAAAGGCCTGCCCGCAAGCAGCAACGCAAGATCGCGCACGGTAACGCGCAGGCCAAGGGCGCCGATGCCGCCCAGCAGGTGGACTTCAGCCAGGTTTGATACCGCCAGCTCGCCGGGAACAACCCAGGCGTTGTCGAGGCAGTGGGCAAGCTCGCAACCTGCGCCGGCGATGATGCGTGTAACACCCGCCTGCGTCGCGGCATCGATCAACTGCTTGCGCCGGTTGGCCGCGGCCGCTTCAGCCGTGGGCAAGTTGTCGTCAGTGAAAAGCACGACACGCGAGGGGTTCGCAATCTTCTCGCCGCCTGCCAGCCGGAACGCTTTCAGAGCAGCCAAACCATCGGCCGGGCCAAGCACGATCAGGTGCGGCTGCACACCGATACGGTCACCGGGCGCAATGTTGCGGGCGTCCGTGACGCTTTGCAGCAAACGAGCAACAGCAGTTTGAGGTGTATGCGGCATTGGGGCAGCATAGCACGGCCGGCAACGGCCGTGGATCGGGCCAGATAGATTCGGATAGGCATTTCCTCCGGCGAACAGACTGCTGGCCAATCACTCACTCGCCGAATTCCCGGCCATGGCAAGCCGGATTATGCTGAGCCCTCTCCCATGATCGTGTAGAGCGGGTTGCGCCAGGCGGTGAACAGTTCATCTACGGGCGCATCGATCGGAACGGTGCCCTGCAGGGCCGTGATGTGCAGGCGCGGGTCTTTGGTGACTTCGCCGATTTCGAACAGCGGCACGCCTTCAAAGAACCGGTACAGGCCGGCCTCATTGCTGGGCTCGACTTCCAGTACCAGGCGACTGTTGCTTTCGGCGAACAGCAGCACGTTGTCGTCGATGTCCGCGTCGGTTGCGGCCAGTTCCTGCGTCAGGCGCACCTTGGCTCCGAGTCGGCCGCCGATGCACATCTCGGCGAGGCAGACCGCAAGGCCACCCTCGGCGCAGTCATGGGCGGCGCGCACGATGCCCGCTTCCTGCGCCGCGTTGATTGCCCGGAAGGCCTTGAGCGCCAGCGCCGGGTCAACGCGCGGAGGCAGGTCACCCTTTTCGCCGGTGACCATCTCGAAATGCGAGCCCGCGAATTCGCGCCGCGTGTGGCCGACAAGAAACAGCTTGTTGCCGGCTTTCTTGAGGTCGCTCGTCGTCAGCGCGTCGAGGCTCACGGCCTTGCCGATCGCACTGATCAGCAGCGTGTGCGGAATGTGAATGCTCACGCCCGCCTCGGTCTGGAATTCGTTGTTCAGGCTGTCCTTGCCGCTGATGAACGGCGTGCCGTAGGCGCGCGCCGCGTGCAGGCAGGCGTAGCAGGCACGGACCGCAGCACCGAGGCGGTCATCCTTGTTGCAGTTGCCCCAGCTGAAATTGTCGAGGATCGCGCAGTGGTCGATACTGCCGCCGGTCGCCACGTAATTGCGCAGGGCCTCGTCGATGTTCGACATGGCCATCCAGTACGGATCCACGTCGCCGTAGCGCGTGTTCAAGCCGTTGCTCACGACGAACGCAGCGTCGCTGTCCAGCTTGGGCACAACCGCGCAGCCGTCGCTTGGCCCGTCGCGCTTCACGCCGGTGAATGGTTTCACGGCGCTGCCGGCCTGCACTTCGTGGTCGTACTGGCGCACGACCCATTCCTTGCTGCAGACGTTCCATGAGCTGAGGATCGCGGCAAGTACGCCCGGCGCATCGTCGGCCTTCACGCTTCCGCCCGCGACTACTCGATGCTCGGGCGTTGACCAGACCGCATCGCGCCATACCTTCGGCATGCCGTCGTGCAGGAATTCCATGCCGACGTCGCAGACGACTTCGCCGTGCCAGCTCAGGCGCAGCTGCTTGTCGCCGGTGAAACTTCCGATGTCGGTCGCCTCAACGTCTTCGGATTCGAACAGATCCAGCGCTTCTTTCACCTTGTGGGGCGGCACGGCAATCACGATGCGCTCCTGCGCTTCGCTGATCCAGGTCTCGAGATAGGTCAGGCCTTCGTACTTCAGGGGTACACGCGAAAGCTCGACTTCCGCACCGAGCGTCTCACCCATCTCCCCCACCGCGCTGCTCAGCCCACCGGCGCCGCAGTCCGTTACTGCGGTGTAAAGCCCGAGGTCGCGCGCCTTCAGCAGCGTTTCCTGCACCATCTGCTCTTGTATGGCGTTGCCGATCTGGACCGCGCCGCTGCTGACCACTTCGCTCTTGCTGGTCAACTCCTCGCTGCTGAACGTCGCGCCGCCGATGCCGTCACGTCCGGTGCGTCCGCCGACAACAATGATGTGGTCTCCGGCGTGCGCCGCTTTCTCGATCTTGTCGCGAGGCATGATCCCGACGCTGCCGGCGTACACCAACGGGTTGCCGGTGTAGCGCGGGTCGAAGTGCAGGCTGCCATTCGCCGTGGGAATGCCCATGCGGTTGCCGTAGTCGCGAACACCGCTGACTACGCCCTGCATGATCTTGCGTGGGTGCAACGCGCCGCGCGGCACGTCCTTGCCCGGTAGATCCGGTGGGCCGAAGCAGAACACGTCCGTGTTGACGATCGGCCGGGCGCCGAGGCCCGTGCCCAGAATATCGCGGATCACACCGCCGATGCCCGTGCCCGCGCCGCCGTAGGGCTCGATGGCACTGGGGTGGTTGTGGGTCTCGACCTTGAAGCAGATGGCGTCGGTGTCGTCGAACGCGATCACGCCCGCGTTGTCCTTGAACACGCTCAGACACCAGTCCTTGTTCAGCTCGGTGGTGGCCTTGAAGATCGTGTCTTTCAGCAGGTTGTCGATCTTGCCGTTTTGCGGCAGGTCGGGCAGGTCGAACAGGCTGTCCTGCTCGACATGGTCCTCACCATTCGCGCCTTTTTCGCGGTAGAAGACGTGGCCGCCGAGAGTCTTGTGCTTGCAGTGCTCGGACCAGGTCTGGGCGACCGTCTGCAGCTCGATGTCCGTCGGCTCGCGTTGCAGCATCTCGAAGTGATCCCGTACGGCGCGCATTTCGTCAGCGTTCAGGGCCAGCCTGTGCTGCTTGTTCACCTTCGCCAGGTGCTCATCGTCGAAGCTGCGCAGCTCGACTTCCACGCGGCGGAATTCGTACTTCTGCCCGCGCGGCAACTTCTCGAGCCTCAGCGGGCCGCGATGCGCTTCGTCCACCACGATGTTGCCCAGCGTGGGCGCGGCGCGCGAAAGGTCCTGCGCGCTCGGGTTATCCTTGAACACGTACTGGTCGGCCGATTTCACGGCGTCGGGCTCAACACCCATGTCTCGAAGCGCGCGGGTGAGCGAGGCCTCAACGGGGTCCATCACTCCCGTGCGGCGCATGATGTGGTAAAGGCGCTCACCTTCGGGTTCGGCGGCGGTGCCCTCAAACACTTCGGCCCTTTCCAGCACCGGGTCTCGAAGCAGGCTGTTGGCCACACGATCAGCTTCGTCCTCGCTGATCAGCCCCTCTATAAGGAAGAGACGGTGGTGAACGACGCCGTCGGCTTGCACGCCGGCAGCGGCGAGCCGCTTTGCAACCCGCAGACTTTCGGGGCTCTTGGCACCCTGAGTCGGAATCAGTCGAATTTTCCAGAGCATGGGCGTGAAGATACAGCCCCCTGCCCGAAAGGGAACGGTGTGGGCAAACTCCGGATAGGGGCTGCCGTACTTGCACCAGCCAACTACACTACATCCCCCGTGTTGGCCCCCAGGGCGCTGATGTTGCTTCGCGCACTTTCTCTGATCCTGCTGCTACTGCTCTCTTTGTCGGCGGTCACCAAACCGTCGGCCCAGGACGCAGCACTGGCGCTCACCCGCGTCAACGCCAACGACGGCAAGCCCTTTCGCGTGGAGGTTTCCCGCCGCGGCGGCGCACCGGAAGTACGCCCGGACGGCTCGGCCTATTTCCTGGGCGGCGACCAGTTCACCGAAGACCCGCCGGTCTGGTACATCGACGGCAAGGTCGTCAGCCCCGTACTGGGCTACAAGCGCGGCAACAGCAAGCGCGTCAGCCTTGAGCTGGTGCAGGCCGCCGGCGCCACCTTCATCACTTACGTGAAGGACGGGGTAAACGAATTCTGGCGGCTCAAGGGCGCCGAAGCCGAGCAGGTACGCCTCAACAACGGCAAGGCATTCTCGATGCGTGCGCGCATCACGCGCGGCGGCGATCGCGTCTTCCTGTACGACACCGATTACGAAGGCCGCAACAGCCTTTACGAAATCAAAGGCACCACGGCCGAGCCGCTGGTCTTGTCCGACAAGGCCAACCACGGCGGCGCAAGCTACGCCTGGTGGATCGATGACCGGCTGCTGGTCGCGTTCTATTCCGCGGGCACATACGACTTCTATTGGCTCAAGGAAGGCGTCTTCGTGCCCTGCTGGGAGCGAAACGGCGTTGAAAGCTACGACCAGCAGGTTGAGCGCATCCTCAGCGTCCGGGCCGCCGGACACCTGTATTTCAACATCATTCACAACGACAAGTCGGCCGGAATCTGGACCGTGGCAGGGGACGAACTCAAGCCGGTTCGCCACAGCCAGGCCAGCAAGATCTACCCGTGGGACGACGGCGCGCGCGCGGCCGCCAACACAAACGGGCTCTATTTCGTGGCCGAGAACAAGGCAGGCACGACACAGGTGTTTGCAGCCGATGGCTCCACGGTGACACCGCTCAAGATTGGCGACGCCCCGTTGAAGGCTGGCTTCGTTCATTGTCGTGGCGGTGCGGTTCTGGCGGGCGATGCAATGATCGACGGTACCACCGTGACCCTACTTCCCGCTCCCGAACCGGGGCAGGCGGCCTACGAGCTGGCCGCACATGTCGGCGACAAGGACCTGATTCAGCAGGGCGATCAACTGCTCGCCTACCGCGCCGGCGAGCTGACCAAGCAGCCCACACCGGACGGGGCGCCCGAGAACTTCGGCCGTATCGTCACCGCCTGGAACGTCGGCAGCAAACACACCTACGTGGTCGAGCGTGTGGGTGGTGACCTGCTTGAATTCAGGCTCTGGTCGCTGGACTAGCCCGGCTCGGTCCGCTTCAGGCGCTGGCTGCGCTGCACCAGTGCCTTCTTCTGGAACTCGCGGAATTGCGGGCAATCGCGCAGCGGCGCGAGGTCCGGGTCATTCGTCAGGAATTCGAAGTCCTTGAAGCCCAACGCGCAGGCCTTGTCGAGCGCCACCAAGGCCTCTTCGATTCGGCCGAGGCAGCACAGTCCACAGGCGTAGTTGTAGTGGTAACGTGCGTTTTCGGGGTCGGCCTGCAGCAGCTCGGCCGACGCCTTCAAGGCATCCTCATGCCGCCCGGCCGCGGCATACGTAACCACGAGCCCGTCCAGCACGCGGCGCGAGCGGGGATACAACGTTCGACCTAGCTCATAGAGCCCCAGCTCGAAGTTGATGGACAATTCGTCGTGCGAATCCGATTGCTTCATCTGCCGACATTGCAGCACAGACGGGCATCGGCGGCAACGGTGCAAAACCGCCCCCCGTATGGCATAAGGGGCACAGTGACTTCGTTGGGCTGTGAGACAAGTGACAAGGGGACGAGATGACTATCCGGGACGATGCACGCGCAACGCTTAAGACTCCGCTTGGTGACAAGACGATCTACCGGCTCGACAAAATTGCCGGCTCGGCGAATCTGCCGTACACGATCAAGATTCTGCTTGAGAGCATTCTTCGCAACCTCGACGGCGAAGCCTACACAGAAGACGACGTCAAGGCGCTCGCGAACTACGACGCGAAGACGATCACGCAAAAGGACGTCGAGATCAACTTCATGCCCGGGCGTGTGGTCCTGCAGGATTTCACCGGTGTGCCCGCGGTAGTCGACCTCGCAGCCATGCGCGCGGCCATGAAGCGCATGGGCGGCGACCCGCAGAAGGTAAACCCGCTGGTGCCCTGCGACCTCGTGATCGACCATTCCGTGCAGGTAGACGCGTTCGGCAGCCAGGACGCTCTCGCCACCAACAGCCGCATCGAGTTCGAGCGCAACAACGAGCGCTATGAATTTCTCAAGTGGGGCCAGACCGCCTTCGACAATTTCCGCGTCGTCCCGCCCGCAACCGGCATCGTCCACCAGGTGAATCTCGAGTACCTCGCCAAAGTCGTCTGGGAAAAGGACGGCACGCTGTTCCCGGATTCACTCGTCGGCACCGACAGCCACACGACCATGATCAACGGGCTTGGCGTGCTGGGCTGGGGCGTCGGCGGCATCGAGGCCGAAGCGGTGATGCTCGGCCAGCCGGTTGCCATGCTGGTTCCCGAAGTCGTCGGCATGGAGCTGAAGGGCAAGCTGCCCGAAGGCGCGACCGCGACCGACCTGGTGCTGCGCGTCACCCAGATGCTGCGCGCCCACGGCGTGGTCGGCAAGTTCGTCGAGTTCTACGGCAGCGGGCTCGACGACATGTCGCTCGCCACGCGCGCGACGATCGCGAACATGGCCCCCGAATATGGCGCAACCTGCGGCTTTTTCCCCGTGGACCAGCACACACTGGACTACATGCAGCTTTCCGGGCGCGACGACGACCTGATCAAGACCGTCGAGCTGTACTGCCGCGAGCAGGGCCTGTGGCGCGACGCCTCGCGCAAGATCAGCTACAGCGCCGAGCTTCACCTCGACCTCGCGGACGTGAAGCCCGCGCTCGCCGGGCCGAAGCGCCCGCAGGACCGCATCGACCTCGACTCGATGAAGCCGCAGTGGCACAAGGATCTCGCCGACACCTTTGGCGTCAAATCGCAAGCCGCGGCCGCACGTGTCGGCAGCATGGCCGATGAAGGCGGGGCCGCGGCAGCCAGGAAGGAAAACGGCGTCGCGACGGCCGTCACCGACGAGCCGGGTGTGGACGTGGAGTACAACGGCCAGAAGTTCAAGCTGAACCACGGCGCGGTGGTGATCGCCGCAATCACAAGCTGCACGAACACAAGCAACCCGAGCGTAATGCTCGGCGCGGGTTTGCTCGCGCGCAACGCGGTGAAGCGCGGCATGAAGCAGAAGCCGTGGGTGAAGACCAGTCTCGCGCCGGGCAGCCAGGTAGTAACCGACTACCTGAAGAAGGCGGGCGTGCTGGATGACCTTGAGAAATTGGGCTACGACATTGTCGGCTACGGCTGCACGACTTGTATTGGCAACTCCGGCCCGCTGCCGGAAGCCATCGGCAACGCCGTACGCGAACACAACCTGGTGGCAGCCAGCGTTCTGAGCGGCAACCGCAACTTCGAAGGCCGGGTGCACGCGGACGTGAAGGCGAACTATCTCGCCAGCCCGCCGCTCGTTGTGGCCTACGCGCTGGCGGGAACGGTGGACATCGACCTGTCGGCCGACCCGATCGGCAAGGACAGCGAAGGCAAGGACGTCTATCTGAAGGACATCTGGCCGACGCAGAAAGAGATCGAGGAGACGATCCTCAAGGCCGTCACGCGGGAGCAGTTCCAGCAGCGCTACGCAGGCGTATTCGAAGGCGGCGGCGATGAATGGAAGGCCATCAAGCCGAGCGGCGGCGCGCTGTACGACTGGAACGCCAAGAGCACCTACATTCAGGAACCGACCTTCTTCATGGACATGGCAACCGACCCCGCGTCGATCGAGAGCATCAAGGGCGCACGCTGCCTGCTGAAGCTGGCGGATTCCGTTACGACGGACCACATCTCACCGGCGGGAAGCATCGACCCGAAGACGCCGGCGGGTGAGTACCTGCTGTCGCACGGCGTCGAGAAGAAGGACTTCAACAGCTACGGCAGCCGGCGTGGCAACCACGAAGTGATGATGCGCGGGACGTTCGCCAACAAGCGCATTCGCAACCAGCTGGCGCCGGGCACCGAGGGCGGCTGGACGACCGACTACACGGACGGGAAGGTCCGCTACGTCTACCCGGCGAGCGAGCACTACATCAAGGCCGGGACACCGCTGATCGTGCTGGCGGGTAAGGACTACGGCATGGGCAGCAGCCGCGACTGGGCGGCCAAGGGCACGCTGCTGCTGGGCATCAAGGCCGTGATCGCTGAGAGCTACGAACGCATTCACCGCAGCAACCTGATCGGCATGGGCGTACTGCCGCTGACCTTCAAGGACGGCGAGAACGCGGCCAGCCTCGGGCTCAAGGGCGACGAAGTGTTCGACATTGAAGTGCCCAACGACGTGAAGCCCAAGCAGACACTGATTGTGAAGGCCGGCGGCAAGCAGTTCGAAGTCACCTGCCGCCTCCACAACGCCATGGAAGTCGAGTACTACCGCAACGGCGGCATTCTTCACACGGTCCTGCGCCGTATGGCGAAGGCATAGGGATCACGACCGGCGACGAGCGGGAACTAAACCCGGGCTTCGCAGCCCGGGTTATCCCGCAGCCGGTGCAGCTCAGCTAGGGATTTGAAGGGCGCCGCCCGATGTCCCAAGGACCGAACATGCTTTGTCCGAACGGCATGGGCGCACAGCCTCCATCGTTCGAGTAGGCGCCCCGACGCGCAAGGCGAGACTTCAGCTCAACTCTCAGTAAGGCCTCGTCCATTTCGTGAGTTACCCGGGCTTCGTCCGAATCCAGGTCAGACGGCTGCAGTTCTCCGGTTTGCAGCAGCCCTAGCCTCTCGGTGGCCCATTCACTGTCCTGCTTGGACAGTTCGTTCAGAATTCGGCGCCGATCCTCCTCACTACACTCACGCCAACTCCGAGGAGAATCAAGCGCACCAAACACCCACAACAACTCCTTTTCGGTATGGAGGCGCGCGGGCGTCTTGAAAGCATCGTCGAACTCCGGGTCTCGCGACAGCGAGTCGGCCAGTTGTGAACGTTCGGCGCTGCTTAATTCGGCCGCCGCCTTCTCTCCAGTCGTGGCGTACGGATCATCCTGCACTCGGTCCGGACCTGAGTGGACGGCCGGAGCTGCGCAAGCTGCAAGGAACAATGGAATCAGAGTCGCCAGTCGCCACATCTGTTACTTCCCGATCGGGGCGAGGGGATTCTTAGTCTAGAACGCCAACCGACCGTCGAACAAGAAAAATGGTCCGCTCTTCGCCGCAGCAAACATGTCCAACTGCGACTGGCGAATACAAACCAAAGCCACGCCTATCCCGCCGCCGTGCGCTCCCAACTGGCCGGGTCCTGTTTGAAGTAGCGGCTTAGCGCGGCGTAGAGCTTGGGGTGATGCTCCTTCAGCTGGTGCGCCTTTTCAAAGAACGTCTCGACACACACCGCAAAGAACTCAGCCGGGTTGGTGGCGCCATACTCATCGATAAGCGTCTCGATGTTGCTGTCAACGTCGTCGCACAGTCGCTTGTACTCGAGCCTGAACACGTCCGCCCATTGCTCGGCCTGCTCGCGGGATTCCATTTCGGGCGCACCGTCCACGTCGCCCGCCTCGGAATCGAGCTGGTGGGCGAACTCGTGCAGGATGACGTTCAGTCCGTCGCGCGGGTCGAGTGCGCCGCGCTTGGCTGTGTCCCATGCGATGATCACGTTGCCGCGGTCCCAGCTTTCGCCGGCGTTCTCCATCACCTCGGTCATCTCGAAGCCGTGCTCGTCCACTTCCTTGTGCTCGACGAAGAAGACGCTCGGGTAAACCAGGATCGTCAGCAACTCGCGGAAGTAGTCCGTCTCACGGTGCAGCAGCAGCAGACAGGCGTTGCCCGCGATCGTGACGCGGATTTCGTCGGTGATCTCCACGCCGCGGCAGCCTTCGAAGTACTTCTCCGCGGTGAAGACCTGGATGTGCCTGTGCAACTCGGCCTGGTCTTCGGCCGTCAGGCTCGGGTACAGGCCCATGTTCTTGCGCAGGATATCGACCCACGCGGGCGGGAACGGCTTCTGCCGAATCTTGTCACGCCGCCAGCGTTTGATGAATCCGAACATCGGAGGCCTTAGCCACAAATCTCCACGAATCGACACGAATACTACACCATGCACGCGTGCACCAGATTCGTGGGGATTGGTGCAGAATCGTGGTTCAACTGCCGTTGAGTTTCTCTTCGGCGATGCGCTTCATGGCCCTTAGATCCATCTTGCCGGTACCGAGCACGGGCAGGGCCTCCACCGGTACGAAGTCTCGCGGCTTGGGGATGAAGATGTTCGGCAGGCCTTGGCCTTTCAGCTCGTTCAGCACGAACTCGATCTCGTGCTCGCACTGGCAATGCAGCACCGCCAGCCGCTCGCCCTTCTTTTCGTCACGGATGCTGGTCACGGCAAACACCTGTTCGGTCGCGCTAATGGCGGCGTGCAGGGCTTCTTCCACTTTGCCGTGGGGCACCATCTCGCCGCCGATCTTGCTGAAGCGGCTGAGCCGGTCCGTGATGATCAGAAAGCCGTCCTCATCCTGCTTCGCGAGGTCGCCTGTCGAGTACCAGCCGTCCTGCAGCACGGCGGCTGTCTTCTCCGGCTGATCGAGATAGCCGCGCATCACGTTCGGCCCCTTCACCAGCACCAGGCCGGGCTCGCCGGGAGTGACGGGCTCGCGCGTATCCGGGTCGACGATCCTGATCTGCACACCCGGCAGCGGTCGTCCGACGCCGCCATTCAGGCTCCCGCGCTGGTTGAGGTAATCCGGCGCGTTGACGCAGATGACCGGCGAGCATTCGGTGCAGCCGTAGCCCTCCGAGATCGGGACGCCGTATTTCTCCAGCCATCGGGCCGCGAACGGCTGAGGCAACTTCTCTGCCCCTGCAACGATGATCCGCAGGCTCTTGAACTGCTCCGGCGTGCACTTCTTGCAGTAGATCTGCAGAAAGGTCGGCGTCGCCACCAGGATGCTGGCCTTGTGTCTCTGCGTCGTCTCTCCGACGGCATCGGCATCCAGCGGGTTGGGCAGGAAGTACATCGCCGCGCCCCAGTAAAGGCCGGCCCACAGCAGCAGATTCCCGAAGGTATGGAAGAAGGGCAGCATGTGGAGCAGCCCGTCGTGCTCATCCAGGTCGAGGGCGCGCGCGGCCTGCTCGATGTTGCTGACGATGTTGAAGTGCGTGACCGGGATGCCCTTCGGCTCGGCCGTGCTTCCGCTGCTGAAGATGATGGCGTGGTCGTCGTCCATCGACGCGTCGCGACGCTTGCCGGCAAACGAAAGCAGCATGCTGCTGGGCAGGAACTTCGCGGCCAGCAGCGCCAGCAGTTTGCCGAATCCGCCGATACCTCGAGCGACATCTTCGAGGTAGATCACCTCGACGTTCGCCGGCGGCTCGAGCTTGGCTTTGCGCAGGAACTGCTTGCTGGCAAGCACGCTCTTGAGACCCGCCTGCTTTACGGCGCACTCCATGCCTTCGGCACCAGTCGTGTAGTTCAGGTTGACGACCGTGCGCCCCTGCAACATCGCCGCCATGTTGGCCAGCGCGCCGCCGACGCTCGGCGGAAGCAGGATCCCTACCCGCTGCTGGTCGCCCCAGTGTGCCCGCATGGCGCGCGCGATCGCGACTGCGCCGGTCAGCGCCTTGATGCGCGACACCTCACCGCGCACGGGATCGGCCATCGCCACTTTGTCCGGTGCTTCACGCAGACGCTGGACCATGCTGAACGAAAGCGGTTGCAGGTCGCCTTTGCGTGCCAGCCAGACCTCGGCCTCAAGCTCAAGCAGCGCCTTGTGGAAGCCCGCGGCATCGGTCGGCATGCCGATGCTCAGGCTGACGGGAAGCGCCCCCCGCCGCGGAAGCAGATAGTCTTCGGGGCCTTGCTTGTATCGGTTCGACCAGGGCCCATCGAAACAGATCGGTACAACCGGCCCGCCAAGCTGAAGTGCCGCTTGCAAGGCCGGGATGTCGCCGCCTTTGCCGAGGTGCGCGTCGATCAGCACGCAGATGCGCCTGCCCTCTGCGATTGCCGACTGCAGTGCTTGCCGCTTGGCAGGGTCATTTGAGTCCCCCACCAGGACATCCGGTGCGGCGGATGCGTAACTTGCGTTCGCGATGATCAGCGTCTCGCCCGGCAGGAACTTCCGGATCAACGCCGCGTCCATCGGCGTGAAGTGCTCACCTACCAACACGCAAGGGCCGGCCGGCAGGCGCTCCAGCCAGTTCACCCTTGCTGCAATCTTGTGGCCTGCATGCGACACGCCCCGCCTTTGCATAATGTCGTTATATTATTGCCCGTACGGCCGGAAATTGCAAATTACTTCGGCAGCCGGCGGTATGGGGATCGCGAGTTTACCGTTGCAACGACGCCTGTGACCAGCATAGTCACCCCCGTCCCGGCGGCGGTCTATATGGCAGACAGCGCGTCCTCCCAGTCAGCGAAGGCACGGTTCGGCACCTTTGGCGGTGTCTTCGTGCCCAACGTGCTGACGATCCTCGGCCTGATCTACTTCCTGCGCACCGGCTGGGTCGTCGGCCAGGTGGGCATGGTCGGGGCGCTGATCATTGTCGTCGTTGCCAACGCCATCTCACTGATGACCGGCCTGTCGCTTTCGGCCGTCGCCACCAGCATGACGGTACGCACCGGCGGGGCGTACTACATCCTGACGCGCACCCTGGGCCTCGAGTTCGGCGGCTCAATTGGCATTCCGCTGTTTCTTTCGCAGGCGGTTTCCGTCGCGTTCTATGTCATCGGCTTCACCGAGGCGCTGGAGTGGGTCGTGCCGGACGTCTACCCCTGGGCCCGCTGGATCAGCACCGGCATTGTGCTGGCGTTCGGCTTGCTGGCCTGGGTTGGGGCTGATTTCGCCATCAAGGTCCAGTACGGCGTGCTTGCCGTACTGCTGGCCGCGATTGCCAGTTTCTACTTCGGCGGCTGGACAGGGCCGCTTGAGCCGGTACTGGGCGCAGTCGACCCCGACCTGCACCTGACCATTGAGAACGCGATCCAGCGTGAGCTGGCCCAGCCACAGGGCTTCTGGGTCGTGTTTGCAGTCTACTTCCCGGCCGTCACGGGCATCATGGTCGGCGCCAGCATGTCGGGCGACCTGAAGAGCCCCGGCAAGGCGATTCCGCGCGGCACGCTGCTCAGCATCGCGTTCACGGCCGTCATCTACATCACCAGCACGATCTGGGTCAGCCTGACCAGCAACCGCCACGACCTGCTGACCAACAACCTTGTCATGCAGGACATCGCCATCTGGCCGCACCTGAAACTGGTACTCGTCGGTGTCTGGGCAGCGACCCTGAGCTCAGCGCTCGGCAGCGTTCTGGCCGCACCGCGGACCCTGCAGGCACTCGCCACGGACCGCGTGGTGCCGCACTTCCTTTCCAGCCTTCTCGGCCACAAGACCGAGCCACGCGCCGCAGTGCTGGTCACAACCGCGATCGCAGTCGGCATCGTGTGGGCCGGCAGCCTGAACTTTGTCGCGACCATCATTACGATGTTTTTCCTGAGCACTTACGGCACGATGAACCTGGCCGCCGGCATCGAAAAACTGATCGGCAACCCGAGCTATCGGCCGACATTCCAGCTGCACTGGTCCGTCTCAATCGTCGGTGCACTGGCCTGCTTCGCCGTGATGTTCCTGATCAATGTACCCGCGACGCTTGTGGTCATAGTGGTTATCGGACTGGTGTTCGTGATGCTTGAGCGCCGCTCACTGAAGACCGAATTCGGCGACCTGCGCAGCGGTATCTGGGCCAGTGTGGCACGCCACTCATTGCTCAAGCTCGAGGCCGCACCAAAGCGCACCAAGAACTGGCGTCCCAACGTGATCGCCTTCACCGGCCAGCCGCGCAATCGCAAACACCTGGTGCAGATCGGCCGCTGGTTGCTGCGCGGGCAGGGAATTCTGTCGTTCGTCGAGATCGTGGTGGGCGACGTCGGCCGGCTTGCGCTGACAGGCGTCCGCCATGAACGGCGCGACGCCATCGCCAAGTTCCTGCGTGAGCAGGACGTGGACGGCTTCGCCGAATGCCAGCTCGCGGCTGATTTCTTCGAGGGCGCAATCACCGTTGCGCAATCGCACGGGCTGGCCGGGCTCGAGCCGAATACAATCCTGATGGGCCTGAGCGAGACGCCTGAGGGCCTGTCCAAGCAGGCCGCGCTGATCCCCGTGTTCAGCTCGCTTCGAAAGTCAGTTCTGCTGCTGAGCTACGACAGCAGCCGCGGCTACGGTGAGCAGGGGCGCATTGACGTCTGGTGGGGCGGCAAGTCCCGCAACGGCGAATTGATGCTGCTGCTTGCGCACATCATTCGCGGCCACCGCGACTGGGCCGGTGCGAAGATTCGCCTGCTGCAGGTCTCGGACAATGAGGCAGATGCGGAGACGACTCGACAGCGGCTGGTCAAGCTGTTGGCCGAAGTGCGTGTAAAGGCCTCACCGAAGCCCGTCGTGCGCAGGGACGGCGAAACCATCGCCGAGGCCATTGCCCGCACCAGCGGTGATGCAGACCTGACCATCATCGGCATGCAGATGCCCACGGACACCAACTCGCAGGAAGTCGCCAACCGCGTGCATGAGCTGATCGATCCTCTCGGCAGCGTACTGATGGTCCGCAGCGCCGAGGAGCAGGACGTCCTCAGCGGCGATACGGTGATGATTGAAGCCTTGCCCTGATCTGGAAGCCGTAGCATCCGGCCGTGCAGTTTCGTGATCCCCCGATTGGCTCACTCGCAATTCCGCGAGTCAAAGTCCGACCGGAATTCGAGCTTTTAGTTGTGTCGCGGTACATTCACTCCAGGTCAGCAACAGCGTCTTCCACCGCACCGGCAGGCGTATGAGGTTGACCCAGGGAATGCTGGAGGCGCGCCGAATTCCGCAGACGGCGAGCCTGAGTCCAGACCCCACGCTGGGCACCAAAGAGAACCCGGGGCATAGCCCCGGGTTTCTCAATTTGCCTGTGCCCCGAGCTCTTTCGGTGGCGCGTCGACATAGCCGTGCTCAACAAACCAGGCGGCGGCGCGGCGCAGGGTTTCCTCGATCGGCCTAGTTGGCAGACCGAGTTGCTCAATGGCCTTGGCGTTGTCGTACCACATCGGTTGGAGGGCCATGCGCACGCCCGCGAGCGGCACCACGGGCGGCTTGCCCGTCACCTTCGACTTCAGCTCGCTGAAGAAACCGGTCGCCAGCGCGACGGCTTTTGGCACCTTGAAACCGGGCGCCGGCAGCCCGGTGATATCGGCCAGCAACTGGAAAATCTTCAGGATCGGCAGGTTCTCGTGGCCCAGGATGTATCGCTCACCGGGCCTGCCTTTCTGCGCGGCGAGGATGTGCCCGCGTGCGCAGTCGTCTACGTCGATCACGTTCAGCCCGGTCTCCATGTAGCCGGGCATTTTTCCGCGCATGAAGTCCAGCACGACGCGCCCGGTACTGGTCGGCTTCACGTCCCACGGACCCATCGGTGCACTCGGATTGACGATCACAACCGGCGCGCCTTCATCCGCGAGCTTCTTCGCACGCAGCTCACCCATCAACTTGCTGCGGGCATAGTGGACGCTCAGCTCGTGCTCATGAGCGAGATCCGTCTCGTTCGCGTGCCGATCTTCACCCTTCGGCGGCCGGCCGACGGCAACGACCGAGCTGCAATGGACAATGGCCGTACAGCCGGCCTCGGCTGCGGTCCTGAGCACGATGCCCGCACCGCGATCATTGGCCTCATAGATTGCCTTGATCTCGTCGCGCCCGCGCAGCGAGATGTTGTTCATCCCGGCGACATGAAAGCACGCGTCCGCAGCGACGAGTCCCTTGCTGAGTGCCGTGATGTCATGCAGGTCGCCTTCTATGACCTCGACGTCGAGTGCGTCGATTGTCCGCCGATCCGAACCGCGGCGCATCAGCACGCGCACCCGCACGCCGTCGCGCAACAGTTCACGCACTACCGCTGAGCCGATGAACCCGCTGGCACCAGTGACGAACGCCGTCTTCATGGGTGAAGTGTAGCGACCCCGCCGTGCCCTGCCACACGTCGCGCGCACGCCATGGCTTGCTAGATTGCGCATGTGGCAGACGAGCCCAAAACCGGCAGGCGGCAACGTGCGCTGATGGCGCTCGCACGCTTCGTGTGTCGACGCGCGCTGATCATTGTCGCGATCGCGCTGGTCGCTGCCCTGGCGTCCGTGATCTACACCGCCATGAGCCTGGAGTTCGTCACCGACCGCAACGCGCTCGTCGCACCCGACGCCGACTACAACAAACGCTTCCTCAAGTTCATGCGCAACTTCGGCGACCAGGAACTCATGTTGCTGATGGTCGCACCCGCGCCCGGCCCCATCGGGCATCCCGACTACAACCCAGGCATCCCCGGGGAACTCACGCGCCGAGACATGAAAGCCGCAGCAGCGCAGGTCGTGGCCGAGCTGCGCAAGAAACCCGAGTTCTTCCCCGTGATCGTCGATCGAGTTGACCCGCAAGGCTTTGGCGGCACCCGCATGCTGTACCTGCCGCAGGAAGACCTGAAGTCGATCAGCCAGCAGGTGCAGGCCGGCAAGCCGCTGATTGAACAGCTCGCCGAAGAGCCCCGCTACCCGTCGCTGCTGCTCGGCATGCGACGCGGAATTGAGGAAGGCTCTCTTGACCAGGCGCCCGACGACGCGTCGCTGACCCGCGCAGGCAGCGAGATGGCCAAGCTGTTGCAATCCGTCCACGACAACCTCGCCGCGCCCGCCGACGAGCCGCCGATGAAGGACCTGTTCGCGTTCGACAGCAGCGACCCGGCGCTCGACAAGGACGGCTATTTCTTCCTGTGGGAGGGTCGGCTGCTGCTGGTGGCCATCCGGCCGACCAAGGACACCGGCGCGCTCAACCAGGTCCAGGAGCCGCTGGCCTACGCGCGTGAGGTGATCGCAAAGATTCAACCGTCGCACCCCAAGCTGGCGATCGGCCTGTCGGGCCGCCCGGTGATCTATAGCGACGAGATGGCAGCCAGCAGCCGTGACATGACGATTGCGACGGTCTTTGCGATTTTTGCAGTCGGTCTGATGTTTGTGTTCGCGTTCCGAAGCTTCGTACGCCCTGCACTGGCGGTGATCTCGCTGGTGCTCGCACTGTGCTGGACCATCGGCGCGACGACACTGCTGATCGGCCACCTGAACATATTCGCGATGGTGTTCGGTGTCGTGCTGGTCGGGCTCGGCATCGACTTCGGTATCCACCTGCTGGCGCACTATCGCCACGGCATCGAACGCGGCATGGGCGTCCGCGATGCGCTGGTCGAGGTCTACCGCGAAATCGGCATGGGGACTGTGCTTGGTGCGGTCACCACGGCCGCCGCGCTCAGCACCGCCGCGTTCACCGACTTCCTTGGATTGGCAGAGCTGGGGATCATCTGCGGCATCGGTATCATGCTGTGCCTGGTCGCGATGCTGCTGGTGTTCCCCGCCATGCTTGTGGTTGTGGACAGTCGGCGCCTGGGCGATGGCGACCCGGCCCTGCGCGACACAATGGCGGCACAGGACTCGGCACAGGCGGCTGAGCCTCACCCGGCAGCAGGCCGAGGCCACAAGCTCGGCGCACTGGTGGTGGCGCTGCTGATCGTGGCGGGCGTGGCAACCAGCGGACTTGAGTTTGCGCGTGGCTGGGTACCGTTCGACTACAACCTGCTTGACCTGAATGACCCGAGCAGCGAAGGCATCCACTGGGAGAGGCTGCTGATCGACCACGACCAGCGCTCCAGCTATGCGGTTAGCACCAGTCATTCGCTCGACGACCTGAGAAAGCTACAGGCGCAGTACGATGCGCTCACGAGCCAGGGAATCGTACGCAGCACTGAAAGCATCCTTCCTGGCGATGAGCAGGCCAAACGCGAGACCCTGGCAGGCATTCACAAGATGCTGCCGGACACATTCAAGACGGTCGGCAATCCCAGTGACGCCAAGTCACTTCGAAGCGCGGCCCGCAGGCTCCAGGCCGCGCTGCGCCAGCTGCAGACGCGCGGCGACAAGTTCAACAAGGCATTTGAGCCCGCGGCAGTCCAGGTGCAGGAAATCATCGAGCTGTGCAACCAGCGCCCCGACGGAGTCGATGTGCGGCTGGCACAGGTTGAGCCGGCGTTCTTCGGCAACCTGGTCAAGCTGATGACTGACCTGAAGCATGACTCCGCCCCGCCGCCGATCACGGCCGACACGTTGCCGCCGGTGCTGCGCTCGCGCTACGTTGGCACGGACGACGACGGCAAGACGGTTTATGCCCTGTACGTCTACCCGGCCAAGAATGTCTGGGAACGCGAACTGGCCGCCGAATTCAATGAAGCGATCCTGAATGCCGACCCGGAGGCTACGGGCGTCACGATCCAGATCCAGGAAAGCGGCACGCTCATCGTGGAAGGCTTCGGGCGCAGCGTCCTGTATGCATTCATTGCGATCTTCCTGCTGCTGTTTGTAGACCTGCGCCGCCCCCTTGCCGTCGGAATCGCGCTGCTGCCGCTGCTGTCGGCATTGTCGATCCTGCTGGGTGTGATGACGCTGACGGACCTGAGTTTCAACTTCGCCAATTTCTTCGGCGTGCCCATCCTGATCGGCACCAGCGTCGACGCCGGCGTCTATCTGGTGCACAGCCAGCGGCACGGCGACGCGCGTCGGACGCTGCGACAGACGCGCCGCGCATGTCTGCTGTGCGGCATGACCACGCTGCTGGGCTTTGGCTCGCTCGTGACAGCCAGCCATCTCGGTATCGTTTCACTCGGCCTGGTTCTTGTCGTGGGGTGCCTGTCCGGCGTGCTGGGCAGCTACTATGTCGTGCCGGTAGTACTTGCTTGGTTTAATGAACGAGGACGCAGAGTCTGAGCGTTTAAAGAACGTTGAAGAAGCGGGCCGGAAGCGAGACACCCATGACACGCTGGACCACAGCTATTGCCGTTCTGATTATTGCGGTCGCATGCGTAAACGCCGAAGACGCTGCCAAAGCCGAATTCGGGCTGGTGGTCTACAAGCTGGGCGAAAAGTACGCGACCGACGACAAGGCGGGCGAAACAATCGACAGCCTGGCCGACTACCTGGACAAGAACGTCGCCGGCGCTGACTTCACGCGCCTCGGCGTACGCAACAAGCCCGCCGACGCATTGAAGCTCTTTGCGGATGAGAAGAAGCCTGTCGGCGTGGCAATTGTCAGCCCGGGGTTCTACTTCTCGCACAAGGCCGACCTGAAACTGACCGCGCTCGCGGAGGCGCAGCGCGGCGGCAAGGATGGCGAGCAGTACTCGCTCGTCGGCGCAGCCGAGATGAAGGAATACCCGGCCGGCAAGAAAGTCGCTACTTCCATGACCGCCGACCTCGATTGGCTGAACAAGGCCGTCCTGCGGGCACCGGAAGGCGCGAAGCCGATCGAGTGGGTGCAATACGACAACCTCGCCGATGCTGGCTATGAGATCATTGACAAGGAAGACGGCGCGCCCGATTTCGTACTCGTCGACCGCGCAACGCTCGAGATTTTCGCCAAGGACTCGGACCTGAAATCACTCAAGACAGGCCTGCAGAGCGAGTTGCTTCCCCAGGACCTGGTCGTGGAAGTCGACGGTCGACTGGGCGACAAGCGGGCGGACCTGAAGAAGGTGCTAGGCGCGCTCGACCAGAATGAAGCCGGCAAGAAACTCGGCGAGAACCTGCAGTCTCCGAAATTCCCTGCGCCTGTAGACGCTCGCCTTGAGAAGGTCGCCAAGTGGTACGACACCAAGTAGCAGTTGGATTGATCGTGGCACTCGCCGCCTTTGCGGCGTTGTTGGTGTTTCCGTCCGCGTGCAAGCAGGTGACAACCGAGACTCTGCACAACAACGCCAACAAGGAAGGCACGGACATCGACCCGGCCGAAATCGCGCGCGACGCCGGAGCCGCCTTCGATGAAACGCCGAGGACGCTTGAGCGAGTAAGGCTCAGCTCCTCCATGTATGCCCGCGCGCTGGACTACGAATCCGCCCGCAGCTATGAAGCGTTGTGGAAGGCAGCCCGCACGGAAGCATGGCTTGCCGAGTATTCCAACGACAACGTCGAGCGCGAGCGGCACGCCAACCTCGGAATCACCTACGCCAACACCGCCCTCAAGCTCAAGCCGGACGCGCCCGAGGCAACGTTCTATCACGGCGTGCTGGCCGGTTTCATCGGCGACCTCGACCACGACTTCGGGCTTGATGCAGTCAAGAACATTGAGTCCGACATGAAGCTATTGATGGACGCGGACAAGGACATCGCCAACGGCGGCCCTTGGCGAGCGTTCGGAGTGCTTCAGCTGCGTGCGCCCGGACCGCCGGTCAGCATCGGCAGCCTGCGCAACGGCAAGAAGAACCTCGAGACGGCGCTCGAGAAATCGCCGGAATGGCCGGAGAATCACCTCTACATGGCCGAAGCCGAATTCATGTGGGCCAAGGAAAAGGACAAGCCGGAGTTCAAAGACCAGGCGCGTGAGCGCCTCGACAAGTACCTGCTGGGGACAGCCGCCGCCCCACCGGCCGGCTTCGGTTTCGAGTTCGCCGCGTGGCAGGAGAAGGCCCGCGCGCTGCTGGATGCCAACAAGTAGACCAATGCTGATCGACACCCACTGCCACATCAATTTCCGCGACTACGACCTCGACCGTGAGTCGATGTTGCAGCGCGCGCTCGACAATGGTGTCGAAAAGGTTGTCTGCATCGGGATGTTGCCGGAGGGAGGGCGCGAATCCCTGGCGCTGGCGCGCAAGTTTCCCGGCCGCGTGTTCAGCAGCGTCGGCGCACACCCATATGATGCCGGCAAACTGGATGCAGCCACCCTTGCAGAATTCAGGTCGCTGCTGTCCGAGCCCGAGATGGTTCTGATGGGCGAAATGGGAATCGACACCGTCAAGGCGCCCGACCCCGTCGACGTGCAGGAACGAGCCTTCGCGCAGCAGCTCGAGCTGGCCGGCGAGCTCGACCTGCCCGTTTGCATCCACAGCCGGGAGGCATTCAGGCAGTGTGAGCGCGTAATCCGCAGCGTACACCCCAACGGCTGGAAGGGCTTCGCGCACTGTTTCAGTGACGGGCCTGACGAAGCACTGGGCTGGAAGGCGCTCGGCTTCAAGATCAGCTTCGCCGGGCAGGTGACATTCAAGAACAGATCGTGCGATGTGATCCGTGAGGCCGCCAAAGTGCTGACGCCGGAAGACGTCGTTGTAGAAACCGACGCACCATTTCTTACCCCCGCACCCCACCGCGGCCGGCGCAATGAACCTGCATTCGTGAGGCACACCGCCGAGAAACTTGCCGAGATCTGGGGCCTGACGCCCCAGGAAGTCTTCACACGCACCACGGCCACCGCGCGCGCAGTACTCAGCATCTAGAGTCCTGAAAACAAAACCGGGACGGCCGAAGCCGTCCCGGTTTGAGCTGCAATCATGAGCTTACGCGCGACGCCTACGAACTGCGAAACCTGCGATTGCAATCGCAGACAACAGGGCAAGCCACGGTGCAGTGCTGCCGGATTCAGTGGCGCACCCACCACCGCCTCCGCCCCCACCACCACCGCCACCACCGCCGCCGCCAGACGTAATGACGATGGTCAGTGCCTGCGGGTCATTTGCGGCAAGGCTGTCGGTCACCGTTAGAGTGAAGTTGAATGTGCCGGTCGCTGAAGGCGAGCCGCTGAAGCCGAGCGTTGTGCTCGTGGAGCCGTTCAACGAAAGGCCAGTCGGCAGATTTCCCGAAGTCACGGCCCATGAGTAGGGGCCGGTGCCACCGGTAGCCACGACCGTTCCGGCGTAAGCAGTGCCGGTCGTGCCGTTTGGGAGGCTCGTCGTGGAAATGTTAAGCGTGCCGGCCGGCAGAATCGTCAGCGACACAGCCTGAGAATCGGTTTCCAACGAAGTGGCTGTCACCACGATTGTGAAGTTGATGGTTCCCGCGCTGGCAGCCGGCGGAGTACCGGACAGCGTTGCGCTAAGCGTCGTGCCGCTGATCGACAGCCAGCCCGGCGCACCGGTAAGGCTCCAGGTGTAGGGGCCGGTTGTGCCTGTCTCGGTCGCAGTGATGCCGGTGGAGTAGGCCACCAGCTCAACTGCGTCGGGCAGAGTAGTCGTCTGGATCGTCACGCTTGCCCCGCCACCACCGTCGTTGTCGAGAATGTCCAGCGATGCAGCGTCATTTGGGCTCGCCGCAAGGACGTATTGAAAGTTCACGCTCGCAGCCAAAGTCAGGACCGCCGTCTCGGTAGATTCCGGAGCGGAATCATCGACAACTGCCAGGGTGACGGCAACGCTGGTCTGCGTCGCAACAATGGAAGCCGTTCCATTCGGGCCGGTGTAGGAAACACCCGTGCCGGTGATGTTGTAGTCATTCCCCGCGGTCGTATCGGCCGATCCGCTCATGCTGAATCCAACGCTCACGTCAGCGGCGAAAGCGCCGGTCGTGGTGATCGTGTAGGTTCCATTGGCCGGACCGGTCTCGTTCGGCGTACCGCTGCCGGCAACGGAAATGGTCGGCACGTTTCGCGCTGTGACGTACGCGATATTGTCGATGGATAGGTTGGTCGTCACCGTGGCAGTCTGGGTGTAGGTGAACAGCAGGGCATGCGTGTTGCCGTCGGCAAAAGCGCTCGGCACCGGAATGCTCCGCAACGTGTTCACGTTGTCCGCGACCGTGGGTTCAGTGAGTGTTCCGATGCTTGTTCCGTCAATGGAGACCACCATCGTTGTGGAGAACGGGCTTGCAACAACTCCCCAGAATGCCTCGAACTCAAGCGCCACTGTCCCGACGGGGATGACTGCCGACTGCCCGCAGGAAGCGTTTTCCGCTGCAGCAACTCCGCCAAACCAGCACCAGTTTACGCCACCGGCGGGACCGGCCGTTCCGCCCCCGATTCCACAAGCCGTAGTATCACAAATTGGCGTGCCGAAATTCGTGGAAGTTTGGACAGTCCACGCCAGGTATGGCGTGCCGGCCTCAAATGTACCGTCGACGACCTGGGCGGACGCCAGCGACCCGACAAGGCCACAGGCTGAAGCTAGCAACATGCAGAGCAGGAATCTTGCAGTCATGACATCTCCTTTGACCAGATCAGGGCGTGCACGATGGCGCGCCACAGTTGTTGGGTACGTTGGTACAGTTGACTTTGATTGCTCCCGCTGAAAGTGACTCATGGCGAATACCTTGCGCAGTTTCTCGAATCCGCACCCTCCCGAGCCAGGCCAGAATTGCAAACAGTCCGAACACCACCGGCCAGCCCAGGCATCCGGTCTGCGCCTGCTCCGCCGCGATCACCACGCAACCGGAAGACTCTTCAGAATCACCTTTTTGCGGCTTGCCGCTGTTCAGCCAGCTCTCGACCAGACTGTCGGAAATGGCGCTGAATCCTCCGACCCAAATCACGGTCCCGGTACCATCGAGCGCATAACAAGTGGAGAAAGTGCTGAAGTTGTAGCCGGTTGAATCTGCCACGCGAGCGACCGGGTGGCTCACGCCATTTGCCGCCACAAATGCACCGATGGTGGCGTCGTCCTCCACTGAGTTCAGCCCGATGATCTCCAGCCCATCGTCGCGGTAGCGATTGTGCAAGTCTTCAAAGCGCGGCACGGCGCTTATGCAGTGCCCTCACGTGCTCTTCCACCACTCTATGATGATGACCCTGTTTGCCGGCGGTCCGCCCAGCCGTGCGCACGGCCCGGGGCCCTGCAGGTCAGATAGCGCGTCATAGCCAGATGCCAGATTCCAGCTCGTGAGAAACGCTTTGTCCGGTGCAGGATCACCTACCGCCTGCGCTTGAAGGCACGCAGCAAAAGCACACACCAGCAGCACGGGCGAAACACGGAGCAGCACTAATCACCATTCGGAGTTGTGACAATTCGCGGTGACAATAGGACCATTCGGGCACAGTTGATGCAAGGAGATTACAGCGTATTGCTTGCACCGCACGGCACGAGCGGCGTGCAATCGTCGTTCACAGATTGGCGTTTACGCTGCCGCTGATCAGCGCCGGTGAAAGATCTTTTCCAGGTCACTGAAGCCGAGCTTGTAGGTGGTTGGACGGCCGTGTGGACAGCTGAAAGTATGCGGCACAGTCTCGCCGAGCAGCAAAAGGTTCTTGATCTGCTGCGGCTCCAGCACGTCCCCGGCCTTGATGGCTGCGTGGCAGGCGACGCTCTCGACCATGCTCTTGCGCATTTCCTGAGGTGTGCCGGGCTTGCGGCCCTGGGCAAGCTCCTCCAGGATTTCCTGCACAACCTCCAGGTGCTTGCCACCCACCGAGTATTTCGGAACGGCTCGCAGCGCCCAGCTGTTGGTGCTGAATGCCTCCAGCTCGAAGCCGAATTCCTTGAGCGCGTCGAGGTGCGCAGCGGCCAGATCGCTGGCCGCCAGGGAGAGTTCGAGCGGCTGCGGCACCAGCAGGCGCTGGCGCTCCATCGGCTGGGTTGAAATCCGGTTCTCGAGCAGCCAATAGAGAATTCGCTCGTGGTATGCGTGCTGGTCGATCACAACCATGCCGTCGGCGACTTCCACAACCACGTAGGTTGCACCCACCTGAAACAGCGCCTTGGCCTGCTCGAGCAGCGGCGGCAATGGACGGCCCGGCTGCTCTGCCGTGTCTGAAATCTCCTGCCTGTTACCCGCCGTCTCCGCCCTGATCTCAAACCGCGACACACTTGGCCCCATCGCATCGTCCAGCACGCGACGGGCGTCGGCCCAACGGTGCTCCGCGTCTCGGGCGCGCTGCTCGGATTGCTCATCGAACAGCCTGGGTCTGGCCACATCGAATGTCGGCTCGAAGGGCGAATCCGGCCTGGCTTGCGGCAGCGCAGGGCTGTGAAGCTTGATCGCGGGCAACACGCCGCTGTTGATCAACTTCTCCGTCAGCGCGGATTTCACCAGCGAAAAAAGACGGTTGTGCTCAAGGAACCGCACTTCGGTTTTGGCCGGGTGAACGTTCACGTCAATGCTGTCCGGATCAACCGTCAGGAACAGCACCGCCACCGGATAGCGCCCGGGAGGCAGAAACTCGCGGTACGCCAGAATCACAGCCTGGATCAGCGAGCGGTCCTTGATTGGCCGCCGATTTGCAAATAGCAGCAGACCCTTGCTGTTCGGGCGGTGCATGGCAGGCGGCGCAACAAACCCGTCCAGGCGCCCATAGGGCTCATAGTCATGGACTTCCAGCAGCCCCTCCCGGAAGCGATCTCCGTAAAGGTCGCGGACGCGCTCGGACTGCGACTGCCCGGCCGGGACGTCAAAGGCCTTGCGCTCGCCGTGGACCAATGAGAATCCGACCTCCGGGTTGGCGGCCGCGATCGCCTGCACCAGCTCGACGACGTGGCTGAATTCCGTCGAATCGCCCTTGAGCCAGCGCCGCCGTGCGGGCACGTTGAAGAACAGGTCCCGAATCTCGACGACCGTACCCTGCGCGCCCGCTGCCTCACGGATCTCGCTGAGCTCGCCCCCGCAGCTCTCCAGTTCAAGCGCGGTAGGTGCGTTGGCAGCGCGTGTCGTGACCCGCGCCCGTGACACGCTCTGGATGCTGGCCAGCGCCTCGCCGCGGAACCCGTGCGTCAACACGTGAAACAGGTCTTCCACGCTGGTGAGTTTGCTGGTGGCGTGTGGCTCAAAAGCCAGCTCGAGGTCTTCGCGGTCCATTCCCAGGCCGTCGTCGGAAACGCGGATCAGCGTCTTGCCCGCATCGACAAGCTGCACGTCAACGCGCGTCGACCCGGCATCGAGTGCGTTTTCGATCAGCTCTTTAACGACGCTGGCCGGACGCTCGACGACCTCGCCGGCGGCGATCTTGTTGGCAAGTTCTGGAGGCAGTAACTGGATGCGCGGCATGCCGCGATAGTAAGCGCGCAGGCGACATCCACAACGCGTGTCGAGGGTATGTTGGCAGTAGTGGAAAACGGTGTGTCCGGCTCGTGAGGTGCAAAAAAAAACTATGCGCCAAGGCTTCCGATCCGGGCCTGCCCGGCCGGTCCGAGACTTTAGTCTTGACGAGGCCGCCAGAATTCCTAGTGGGCTGTGGCAGTATTCGTTGCAGCCCGCTGACCCCGGAGGAGTTGTATGGCAGCAAAAGCCAAGTCCGGAATTCGCAAAACCAAAGGCGGCAAGTCCGTGCGTAAACCGGCCAAGCCCGCCGAGTCGGCAAAGAAATCGGCCAAGAAGGCGCCGCGGAAAGAGGCACCGAGCAAACCCGTACGCAAGTCGGGCGCCAAGGCTGCCAAGAAATCGGTCAAGAAATCCGCCGCCAAGAAGACTGCCAGGCAATCGTCCAGGAAGCCGTCAGCCGGGACGAAGCGGAAACCTGCAAGCGTTAAGAAGTCCGGTAAGGCGCCAGCCCGCCGTGGTGCGGGCAGCAAGAGCGCAAAGTCAGCCAGAACCGCACCCAAGAAAAGCACAACCGGGAAGAAGAAGTCTATGGCCAGCAAGTCCGCCACAAAGAGCAAGTCCGCCGGCGCCAAGTCGGCGTCGAAGGCAAAGTCCGCACAAAAGACCAATTCAGCAAGCAAGGCCAAGTCCGAGAAGAAGTCCGCCGCCAAATCGAGTGGGAAGAAGGAATCGGTCGCCGCCGGCAAGACGCACGCTCACCCCAATCCGCCGCGCCCGGGCGCCATGGCCAATGAGCCGACGGATGTCGACGAGTACGAAACCATGCGCCAGGCAGCGGTTGAGCCGTTCAGGCGCGATGGCGCGATGCCCAAGCCCGGCGCTGCCGGCCGCCTGTTCGACGACGAAGAAGAACTCGAAGATTACGACCCGCTGTTCGACGAAGTGGGCGAAGAAGAGGATGAGTAGCAGAGCGTTGTCGTATTGAGCCGGGAGCCAGCTACTCACGCCTGTCGCGGGCGATCGACTTCTGACGCAAGCCTGCAGACTCCGGACCAGTGACTCGCCATGACCCACTTCGAGAAGATTGATGACCAGCTGGCCGACCTGCTGCGCGGTGCGGTCGACGTCATTTCCGAAGAGGAGCTGCGCAAACGCCTGCGCAAGTCCGCGGACGCCGGCAAGCCGCTGCGCGTGAAACTGGGCATTGACCCCTCCAGCCCGGATATCCACCTGGGCCACACCGTCGTGCTGCGCAAACTGCGCGCGTTCCAGGATCATGGCCACCAGGCGGTGCTCATCATCGGCGACTATACCGCCATGGTCGGCGACCCCAGCGGCAAGAACAAGACCCGCCCCCAACTCAGCATCGAACAGGTCGAGCGCAACGCACTCACGTACATCGCCCAGGCCGCCAAGGTGCTGGACATGGACAAGACGGAAGTCGTCCGCAACGGCGAGTGGTTCCACAAGATGGAGTTCCTCGACGTGCTGAAGCTCAGCGCACGCACCACAGTTTCGCAGATGCTCGAACGCGACGACTTCACCAGGCGCTACAACGCCGAGCAGCCGATCAGCCTGCACGAGTTCCTGTACCCACTGATGCAGGGCTGGGACAGCGTAATGGTCAAGGCCGACGTCGAGCTGGGCGGGACCGACCAACTGTTCAACTTGCTCATGGGCCGCCGACTGCAGGAGCAGGAAGGCATGCAGCCCCAGGTCTGCCTGACCACGCCGATCATCCCCGGTCTTGATGGCGAGCAGAAGATGTCCAAGAGCCTCGGCAATGCCATCGGGGTGAACGACGAGCCGGGTGACATGTTCGGCAAGGTGATGTCGATTCCCGACAAGCTCATGCGTGACTGGTACATGCTGCTCACACGCGAGCCAGTCAGCCACATCGAGAAACTGCTCGACCCGGATCAGTCACATCCACGCGACGCCAAGCTGGCGCTCGCGCACATCATCGTGCAGGAAATGCACAACTCCGAGGCGGCCACGGCGGCGCAGCAGGGCTTCTTGGCCGTCTTCAGCAAGGGCGCACTACCTGAGGACATGCCCGTTGCCGAAGTCGCCCTCGACGGGCGCGTGATCCCTGCTTTTGCCCTGATCAAGGAAGCCCACAAGGTCTCAGGCGGCGATGCCCGGCGCCTGTTGAAGCAGGGCGGCGTTAAGCTGATCCAGCCGGAAACGCAGGACGAATTCAGCGTCGATGACGAAAAGGCCGAGTTCACCGCAGAAGACCTCGAGGGCCGAATCCTCAAGATCGGCAAGCGCCATTTCTACCGCCTGAAGCTCAAGTAGCAGCGGGCTCCCTCCAAAATTGCATTCCGATTGGAACGGCCGCGGCCGGATTCCGTACTACTGTTAACCACGACACTGCGCGGTGGCGTATCATTGCCGCCGGAATCGGGAGACGGCATGCGCAACAACAAGATCGTGATTGCTGCATTGGGGCTCATTCTGCTGCTCGCACTGGCAGCCGGCATTTACGTCATTGCGGGGCCCGGCCTCGGCAGCAGCCAGTCGGGGAATGGTATCGCGGGCGGCGGCCTGGATGCTGGCGGCCTCGATGGCGATGTTCTTGGCGGCACGGACGGCAATGACGCGCCGCTGGGCAAAGACCCCAATGGGAGCGGCTCCGGTACGACGGGTGAAGGCAACCAGCCCAGTACAGGCAAGAGCGCCAGCACCGGCGAAGACGCCAACAACAAGGGCGCAGGCAAGGACTCGCAGGATCCCAATGCCGGCAAGGACCCCACCGATCCGGACCCCGTGGAGCCGGCCCCGGAACAACAGTGGGAGCCGGTAGAAATCCAGGCCACTGTGCACGGCCGTGTGACCTTCAAGTCCGACGGCCGCCCCGCGGTGGGCGCCAAGGTGTCCGCCGAGATCACGGACGGGCAGAATTTCGCCTGGAATCGAATGCGCACCGCCGCCCCGCAACCCCAGGCAAGCGACAGACCGAAAGCTGAAGTCAGCGGCACTACCACAACCGACGGCGCAGGCGAGTACACGCTTGTGCTGAAAATGAAGACTTGGCAGTCCAAGGACGAGCCCGCCCTGGAAGGCAACGACCGTTCGGGCTGGGGCGGAATTGCCGGTGGACTGGACCAGGCCTGCATCGTGGCGACCCTGGCAGGCTACGCTCCGGCGAAGTCTGCAGGCTTCAGGCCGGATCCCGAGTCAGATACCGAGATGAACTTGAAACTCGCCGTGCCGGCCGCCGTCACTGGCCGCATCATCGATGCGGAGACGCGCGAGGGCATCGCGGGTGCGCAAGGCTCATTGCAGGACGCAGAAGCATGGGCCGACGGCGGGACCGTGCCGAGGGACTTTACGACCGACGAGCGAGGTTATTTCTCGCTGAACTCCCTGCCCGCAAGCAATTACATGCTCACCGTCACGGCCAAGGGCTATGCGAGCTACAACGGCTGGCAGGGCCAGGGCCGGATCAACCTGACGGGCGGCGGCGAAAAGAACATCGGCGATATTGCCCTGATGCGATCTGCCACGGTCCGCGGCCGCGTGCTCGATGCCGACAATGGCGAGCCTGTCTCCGGCGCAAGCATCGAATTCACACAGGGCAACCAGTGGGGCTGGTCACCCAGCAGCGGGGTATCCGACGAAGACGGCACGTTCCTGGTGGTGGACGTCGAGCCCGGCAGCTACACAGTCAAGGTTCGCGCCGCGGGCTTTGCGTTGTTGGAGCTGGCGGGACAGACCATTGAGGCCGGCAAGACGCTCGATCTGGGCGATCTCAAAATAGATCACGGGCTCACGCTGACGGGAATGGTCACAAACGCTGACCGCCAGCCTGTCGCCGGAGCGTATCTTCGCTTGTCCGAGATCCCGCAGGGCATGACCTGGGGCAGCTGGGGCCAGGAGATCGGCAGCACTATCAGCAGCGAAGACGGCACGTATTCACTTTCCGGCGCCGGCGTGGGTGAGTGGCGACTTAAGGTGACCGCCGACGGCTACGCCAGCTTCGAGCAGAAGGTAAAAATCAACGGCCCTGGCCAGTCCGTGAACATCCAGCTTGAAAAGGGCGGCACGATCACCGGCCGCGTCACGGACGCGAACGGCAACCCGGCAAAGGACGTAAGCGTCAGCTGCGTCAACCACAACGAGCAGGCCTACTCCCTCTGGAAATCCCAGCCAACAACCATGTTCGGCATGCTGTTCGGCGCCGCCAAGAATAATGCCAACACGGCTGAGGACGGCACGTTCCGGCTGGAGAATGTCTCGGCCGGCGACTACCTCCTCGTGGCCGGCACCGCCAACGAATCGCTCGCCTTCAAGGACAACATTCGCGTCGAGAACGACCGAGAGGTCAGCGCAGGCGACATCAAGTTCGGCGGCAAGGGCGCAGCCCGAATCACGATCACGGAAGACGGCGTACCTGTCCCCACCATGACGGTGAAGGTCAGCGAGAACATGGGCTTCGGCGGCATGAGCAACTTTCAGGGCGTAACAGACGGCATGGGTGTCGCGTTTATCGAATCAATCCCGGCCGGCACCTATTACATCCGCACCGACCGCGACGAGGGCACATTCGACACGGACATGCTCAGCAAGCGTCGCATTGTCATCAAGGTCGGCGAAACGGCGGAAGTGACGGTGGAGTTGCGCCCGAAAGACGGCGTGTATCTGCACGGCAAGCTCACGATGAACGGCAAGGCCACGCTTGCCGACATCATTCTGATCGGCACCGGCGATCGCGCTGACGTGGTAAAGACGACCAAGCCCGTTGAGGGCGGTTTCTATGAGTTCGTCGGCCTGAAGCCGGGCAGCTACGTGCTGCACGCCCGTGAATCCGACAGCAAGGTGACGGCGAAGGCCAGCCTGACTCTCACCCAGCCGGGCGACGTGCCATTTGATCGTGACTTCAAGGGCTATGTCGTCTCCGGCGTTGTGAACACGCCAGACAACTCGGCGGCGCAGCGCACCTCAGTCTCACTGAGCATCAATCACCTGGTGAACGAAAAGCCTGAGTATGCGCAGTGGTTGCGCGGTCGGGCGACACCGGATGCGGACGGCAAGTTCCGAATGGAAGATGTCACGCCGGGTACCTACGTGATCACCGCGTCGTTGGACGGTGTCGGTCAGGCCTCCACGCAGGTCACGATCGGCGAGGCCGACAATTCAGGCATCAGCATCTCAATCGCCCAGAACAGCGGCAGCATCAAGGTGACCGTCAGCAAGCTGAACGGCACCCCGGTCAGCGGAAGCGCGTTTGCGCTGCTTTCGCTGGAGACCTCGGAGGGCTCTCCTGTCGACCTGGGCGAGAACTTCCAGGGCTTCTTCATGTTGTCTGAAGGCTCGGCCCAAACGATCCCAACCGTCCAGCCGGGAACATACACCGTGATTCTGAACGGTGCCGGATATATCAGCGAGCGAAAGGCGAACATCGTTGTCAGCAACGGAGAGGTCACATCCGTCAGTATGGAACTCACCGCCGCAGCCGAGCTGCACCTGACACTGACCAATTCGGAAGTCACCCAGGCGATGCTGGATTCCGCTTCTGTGCGTTACTTTGACGCGAATGGTGTTGAAGTACCCCGCGAATCCAGCGTATTCGACGCGATGGGCCAGCCCGATATCCCGGAGGTGCCGACGCTCAAGGCCAAGTACCTGAACGAGCGGGTCACTGAAGTGCGGATCAAACTGACCGGATATGCCGAGTTGGTCGTGCCGATCGAGTTCGCCATCGGCAAGAAGATCGAAAAACAGGAATCGCTGATCGCGGAATAGCCGCGATGCCGGCTGCGTTTCATGCCGGGGCGGACGCTGCCCCGGCTGCTTTTGTAGTCGTTGCGGCCGATTTCGCCCCTGCACAGGGCGTACACGCGTACTACAGTGGACCAATTACATCTGCGGACCGGGCAGGGCAGCGGAGAAGAAGTACATGAAGGACCAACTAACCGAGCTCGCAAGACGGGCCGAAGCGGACTATTGCGAGATCCGGGTTGAGGACAGTCGCCAGACGTCCGTGGCCTTCCAGGGCAAAGACCTCGAGAACGTGCAGGAATCCCACATGTTCGGCGGAAACGTCCGGGCATGCGTGAACGGCTGCTGGGGCTTTGTCACGTTCAATGACCTGAGCACGTTGGACTCAAGGGTGCAGGAGGCTGTCCGCAATGCCCGCGCGGCAGCGGCCGCCAACGCCGAGAAGACCGTGCTCGCGGCGGTTGACCCCGTAGAGGATGTCGTGAAACTGGACGTGAAGTCCGACCCGCGCAAGGTCAGCCTCGAGGACAAGATCAGCCTGTTCGGTGGCTACAACGAGCGCATGCTGGGGCATTCCGGCGTAACCAGCACCAACCTGCGCTACTTTGACACATACACCCACCTGCACTTTGCCAACAGTGAAGGCACCTGGCTCGATCGCGAAGCGCTCGACATGGGCATGGGTGCAAGCGCGGTCGCACGCAACAACGGCACCACTGCCCGCGGCACAGCCAGCGAAGGCGGCCGGGCCAACTTTGAATCATTCCGCGGCATGGAAAAGCGTTTCGATGAAGCAGCTGAAGCTGCCGTCGACGCCGCCAAGTCGGAAGTCGTGGAAGGCGGCACGTACACGGTTATCTGCGACCCGCACCTGGCCGGCGTATTCGTACACGAAGCATTCGGCCACTTGTCCGAGGGCGACAACGTTGCCGAAGACCCGCGCATGCAGGAAGTTCTTAAGCTCGGGCGCCGCTTCGGCGAGAAGTACCTGAATATCTGGGACACAGGCCTCGACACCGGACTGCGCGGCTACCTGCCCTACGACGACGAAGGCGTGCCGACGCAGAAGACCTGGCTGATTCGAGAAGGCGAGCTGGTAGGCCGGCTGCATAGCCGCGAAACTGCCGGCCGTATGAAAGAAAAGCCAACCGGCAACGCCCGGGCAATCAACTACCGCTTCCCGCCGATCCCACGCATGCGTAATACCTGCATCGGCAACGGTCCACATGGCTCGTTCGAAGACCTGATCAAGGACGTCAAGCTGGGCATCTACGCGATCGAGTCATCCGGCGGCCAGACAAACGGTGAGCTGTTCACATTTACAGCGGGCCAGGCGTTCATGATCCGCGACGGCAAGCTGGCGGAGCGCGTCCGTGACGTGACCCTCAGCGGCAATGTGTTCGACACGCTCAGGAACATCACCGGCATAGGCGGCGATTTCAACGTACAGGACGGCGCCGGCGGCTGCGGCAAGGGTGGCCAGATGCCGCTGCCGGTAAGCCACGGCAGCCCCCACATCCGCATCAAAGACGTCGTGATCGGGGGGCGCTAATCATGAAAGAGTCCACCAACAAGATCGCTGAAGACGCAAAGGCCGGGGACTTTACCGGCAAGCTTGGCACCCTGGCCGAAGCGTTCGAGATGTTTCAGGCGGAGGGGCGTTCGCTGAACGTCGGCTTCGAAAATGATCGGCTGAACGAGATTCGCCAGGGGCAGAGCTCCGGCGTCAGCATCCGCGCGGTCAAAGGCGGCAAGATCGGCTTCAGCTACAGCAGCAAGCCCGATGAGCTGGATTACGTCGCCGAGGCGGCCATCCGCATGGCGCCCTACGGCAAGACCTATGACTACCAGTTTGCAGGCGAGGCTCGCAGCGAGCACACAAGGCCGTTTGATCCCCGCTGCGCTGAGCTGAACCCTGACCAGCTGGTCAGCATCTGCAATCACATCAAGGACACGGTCAAGGCAATCGACTCCGAGGCGCTGGTGGATTGTTCCGTCGGCGGCGGCATCGGCAGCTCGCGGATCGTGACCAGCAATGGCCAGGACTGCCGCGAGGAACAAAGCAGCTTCTCTTTCTTCGTTTCCCTGCGCCTTGCCGAAGAAGGCAATTTCGTCCAGAACTACCGCTTCGGTGCCGCCAACGAAATTATCGAAGAAGACGTGATCCTGGCCGAAGCAAAGTCGGCAGCAGACGAGTTTCAGATCGCACGAAAGCGCGCTGATATCAAGAAGGGCAAGTACACGGTGCTTGTGGCGCCGACTGCACTGTCCGACCTGCTGATGCCGATCATGGTCTCAGTCAACGGTAGCGCAATCGAGAAGAAGACCAGCCGCTTTGTCGACGCGATGGGCGAAAAGCTGTTCGACGAGCGGCTGACGTTGGTCGACGACCCATTCCACGAAGATGGCGTGGGCGGCGGGTTGTATGACGGCGAGGGTGTACCGACGCAAAAGCGTGCGATCATCGAGAAGGGCACCGTCAACGGCTTCGTTCATACGCTCAGCACCGCCAATCGCTGTGGTCACGAGCCGACAGGCAATGCGCAGCGCGGTGTCAGCAGCCTGCCCATGCCCGGCATGCACAACCTGGTCATGGCGCCGGGCACGGACAGCCTGGCCGAGATGCGCCAGAAAGCCGACGGCGGACTGTACCTCCGGCAGCTGCTTGGCTCGTTCACCAGCAACTTCCTCGCCGGGCAGGTCAGCGGCAACATCTCGCTGGGCTTCCTGATCAAGGACGGCGAGCTGGTCGGGCGCGTGAAGAACTGCGCGCTGAACGTGAACAGCTTTGACCTGCTGAAGTCCAACATCCTTGGCATCAGCAAAGAACGCGAGTGGATCGGCGGACGCTACCTTCCGTGGCTCCTCGTCGACGGCGTTCAGATCAGCGCTTGACGATTTCGCATTCACAAAGCCGGCCCGGGTGGCAACATGCCGCCATGGGCCGGTTTGCCTTGGCATATGCACTCCTTCTTGCATGCGCGCTAACAGCGTGCGGCAATCCGCGTACGGACGGCGCAGGCGGCAGTAGTTCCGACGCCGGCGAGAACACCGCTCCCGCCCCCGTGCCCCGCCCGGCCGTGACGCTTCGTCCGGTCAGTAAGGCCGGTGATCGGTTCCGCACGACGCGGACACTCCGCGTCGAGGAACTGACGGAGTCGGAGCGCTACCTCACGGAGTCAGAGGAAGTAACGCTGACAGAGGTCCTGCGCGCGGACGACGCAGGTCGCCTGATGGCAGTGCGCCGTTGCTGGGAAAGCAGCGTCACGAGACTGACGAACGGCTTCGGCAACCCCGAAGTTGCCCGCGGCGACCTGGACGGCTGCATGCTGGAGCTCACACAGCGCGCCAACGGCGTCGAGGCAAAACTCATCAGCGGCGACGCCAACATCCGCGGGGCGAACTTCCTGGTCGAGGGCTTCGACACCGGGCTCCTGCCTCTCGATCCAGTGAGAAAGGGCGACTATTGGCAGCTCGAAGGCAGCCGGCTCGGTGGCCTGAACCGGTTCATTGAGGCGATGCAATTCCAGATCGACAAGAACAGGCTGACATGCCAACTGATGGAGGTCACGGCCGCGACCGCAACCATTTCACTCGAGTGGCGCATCAGTGGCGAATTGGGCGGCCTGGCGGCCGTGCTCGAATTCTCCGGCGAGCTGGTGTTTGACCGCAAGGCCGGGATGATCAGCGAATTCAGCCTGAACGGCGGACGTCAGGCCGACTCAGGGCCGAAGCAGCAAATCGAAATCACGATCCGGCGGCGCGCAGTGGATGGCTGGCTCGACCTTGAGCGCTGATCACTTCTTCTTCGCGCGCTTTTTTTCTTTCGCCTTCTTTTGCTTCGTCGGTACGGCCGGGATCGAGATCTCCGGCTCCCTGTTGTTGAACCCGATCGGGCGCTCTTCAACAGGCTGGGTCAGAACATTGATGCGGTAAATCGTCATGAACCGGACGTAAGTGTTGTATGTGTTCGCGCAATCGCGCGTGTCCACGAACACGTTTATCAGCATGTAGTCCTGCTTCAGCTCAATGATGTGCGCGACGTCCAGTACCTGGCCTGACGTCAGCATGATCTCAAGCACCGGCGTCTGGCTGTCGGCCGCGCAGACCTGCTTCATCCGGTCAAAAAAGTGTGTACGGAAGAACCGGGGGCCAAATGCGTCTTCATCTACGCTGCTGCCGGCCGGATTGATTGGATAATAGCCGATCATGGATGCTCCTCAGGTCTCGTGCGCGAAGCTGCCGGTTGTAGGTTATACGCCGTACCCTACTACCCGGCGCCCAGACCATGAAGCTAGGTCTACTGCAAATTAACCCGGTGATCGCCGACTTTGAAGGCAACCTGGCCGCTATTGAGCAGGCTGCCCGCACTTGTGTCGGGCGCGGAGCGGAGCTTTGCATCGCGCCGGAGCTGGCCGTTTCCGGCTATCCGCCGTACGACCTCGTGCAGTACCCCGACTTCGTGCGGCGCAGTCTCGACGCCCGCGACCGGCTGCTTCAGCTTTCCGCTGAGCTGAATTGCGGGCTGCTGTTCGGGCTGGTTCTTCCCTCGGCCAACGACTGGGGCAAGCCGCTGCACAACTCGGCGGTGCTGTGTGACAAGGGCGAAATCAAGGCCACCAAGAACAAGGCCCTGCTGCCGACCTACGACGTCTTTGATGAGCGCCGCTACTTCGAGCCCGACCCGACCCCGTGCATCGCAGCATTCCGCGGGCATCGGATCGGCCTGCTGATCTGTGAGGACATCTGGACCGACGCTGGGCTGCTCGGTCGAATCCCCTACGACAGTGACCCGGCGCTGGCCTGCCTTCGCGGCGGGGCCGAAATGCTGATCAACGTCAGTGCGTCCCCCTGGGGCACCGGAAAGCACCGGCTGCGCGAGCGACTGGTGAAGTCGGTCGCGAAACGAACCGGGCTGACAACGGTGCTGGTCAATCAGGTCGGCGGCAACGACGACCTGATCTTTGACGGCGGCAGCGTGGTCGTTTCCGGCGGGGGCACGGTGCTGGCCCGCTCGCCCCTGTTCCGGGAGGACTCGTCTGTACTGGACCTCTCGCTGCCGCCCCGAGCCGGCGAGTGGCGCGAAGATGACGTCGCTGACGAAATCGACGCGCTGTGCATGGGTATTGCCGACTACTTCCGTAAGACCGGCTTCAACAAGGCCCTGATCGGCCTGTCCGGCGGCATCGACAGCGCCGTCGTGACTTGCCTGGCTGTGAAGGCACTGGGCAAGGAGAACGTCCATACCATCAGCATGCCCACTCGGTTCTCGAGCAAAGGCAGCGTCGAGGACAGTCGCCAGCTGGCGGAGGCGCTAGGCTGCGGCTTTGAGGTCGTCGATATCGACGCGGCGTTCGAGTTGCAGCGCAAGCTTGCAGGTGAGCCGGGCGGAGTGGCCGAGGAAAACGCACAAGCCCGCCTGCGGGGCGTGGTGTTGATGACCCGCAGTAATGCCGAAGGCAGCCTTGTGCTGGCAACAGGCAACCGCAGCGAGCTCGCCGTCGGCTACAGCACGCTCTACGGCGACATGTGCGGGGCTCTGGAGGTCATTGGCGATGTGGCCAAGACACGCGTCTACGAGATCGCAAAGCGCTTCCGTGAGATGCCGGAGGCAATCCTCACCAAGCCCCCCAGCGCCGAGTTGCGCCCGGACCAGACGGACCAGGACAGCCTGCCGCCCTACGAGGTGCTGGACAGCATCCTGGCGGCCTACCTTGACGATCACGCGGACCTCGAAGCCATGAAATCACAGGGGCTGGATCCGGATCTGTGCGCCAGGATCGTCCGAATGGTCGAAATCGCCGAGTACAAGCGGCGACAGGCCCCCATCGTGCTGCGGGTCAGCAAGGCCGCATTCGGTGCCGGCCGGCGCATACCCGTTGCCAAGCGGCTGTAACTAGGGGATTTCGGCACGTTGTCCGGCCGCCTCGGTGGGTCAGCCGAAACCCGAAACCCTGCCTTCCCAATCATTGCCCCGGCGCGGCCCGCTGCTATCCTGCCGCGTTCCGTTTCCGAGGCTGTTGAAGGACGAATCAGTGGCACTTGAGAACTACACGCGCGGCCAGAAGATCTTCATGGTGACTTTGATCGTCGTACTTGCGGCGATGTTCACCGTGACCGGCGCGATGCTTTCACTGACTGGCCAGGGCGGCAAAGCCGCACCGGCGGACCAGGGCACCGTAGATGGTGAGGCAATCCGATTGATGGAGTTTCAGCGCAAGCGCAGTGCGCTGCGCATCATCATGGGACTCGACCGCGCCAGCACACCTAACGCACCCGACGCCCCCGAGTATATCTACGCGCGCGTACCCACGATGTCCGTGCAGCCGCAGCGCGGCCACGACTGGCCCTACAATGCGCAGCGCCCCGTAGACACAAGCCTGCTGGAAGTCTGGCCCGAATACCAGGACCAGTACATCTGGTGCCACATGGTGCTCGCCAAAGAAGCCCGCGCGGCCGGTATTGAAGAGCGCGGCAACCTCTACATCGGCAAGATCATCACCGCGCTGATGAACCAGATGCGCCAGGACATCGACAAATTTGACCAGAAGGACCTGCCGAAGCGCTTTCATGACAACTATGGCCAGTCCATTGAAGACCTGCTGCCCACCTTCCGCGAAGCGCTGATGGTTCGCGACTACGTTGAATCGCGCGTCGCCGATGAGCAGGCCCGGCTTGAGCAGGTTGCCAGCATCGCCGAGGGCAACAACGAAGAGGTCAGGGCCGAGTACATCCGCCTGAAAATCGGCTATTTCCTTGAGCAGGCCCGCAAGGACGTTCTGCACGAAAGCTTCCGCTACCGCTCCGCGCAGGCAGCGGCAGGCTTCGGTGTCGGCACCAGCGCATTCGGCTACGACCGTTTCGAAGAAGCATACGACAAGAACAAGGCCAAGACCCTTACATCGGACGCAAGCTTCAGTTTTGACGTGATTGAGGCCTACCCCGAAGACATGGTGAACAGGGACAAGGTCAAGTTCGAAGAAGAGATGCTCGAGCTGATCTACAAGGCCGTCCGCGACGAGATGTTCGAGGCGACCGATGAAGACAAGGCCGCAATCGACAGCCGGCTGAACGAGGAGTTCCAGAACTACTCGCTCAAGCACGCGGAAGAGACGAAGGACTGGGGACCGGAACAGGTCGAAAAGTTCAAGGCCGACCACAAGGCTGACCTGCTGGCGTACCGCAGCTTCTACGAAGCACAGGTGGACTTGCGTGAATCGCTGATGCGCAAGGAGTCACTGAAGTCCGCGCAGACTGCGATCGCCGGCTTCCTGCGTTTTGTCGAGGAAGAGAAGGCCAAGAAACAGCGCCAGCTGACTGCAAAGATTGATGTGATCAAGAAGGAAGAGGCGGTCTGGGAAGGCAAGCGCTCCTACGTCGAAGACCTCCGCAACCGCTTCGACACAATGCAGATGCAGCTGTTCGCCAAGGCCCGCAGCGTTGCCAACCAGATGGATGTCTCGGCTGAGGGCACCGACCCGACGGCCAACTCCGACGCGCTCAACCGTATTGTCGATGAGTTCGTTCGGGTACTCGGGGACTTCGACCGCGAACAGATCGGCACAATCATCAGCACCGCCAACGTCACCGTGCAGGACCTGTCGGCCCAGCTGAACAACAAGCTGGCCGACCAGGACGAATTCCTGGCCGAGAAGGAACACCGGACATCCGACAACAAGGTCATGACGGCCGAGGAAGTGGACTCCAAGAAGCAGCAGTTCACCCTCGAGATTGAAGCGATCCGCGAGAAGATCCGCCTGCGTGACGCCAAGGCGCCGCTGGTGGAGGACTTCGCTGAAGAACTGCGTGGCAAACTGGCCGCCCACGAGCTTCAGATCCGCAATGCGCGCCCCGGTGACGCCACAAACGTGGACCTGCGCCGCTTCGCGCTGCGCGAGCTGCTGGTCGAGCTGCCGGTTGAGCTTGGCAAGTTCGTCAAGGAAAAGCAGGACGCGATCACTCCGCAGGACGAAGTCGACGAATACCGTAATCAGGCCGAGCTGATCCGGGCCGACCACCAGGCGCGCCAGAAGAACCTCACCAAGGACGCCGGCGACACCCGCAACTGGGACATCGGCAAATGGATCGCGGCACTCGGGCTTGGAGTAAAGGAACAGTCAACCGCCGTCACCTGGGAGCAGGTTGTGGCCAGTGATTTCTCATTCCTCGAGAACGTCGACGGCGCCAAGGACTTCCTCGAGCAACCGTCCAACTCGGCCGGCTCCACCAGCAAGATCATGGCGCTGCCGGGTAAGGGCTACATCATTCTGCGTCTCAAGGACAAGACCCCGAAGTACACGCAGGGACGCAGCGAAGCTAAAGACAAGGTGATCGACATTGCCGCCATGCGGCGCGCCCGCGAGCTCACCGTCGAGGCCCTGAACGAGCTGCGACGCGAGATCATGGACGACGGCTGGAGCGGCCCCGTCGAGAAGGCCAAGACGAAATACGGCGCGTTCTTTGAAGTGCAGCAGACGCCGTTCTTCACGGACAAGATGGACATCCCCGGCATCTACAGCGACAGCGACAACGACGTGCTGAAGCTCAGCTCAAGCCCGTCAGCCGTTGCCCCGGACCAGCCTTTCGTTTCGCGCATCAAGGACATCGACCCCGCTGAGGGGATCAGCAAGGTCATCTCTGAAAAGCACAACCCGGACCCGCTGAAACGCCCCGAAAATGACGAGTGGGCGTACCTGCTCGCCCGCGTAACGGAGCGACGCATCGTGATCCGCCGCCTGACCGAAGACAACCTGAAGGAACATCAATACGGCTCAACCCCGGCCGAGATCTGGCGCAACCGCCGCCTCGCCACCAGCGAGACCGTGCGCAAACTGATCACGCCCGCCGAGTTGCTGGAGGGTCACGAGATCATCCAGCAGAAGCCGGAAAGCAAGAAGGACAACTCCGAGGGCAACGAAGAGGACAAGTCCTAAGTGCAAGTTTGCGCCATCATCCTCGCAGGCGGGCAGGCCAGCCGCATGCAGGGCGAAAAGCCGCTGAGGCTGCTGCGGGGCAAGACACTTCTCGAACACAGCAAGGATCTCGTCGCGCCACTGGCCGACGAGATCCTTGTCGCTTCCGGCACGCGCGACATGCCATTGCCCGAAGGCGTCCGCGCAGCACCCGACGCCGCCCAGTTCAACGGCCGTGGGCCATTAGCCGGCGTGCTGGCGGGGCTGGAAGCTACCCAGGCAAACCAGGCAATCGTGCTGGCCTGTGATCTGCCCAACGTTCCCGCTGCGCTGCTTGGGCGCATGCTGGCGGCCCTTGGCGACGACTGCGACTGCTGCTGGACGGAGCATAACGACCACCCCGAGCCTCTGGTGGCAGCCCTCAACGTCGCCCCGGCACGTCTTGCGGTCCGTAAAGCCTTGGAAAACGCGGCCAACAAAGTGGTACCATGCTGGGCGTCGATGTCGCACCGCGTACTGGGCGAAAGTGAGCTTTCCGATTTCGCCCCCCTTGAGCGCGCGTTTGCCAATCTGAACACGCTGACCGACCTCGAACGTGAGTCGCAGCGCGATTCCTGAGCCCTCCCCCGCGTTGTAGCCCCCCACCCCGCGTGTTATCGTCCTGACCCCACGAGAGGCAGCTCTGATGAGTTCAGACACCAATAACGCCCCGGATTCCGCCGCACAGGCCGCCAAGGCGATCCTCGCGCGCCTCTACACGCCCATCCTGGCCGAGTTGAAACAAGTAGAGGAGATGTACCGGACCGAGCTGTCCAGCGACGATCCATACATCGCCAACCTGCTCGAATACATCGAAGACTACTCAGGCAAGAAGCTGCGCCCGGCGCTTCTGCTGCTGGCAGGTAAAGCCTGTGGTACCGTCGACCGTGACCACATCATCCTCGGCGTCGTGGCCGAGATGCTGCATACAGCAACGCTGGTGCACGACGACATTCTCGACGACGCGCTGCTTCGGCGCAAACGCGCCAGCATCAACGCGCTGGCCGGGAATGAAGTCAGCGTACTGCTCGGCGACCATATCTTCAGCCACGCTTTCGAAATCAGCCTGGAATGCACAACGCCCGTCGGCGCGCGCGAATTCAGCCGCGCGATGGCCCGCACCTGCTTCGGCGAGATCATGCAGGTGCACAACCGAAACAACTTTGAGCTGTCCGAGGCCAAGTACTTCGAGATCATCGAGGGCAAGACAGCCGAGCTGTACGCCACCAGCGCCATGCTGGGCGCGCACTACAGCGGCGCGAACGAGAAGACGTGCCGCGCATTCTATGACTACGGCATGAACCTCGGCCGTGCGTTCCAGATCATGGACGACCTGCTGGATCTGCTCGGCGAGGAATCGCTGGTCGGCAAGACCCTCGGCAGCGACGTCGAGAAGGGCAAGCCGACTTTGCCCCTGATCCATCACCTTACCCACGTCAACGACGCCGGGCGCGCGCAAGCCCTGAAGGCGGCCGCCGAAGGCAAACGCGCCGAGTTGATGGAACTGCTGCACCAGACCGGCAGCTTCAAGTACGCGGCCGCAAGGGCAAACGCTTTCGTCAGCGCTGCCAAAAAGGGCCTGGACGTCCTGCCCGAAGGCGAGATGCGCGACCTTCTCTATGAAGTCGCCGAATTCGTCCTGTCTCGCGAGCTCTAGGGCCCATTTCAAAGGCCTGCGCGCCTGCGACTTTCGGCGCAGCCGGCCGCCGCTTGATGCTGGCCCCGCTATCCCGAAAAGCTAGACTCCGCCGCGGCAGCAATGCTAAGGAAGGCCATGGCTCAAACCGTTGACAGGCCGGACATCGACGCCGGCGAAGACATCACGACGCGGACGCTGAATATCAATTTCGGCCCGCAGCACCCGGCGACCCACGGCACGCTCCGCGTGAAGATGGAGCTGCTGGGTGAGAACGTGGTCAAGGCCGACCCCGAAATCGGCTTCCTTCACACGGGCTTCGAGAAGCTGGGCGAATACCACACTTTCAATCAGTTCGTCTGCACCACGGACCGCATGAATTACATGAGTCCGCTGTGCAACAACTTCGGCTTTGTTTACGCCGTCGAAGAGTTGCTCGATATCGAGCTGACGCCCCGCGCCCAGCACCTGCGCGTGATCCTGTGTGAATTGACCCGCATTGCCGACCACGTGATCTGCTGCGGCCTGCAGGCCATGGACCTTGGGGCCTTCACGATTCTGCTTTGGTCATTCGTCGAGCGTGAGAAGCTGTATGACCTGTTCGAGATGGTCACCGGTGCGCGCCTGACCACCAGCTACGCCCGCGTCGGCGGCATGATGAGCGATGTCCCCGGCGAGTTCGTGCCGCGCTGCCGCAAGTTCGTGCGCGAGTTCCCGCTGGCGCTGAAGGAAATTGAGCGGATGCTCAGCCGCAACCGCATCTTCCTCGATCGCACCATCGGCATCGCGGCGATCAACGCCGAAGATGCACTCAGCCACGGCCTTACCGGACCGCTGCTGCGTGCTACCGGCGTCGAGTACGACGTACGCCGCGCCCGCCCCTACTGGGTCTATGATGAGTTGGACTTCGACGTCATCACCCGCACCGAGGGCGACGTCTACGCACGTTTCCTTGTGCGCATGAACGAGATGCGCGAGAGTGTCAAGATCATCAGCCAGGCCCTCGACCGCCTGCCGGGCGGGCCCGTGAACATCGACGACTGGAAGATCGTGCTGCCCGAAAAGGCCGCGGTCTACACCCAGATGGAGTCGCTGATCACCCACTTCAAGCTGATCATGAAGGGCCACGGGATTCACACGCCGAAGAACGGCAAGATCTACAGCTGCACGGAAAGTCCGAACGGCGAGCTTGGCTGGTATATCGAAACGGACGGCTCGGCGGTCAGCTACCGCCTGCGTTGCCGTCCACCCAGCTACATCAATTACGGCGCGATGCCACAGATGATCAAAGGCGGCTACATCGCCGACGTCGTGGCGTGCCTGAGCAGTCTGAACGTGATCGCAGGCGAGTTGGATCGCTAGGAAGCTATGACGACCGAGACGGCAAACACAACTTTGAAGCCCGAGACCATGCAGGCCATCACGGCCCTCACCAAGCGCTTTCCGCAGCCGGACGGCGCATTGCTTACGGCCCTGCGGATCGCGGAGCGCGAAGTCGGTTTCATTAATCCGCACGTCTGCGAGCAGGTGGCAGAGGCCATCGGCATGGCGCCCGCCAAAGTCTGGGGCGTCGTCAGCTTTTACAGCACCTTCCGCCGCGATACCGACGGCAAGTACATCGTCTACGTCTGCAGCACCCTGCCCTGCGCCTTGCGCGGCAGCGAGCGCGTGTTTGACCACCTCGCAAACAAGCTCGGCCTCAAGAACGGCGAAACCAGTGCAGACGGTAAGTTCACGCTGAAGAAGGCGGAATGCCTAGGCTCATGCGGCACGGCCCCGTGCTTGCAGGTGAACCAGGACGAGTACTACGAGGGGCTTACGCTGCAGATGGTGGACGAGATCATCGAAGACCTCGGCAACGACAAGTCGCCGGCCCGCCACCACACCGTCTAGCGGGTCTTGATTGTTGACGCTGGATTCGGGCCCTGCGGGGCCCGGCCTATTTCCGGCCCAATCCAAAGTCGAAAATCTAGAATCCAAGATCGAATGACGCTGCGCTCATCTGCCCGAAGACTGAAGGCCCGCAAACGCGCCGTGGACGACGCCGTCAAGGCCGTTGCCTGGTACGTTGGCTGGCTCGGGCTGATCTTGCTGGCTCTTTGCGGCGTGCTCTGGCTGATTCCGGCGGACAGTTGGGACGGAACGGCCGGGCTACGAGCCGAACGCCTTCCTCTCTACACAATGGCTGCCATGCTCGCTGCGAGCCTTGTCGGTTGGCTGTACGTGAACAAGGGTGAAGACCGCATCAAGCAACGGCTCGGCCGAAACGTGAACCTGGCGCTGTTTGTGCTGGTGCCCATCGCCTGCATGATTGCGGGTTTTCTGCAGCCCGGGCTGACCGAACAAACCGGCTGGCAGCCGCCGGGGCATCCGTTCTGGATCTTCGTGCACTGGTATCCCACGACGCTGGTAATCGTGTGCGCTGTGGTGTTCCTGAACTGGAAGGCAAAGCCGCGCAAGCACGTATACGTGGATCGTGGCGTCGGCTACGCGCTGTTGTTCCTTCCCTACGGGCTGTTGTTCGCGTACCTCGTGCTGGGTGTGCGGCTCGACTGGATCGGCCAGTCGATGCAGGAAACCATGACGGCCATGGGTCGCTATTCGCTCGCAATCCAGCTTGTGATCGCCTACTTCATTGGCGGAGACTGATTCTTCGCCACCTGCACCGCCGCAAGGGGTTCAATCGTCACACCAGACCTGGAGCCGTCATGTACCGATACCTCGCCCTTTGCGTTACTTGCACGCTCACTGTGTTGTGGACAGCACTCCCGGCCGACGCACAAAAACGCGGCGGCAGTAGCCCGTTCACCGACTTCCACAAGCAATCCGGGCTCGCGATCGGCAAGTCTGCGCCAGCCATGCACCTGCAGGATAGCGAAGGTGACGAATTCGACCTGCGAGACAAGCTCGGCAGTTGGGTTTTCATTGAGTTCGGCAGCTACACGTGACCGCCCTGCGTCGCCCAGTTTGGGGACCTGAAGAAGCTTGAAGAGACCTATGGAGAGAAAGTCGCCTTCCTGTTCGTCTACACCAAGGAAGCGCACCCGGACGACGGCCCCGACAACCGCCGGGCTGCCAGCCCCACGGGCGGCTGGAAGATCAAAGGCAACGCCCACAAGATCGATCAGCACGTCAGCTACAAGGATCGCCAGAAGGTCGCCAAGGACCTGAAGAAAGAAGGCAAACAGGACTGGACCGTGCTCGTGGATGCCATGGACGACCGCACGCAGGAGGCCTGGGGCAACTTGCCGAACATGGGCTTCCTGATCGACCCGAAGGGCCGCATCGCCCAGAAGTGGTCGTGGGTTTCTTCCAGCACCGGCAAGGCCAAGAAGAACGGCGATGAAGACACCAAGGACGCCTATGCCGTGCTGAAAGAGGCCGGAGACCTGACTCCGTACGGCATCGCCGACGACCCGCAACTCCTGCTCTACGACACTCGCGAAGGCGAGTGGATCAAGTACGGCGAAGACACAGTTACATTCGCCCCCGTTGGCGAGGACAAGGTCAAACGCGGCAACGACACCATCGAGCTGAAGACCCCAGAGCTGCCCGAGAAACGCGGGAAAGCAAAGACCGAAACATTGAAGGTGGGCAAGCTCAAGCTGCCTTGCGTAGTGGTCGAGAAAGACGGAGTTGAAACCTGGTACTCCGCGTGGCTGCCGGGCGACGGCGTGGCGAAGGTCATCCGGGACGGCAAGGTGGTCCAGGAAGTCACCGACGCCGGCTTCGAAAAGGGCAAGAGTTGCCTGGCTGAGTACGACCCCGAGCCCAAGAAGTAGGCTCAAGACTCAGGCGGGCGCCGCAAGGCGCCCGCTTTGCATTTGGCCAATCACGCAAACGCTGGACGTCACTGCGCGTTTCAATCATCGGCCGGCCATTGGATCTCGCCCCGGGACGCCGGGGTACCCAACCCCAGGAGATTGCAATGGCTAGAAAGCACAGGCGTGGTTTCACGCTGATTGAATTGATGGTCGTGATCGTGATCCTAGGCATCATCGCGGCGATCGCGTGGCGCGCGACCGTCAACAACATCCCGATTTCGCAGTGGGAAACCACCCGCACCGAAATGGCAGAGCTGCACAAGGCGTTGTTGGACTGGTCAGTGAATCACGACGGAGACTACCCCGACTCTCTCGACGAGATCGCCGACAGCTTCCCCGGAGGGCGCGTTCCGGTGGACGGCTTCAAGGAGCCCTACATCTATGAGCGCCGCGAAAGGGGATTCAGCCTGAAAAGCCTCGGCGCAGACAAGGCCGAAGGCGGGCAGGACAAGGCGGATCGTGACATTGTCTTCGATGAGCGCGGCCAGCTGGAGCCTGCGGAGTAGGCGGGAAACCGGGAAAATTCCCATCGGAATGCCCCCGTGGTGCGTATTATGTGAAGCCGCTAAGCTAACGGACGGCGACATACAGGAGCAGCCAATAATGATCCAACGCAATAACAGACGCGGCTTTACGCTGGTCGAGTTGATGGTCGTAATCGTCATTCTCGGCATCATCGGGACGATGGCGTTCGTGTTCGTGCTCGACAAGCCGGACAAGGCCAAATGGACCAAGGCCCAAACTGAAATGGGCGAAATCCAGAAGGCCCTGAACCAGTATTCGCTCGACCATGACGGCGACTACCCGGATTCGCTCGATGTACTCACCGAAAGCTACTTCAAGAGCGGGCTTCCCAAGGACCCGTTCACGAAGGACGACTACATCTACGAGAAGTCTGATACAGGCTTCCTTCTGACCTGCTATGGCAAGGACCAGGCGCAGGGTGGAGCGGAAGTTCCGGACAAGGACATCGTATTCAATGAGGCTGGTTCGGTCAGCGAACAGGTCGGCGGATAGCCAGTGATCAGCAAGGGCCACAACCTTCCGGGCGGCCTGCGGGCCGCCCGTTCCGCGAGACGCGGCTTCACCCTGGTGGAAATCACCATGGTGCTGCTGCTGCTCGGCCTGCTGATCGTGATCGTCGTGGTTTCCAGCTATTTTGCCTTCCGCAACAAAGAGCAGCTGAAGGACGAAGCCCGCAGCCTTGCCGGCTTTCTTGAAGAAGTGCGAACGCTATCGGCCATCAATGGCAAGCGATACACGATCGAGTACAGCCTGGAAGAAGACGCGCAGAAATACTTCGTTTGGGCTCCCCGAAAGGTCGAGCCCGGCGATGTCGTCGAGCCAACCAGCGACGATGAGGAAACCCGTGTTGCGATCGGTTTCCACTCCATGCCGACCCGCACGCGCGGTGACGGCAGCCTGGTCTACGCTGTCTGGATCGACCACATCGCGTTCGGCGACGGCAGTACCACCGATGACTCGGTTGTGAAGATCGACTTCATGCCCAGCGGCGGTAGCCACTGGCATCTGGTCTACCTGACAAACGAAGACGGTGAGTTCTACACCGTCGAAGTAAACCCGTTTACCGGCGCAGCCGACGTCTATCCCGGCGAGCTGAAACCTGAAGAACCCGAGAGGCTGAAGTGAGAACTCGGCGAACAGGCCCACGCTCCGGCTTTGCACTCATCGAAGTGCTGGTCGCCGTGCTGTTCCTGGCGATCTTCCTGTTGGCGCTGCTTCAGGTTCGCAACCAGGCGCTGCACCAGTTTCTGCTGAGTGGCGACCAACATACCGGCGCCTGGCTGGCCGAGATGAAGATGGCCGAGGTCGTCAGCGAAAGGCTGCCTGATCCGGAAGACGAAGACACCTGGGAGTCATCTGAGAGCGGCGACTTCGCCTACCTGGATGACCGCAACAACGACATCAACCGCAGCGTCAACGAAGAGTGGTCGGACCGTACGAAGTTCGCCAAGTTCGAATGGTCCGTGACGAAGGAACTGGTATTCATCGGCCCCGGGTTCATCGGCAGCCGCGAAGACCTGGATGCCTGGGAGCAGCCGCTCGATGAAAACGGAGAGCCGACGACCGACGCCGACCCGCGCACGAAGCCGGCCGCTCGGATTGTGCGGATCACCCTCATTGTCACTTTGCCCGAGACCAAGCAAAGCCAGGACCCCGAGGCCGAACTCTCCGAGCGGCCGACTATCAAACTCGTCACCTACGTTGACCCATCCATCCTGTTCAGCGCGGAACCTTCAACCGAAGAAGCGCCGACTCCGGCCGGGACCGGGGGCTAAACATGACGCGAAGAAACTCATCCGCAGGCTTCACGCTGATCGAGATTGTCATCGCTATCCTGATCACCGCGCTGATCGTGACGCCGCTCGGCGTCATCGTGAAATCCACCGTGGATGCCAAGATCGCCGTTGAAGCCGAAGCACGCTCCAGGAGACTCGGGCCGAACATCATCGCCACCATATCCAACGACATCCGCAACACCTGGGCGACCGGCCCGGACGACGTCGCCGAGATAGACGGCTCCTGGTTCAAGGGTGACCACAACGGAGATGACGACAGCGCCCAGGACGAGATGTGGTTCGTCACCTCGATCAACAGCTACATGCGCTACGAGGGCATCAGCAGCGACCTGACCGAAGTCGGCTACTACCTGAAAGAGAACGACGCCGAGGCGGGCAGTGCCCTGGAGGGCCTGTACTCGCTGTATCGACGCGAGGACTTCTCCGTCGACAAGCGCCCGGACGAAGGTGGCCTCGGTATCAAGATGCACGACCGCGTCGTTAGTTTCCGCGTGTGGTACTACGACCTGCCGCGCGACGCGGTAACGGAAGACGGAAAACTTGACCCGACCGCACTCGAGGACATCGTCGACCGGGGCTCAGCCAATGAGAAAGACAGCTGGGATTCGGAGGAGGAAGGTCGCCTGCCCTACGCTGTGCGGGTCGAGTTGATTCTCGATGCCACCCCCATCGACGCCTACAACCGCAGAACCAAGAAGCGCTACGCCGTTTACGAAACCGTAGTGCGCCTGCCGGATTTTCCCGCGCTCGACGACAACTTCAAGCTGTTCAGTGCACAGGCCCCCGCAGCACCGGCTCCCGCCCAGCCGGACCCGAACGGCGGCGGCAATGGGAACGGGAACGGGAATGGCAACGGAAACGGCGGCTAGGGATCGTCCGTCGAATCTGACCCGGCATCCACAAACTGTCCAGAACAGGCCATAATGTCGCACGTGTAACTACACTGCGGCCATGACCGACTTCGCACATCTCCACGTTCACTCCGACTTCAGCTTCCTGGACGGCGGCGCGACCGTTGCCGGGCTGGCACAGCGCGCAGCCGACTTGGGCATGGGCTCGCTGGCCTTGACCGATCACGGCAACATGTGCGGCATCGTCGACCTGGTCCGCGAGTGCGGCAAACAGGGCATCAAGCCGATCGTTGGCTGCGAGATCTATGTCGTCCCGTACGACATGCACGAAAAAAAGGCCCCGGATCTGGCCGGCGCACCCGGCGGCGACGTCGGAGTCAAGGAAAACGCCCACCTCGTGCTTCTGGCCGAGAACGAAGTCGGCTACCGCAACCTCTGCAAGGTCGTCAGCAAGGGCTTCACCGAAGGCTTCCACCGAAAGCCGCGCGTCGACTACGAGACGTTGAGCAACCATCGTGAAGGCTTGATCGCGCTAACGGCATGCCTCGGCGGCGAGATCCCGCAGGCCATCATGCGGGGCAAGGACTCCGACCCGGCCCTCTGCAAGATCGACGAATACGTCAACATCTTCGGCCGTGAGAACCTGTTCCTTGAGGTACAGGCCCACCGCGATTCCCGCAGCGGCGAGCTCGAAGACCTGGTCAGCAGCCGCATGTTCGAACTGGCTGAGAAGTCGAAACTGCGCGTCGCGCTCACCAACGACAGCCACTATCTCAACCCGACCGATTACGAGGCCCACAACGCGCTGCTGTGCATCAACACGGGCCGCAAGCTCAGCGACACCAACCGCCTCGACTACGGCCCCGACTTCTACCTGAAGTCGCCCGACGAGATGCTCTCGCTGTTTCCAAAGAACCCGGAGATTCTGCACCACACGGTCGAGATCGCCGAGCGCTGCAACGTCCAGCTCAAGAACGAAGGCTACCACCTGCCCGAGTTCGACTGCCCTGATGGCCTTGCCAGCAAGCAGTACCTGCGGCAGCTCTGCGAACAGGGCGTGCGTGAACGCTACGGCGACGGCGCGCTGGCCGAAGGCACGCCCATCCGCGAGCGTCTCGAGTTCGAGCTCAAGACCATCGACGGCATGGGCTTCAACAGCTACTTCCTGGTCGTCTGGGACTTCATCAAGTGGGCCAAGGACCGCGGTATCCCGGTCGGCCCCGGCCGAGGCTCGGCCGCGGGCGCGATCGTGGCCTACTCTCTCGGCATCACGAACCTCGACCCGCTGCGCTACAACCTCCTGTTCGAGCGCTTCCTGAACCCCGACCGTATCTCGATGCCTGACATCGACATCGACTTTTGTGTTGAGCGCCGAGGCGAGGTCATCGAGTACGTCCGCAAGAAATACGGTGAAGAGTGCGTATGCCAGATCGGGACGTTCGGCAAACTGCTCGCACGCGCGGCGATCAAGGACACCGGTCGCGTGCTCGACGTGCCGCTCAAGAAGGTGAACGAGCTGACCAAGCTGGTCCCCGTGATCCAGGGCAAGGTCAAGTCACTCGCCAAGTGCATCGAAGAAGAAGAGGACTTCCGCAAGGCCTATGAGGGCGACACCGAGATCAAGAATCTCGTCGATCGGGCGATGAAACTGGAAGGTCTGAATCGCGGCTCCGGCGTGCACGCCGCCGGCGTCGTAATCGCCGACACCGACGTCACGAACTACCTGCCGTTGATGCGCCAGGAAGGCAACGAGAAAGACGCACAGGGCAACAAGACCTACGTGATCGCCACGCAATACAGCATGAACGAGGTCGAGAACCAGGGCCTGCTGAAGATGGACTTCCTCGGGCTGCGCAACTTGACCATCATGCAGAAGGCCGTGGAGCTGATCGAGCACGCCGGCGGCCCGCGCATCAACCTCGACCCGGTGACGGCGCCGGCTGACGCGCCGTACAACTCTCTGCACACGCTCGACGACGCGGACACCTACAATACGCTCGCCGCCGGCGACGGCTTCGGAGTGTTCCAGGTTGAATCCGAAGGCATGTGCCGTCTGCTGCAGTCGATCAAGCCGAGCACCTTCGAGGACATCTCGGCCGTGCTCGCGATCTATCGCCCGGGGCCCCTCAGCGCCGGCGTCGACAAGGAATTTGCCGCGCGCAAGCACGGCCGTGTCGAAGTCAGCATGCCCGGCGAAAAGGAAGGCTACGCCACCGAGCAAGCGGTCAGTGAGCTGCGCAAGATCATGTCCGACACCTACGGGACGCTGATCTACCAGGAACAGGCAATGCTCATGAGCCGCGCACTCGCGGGCTTTACGCCCGGCGAAGCAGACGTGCTGCGCAAGGCCATCGGCAAGAAGAAGCAGGATCTGATGGACAAGCTGCGCCCGCAGTTTGTCAAAGGTTGCGAAAAGAACGGCTACGGCAAGAAGTTGGGCGAGCACCTGTGGGCGCAGATGGAAGGCTTCGGCGCCTACGGCTTCAACAAGGCGCACACCGTCGCGTACGGGCTGATCACCTACCAGACCGCCTGGCTCAAGACGCATTACCCGCACGAGTACTTCGCCGCGCTGCTCAGCAGCATGATCGGTAACAACGACAAGATCGTTGAGTACATGCGCAACATCCGCGGCAGCGGCGTCAAGGTGACACCACCGGACATCAACCTGTCGGAAGCCGAGTTCACAGCCGTGGACGGCAAGGTCGTATTCGGCCTCAGCGGCATGAAAGGCGTAGGCACCAAGGCTGTCGAGAAGATCGTCGAGGCGCGCCGCAAGGTCGGCAACTTCAAAGGCTTCATGCACTTCCTCGACCACATCGACCTTACGCTCGTGAACAGGGCGACGCTTGAGTCACTCATCAAGGGAGGCGCGTTCGACAGCCTGCAACTCAACCGCAACTCGTTGCTGAGTGGCTTGGAAGCCGCGCTGCGCGTGGCATCGGAAGGCGCGGCCGACCGCGCGAAAGGCCAGAAAGGTCTCTTCGCAGCAGCCAGGGCCGCCGACGTTGACGAGCACCAGCGCGATCTCGAGACCCTGCCCGACAAGCCGCCGTTCACAGAAGCTGAGCGCCAGCGCCATGAGAAGGAGACCTTCGGGCTCTACATCACCAGCTCGCCGCTCGACACCTACCGCGAGATTTTCGAGAAGTACGCCAAAAATCGCGCCAGCAACCTGCAGGAATCGGATGCCGGCGGTGCGGTCATCCTCGGCGGCCTGATCAGCGGCCTGCAGATCAACACCGTCCGCAACGAGAACAGCCGCAATTACGGCCGAAAGATGGCGCGCTTCGACCTGGTCGACGAAACCGGATTCACCAAAGTGACGGTCTTCCCTGACGTCTACGACCAGCTTCAGGAAGTAGTCCAGGACGACGCACCGGTGTTCGTGCGCGGCATGCTCGAGTGGCAAGGCGACGACGAGAATGCCACGATCCTCGTCAGCAAGATCATCCACGTCACCGACGCCGAGCAGGAATTCGCGCAAGACGACAGCCTGCGCTTCGACAACGAGTTCAAGCTGTTTACCAGTACGACACCCGACGAGCTGCCTCTGCTCGAAGATGGCACGACCGTAAGGGTGGGCGGCGCCGTCGCCGGCCTGCGTAAGGGCGAAAGCAAGCGCGGTAACAATTACGCCACCTTCAACCTGTCCGGGCCGAAGGGCTCTTTCCGCGTGCTCGCCTTCGGGGACATCGCCGACCAGTGGGTGGCCAAGCTGAAGGAAGGCATGGCCCTGTTCGCAATCGGCGAAGCGCAAGCCGACCGCGATGGTCGCTACGCGATCAAGGCCAACGAGTTGATCCCGGCGGCAGCAGCCCGCAGCCGCTTCACCAGCGGCATCTGCCTGACTCTGACAACGAACGAGATCAACAGCGAACTGCTGGGAACACTCAGCGAAGTCGCCCTCGCCAACCAGGGCACAACACCGCTTTACTTCAAAGTACTAGGGGAAGACGGCAAACCACTTGAGTTGATCGAGGCCGCAGCCACCTTCCGGGTGACACCCAACAAACAATTCGAAGAGAAGGTAGTGGGCCTGCTCTCACCCGACCGAATCCAATACGCCAGCTGATGCCGAGGTTACTCACGGCGATCAAGTTGACGCACATGTACGCAGATTCCGTCCGCTGGCAAAGTAGCATAGACCCCGCCCCGCAACGCCCGTGGAACACCCATGCCATTGGACGCTGAGACTGCCAGTTCTCTGCGCACCGCCTCTCGGGCGTGGTTCAGTGCACCCATCGCCGAGTTCCTGGGAACCTCACGCGACGAGGTCCTCGGACGTTTGACGCACAATGCCGAGTTTGCCGTCGAGCCTGACCAACGCGACGCTTGGCTCGACGAGATTGACGCGCTACGCACGGCACTGGCGGGAATGCCCGGCAGCATCTCTCTCGAATTCAACATCCCGCGCATGGGCAAGCGCATTGACGCAGTTGTCCTGACGCGCGCGGTCATCTTCGTGATCGAGTTCAAACAAACGCGCTTCGACCACAGCGCACTCGAGCAGGCCTGGGACTACGCACTGGACCTCAAGAACTTCCACGAAGGCAGCCACCATGCGCCCATCGTACCGATCGTTGTGGCAGAAGACGCACCCACCAGCGCTACGCCAGCCCCAGCCCATAGTGACGGTGTGTTTGAGCCATTCGGCGTTCAACCTGGTGGCCTGCGGGCAGCCCTCGATGAGATCGTCCAGCGCATGCACGGCGGCGAACTCGATGCCGCCGCATGGCACGCCTCACCGTACCGCCCCACACCCACCATCATCGAAGCCGCAAGAGCGCTCTACGCACAGCATGGCGTGCAAGCAATCAGGTGCTTCGACGCGGGCAAGCACAATCTTGCAGTCACGTCGGGACGGGTTGAAGAAATCGTGCGCAACGCGCGCAAGCAGCGGCGCAAAGCGATTTGTTTTGTCACGGGCGTTCCCGGCGCTGGAAAGACTCTGGTCGGTTTGAACCTGGCGACACAACACCAGAAGGGCCGCGCAACGGACCCGGCCGTATTTCTATCGGGCAACGGGCCGCTGGTTGCTGTCCTGCGTGAGGCCCTGACGCGAGACGAGTTTCAGCGCCGCAAACTGGCAGGCGAAAGCGTTAGGAAGGGCAAAGTCGGTGAAAGTGTCAAACAGTTCATCCAGAACGTTCACCACTTCCGCGACGACAACCTGCAGCACCCGGGTGCACCGCCAGAGCACGTCGCCATATTCGACGAGGCCCAACGGGCATGGAACCTCGCCATGACCACCAACTTCATGCAGCGCAAGAAGCACGTCGCGGGCTTCAACCAGTCGGAGCCGGAGTACCTGATTTCGTGCATGGACCGGCACCGCGACTGGGCCGTGATCGTCTGCCTCGTCGGTGGAGGGCAGGAGATCAACACCGGTGAAGCGGGTATCCAGGCATGGCTGGAGGCTGCTATGAACCACTTCTCGAACTGGGATCTGCACATCTCGTCCAACCTCCACGACAGCGAGTACGCGGCCGACGATGCCCTGATGCGTGCCCTGAAGAGCCCGCAGACGACGCTCGAGGAAAGCCTCCACCTTGCGGTATCGATGCGTTCATTTCGAGCCGAGAGGCTGTCGCACTTCGTGAAGGCATTGCTCGATCGGGACACCGACGCAGCGCGCGAAGCCTGCGGCAGCATGCGGGAACGCTATCCAATTCGGATCACACGAGACCTCACGGCCGCCAAACAGTGGGTGCGTGAGATGGCTCGTGGATCGGAACGGTTCGGGCTGGTTTGTTCGTCGAAGGCAATGCGCCTGAAGCCCCATGCGATTGACGTGCGACACAACGTGAACCCGGTGCACTGGTTTCTCAATGGCCAGGATGACACGCGCTCAAGCCAATATCTCGAGGACGCCGCGACAGAATTCCAGGTACAGGGCCTCGAGTTGGATTGGGCATGTGTGAACTGGGATGCCGACTTGAGATCGACGGAAACAGGCTGGAGCCATCACGACTTCCGCGGCAAGCGCTGGGTAAACATCCACAACAAAGCCAACCGGAAGTATCTGTTGAATGCTTATCGGGTGCTCCTGACCAGAGCCCGCCAGGGAATGGTCCTGTTCGTTCCGCCCGGTGACGCCGCCGACCCAACCCGATTGCCAGAGATGTACGATGGAACGTTCAACTACTTGAAGTCAGCAGGCCTAGCAGAATTGTAGCACCGGCAGCGCGCAGGGGAGCACGGCTGGATAAGTCATGAGCCCAGGAACTCCCCAGCTTGACGACACCCAAGCGTCCGGCATCATGTAACCAGTTACAGGAACAGCAATCAGCGGGCGTAGCTCAGTGGTAGAGCTCCTGCTTCCCAAGCAGGTGGTCGAGGGTTCGAACCCCTTCGCCCGCTCCACCTAAACCGGCCTCTCGAAGCGACTTAGGCTTAGAGAGGCCCATTCAAGTCCACTGCGGAAGCCTACCGTACCCCAGTCGTGCACCCCAAGACGGGCCACAACAACTAGTATACCCGTT
>JAGQRH010000023.1 GCA_020425605.1 Planctomycetota bacterium | reverse complement strand
ATCCCCGATCACCCGCCCGCGCTGCTTGTCGAAGTAGTGCATCTGAAGCGCGGTGCGGTAGTTCTCGGGCAACTCATCGATCGCTGTTCGAACTGCATCCAGTGTTTCCTGGTTGGCCAGCCCGCCGAGTCCTGACTCGCGCTTGTCGTGTGCGCCGGACAGCAGGTCGATATTTGCGATCTCCTTCTTCCTTCTGCGCAGCAGGTTCAGGGCGATGCCGATGATCCAGCTGCGGAAACTCTCTGGTTTTTCCAGCCTGGCCAGGGTCGTGTAGGCCGTGATGAACGCGTCCTGCACCACTTCCTGGGCCTTTTCCGGGTCGCGGCAGCGGCCCAGAATGTAGCCGTAAACTCCTTCTTCGTAACGAGTTACGAGCGTAGCAAAGGCGTCCCTGTCGCCGGATCGCGCGCGCTTTACGAGCGCTGAAGTTTCGGGCTGCGATCCGTCAGACATGCGCCGTCCCTAGTGACACTTGGAATCTGCTTCTCACGCAATTTCACACGGAAAATAGTGCAAGGCGTGCAAATCATAGTCCGCGGCGCCCCACGCGCCCGCCCTGCACTTCTAGCAATGCAGGACGATGCCCGAAACACCAGACGATGCCGTCCCCTAGCTTTCGACCTCGTGGCGCAGGGCTTCGATGTCGCTTACGTACAGCTCGGTGTAGCCACAGCCGGCGCAGACGAATGCTTCCAGCTCGCCGACGCCGCGTTTGAAGATGAGCCCCTTCACCTGCAGGGCGAGGTTCTTGTCCCAGCCTTCGTTTCGGTCTGTGATGGTCGGTGAGTGGAAGATACGCCCGCCGCCGCATTTGGGGCAGTCCTTGCCGGTTTTCATGGGTGGCTCCTTTGTACTCGGGGCTGCACGCGCCCGGTGGAACCGATTATGCTGTCGCGATGCGCCTGTATGTCGCAAAACTTGAGAAGCGGTTCCCATCACCGTGGGAGATGTACTCGCTGTTCCTGCTGATGGGTGCGGCGATCTACATTCCGCTCTCCTACGTAATGTGGACGCCGGCGGTCGAGAGCCCCCTGCGCTACTTCGGCTACGCCTGCCCGCTGTGCGGAGGAACGCGTGCAGTGACGGCCTTGTGCACCGGGCAGTTCATGCTGGCGCTGAAGTACAATCCGTTCGCGATTGCGATGTTCGTATTTCTGGTGTGGGGCGCGATCAGTTTTCTACTGCTGGTACTGCCGTTCAAGAAGCGCGTAGTGCTGGAAGCCAGCAAGCGCCAGATTGCCCTGTTCTGGTTTCTGATGGCTTGCATCCTGATCGCCAACTGGGCCTACGTCCTCTGGTCCGGCATGTACAAAGTGCCTCTCGAGTTTTGATCACCTGTAAGCCGCCGGGCCACGAAGTCGCGCAAGAAGGCCTGCGCTAGGCGCGTGCGCGTCTGCGCAGGGCGGGGATGCATGCCAGCGCAAGCGCCAGCAGCCAGAACGATTCATGGGTGCCCGTTGAGCAGCCGCTGTCGTTGTTGCTGCTGCCGGTTGACGGTGGTGGTGTGGTGCCTGCGGTGTCAATGTTCAGGCATTCGACCAGGGTGCCGGGGACGTTAGCCGTTTCGGTTCCGCCCGACACGCCCAGTACCGTTACGCGCGCCCAGAAATCATCGCCGACCTGCCCGCTGCCGCTGAGCTTGAGCACGAGAAGGAACAGACGGCTCTGCCCGGGCGCGAAGCTGATCGACTGGCTGAAGGTCAGGCTGCCGTCGTCGGTTGGGAATGCGCTCGTGGCTGCCGCGTAGAGTGTGTCGGCTGCGTCGTATGCTCCGTTGGAGTTGGTGTCTTCAAACAGGGCAACGGAAGAAAAGCCGGTGTGATCGAACAGCGAGCCAGCCGCCGCAATCGTGATCGAATCGAGGCTTGCTGCCCCGACCGCATTGTTGGCCAGAAGAAACTCGGCCGCCTGCACGCCGATGTCGGCGGGGCCTTGAGCGTCCGCGGCAACGTTCGTGACGCCGGCGGAGGTGGAGAGTGTCAACGTGGGCGCTTCGATATGAATGCCGGGCATCGTCGCGGTAGGCAGGCCGGAGTGCATGTTGCCGGTAGCGCTGATGGCCGTGACGGCGGTGTCAAAGGTCTGGCCATAGCTGGCAAGAGTCGAGCCGTTGAGTTTGACAACAACCAGCAGCCGCTTGGTCTCGTCAGGATTGAAGTTCAGCGTGTCCGTGAAGGTCAGCGAGCCATCGTCGGCGGGATAAGCTGAGTACGTCTGCCCAAACTGAGTATCAACACCGGGGTCGTAGGCCCCGTTGGAGTTTGTGTCAACGAACAGGCGAACGTCGGAGAAAGCAGTCGAGTCATCACCCGAGCCGGAAGCCGCAAGGGTCAGCGAACTCAAAGTCGCCGAATTGGTATGGCTGATGACATCGAACACGCCAATCACGAACCCACTCCCGGTACCGGTAGCTGCGGGAGCAACATCGACAAACGACCCCGCAATCGGATTCACCCGCAAGTAATCACCAACGCGATGCGCCGGCTCAAGAGTCGACGAGCCCAATGCTGTTGGCCCCAAGCCGTACCTCCACGCGGTCCACGCCATTTCTCCGTCGATCAGGAAAACGTCGGTCGTCCCCCACCAGGTCAACTCATCCCCGACAGATGTCGGCTCCCAATAATTGGCAAAACCCGGACCAATCAAAACCGGCGCGTAATAGACACTGCCGGCCACGCCGACACCTGACCAATAGGTTGCGTCGAAAGTTCCGATTGGGTAACTGGTGGCATTGGTAGCCCAATTGGCAAACGGAGTCGAACCGGGGTTCTCGAATGTCGCCTGACCAAAGATCGGGCCGTCCCACTGTTGTCCCGCCGCCCAAGATCCGTCGTGGTTGTCAAGGACCAGCCGAAACGCGTAGTCGTACGACGGAGCGCTTCCGGTGATGCTGTATTCCAGCCTGAGCGAAGTTGAACCGTTTACGGGTGACACCCCTGGAATCACGCTTGTTGGAACCCCCACAACTGGGCCACCGGTACCCACAACGTTTTCTACAACCGTATGGAACGCTGCATTCAGGTACGGGGGTACAACGCCGTTCAGCTTTGCAACGATAAGGAAACGTTGAGGATTCACCGATGGAATACCAAGACGCGCTGCGAACGTAAGGCTTGCGTCGTCAGCTGGATAGGCAGTGTACGGAAAGCCATAGCGGGTATCCACACTCGGATCGTAGAGGCCGTTCGAGTTCACATCTAGGAACAGTCCAATCTCGGAAAAGGCCGTAGAGTCGTCCCCGTTTACGGGCGCTCCACCCGAAGTCGCCTTAAGGGTGATACTCTCAAGTACATGGCCTTTCCCGTTCGAACTGGTGATTTCGAACGCACCCATTGCGAATCCGTTACCGTTGCCGGTGAAGTAGGAAGGCACCTGCAACGTTGATCCCGAGACTGGTGTAACCACCAAAGCCGCGTGCGCGGCTGAGCAGACAAAACCCAGAACGAGACTGACGAGAAGAAACCGCATGTAGATGTCCGCAACAACAACCATAACGTACTACTTGCAGCACCTAAGGGCGACTCGCTCGCCGCCCCTTGTGACGGATTGCCTATGTTTCCTGTGCATACCCGCCAGTAGGCCCAGACGGCGGGTCGATGGTCGTGCCGCCTGGACCCATAGCTGTCGCCTGTCCTCCCACGCCTGTTGTAGCTCCGTCTCCGCCAGTGCGGCCGATTCCGCCATACGCTGTTGCGTCCCCGCCCCCAGCCCCGGTGCCGGTCGCAATGGCCCAAGCTAGACCTCCAGTGGCGGCGGAACCTGTGCCCGCGCAGATCCCTCCTTGTGCATACGCATCACCAGCGACCGTCGCATCGTCCGCTCGACCACCACTCCCGTTGGTTGCGTAGGAAACTCCGCCCGCCGCGGCGTTGCTGCGACAGGACTTAGCAGCGTGGCCGCGCTGTCAACGCGGCGGGCTCATTTGCCGAATCCCGTCCGCTGCGTTGACCGATGCCGGTTTCGTGGGTCCAATGCCCCCATGGCTGAGCCCGGATACACAGTACTCGCGCGCAAGTATCGCCCGATGAAGTTTGCCGACCTGGTCGGGCAGCCTCATGTGGTGAAGGCGCTCAGCAACGCGATCACGACCAACCGTGTGGCGCAGGCGTTCCTGTTCACGGGCTCGCGCGGGACGGGCAAGACCAGCAGCGCGCGTATTCTTGCCAGCGCGCTGAACTGCATGGAGCGCAAGCCGGACGGCTTCGAGCCCTGCGGCAAGTGCGCCAGCTGCCTCGACATCGCGCGCAGCGAAGACCTGGACGTGGTTGAGATGGACGCGGCGTCCAACAGCCGTGTCGACGACGTGCGCGAGCGACTTGAGAGTGTCGATACGCGTCCGGCCCGCGGTCGTTTCCGCATCTTCATCATCGACGAAGTCCACATGCTTTCGACCAGCGCGTTCAACGCGCTGCTGAAAACAATCGAGGAGCCGCCGCCGCACGTGAAGTTCATCCTGGCGACGACGAACCCGGAGAAGATCCCGGAGACGATTCTCTCGCGCTGCCAGCGCTACGACTTCCGGCGCGTTACGCTGGGCGAGATCGTGGCATGGCTCGAGAACATCTGTGGCCTCGAGAAGATCACGCCGGAAGACGGCGTGCTGAGATCGTTGGCCGAGCTGGCCGAAGGCGGCATGCGTGATGCATTGGGACGCGTTGACCAACTTGTCGCATTCTCCGGGCTGAAGCCGACGCTGGCCGATGCCGAGCGCGTGTTCGGCCTGGTCGGGCGCGGCAAACTGCTTGAGCTGCTGATTGCTCTCAGCAAAGGCGATGCACGGGCGGGCATACTGTTTGCCGAGGACGTATTCGACAGCGGCAAGGACGTGGCCGAGGTGCTGGCATCGATGGTGTCGCTGGCGCGCACGCTGCTGCTGGTGGCCGCCAGCGCGGATACGAGGGCGATCGACGTGCCGGCCAATGAGCTTCCGGCGTTGAAAGCCACGGCCGAGGCTTACGGCATTCACGGGCTGGTGTACCTGGCTGAGTTGCTGACCGATTGCCGCCAGCGCGTGCGTCGGGCTGCGTTTCCGCGGGTGGTTGTTGAGACGACACTCGTAAAACTGTCGATGGTAGGGCGGCTGGAGCCGCTTGACAGGCTGCTTGCGCGGCTGGATGAAGTTGCGGATTCGCCGGTGTCAGTACAGAGATTGGAGTCACCATCCGCGAAAGTGGCGGAGTCGAAACAAGAATCAAAACCCGCACAAAACGCCACCACCAAAGAAGGTGGTGAAAGGCGCTTGAGCGAGCAGGAGCAGCAGGCATTGAACGCCATAAAGCGCCAATTCGGCGCTACTTAGACAAAGTTTGCAGTTGTCACAAACACCCTTGCGTACAGCTAACCAGTCATTTATATATTTTGGCACTTCACGGAGTCGTTATGTCTGGTCTAGGCAATTTCAGCGAGCTGATGAAGCAGGCCCAGCGCATGCAGCGCGACATGGGCAAAATCCAGGAAGAACTGAAGGAACGCTATGTCGAGGGCTCGGCGGGTGACGGGATGGTCAAGGTCATCTGCTCCGGTGCTCTCGAGCTTGTGAAGATTGAGATCGACCCCGAGGCTGTCGATACAGAAGACATGTCACTTCTTGAAGACCTGGTTGTCGCCGCTGTCAACACGGGTTTGAAGAAGGCCGAAGAGATGAAACAGGCCGAAATGGCCAAAGTCACCGGCGGGATGAATTTCCCGGGCATGTTCTAGGACGGGCTCGGGAAGGGGTAGCCAGTGCGGTTCGTTACTTTATGGCGGCGGGTTGTCCCCCGAGTTGACCCGAGTTGACGAGTTGAAAGGAAACCAGAGATGCACGCCACCGAGATGCTGAGAGACATTCCCCTTTTCAAGGGCCTTTCCGAGGACACGCTCAACGAGCTTGAGTCGCGCACGTCCCTCAAGCGGCTCGAAGACGGCGAGGTTTACCTCAACGCCGGCCAGCCGCCCAAGGCCTTCTGCGTGGTGCTTTCGGGCCAGCTGAAGTTCTATCGCGTCAACAAGGCCGGCAAAGAGCAGGTCTTCGGCTACGCCAAGCCGCACGATGTGTTCGGCCTGAGCAGCCTGACCGACCCGTACAAGACCGTTCCGGTCAACTGCATGTCACGCGCGACCACGGAAGTGGCAGAGATCGACCTGACGGCGATCCGCGAGATCATGCACCGCGAGCCGCAGCTGGCAGTCGCGATCCTGAAAGAACAGAACAAGCGCTACGGCAACATGCTGGACCTGGTCGATCAGCTGTCGCTGAAGGATGCGCACAACCGACTCGCCAACTGGCTCGACACCTGGATCGCTGACAACCACGCCGACGCCGGCGACGCCGAGATCCTGGTAGTGCTGCCCTACACGCAGTCCGAGATTGCCGCACAGATCGGCACGGTACGCGAAGTCGTCTCACGCGGTTTCAGCCGCATGGAGAAGGACGGCATCCTGCGGGCTTCCGGCAAGCGGGTAACGATCCTCAGCCGCAAGCGCCTGCGCCAGATGGCCGAAAGCTAGGACACAAGATTCGCTCACGCACCGAGGCCGGGAGAAATCCCGGCCTCGGTGCATTAGAGCCCCGGCGGAGACGCCGGGGACACGCGGCAAAGCCGCGTGAACGAATCACTCAGTCACACCCACCAGCCAAAGCAGCCACTCAAGAATCATCAGGCCCAGCGCAATCCAAAGCAGCGCCCCCGGCAGCCGGTCGCGCCAGTCCGGCTCTGTGCCCTTGTGAAAGAGGCCGTTGAGGTCGAGCCGCGGCAGGTTTGGAACAGTCAAGTCCGGGTCGTAGGGTGCGAAAGCCGTCAGCCGTCCGATCTCGCGAACCGGATGCTTGACGACATACTCGCCGGGGATCGTGAACGGCCCCAGCTCGCCCCGCCCGTCCGGACCGCTGGTCACGGCATACTCGCGTGGACCGCAGCTCTGCGCCCACAGACTGGTGTCGGAAAGCTGAATCTGCAGTGTACCGGAACGCTCCAGCTCGAACTCCGCCTGCTCGCCGGCCTGGACGAACAGGGGCAGCTTGTTGCGCGGGCCACTCTGGATCGCGTCCAGCCAGCGCGAGAGCAACAGCACGCCCGACCAGTCGTCCTGCAGCAGAAGCGAGCTGAGGTGGGGAATGAACCCGACGTACAGCACTTCCGGCGAGCCGCGCTTGACCCCGACAAGTGTTCCGCCCTGCATGTGCTTCGCGAGCGGCACCAGTGAGTGACCTTCTTCGAGCGGCACGGCTTCGCGCCCGTAAAGCAGCGTCAGGTCCGGCACCTCAAAGCCAAGGTCTTCCGGCTGCTCTACGCGAAGCTGCATGTTCGGCTCCGCGGGAACGGGTGAGCCCACACGGCCGTACTCGACGGGAAGTACGCCGAAACACATCAGGAACCGCGCTTCGTATTGGGCGGGCAGCGCACGGTCGCAGACCAACAAGTCGGCCCGGACGATCGTGTCGCCTGACACGGGCTGGGCGATGATTTCCCGGCCGGGCAGAAGCAGGCTCAGTGCCTTCTCGAGTTGATCGTTTGGCTCGCCGTCTTCGGCCGGGTAGCAGAGGGTCACCGTCGCCAGGCGCGGCGGGTCCAACCGGACGACGATGCTGTCATCTTCCGGCAAGGGATCACTCGCAGCGACACGCACCCAGATTTCCAGAGGCTCCGGCTGGATCGGAAGTCGCACGCGCCAGGTATTCAGCATGTCCGGCTCCTGCGAAACCGGAATCGCCGACATCAAGGGCAGGCTTGTCGCCTCTATCTCACCGCCGAAGTACGACTCGACCAGCAGGCTGCCGCTGGTTCCGTCGTTGGCCGGCGGCTCATATGTGGCTCGCTTGATGCCGTCGTTCTTCTGGCTCGTGCCCACCGATTCGCGAAGCAATCTCACGCCGACATCTTCAGGTGTGTCTGAATCGGTCAGCTCTATGCACAGACGCGCGGGCTCGGACGGCAAGCCCGGAGGTGCGGCTACCCTGCCCAGGTCTGTCGCGCCGGAGTGCGCAGCCCAGTCAACGGGCGGCGGCGGCCCCAGCGAGTCGCCGTGCTTGAGCCACGGCCCGACAAGCAGCTGCCCGTTCTGGCGCCAAACCAGCGCCGCGCGATCCAGATCGCCGAGCTTGTCCACGATCTCCTGGGCTCGCTGCTGCGCCAGTTGCGCGCGTGTAAGTTTGTTCTCCAGCGCTCGCATGGACGGGCTGTTGTCCACGAGAACGAATACGAGCAATGGCGGCGGTCGCTCGCTCTCGGGCCGCTGCAGGCCGGCGGCTTTGAGGGCGATGGACGACAGCATCAGCCCGGATACGAGCAGGGTCAGCACGGTGCGCAGCACGCGCTTCCAGCCGGGGGGCAGGACGCGCTTGGCCACGCGCTGCCAGATCAGGCCATAAGTTACGCGCCGCTTGCGATAGCGACGCGCAAACCACCAGGCGACGTAGAACACGCCGACCAGCGCAAACAGCCACAACCATTGCTCACGGGCAAACTCGAGCATGAAGCGAGCATACCGCCTTGCAGCCCGAAGCGTTAGCGAAGGGGCATTGTGTCATGGGCAATCGTCGCGCCCCTTGGCTCACGCTTCGGGCTCAAAACTAGGCCCCGATCACACCCGCGCGCATGAGGTCCACGATCAGGGGCTCGATCGGGTCAGCCGAATCCAGCTCAATGAATGCTGCACCTGCCGCGTGAACGGCGCGGGTGATGCCTTCGCGGTAATGCTGCACCTCTTCGCGATAGGCCTGCAGCACGCGCTCATCGATACGCAGTTTCGTGTCGCCGCCGCCGATCGCCTGCAGCCGGCTGAAGCCTTCCAGTGTCGGGTTCAGTTCCTCGGCCGCGGCGATGCTGATTGCAACCGCGCGCACGCCCGCGCGTCTTGCATCCCGAAGAATACCCAGCAGCGGCTCGCGGTTCTGGAAGTCGCTGACCAGCACGAGCACTGAGTCACGGCCGCGGCGCTCGAACATGCCGCGTACGCCGGCCGTGTTCTCGGTGGGCGCAGCCGAGACGGGCATCTCGTCAAGCAGTTGCAGCAGGCGGGCTTCGCCTGTGCCGTCGAAGTTCACCGGCGTCGGCACGCCCAAGCGTGACAGCACCACGTGCTCGCTGCCTTCCAGAGCAATCATGCCCACGGCCGCGAGCGCGCGCCGTGCGGCCAGCCACTTGTCATGCTCGCCGAAGCTCATCGTGGGCGCGTCGTCCGCCACGAGCAGAACTCGAAGCTGGCCCGGCTGCTCGAATAGCTTCAAGAACAGTTGGCCGAGACGCCCGTAGACGTTCCAGTCCACGCGCCGCAGATCGTCGCCCTGCGTGTAGGGGCGGTGTGCACCGAACTCCTGGCCTGCGCCGAATTGTTTGCTGAGCCGCTCTCCGCGTGCGCCGCCGCGCTGCACACGCCCGGCCGCAAGGCGCAGGCGCCGCAGGCGGGTAAGCGTGGCTTCGTCAAAGAGAGGCATGGTCAGCTGTTGGATGTCTGTTGCTGGCTAAAGACTAACAGCCAAAGGCTAAGAGCTACTTCCCTTCTCTTTGCGCCTTCAGCCGCGCAAGCTCGACGCTGCGTTTCTTGATTGCAAAGGCCTGCGCAATGATGAAGCCGAGCAGGCAGGCCCACACGGCGCCGTTGGCCAGCCAAAGGCTGCGCAATGAGCCGGCGTAGCTGTCGCGTTCCTGTGCGAGCCGTTTCTCGAGCTCTGCGCGGTACTTCGTTTCCAGCGCGGCATCCGTTGCTTCGTTGGCCGCCGGGGCGTTGGTGGTGCCGGCGATGCCTTCTGTGCCCGTGTCGTCCAGCGGCTTCAGGTTCTCGGACTTGCTGTCAGCGAACGCGGGCGCACAGCACGCCAGCACCAGTAGCAGTACAACCAGCGAACGCAGGGCCGCAGCCCCTGAAACCCGAAACCTGAAACCCGAGACCTGTCTCATGCTGCCCGCTCCTGCTCAATTTGCTGGCCGAGGCGACCCATCTGGTAGCGCAGCGCAACCAGTCCCATGAACGCAATCGTAAGGCCGAGGCTTGCGATGTTCTTTGTGATCGCGATTTCCGGCGCCGTCAGTAGGTCGCTGAAGTTCTTTGGGTGGCTGGTCTGGCCGATTTCGATTGCCTTGCTGACCAGAGGGTACAGCGGCCCAAGCAGGATTCCGTAGACCGCCGTCAGGGCGCTGCGCTGGCGCGGCTGGTCCATCGCCTTGCGCAGTACGAGCAAGGCGGCAAACGCCAGCCACAGGATCAGCATGGTGGTCAGCCGCGGCTCCCAGTTCCAGCCACTGCCGATGCGCCCGCTGCCCCAGGCGTAGTCGGCCCACAGAGTTCCAGTCAGCAGCACGATTGCGCCGGTCATCAGGCCGACTTCGGCCGACGCGACGGTCAGTGCTTCCCATTTCGGCTTCTTGCTCAGCAGCCACATCACGCCGCCGACCAGGCAGATACCGCAGCACAGGGCGGTTGCGTAGGCACTGGGCAGGTGCACGAAGAAAATACGGTAGCTTTCGTACAGGTTGATGGGCGCACCGTGGTCCGGCGTGACGACCCACAGTGTGCCTTCGCTGATCTGTGTCGGGACGTAGTTGTAGCTCAGGTAGAAGACAACCTCGGCGCCAATCAAGCCCAACGCGGCCAGCGCAAGCGTGACCATCCAGCTGGGAAACGGTTTGGAGGCAGTAGGCATTATCCCTCGTTGAGCCGCCCGTAGAGCAGCAGGCCGAGCGCCGTGAACATAGCGCCGCACACCACCAGCAGCAACACGTACGCCATTGCACCATCGGCGCCGCTGCCGCCCTGGAGTCTTTCCGTCGCGCCGGTCGCGCCCGCGAACACAGGCACGGCGACGGGCAGCAGCGCGATCGTGAGCAATGCCTCACCGCCGCGTACGCGGCTGGTGGCCGAGGAAAGAAGCACCCCGGGCGCGAGAACGCCAAGGTCAGCGAGTGGGATCACAAGCAACATCAACGGCTGGTCGAAGAAATCCAGCTTCAGAAGCGGCACGGCGACAACAATCATGATCGCCTGCGTCAGCAGCAAGAACACCAGCGTCGAGACAAGCCGTACAAAGAACACCAACCCGGCGTCATGTGGCAGGATCAGCAGCGCCTGGAAGAAGCCGTTGCGACGGTCCGCGCTGGCGGCGCGATTCAACCCGACCACGGCCGCAAACATGGTGCATACCCACAACATTGCCAGCACGAAGCGCTGGAACGTCTCGTCGTTGCTAAGCCCGCGGACGCCGAGGCCCACGATCACCACACACAGAAGGGCGAACAGGCCCATTGATGTCAGCAGTGACTTCGTGCGAAGCTCAACGCGCAACTCGCGAGCGAACAGCGCGGCAACGGCGCGGGGGAAGGCTGGTTTGGCTGCGGCATCGGCCATGGTGCTGCCTGTTTAACCGCCAAGGCGCGAAGACGCCAAGGACTGGCTGTTCAATAGACACTGAAATCGCAGCAGGGTTGCGGAGCGCTTTGATTTCCTGGCGGCTTTGCGTCTTGGCGGTTCAGACCTACTCGTCAAGCAGCCCGTACTGTTTGCGCTTTTCCCAGAGGTTCTTGCGGCTGATGCCGAGGATGTTGGCCGCCTCCTCGATCTTGCCGTTGGTCATGTGCAGGACATTCTTGATGTGCGCTTTCTCGGCTGCAGCGACCACGTCCTTGAGCGTACGGCGGTCGTCCCCGGGCGTCTCGGTCTGGGAGCCGGCGGGCATCTCGGCCGAGTAGTCGCGCAGGAAGTGCTCTTTCTTGAGCACGCCACCTGCCTTGCCGAATGCGATTGCGCGCTGAACGCTGTGCTGAAGCTCGCGCACATTCCCCGGCCACGGGTATGCAACCAGCGCGGACATCGCTTCGGGATCGATCGCCAACTCCACGTCTGGCGCGTAGCGCTGCACGAAATGTTCAACGAGCCGTGAGATGTCGCCTTCGCGCTCACGCAGCGGCGGCACGATCAGGTCGATTACATTGATGCGGTGGTACAGGTCCTCGCGGAAAGTGCCTTCCTTGACGCAGTCTCTCAGGTCGACCTTCGTCGAGGCAATCACACGGATGTTAACCTTCAGCGGCTTGTCGCCGCCAAGGCGCTCGATCTCGCGTTCCTGCAGCACGCGCAGCAGCTTGGCCTGCGTGTCGATCGGCATGTCATCGATGTCGTCGAGGTAGATCGTGCCGCCGTCGGCCTGCTCGAAACGGCCGATGCGCCGTGAGCTTGCGCCGGTGAACGCACCCGGCTCGTGGCCGAACAGCTCGTCCTCGAGCAGATTGGCGTTGCTGATGTGGCAGCCGACCTTGATCAGAGGTCCTTTGCAGCGCGAGCTGTGCTGGTGCAGCACGGTGGCGATGACTTCTTTGCCGGTGCCGTTTTCGCCCTGGATCAGCACGCTGAAGTCTGACTCGGCGACGGTTTTGATGTTCTCGTACAGCCGCTTCATCTGCGGGCTGCTGCCGACCATCTGGTCGACCTTGAACTCGGTTTTGACTTCCTCGACCAGCTGTTTGTAGTTGCGGCCGGTCTGCTGGCTTTCGCCGTAGCCACCGACGAGCAGCACGATGCGCTCGTTGTTGAAGGGCTTCTCGACGAAGTCCTTGGCGCCGAGACGCATGGCTTCGAGGGCGCGCTCAACGGTCGCGTTGCCTGTAATCATGATGGCGATGATGTCGGGTACCTTCTCGCGCGCGAAGCGCAGCAGGCTCATGCCATCCACCTTGGGCATGACGACGTCGCTGATCATGCAGTCGAAGTGCTGTTTGCCGAGCTCTTTCATCGCGAGCTCGCCGTCTTCAACGGAGACCACTTCGTGGCCGGCCTCTTCGAGGTCCTCGGAGAGGGTCAGGCGGATACCACGTTCGTCGTCAGCGAGAAGAATCTTCATTTGGCCAGTCTGGAGTCTGTGGTCCGGAGTCAGGGTTCAAAGCCCCATTATCTGCCGCTGTGCTGAATACGCGAGAGGCAATCCGAGCCTGAGGACAGCGTGCGCCGACTATCTTCCTCGAAGTTTCGGGTTGAACGCCTCGCGCAGGCCTTCGCCCAACAGGTTGAAAGACAGCACGGTAATCAGGATCGCAATGCCCGGAATCCAGGTCAGCCATGCCGCGTCGTTGATGAACTCGCGGCCTTCACTGAGGATTTTGCCCCAGGTCGACTGGTCCGGACCGGCACCGATGCCCAGGAAGCTGAGCGTACTCTCGGCCAGCACTGCCCCCGCCACGCCGATACTCGCGCTGACCAGCACAGGGCTGATTGCATTCGGGACCAGGTGGCGCCAGATGATGCGGAAGTCGCTGACACCGAGTGCCTTGGCGGCTTGCACGAAGTCCTGCTCACGCAGCGACAGGATTTCGGCGCGCACGAAGCGCGTGGTGCCCATCCAGCTCGTAAGGCCGATCACGCCCATCGTGATGTAGACGTCTTTCTCGAACATCGCGAGCACGGCCAGAATCAGGAAGATCACCGGGATGGTCATCATGATTTCAGTAAAGCGCATCACGAGGTCATCAACCGAGATCGTCGGTAGATAGAACTTCGAGAACAACGGGTTTTCGACGGCGCCAGCCTGGCCTTCCGCGAGCACGACCAGGCTGACCGATACCAGCAGTACCAGCATGACCAGGTAGGCCAGGAAGTGACGAGTGACCTTGTACAGACCGTAGCGTGCTTCACCGTTCAACATGTCAGCGCTGTACAACGCGGTGCGTCGGGTCTTGGTTTCGGCACCGTAGCGGTCAACGAGCGCCTTGCGAACCTTGCCGCGCCGGTCAACCAGCGCGTTGCTGCTAAGGAGAGTCAGGGGCTTTACCTCGGCGTCTTTCAGCTGCTCCGGCTTGGCATCGCCGAACGTCTTGCGCGCGGCCGTGGCGTCCTCAAGCGCTTTCTCTTCGGCGGTTGACTCCGCGGCTGCCTTCTCGGCTTCCGGCATGGCAGCGATCTGGGCCTTCTTGACCGCCAGGTTCCAGGTCGCCTGCGCAATCGCTGCGTCCAGCTCAATCTCGCGCAGCTGGCGCAGGGTGGCCCAGGATTTGTCCGGGTCGCCCGAATCGCGCTCGGCCGCTTCCTTGAACTGTTCCTGTGCGGCGTCCAGGGCCGCGCGATAGGCCTCAATGGGCTCACTGAGAGCGCTCAGGATTGTTTCGCCGGCCTTTTCGTTCTCTTCGCCTTCCTTGCGCGTGGATTCCACCCGCTTCTTCAGTGCTTCCGGGTCGAATGTGGCGGCGCGGGCCTCGGCGTTTGCTGCCAGCTCACTGAATTCGCGAGCCTCTTCGCGTTCGCCGCGGCCGGAAGCCTCGGACTGCTGTTTGCGCAGGGCCTCCGCTTCCGTCTTGGACGCCTCGGAACGCTGGCGGTATTCGTCTTCGAATTCGGCCAGGTGATCGGCGCGCTGCTGTTGCTCGACACCGAGGCGCTTGCGCACTTCAAAGTCACGGAACTGAAGCTCAAGGTTGTAGCGGGTGACCAGCCATTTGACCGCGCTGGTCTTTACCTCAATGGTGGTCTGGCCCTGCCAGCGCCAATCCGGCTGTTCGGTTACCTTGCCGGCTGCGTCCTTCAGCTCGGCCTTACCTTCGAGTTCGAGCTGCTTTACTTCGTTGCCGAAATCTCGCAGCTCAAGCAGCAGGTCGTATGCGTGGTCATGGACTGCCGCCGCATGCTCAATGGGGCGACCTTCCGGCGTGTTGGATTCCACGCCCGAGTTGAACGCCAGCATCCCGAGGAACAGCGCACAGACGACGGCCCATACCACAACCGAGCGCCATCGCCCGCCTGTCAGCGCGACGATCGCCTGCCCTATGAACAAGCCGGCTGACAGAATGGATAGCAGCCAGCCGGCCGTGGTGAACTCCGCGGCAAAGCAGATGCCGACCGTGACGGCCAGCAGCAGGGTTGCCAGCACCGGCAGTCCGACGCGCGAGCGCCCGAAGAAGCCGGCAATGCCACCCAGGCTGATCCCGAGCAGTACGGAGATTCCTACGGCCAGGAAGCCGATGGTCAGGCTGATCGTGCTGCCGGCCCACAGGCGCGCCAGGACATCGCGACCGAGGTGGTCCGAGCCGAGGTAGTAGGTCTTGCCCGGCGTTTCCTTGCTGTCGCTGCCCGGGGGCAGGAAGGTGTCCTTCAGGTTGGTGGTGATCGGGTCGAGCTTGGCGTCGGGATTGACGCCCAGCTTTACTTCGTCGCCAAGCAGCTTGGCTTCCTCAAGGCGGATGAGGTCGGAAGAATCAGGCTCCTTGCCCGTGTAGTACGAGCCGCTGATAGCCATGAAAGCCAGCAGCATGATCATGATCGCCGCAATCACCGCAGGCTTGTTGCGGAAGAAGATCCGCAGTGCGTCCCGCAGGGGAGATGTCGGCTTTCGCGTTCCGGTGGACATTCTCTCTCCTACGACAGGCGGACGCGGGGGTCAGCCACGCTCAACAGGATGTCTGAAATCAGGATGCCGATCAGTGTCAGAGCGGATCCTATGAACAGGCTGCTGACCACGATGTACAGGTCGCGTGAAAACACCGCCTCGAATACCCATCGGCCCAGCCCGGGCCATGAGAAAATCGCCTCGAACACCACAGAGCCGCCGAACAGGCTGGGCAGCAGGCCCGCGAGCATGGTCACGAACGGCAGCGATGCCGGCCGAAGCGCATGCTTGTAATAGACCGTGTCGGCGTCGAGGCCCTTGGCCTTGGCCGTTCGGATGTAGTCCTGGTCCATCACCTCAAGCATCTGGCCCTTCACGTAGCGGGTCAGAACTGCGGCGCCGGTCAGTGAGGCGATGATTGCAGGCACCGCCACGTGCCAGGTTGCATCAAAGAACCAGCGCGGCCCATCCAGCTGTACGCCCAGAGTCTCCGGCGAGACCACCGGCAGCTTCAGTGAGTTGGTAAGGAACGAGACCAGCAGCAAACTGATCCAGAAGCCGGGGAACGCGATCAGCGCGTAGGCCAGCACGGTAATTGCGCGGTCCTGCAGCGAGTTTCGTCTTAGCGCCGAATAGACCCCGATGGGAAACGATAGCGTCCAGACGACCAGGGTGGTGACCAGCACCAGCGGCAAGGTCACGAGCATCTTGCGCCACATGGTCGGCAGCACCGGCTCTTTGGCCGTGAAGCTGTTCAGCTTCCATTCGTGGTCTTCTCCGCCGCCGAAGGCCTTGGCCACGACGGCGCTGAGGTCGTTGAAGAAGTCGCCGTAGAACGTGAGGTACTTCTGGACGACCGGGTCGTCGTAGCCGACGGCGTCGCGCTGGCGTTCCTTATCCGCGTCGGACTTCTTGGGGTCGAGCTGGCTTGCGTATGGGTCGCCCGGTGAGAGAGCGACAATCAGGAAGCTCAGGATGCTGACGACGAACAGCGTCAGACCCATCTGCAGCAAGCGCCGAATAATGTACGAAACCATCTGATCTCCCTAGCGCTTGAAGTCCTGGTCCTGCCACTGCGGAATGTCTTCGCGCCGCAACAGCTCCGGGAAGAAGTAGCGCAGGTTGGCGCGCGCGCCCTTGATGAATTCGTGGTTCACAGGGCGGTCTTCATAGATTGGATTGCCCTGCGCGTCACGCCCGGTTTCCTTGCGCCACACGATCCGCCCGTCCAGCACGGTCGTGGAGTAAGGCGAATACAGGAATACGTAAGGAAAGTCGTCCGCGATCACGCTGAAGATCTCGTGGCTGATGCGTACCTGCTCATCGTAGTCGTAGACCTTCAGAATCTTGTCCATCAGCTCGTCAGCCTTGGGGTTGCTGTAGGCCGCCAGGTTCAGCCCGCCGTTGGTAGGCCAGCTGTCCGAGCGCCAGAGCTGGCGGCTGTCGAAGTCGATGCCGCCGGACCAGCCGAGAACGCATACGTCAAAGTTCAGCGCCATCACGTACTGCTGGATGAAGACGTTCCATTCGTATTCGTCGTACTTCACGTCTACGCCGAGTTTCGCCCATTGTTCCTTGGCCAGCAGGGCCGTGTTCTTGCGCGCGCCGCCGCCTGAGCTGTTGATGAACTGAAGGCGAAGCGGCTCACCGTCCTTGACCAGTTTGCCGTTCACGTCCTTGTATCCCGCCTCCATCAGCAGGGCGCGGGCTTCGTCGATGTCGTAGGGCAGGAACTTCATCTTCTCGGTCTTGCCCTTGCGCTTGATCACGTTGCCCGCCGCATCCTTGCCGTCCGTGCGCCAGGTGTGGGTGATCATGTGGTCTTCGTTGTACCAGGGCAGCACGGGGTAGGCCGGGCCATTGATGCGCGAGCCCTGGTTGTAGACCACGTACTGCAGGATCTCCTCGACGTTGATCGCCATCGACAGCGCCTTGCGCACCAACGGGTCTGAAAGCTGCGGCCGGCTGTTGTTGAATGCCAGGTATTCGTACTGATTCGGCTGGCGCTTGATGACGGTGTAGCGGTCAGTCATTTCTTCGTAGCGCTCGACCTGGAAGTCGCGTGCACCGTAGATGTCAATGCCGCCGGAGTTAAACACGACTTCGGCGGTTTCGCGGCCCATGTTCGGGTCGAAGACGTAATAGTCGATGAACTCGAACTCGGGCTTGCGCTGCCAGTAGAACTCGTTGCGGCGCAGGCGGCAGATCTTGCCGTTTTCCCACAGAGGCAGTGAATCGCCGTGCAGCGGCTCAAGGACCATGTAGCCGAGCGAGCTGGGCTTGAGTGAGAACTCACGGTCGCGCGAAGGCAGGTGCAGCATCGGGTTGTACATGCCCGGCGGCACAGGATCCCACTGCGACAGGCCCTCCGCGACTTTCTGGCCGATATCGTCCGGGCCGCGGCCCTTGCGGATCGCTTCCTTGGTCCAGGCCTCGCGATTCCAGACATGATAAGGAAGCAGCGAGCCTGTGAGGTCGCCCAGCGCTGGCGAATACAACTCACTGTACACGACCTGGAAGTGGTACGGGTCATCCTCAAAGATCCGTGACTCCTCGATGCTGGTGTAGCTCGAGCGGCGAGGACTGTTGAAATTAACGTCTTTCAGGTAGTCGAACGTAAGCTTGGCGTCACGCGCCTGGACTTCGGGGCCCTTTACCCAGAACGGGCCGTCTGGATCACCAAAATACTCAAGCTCTTTGCCTGTTTCGGGGTCCTTGCGCTCGGCTGGGTCAAAGAACGGACCGTCGACCCAGTGGATGCCCTTCTGGATCGTGAAGTCGACGATTGGCGCGTGGGCGATGTCCGGGCCGTCAGCCTCCAGCATCGCGCCAATGGCCGCGGACAGCTTCTTGGCATCCAGCCCGGCTTTCAGCTCTTCCGGTGCTGCGGCGGTTGCGTTTGCTGCAAGCGACTCGACGTCCCACGCCGAGAACGGCTCAATGCCAAGCCACTCTTTCAGGCGCGCATCGAAGTCAGGCTCGACTGCGCTGACAATCTTTCCCTTCTGCGGTGTCGGCGCCAGCAGAATGCGCACCTTGGCCGGCTTGGCGAATCGGAACACGCCCGGGGCGTCTTCGTTGCTATCCTTCAGGGTCTTGAGGTCGATGCCGAACTCGCCGGCCTCGGCCACGACCTTGAATTCTTTCAGCTTTTCGCCGTACTTCAGGCGGAGCAAGGCTTCGATGCCTTCCGGGGTCTGCCCGGTCGGCAGGCGGAATGTCATCTGGTGCTGTACCGTGACCGGGTCGGCAATCCAGGGCTCGGTTTCGTAATTCTGGTTGATGCGCAGCAACCCTTCGTTGAGGTAGTCGCTGATGGTGGTATCGGAGGTCTTGGTACTGGTCCAGCTGTTCATGTCCTCGGGGTTGGCGCCCATATAGAAAATCAGGCGGTCGAGGCGTGCGTCATTGTTGGCGACGGTCTCAACACCCGGCACCCAGAAGATGGACTGGACCAGAAACGCGATCAGCACAACCGGGACGATCACGAGCGAACGTTTGATCCACATCAGGCACCACCTCTGGCGAATGCGCGGGGGTTTGTTTTGCTGGGCCCGTCGCCGCCGTTATTACGGACGCTCAACTGCGGCCGCTTGCATGGGGTTTTATGGCTGATCCACGTCGTATTCAACGAATTCAGAGCCGCCTAAGGCAAGACATTGCCACGCTGTTTCTGAATGAGCTTAAAGACCCCAGACTCAAGGGACTTATAACCATCACAGCGGTAAAGGTCAGCAAGGACCTTACCCACGCCCGAGTTGCATGGTCGATGCTGGGCAGCGAGTCCGAGCAGCGCACGGCCGAGCGGTTCATCGAGAGCGCCCGGGGCTTTATCCAGAAGCGCGTGGCCGAAGAGTTGTCCATCCGCACGATGCCTCACCTCGACTTCGTGTTCGATGACTCGATTGCAAAGGGCGCAGAGGTGTCTAAGCTCATAGATCAGGCGTTGGAGGCAGACGCCCGGGGCAAAGACAGCCCTTCAGATTCTGACGAGTAACCCACGGGCCCGGGATACCGCATGGCGCGATCGACTATCCGCAAGGCGCCGGAAATCGACATCGATGGATTGCTCGGCAAGTTCGAGACGTTCCTGCAGAAGAAGTCACTCAAGCTGACCAGCCAGCGACGCCAGATTCTCGAGAAGATCCTCGAGATGGACAAAACCCATTTCACGGCCGACGACCTCGTCGACCAGTTCCGCAACCAGCGCCCGCGCGTCAGCAAGGCGACCGTGTATCGCTCGCTGTCCGTGATGGTCGAGGCGGACATTCTCGAAGAGCACCAGTTCGGGGACAGCTACAAGGTGTACGAGCTTTCCGAAGGCCGGCCGCACCACGACCACTTGATCTGCACCTCTTGCGGCAAGATCCTCGAGTTCTTCAACGCGGACATGGAAAAGCTGCAGGACAAGGTCGCGTCATCCAACGGCTTCCACCCGACCCACCACAGCCAGAAGATCTTCGGCATCTGCGCGGCCTGCTGGGGCAAAGGCGTGCGGAGCTGAGAAGCGGTCCGACTCGTGCACGAAGCTGAAGTGCCTGAGCGGTTTTCAGCATTCGGTCGCAAAACGGGTCAGGCACTCTGCAGCGGCCAGGCCCATTTTGCTCCATTGAACATTCACCGCCGATGACCGATCATCGCCGCAATGGGCAACGGGCCAGATTCTGATGATCGTCGCAACTTCCTACGCATCTCCGTGATCGGTGGGATTGCGGTCATTACCGGCGGTGTCGGTGCGGTGAGTGCCTTCATTCCGCCCAAGCTGGGCGAGAGCGTCGGAGAGGGCCCGCAGCCGCTGGTGCCGATGCTGAAGCTCGGCGCGCTCGTCAAGGACAAGCCCCTGAAGCTGCAGATCAGCCTGTCAGCCCGCGATGGCTGGCGGCTGCGCACGCGGGAGCAGCTTGTCTATATCGTGCGTATTGCCGATGGCGAAGACGCGGCCGCGTTCAAGGTGCTGAACCCGATCTGCTCACATGCGGGCTGCACGATCGACTATCACGAGAAGGACGCCCAGTTCGTCTGCCCGTGCCATGGCGCCGAATTCAAGTCCGACGGCACCAAGACCAAGGGCCCGGCCCCGCGCGACATGGACCCGCTTGAGGCCAGCATTGCCGACCACAACGGCCAGCCCTGGCTGTTCGTATCCTGGCAGGACTTCGTGATCGGTACCGAAGAACGCACCGTGCGAGGTGGCGCATGAGCGGCCCCGGCATGGAGACAACATCCCAGATCCACGATGAGTTGCTCGCCGAAGTCAAGAAAGAGCTCGAGCTTCGCGGCACGTCACAGATCATCCGCAAGCCGGAGCCCGGCCAGGATTCAATTGTCAGCCTCGCGGTCACGGCCATCTTCGCATGCCTGGCGATCCTGGCAGGCAGCGGTGCCATGATGGCGCTGGTCTACACGCCGACCATGGAAGATGCCAATGCCTCGACGGCATGGTTCCAGGCCGGGGCGCTAGGTGCGGTCGTACGCGCTTCGCACTATCACGCGGCGAATCTGCTGATCGTCCTTAGCGGCGCCTACCTCGGCTATCTGTTGTGGCGCGGGCTGTTCCGCCGTCCGGCCCAGTGGCGCTGGTGGCGGGCGATCGCGCTGATCGGGCTGGTGCTGGCCTTTGGCATGACGGGCCAAACGCTGCCATTCGACCAGCTGGCCGTCCACGGCACGAACATCCGGCTTGGATACCTGGCCGAGGCGCCCGTATTGGGCGAGCATCTGCGCGCGCTTGCACAGGGTGGCGACACGATCGGCACGGCGACTCTCGCACGTTTCTTCGGGCTGCACGCCATCGTGCTGCCGGCGCTGCTGGTGGTTCTGGCGCGATTCATGTGGCGCGACAGCAAGGCCGAGTTGCCGCCTTCCTCACTGATCGGCACTGCGACGGCCCTGCTGGCTATCGTCGTGGTGGTCGCGGTCTTGTGGCACGCGCCGCTGGGGCTGCAAGGCAATCTTGATGAGAGATTCCCGGAGGCCCGGCCGGAGTGGTACGCGCTTCCGCTGTACACGCTGTTGAAGTTCGCGCCGCCGGGCGCGTTGCACCTGCTGATCCTGTTCGTCGCGCCGCTGTTGGGCGCCGCGGTCGTGTTTGCACTGCCGTTCATTGAAACCGTTTCGACATCGCCGGCCCGCCTGCGCAAACCCCTGCAGATCGGGCTGATCGCGACGGTTGCGCTTGGGCTGATCTTCTCGGCCGTGACGGTGATCCAGGACATGTCCGACCACGAGGGCTGGTTCCGGAAGCCCGATGTCGAGGAGCTGATGACGGCCATGGGCAGCCGCAACCGCGCGCTCATGAATTCGGCCGAGGCGCTGCCGGCGGAGTCGCACAACCTTGCGCGCGACATCCAGCTGCTCCACGAGCGCCTCAAGGGCAACTATCCGGACCCGATCGACGACGCCGGGCGTGCCAAGTGGGATGAACTGGCCGCCAAGGGCGCCGCCGCAGCCCGAAAGCTGCTGCTCGCGCCGGATGGCCCCAGCCAGGTCGCGGCGCGCAATGAGCTGCGCGAAATCTGCGAAGAGTGCCACAAGGCCCATGACAAGGAAGAGATCAAGCTGGATCCGCCGCCGATGGTAGCTGCGGCCCCGGATGCCGGCCCCAAAGCCACCCCGCCAAAGTTCTTCTTCGACGCGGAGAAGATGAAGGGCCTCACGCCGGTAGTGGATGAAAAGAAGGGCACTGGCCGCCAGATGGACCAGATGAAGTACCGCCTGCGCGATATCCTGCGCGACTCGGGCATAATCGACGATCCGCGCGAGGCGGACAAGAAACGCACGCCGGAGCAATCGCTGGTTGATCTCAAGGCGATCGCCGAGTTTGTGGGCCGGATGTACGAGGACAACGCGGGCTCGTTCTACAAGAAGGAGAAGTGGGACGGCTGGATCGCCGACGTGCTGAAGCGTACGGATGAGCTGGCAAAGGCCACTGACCCGGCAGACGTCGGCAAGAAGGCCGCGGCCGTGGGCAAAGCCTGCGAGGCCTGCCACGACGGCGCCGACGACCTCGATGAGCCCATCGAATGGGCCTTCCAGAGCCTGCTGGCCGGCAGCGACTGATCTCTCAGCCCGGCGATAGCAAGCCTGCGCACTCGGGCTAAAATGTTCACCCGAAAGCTTTTGCACGTTCGTTACAACCCTTGCCTGCGCATCGGGTTAAAAGAGGAACGCGTGAGGTAGCCGGCCGGAGTGCGACCAACCTAGATGAACGAGCACGCCACAAACGCGAGCGCCGTCACGGACGATGTCGAGTTCCTTGAACTTGACTCGATGGCGTCCATGCAACGTGTGGGCGACTCAGGTGTGAGTGCGTTCTTCGAGGGCGGCAGCACGCTGATCGACCTCGATGGCGAGTCCGAAGAACGGGCGAAAGTAGCTGCCGAGCAGCATCGCGAAGAACTCGCCCACGGCCACCATGTGTCGGAGCGCTACAAGGTGATCGGTGAAATCGCCCGGGGCGGGATGGGCGCCGTGCTGGAAGTACAGGACAGCGACCTTGACCGACGGGTCGCGATGAAAGTCCTGCTGCGCGACACCCGCAAGAAAGATTCGGACAGCGGCTCGCCGCTCGATACCGGCCCGGTCAACCGCTTCATCGCTGAGGCCCAGCTCACCGGCTGGCTTGAACACCCGAACATCGTGCCGGTGCACGAGCTTGGGCTGGACTCTCAGGGTCGTGTCTACTTCACCATGAAGCGGGTCAAGGGCCGCAGCCTGCGCCACGTGATGGACAAGCTGCGCCAGGGCCATGCGGCCACGCATGCGGAATTCCCGCTGGGCAAGCTGCTGACGATTCTGAACAAGGTCTGCGACGCGATCGATTTCGCCCACAACAAGGGCATCCTGCATCGCGACCTGAAGCCCGAAAACATCATGGTCGGCCAGTTCGGCGAAGTGCTCGTGATGGACTGGGGCCTCGCCAAGCAGATCGACGCGACGACCAAGGCCGGCAACAACAAGCTGCCCGCCAACGAGACAGCCAACTTCACGCTGGACGTCAGCCTCGGCGCGGCCGATGAGGATTCACGCGAGACTCGCGAGGGCACAATCAGTGGCACGCCCGCATACATGGCGCCCGAGCAGGCCAACGGCAACGTCAGGGAGCTGAGCCCGCGGACCGACATCTTCTGCCTCGGCGCGATCCTGTATGAAATGCTGTGCCTCGTGCCGCCATACCTTGCTGCCAATATCACGGATGCGCTCGACCAGGCGCGAGAGCACAAGCTGCTCGCACCACGAGCCAAGCTCGACAAGGTCCTCAAAGACCCGAAGCTGAAGCGCGCATTCGGCCAGCGCGGCATTGAACGCGGACGCAAGTTCCCCCGCGAGCTGGTAAGCGTCTGCATGCGCGCGATGCATGAGCAACGCGAGTTGCGCTACCACAGCGTCGGCGACCTGCGCCGCGACGTTGAGAACTACATGACTGCGCAGCCCGTCAGCGCACACCCCGACAACGTGCCGACGGCGATCAACAAATGGGCCCGCCGCAACCCGACCCGCGCGGCGGTTATTACGCTCGCGTTGTTCTTCATGCTGCTGGGCGGCGTGGTGTTCGCGGCTGTTCGCGCCAAGGTCGCGGCCGACCGCGCCGACGACGCTGAGCAGACACGGCTCGCCGTCGAGGAAAAGCAGGATGCCATGAAACGCCAGCTGCTGGCCGAGGCCGACGCGCGCAAGGCATCGGATGCGGCGAAGGAAAAAGCCGAGCGCGTGGCGCAGCTCGAGAAAGAAGCGCTTGAGCGCGAACGCCGCGAATCCGAGGCGTTGGCCGCGCGCAATGCCGCGTTCGTGCCATACAGCAAGGGTGCCGACCTGCGCTCGCGCGCCGCGAGCTTTACCGATTACGATCGCCGCGCCGACAGCTGGCGCCAGGCCGTCGATTGTTTCCAGCAGGCGCTGCAGCTCGACGAAACGTTCGTGGAAGCGCACATGGAGCTGGCGTCGGTGTACGCCGACCTCGGGTTCGATGAAGACGCGCTCGAGCATTTCGCCCGCGCTGATTCACTGACCAAGACGCAGACGGGCCGCGGCCACGTCGAGGCCCTGATGGCCTACGCGATGTACGACTTCCAGCACAAGGTGATCCGCGAGGGCATTCCCGGCAACTTCGACGAAGTCTTCCGCCGCTTCGGGCCGGTGCGGGAAGCGGCCGAGCCGGGCAGCTATCACGCACGCATCGCGCAGGTGCTGCTTGACCTTGGCGAGGCATTCCGGAACTCGTCCGGCGTGGAGTACTTCCACGCGCAGGCCGAAGCCGCGCGTCGGATGGCCGAGATCGAGCGCGAGGGTCCACCGCTGTGGGAAATCTATACCCTGCTCGCGATCATCGACCAGGACGCCAGCACTTCAGAAACCGGTGAGCCCAGCGTTTATCTTCGCCGCGCCGGCGAGCTGAAAGCCAATCTGCCGATCCTTGTCTGGCTGCGTGTGCGGCAGGCCGGGCGCACATCCACCCAGCGCGACCGCATCGGCCTGCGCGAATGGGCCACCTTCATCGACCGCTACCCGTACGACCCGCGCGGCTACTACGCGCGCGCCAGCCTGCGATTTCACAGCGAAGAAGAGCGCAACGCAGGCGAGGAAGAGCGCAACACGCAGTACGAGATCGACGATCTGACAAAGGCCATTGAGCTGAACCCGCGCTACGCCGACGCGCACAAGCTGCTGCTTCGCGTGTATGCGCGCGCGTTTGCCTACCGCAAGGCGATCGAGCACCTGGATGCGATGCGCCGCTCAAGCAGCGGCCTGGATAACGCGGCCATCGACCTGATCGAGGCGGAGTTGACCGCCAGCACCGGCGAGTTCGCCCGCATGAACAACCTGGTGGTCGCGGCGCTGCAGGAGAACATTTCATCCGGTGCGACCACGATGGCGCAGGCTGCGGGTGTGCTGCTGCGAGATCACGAATACAACGCGCTGCTGGACATGTGCAACCAGATCGTCGGCCAGCTGGGTGACGGCGCGCCGCCTCTTGTCACGCTGTTCCTCGCGCGCGGGCTGACGATGCTGGGTCGATTTGACGAAGCCGCGGAAACCCTGCGCACGCTGGAAGACAACCCGGGGCTGCTGCCCAAGGACTATCGCACGACGCTGGCGAATTGGGCTGAGGATGCTCGTGTGTACCCATCGCTGCTCAGCTCGCTGACCAGCGTGCCGAGCGTGCGCAGGCGATTTGATATCGCACGGATTCTGGCAATCGCCGAGCGCGACCCGGAGATCTGGGTGAACCTGTTCAATCTCGACGGACTCCGACAGGAAGAGATCCTTACCTGGATTTATCCCGCGGACTACGTGCTCAGGGCACGCGGCGAAGCGATTCTCGCACGCCGTCTCGGCGGCACGCGGGCGGTCGGGCTGCGCGCGCTGGCCATCATGGACCTTCAGCAGGCCTTCGAAGACGGCTACCTGAACCGCGCCCGGATTCTGAGTGATGAGTTCCTCGCCCCGCTGGTTACGGACCCGGCACTCGCGAAATACTTCGACGTAAAGTAGCCAACACGAAACCGGCGCCCGGGTGGGCGCCGGTTTCGTGTTGCTGTCGTTCTACGCGCCCAGCTCTTTGAGCGCCTTTTCGGCCAGCTCTTTGTTGGGCGTGTTGCCGTGCCACTTGTAGCCGTCTTTTTCCATGTAGCTGACGCCCTTGCCCATGATGGTCTTGGCGATGATCGCGGTGGGCTTGCCCTTGGTGCCTTTGGCCTCGTGCATGGCGCCGAGGATCTCGGCGTAGTTGTGTCCGTCGATCACCAGCGTGTTAAACCCGAAGGCTTCCATCTTCTTGTCGAGCGGCTCGAGTGACATCACGTCTTCGGTTGTGCCGTCGATCTGCGCGTCGTTGCGGTCGATGATCACGGTGAAGTTGTCGGCCTTGTAGTGGCTGGCCGCCATGAAGGCTTCCCAGGGCAGACCCTCTTCAATCTCGCCGTCGCCGAGCAGCGCCCAGACGTGTGTGTCGCGCTTGCTTTGGCGTTCGGCCAGCGCCATGCCCAGCGCGCCGCAGACGCCGTGGCCGAGGCTGCCGGTCGAAAGCTCAACGCCCGGGGTCTTCTGCATGGCCGGGTGACCCTGCAGGTGCGCGCCGAGTTGCCGCAGGTCGTTCAGCCACTCGTGAGGGAAGTATCCGCGCTCGGCCAGCACCGCATAAAGGATCGGGCAGATGTGGCCGTTGCTGAGCACCACGCGGTCGCGCTCAACCCAGCCCGGATTCTTCGGGTCATGCTTCACGAAGCCGCCCCAGTAGAGGCAGGTAAAGATGTCCGCCATGCCGAGGCTTCCACCCGGGTGGCCGCTGCCGGCGCGGGCGAGCATCTTGATGACCTCGACCCGCAGCTTGCGGGCGGTTTCTTTCAATTCGGCTTCGAACTCGGCGGTGATCTTCATGGTCTGTTCTTCTACCTGCATGGGCTTTCTCCGGCAACGCGTCGCAAAGGGCGGAGTGCGCCCTGTAGCGGCGAAGCAATCCAAGTATATTGCCCGCTCGCACCTGCCCCCGCTTGTGGGGCGATTGGGGATTCGTGGCGGTATGGACGACGTAGCCGTACTTCTGAACGCTTTGCCTTATCTGCGCCGCTATCGCGACAAGGTGTTCGTCGTGAAAGTTGGCGGCGAGATCGCCAAGACGCCAGAAGCGCTCGACCTGTTCGCCAAGGACGTGGCGATGCTGAACCAGCTCGGCATCCGCATCATCGTGATCCACGGCGGCGGTCCGCAACTGGACGAAGTCAGCGGCAAGATGGGCGTGATCCCTGAGAAAGTCGCCGGGCGTCGCATCACCGACGACGCGACGCTTGAGATGGCCAAGATGGTCTTCGCAGGCAGCATCAACACGGACATCCTTGCAGCGATTCGCAAGCAGGGCGTGCTGCCGGTCGGGCTCAGCGGCCTTGATGGCGAGCTGCTTTCGGCCGTGCGCCGCCCACCCAAGGAAATGACCGACCCGGAGACGGGCGAAAAGACCACCGTCGACTTCAAGAACGTCGGCGATATCCGCGACTGCAACCCCGCGCTACTGCGCACGCTGGTTGAGCATCGCTATGTACCGGTGCTGTCGCCGCTGGCGTGCGACGACGAAGGCCGCATCCTGAACATCAACGCCGACACGGTGGCGTGCAGCGTTGCCGCCGAGATGCAGGCCGAGAAGCTGTTCATCCTGACGAACACCAATGGCGTGCTGAAGGACATCAACGACCCGGAAAGCCGCTACGTGTACCTCACGGTCAGCGCAGCCGAAGAGTTGATCGAGAAGCGTGAAGTGAAGTCCGGCATGGTTCCGAAAATCCAGGGCGTGATCAGTGCCCTGATCGGCGGCGTAAAACGTGCCTACCTGATCAACGGCCTGACGCCGCACAGCCTGCTTACGGAAGTCTTCACGCTGAAGGGCAAGGGCACCATGCTCATCGATGATGCTGGCGAGCAGGATTACCTGGAACGTGGGTAGCATGGCCATCCTGGCCATGTAGTTTTGATCAGCTTCCAGCCGACCTCACGCGCTGGAAGCGCGTGAGTACCACATCGGCAGGATGCCGATGCTACGTCAGCGAAATCCACTTCGACAGCAGCGCGCCGGCCGGGTACATCGCCAGCGCCAGCAATCCCCACCACGGCTGATCGTGCACCAGCATCAGCGCAAAACCACACATCAGCAGTGCTTCGCCGCGAATACCGGCGCCCACGCAGGCGCCGAGATTTGGGGGTGTCGGCTCGCGGCGGGCTGCATCGAGTCTTCGCCACAGCATCGTCAACAACCCGACCAGCACCAGCAGCGGCACGAAAATGCCCAGAATCGGGCTCTTGGCTGTGCCGGGCAAGCTCAGCAGGTAGGCGGGCAGACCCAGCACTGCCGGCAACAGCGCCAGTGTGACGAACAACAGCGCCTTGCGCCCACCGCCGCTGTCTTCAAACAGGCTGACAATCGTGACCAGGCAGAAGTACAGCAGCACACTGCCAGCGAACAGGAGCACCACCGGTTGCTTCGTCATCACGCCCAAGTGTGGCAGGCCCACATGAGCAATCAGCGGTAAACACACGTGGACCGCGCGGCAGGCGGCGATCACCATGACGCTGGAGATGGTCCACGCGCGGGGGTGCTCAACATCAACGCCGACGATGCGCCCGGCCGCGAGGTGGTTGTAGAGAAAGATCAGAGCGATCAGCACCAGCACAGCCAGTCCGCAGCCCACCGCGAAGCCGAACCCGATGCCGATGAGGAACAGCAGCGCAGTAGTTGCGTGCCCCTGCCCCATGGTCAGTTCGCCGGTCACGATGGGGCGCGGCTTGCGCAGCAATCGGTCTTTGCGCACGTGCATTACGTCGTTGAGTGCCATCCCGCCGAGGTATATGCCCAGGCTCATCGGTAGCAGCCAGACCAGCTTCAAGGGTTCGAATCGATAGCGCAGTATTGGCGCCAGCGCGGCCGCCAGTGCCATGCCGCCGAACTGGTCAGCCCACGCTGATGGCAGGGCGGACAGGCGGACGAGCTTGAGTATGGGCGCAATCTTCATTCTGAGGGCTGGGATGCTACTGCGTTTCCATCCGAAGACACCAAGGCAAGAAGAAACGCAAACCCGGCTCTGTGTGGCTTCGTGCCTCCGTGTGCCAATCAGAGGTCAATGTATGCGGCCGCTGGTGTTGCGCCGCCGACGCGGCCGGGCGGCCTCGATCGGGCCGGTCTTGCTGCGCCCGCCCAGCTCAAGTACCGGAACAATGCCGCCGCCGCGCTTCACGTTTACCACCGGGTCGGCGCTGACTCGGCCGATGCAGCCGCCGTACTCGCCACGGATGGCAAACGCGCCGAGCGTAAGGTACTTCTTTGAATCCAGCACTTCCGTGCCCTCGATGATCGGCACGCTGTGCTCGCGCACGGGCACGTATTCCTGCACGACACCCTGCTGGTTTACCGCTTCGTCGAGGCGCTTCAGCCAATCGTCCTTGGCGCAATGCGGCCCGAGGATCACATCCTCACCGCCATAGCCGCCGCCCGGTTTCAATACAAACTTGTCCGGACGCGACGCCACGAAGGGCAGAAGGTCGACTTCACGCCCGAGGTAGTCGGTCTTGCGCTCAACCAGCTTGCGCGTCCACGGCAGCAGTCGGGTCTTTTCCTGGTTCTCGGCCGGCGTGAAGAATCGGTCAAACGCGGCGCTGGTAAGGATCTCAAGCACACCCTTGTTCCCCGCAAGGCGAGAGCGCAAAGGGTTCACCGTCACGACATCGCCATAGCGCAGCGCACGCAGGAACGGCGCGATCAGCACGCGGCGCCGGGCGAGCTCAGGCACGAGCGCCCTGCGGCAGATCAGGTGGTAGCGCACATCCTTGTGGTAGAGGCCCTTGTCCTCGGTGTTGAACTCGAACTCGCGCGGGTCGACGACCTTGGCCGTCAGGCCGCGCTTGACGAGGCAGTCCACGACCAGTTGCTGCTCAGGCAGCGTCGGTGTGCCGTCGAAATCTACAACGGCGATGTTCGGCTGCTCGACGGTCGCGCGAGCGTGCTCTTTGTATGCGGCCAGCATTGCGTCGCAGTACAGCTCAACATCAGGCGCGCTGGGGAACAGCGAGGCCATGCCGACGTCCTTGGCGGCCTCAAGCTTCTGGTACTCGGTGTCGAGGATGTTGCTGAACGTGCTGCCGGCCGGGCTGTCCACGTTGAATTCAAGAAACCGCGGCCCGCCGGGCGTCGGGATGAAGTCGTAGCGCGCGTATTCGATGGCGAGGCGCGAAGGTGTGTCGCTTAGCGCCAGCTCTTCCAGGTTGGGCGAAACGCCCACCTGCTCCATGAACGTTACACTGCTGAGCGCGAGCTGCACCACCTGCTCAAGCAGGTTGCTGATCGTGCGTACGCTGCGAGTGAGTTCGCGCACGTCGTTGGCCGAGAGCAGATACGGCGCCTGCAACGCGCGCAGGCTCTTGCCGTCCATACGAAAGCCAAGCTCGCGCAGGCTGGCCGTAAGTGCGGCATCGCTTTCGCGCGCGCGAATTGGGTTGCGCTTGAGGGCCTTTAAAAAGTCCTCACGCATTCCCGCCGCCTGGTCGATTTTCCGGGTCGGGCGGTTTGATCCGTCAGCTTTGGCCATGGAAATGACTTTACGCCCTACAAAAGCGTCGGCAAGTTAGCCGTTGACTCGTTTCACTGAGTGTACGGATTCCACAGGAGCCCGATGTGACGCATTTTGCCAAAGCCCTGCCGGCGCTGTTTGTCGTTGCTCTCACAGGACTTACGTCATTAATTGCAGGCGGCCAGGACGCCCCGGCGGTCGATTTCAAGGCCGGCAAGAACACCTGGGCCACTTCGAAAGTTGGCGATTGGGTCGAGTACAAATTGCAACTCGGGCCGTCCGTGCGCTTTCAGGTCACTGCGGTAGCCGAGAACGGCGACCTGACATTCCAGCACACGATCAAGAACGCGGAAGGGGAACAGGTCTCCGACAACAGCCGCACGCGCGCGCCCGACAAGGCGCCTGTGCTGAACCGCGTGCCTGACAATCTGAATGCCACCTGGGTGAAGGCCGACTACGCAATCGGTGACGGCAAGATCAGCTGCGACGCGGCAAGCTGGAGCCTCGAGGAATCCAAGGGCGGCGTCTGGTTCAGCCAGGATGTTCCGTGCGGGGGGATGGTAAAGGCCCTGACGGACGACAAGGACACTGTCTGGTTGATCGCTTACAGCAAGGGCGGCAAGGAGTACCGCGTTGCGGAGAAGGCGGCCGAGCCAAAGCCGGAATCCAAGCCGGAGCCGAAACCAGAGCCCAAGCCCGAGCCCAAGCCCGAGCCCGAGCCCAAGCCCGAGCCGAAGCCCAAGCCGGAGCCCAAGCCCGAGACAATCCTGGGCCCTGAGCCCGCCCGCGACTACGGCGAGCCCATCACGATGCAGTTGCCCGAGAGCGTCCGCAAAGCCATGAAGGACCAGGGCATCGCGATCACCCGCATGCGTGTCTACTTCGACGAAGAGGACAAGGACGGCGGCGTCGTGCTCGAGTACGAGGGCATGCGCACGGAAGTGCCGATCATCTACGCCGCCTTCAAGGGTGAAGACTGCGACAAGGAACTCACCTACCAGGACTGGCTCAATCGCGACGGCCGATTCGTTGACCTGGCTGTCGATATCCGCACGCGGCCGAAGGTCCTGAAAGGCATGAAGGTTCAGATCGTCCACAGCCATCTGCAGGGCGAAACGGAGACGGAGCTGTCACGCTTCGAAGTGGCCGTGCCCGAGACGGGCGACCCGTGGGACAGCCTGCGCGTTCGCGGCGCACGCCCGGGCATCAACCGCTACAGCCTTCTTGTGACCTACACCAACAGCGCCGGCGAAACCACGACGCAAAAGGGCTTCAGCCACTGGGTCGTCGTGCAGTCGCCGCCGATGTTCGAGTTCCTGAATAGCGTCAGCTGCAAGGCCACGCGCACCCAGGCAGGCTCAAACACCGCGCTGGCCGCGGATGTGCGCATGAACGGCAGCTTCATTCTGCACCACGGCATCGACCCCAACGACTGCACCCTGCGCATCACCCGCAAAGGCAAGCGCGAGATGAACCTGGCCGATCTGCCCTCTGAAGTGCGTCGCGTTGTCGGCAAAGAACAGGCGCCTCCGGGATGGCAGGAGGTTGCCAAGGTCAAGTTCAGCGACGGCAAGATCAACGGCCAGGACGTCGTCATGGTCGAAGATTCGTTCGTGCGGGTGCTATTCGACCATAGCTTTGCGGCTACCGCGGCCGTGCTGCCGGTGACGGACGAGTGGGAGTATCACTTCGAGCTGCTGCACAAGGGCTCGGCCTCGCCGCTGGCGACGTGGTCTGTAAAAGTGGACCTGTCGATCGCCAAGCCCGCAGACATGGACAAGGCAAAGTTGAAAGTCATGGCCACGGGGCTGGAAAAGCCGTTGGAAGTCGCCTTCCAGAAGAAGTAGCGCTTTCCCACAAGTTTTCCCGATTTTTGCGGCATGCGGCGGACCTTTGAGCGAAAATGGCTCGGGAGGTCTGCCGTAATGCACATCGATCCGGACAAAGCGCGTAAGTTATGCAGCGAGGCAGAGTTCGAACTTTTCACCGAGAGCATCGAGCCGGAGATCTTCGCCTTCACGGCCGAGGGTCTTAAGAAGCGCGCGTTTCAGTCACAGAAGCTCTTCCAGCTTTGGGCAGAGCGTGTGGGCATGGAGAAGGACGCCGGCTGGGGCAAAGTCGGTGATGCGCGCAAGAAGGCGGCCACCGGCTACATCACCGCGCGCCAGAAGGCCGAGCTGTTCGAGATGGTCTGGAAGGCATTCGACGCGCGCCTGAGGCTTGTGATGAAGAAGCCCAACCAGGCGCTCAAGGACAACGTCAAGTACCGCAAGGAAACCGGCAAGATCGACAAGTCCACCGGCCGGGTCATCAAGCCGACCAACAAGGTCGCCAAGCCCGGTGGCAGTTTGCTGAACCGGCCGACCGATCAAGTCGAGAAGCCGCAAGGGATGCATTTCAGGCCCACGGACAAGGTTGCAAAGCCCGGCCAGCCCAGCGGCGACAGTTTCGCGCGCCCGGCCGGCGAGCCGCTGAACAAGCCCGACGAAACCGACCAGGACCCGAACCGGGTCTGGCTCTAGTCTTCCGGAACAATCCGTATGGTGACGTCGCCAGTCGGGATCGACTGGCAGGCGAGGCGAATATTCGGCCCCTGGCGCTTGATGCGCGACAGGACTTTGGCTTCGTCGTCGGAGATAGGCGGCAGGTTCTCCATGCCCTCCAGCACTTCAATGTTGCACGCGCCGCACGAGCAGTTGCCGCCGCAGATGCTGGTGATGGTCACATGGTTGTCCCACAGGGCAAACAGGATCGCATCACCCGGTGGGGCGTTGACCGAAACATCCTTATCAACCACGTGAATCATGGGCATACAAAGAGTGTCCCAATCAACGCCCAGCCCGCAAGGGCCGGGGATGCTCCAGTTGGCCTACTCTGCGAGTGGAGAGTCGTACGCCATCGCCTCTTCGGCGTGATAGCTGCTACGCACCAGCGGGCCGCTGTCCACTTTGCTGAAGCCCAATTTGAGGCCTTCGGCCTTGTACATGGCGAACTCGTCAGGGTGGACGTAGCGGTGTACCTGCAGATGTTTCGGCGTGGGCTGCAGGTACTGGCCGATGGTGATGATGTCGACTTGCGCCGCGCGCAGGTCGTGCAGCAGTTCCAGCACTTCGGCCGGCTCTTCGCCCAGGCCGACCATCAGACCGGACTTCGTGTTCAGCCCGGCTGCCTTCGCCCGCTTCAGCAGCTCGAGCGACTGGTCGTAGCGCGCCTGCGGGCGAACGGGCACGTAGAGGCGCTGCACCGTTTCCATGTTGTGGTTCAGCACGTCGGGGCGCGCGTCAAAGATGGCGTCCTGTGCGGCAAAGTTGCCCTGGAAGTCCGGGATCAGCACCTCGAGCCCGCAGCTCGGCGCCGCTTCGCGGATGGCGCGGATGGTCGCAACCCACACGCTCGCGCCACCGTCGGGCAACTCGTCGCGGTCGACGCTGGTGACCACCGCGAACTTCAGCTTCATCTTGCGGACCGATTCCGCCACGCGGCGCGGCTCATCCAGATCGAGCTCGGTCGGTCGTCCGGTCTTCACGTTGCAGAAGCCGCAACTGCGCGTGCAGATGTTGCCGAGGATCATGAAAGTGGCCGTGCCGCGGTTCCAGCACTCGCCCCGGTTCGGGCAGGCGGCTGATTCGCAGACGGTATGCAGCTTCTCGGCCTGGACGAGCTGATCCAGCTCCACAATCCGCCCGGCCGTGGGAATACGCACCTTCAGCCACGGGGGCCTCGGCCCAAGGTCAGTCTTGCCACGCGGAAGTTTCGGATACGCCGTCGCCATGCAACCCATTCAAGCAGGTCGAGCCCATTGAACCAGAGCCCGTTGCATAAGCGTTGGGTCAGTCGTCGCGCTCTTTACTCTTGCCGCCGATCGTGGCTTCCAGCCCGTTAATCAGTGCCTGCTTTTCGGCGTCCGTCAGGCGGGCTTCCGGGTGGGCTGGCAGGTAGATCCACATCGGCATCTCACCGTCACGGACCTCTTCTGCTGCGTCTTTGGCGTGTTTCTGCGGGCGGTCCCACTCCGAGAAGTTGAGATGTTCGCGGCCTTCATCGACGTCGTTCTGGACCAGCCACGAAACCGGCGCCACGTTTGAGTACCAGGGCCAACTGGTTTTGTTGCTGTGGCAGTCGAAGCAAGTGCGCTTCACCAGATCGCGAGTCGCCGCGCTGTCCCACTGCGGCTCAGCCGTAACTGGCGGGTTCGTGTGGTTGCGTCCGTAGGGTATCAGTTGGATCAGTGCCGCCAGTGCGATGGCACCAAGCAGCAGCGGCTTCACGAATCGACGTTTCTTCTTCTGTTCTGCCATGACCGGTTCCCCGATTGGTACGGTTCCTGCATCCTCAACAATGATAACGATACAGGCGGGTGGGTATTTCAGGCGACCGCGCCATATCACGACAAAAACATCTGGAAAGCGTGAAGTTTGAAGGAGTGACAAGTGAAACAGGCCCCCGCAGTGCGGGGGCCTGTTTGTTCAGGCAGGTCCAACTAGCCCAGCCGACGCTCAAGCCCGGTGCTGTCGGTATCGAAGTTCTGCAGTTCTTCCTCGACGGCCATCATGAAGCGGCCCGCGAGCGCGCCGTCCACCAACCGGTGGTCGAAGGCGAGGCTCAGGTAGACCATGTCGCGGAAGCCCCAGGAGTCTTCGGTCATCATCACTGGGCGCTTGACGATTTTGCCCGCGCCCATGATCGCCGACTCCGGCTGGTTGATCAGCGGCATGCCCATGATCGGGCCAAAGCTTCCGACGTTGGTCAGCGTGAACGTGCCGGCCGCGGTGTCGTCCGGGTTGAGCTTGCCCTGCTTGGCGCGGTTGCCGAGATCGTCGATGGCCGTGGCGATGCCGACGAGGTTGAGGTTCTGGCAGTTCTTGATGTTCGGAACGATCAGGTCGCCGGAGTCCAGCGCGACCGCGAAGCCGTAGTTCACGAATTTTTTCACGATGATCTCATCGCCGTTGATCATGGCGTTGACCATCGGGTAGCGCTCCAGCGCGCGGCACGACGCCCACACGAAGAAGCTGGTGTACGTGAGGTTGAACCCGTACTCCTGCTTGAAGCGCTTCTTGATGCTCTCGCGGAACTTCACGATCTTGCTGATGTCGACTTCGTGGACCTGGTTCACGTGCGCCGCGGTGTCGATCGTGTTGCGCATGGCCTTCACGATGGCTTTGCGAACGGTCGTCATTTTCACGACTTCAACGTTCTTGCCCGCGAGCCCGAGCTGCTCCAGCGTCTTCTTCTCGCCGAACGCGCTGCGTGCAGGCGCCGCGGACGTCGCGGCCGGGGTAGCAGTGGACGCCTTCTGCGCCGGGGCGCTGGTGCGGTTCTCGAGGTAGGCCTCAAAGTCCTGCTTCGTGACGCGCCCATCCTTGCCGCTTCCGGGCAACTCGCCGAGTTCTTCGAGGCTGACGTTCTGTTCTTTGGCCATGGCGCGCACGACCGGGCTGTAGAACCGCTTGCCGTCGTGGCGCGGCACGGCCGTATCGCCGCGCGGGCCGGCATGGTGTGCAGCGGGCCGCTCTGCGACAGCCGTGGCCGCCGCTGCAACGGGTTTTGGCTGGCCGTCTCCATTTGCGTCGGCCGTGGGCGCTGCGGCTTTGGGGGCGGCGGCCGAGCCGCCCGACTTCGGGGCTGCGCCGGCTGCACCAATGCGCGCGATCACCTGGCCCACTTCGACGGTGTCGTCGGCCTGGTACAGAATTTCGGTCAGCGTGCCGCTGGCGGGTGCGGGAACTTCGCTGTCGACCTTGTCGGTGCTGATCTCGAGCACCGTTTCGTCTTTCTTGACGGTGTCGCCGACGTTCTTGACCCAGCGCACGATGGTGGCTTCGGCAATGGACTCGCCCATCTTGGGCATCAGCATCTCGATGTCGGACATGGCTTTCCTTGTGCTTGAACCGGGCGGGAGAATAACACCGGAGGTGCTTTGGGAAAGTCCCCGGGGGTCACAGATAGACGCGCAGCCCGGCACGCAGCAGCTCGAGGTGCAGCCCGGCCGTCGGGAAATTGCCACCGGTTTCCAACCAGCCCGAACTGCCACGATTGAGCCCGGCCCGGAAGTCGACGCCACCTTCAAGAAAGCCGCGAATCAGCGTTCCGCCGAACTCCCAGCCGAAATGAACCCCGCCGCCCAGTGTGCTGGTGCTGCGGATGGCACTGCCGCCGCCATCATAACTGCCGAATGCGGCCCGGGCGTCCACGTACAGTGCGCCGCTGCTCCAGCGCGGCAGGCGCATGCGGAACCCGACTTCCGCTTCGAAGCCGGTGATGGTTCTGTACCGGCCGTTGTGTCCGGTAGAAACGTACACGTCGCCAGCTACGCCGGAGACTCCGGCCGTGATGCCGAACGTCTGATTGAGCAGGTAGCTGAACTCGAGACCGACTCCCGCAAGGTTGCCGTCCGGATAGATCGGGAACCGCAGGAACGGGCAGACCCACGCGGAGAGCCCGAAGTGCCCGGCATCGATCTGCGGCTCGGCCTCTTCTGCGGGAGTTGCGATGGCGAACAGCGACGGCCTGGTCGCGGGACGCGGAAAGCTGTCGATGCCCGCGTGCAGAGTTCCGCATAGGCAAAGGGCGAGAATGAGGATGCGCATTCGTACTCCTTGCGTCATCTAGCCTGCGGTGCAGAACTTCTCGATCGTCTCGCTCGTCAGTCTTGCAAACGCGCCGGGCTTCAGTGCCAGCGATGATACGGGATCGCCCTCCGAGCAACCGGGGCAAAGCAGAGTGATCGGCAGTTCGCCAACGGTTGTCAGGCTTTGCTGCATGATCTTGCGCTTGGACTTGCTGGTGAAAACTGCCCAGCCCTTGTGCGTGTGGGCGAGGAAGTCGCCTGTGAACAGCACGGATTGTTTGCCGTTGGCCCAGTGGTAGCACAGGCCGCCCGTGGCGTGGCCTGGCGTGGGGATGATCTCGAAGTCGTCGTCCAGCTGATTGCGCTTGTCGATGGTCAGCAGGTTCTTGGTGCGGCACTTTTTTCCGACCGAAGCCTTGTCGTGCTTGTTGCACACCAGCGTCGCGCCGAAGTGTTCGGCAATCTCGCCGTGCCATTTCTGGGCGAAGTGGATGTCCGTGAGGAACAGTTTGTCGATTCCGCCCAGCTTCTCGATTTCGTCGCGCACGGGCGTGACGTCGGTGCACCCGATCAGGTAGTTGCCGCCCTTGCGTTTCAGCAGCCATGAGAATTGTGTCCATGCGCCCTTGCTGGCGGTGTGCAGGTACAGGTTCTTGCCGACGGCTTCCATGGCGGCCTTTCAGGGCAGGTCGATGAAGACTGTGTCGCCTTCGATACTGACAGGATAGCGTTTGACTGTGATTCGGTCGCTCATCAGGCTGACGCCTGTATCGAGCTCGAACTGCCAGCCGTGCCACATGCAGGTGATCACGCCGCGATTGCAGATGGCGTCGTGCAGTGGCGCGTCCATGTGCGGGCAGTTGTCGTCTACGGCGAAGTATTTGCCATCAACGTTGAACAGGGCTATGCCCGGTCCATCGCCAACTTCGAATCGTTTGCCCTTGTCGGGCGCGGGTGCTTCTTCGATTGCGCAAAGGCGGATACGTGGCATCAGAAGTCGTTGCGTTGAAGGATCGGCACGCCCTGACGCGCCATTTCGTTGCCGAACGCGTCGGCGAGACTGACCGCGCGGCTCTTCACGCGCTTCACGCCGATCAGCCCGGTCCACCAGGGCGTGTTGCGTTCCAGCACCCAGTGGGTTGTGCCATCGCCGGGAACGATGATGTTCAGCGTGAAGTCACAGTAGGCAACAAACGCCCCCACAAAAATGCTGGCTGCGAGGCTTCCCTGCTGAAGCTTGAGTGTCCACGGACCAACCTGCTCCAGTCGATAATTCATCGCCGGGGCAAGGTCGCCGGATATCTGCAACAGGTGCTCAGGTTGACCGTGAGTGACGTAGAGAATGCCGGGCATTGTGGCCTCGATGGTCTAGTAGTCGACCAGCTTGCGCAGCGCGGCTTCGATTTTGTCCGCGTTGGGCAGCATGGCCTGCTCGAGCTCGGGTGCGTACGGGATGGGTGTCTCAAGCGCGCCGATACGCATCACTGGTGCGTCCAGATGCTCGAAGCAGTGCTCGCTGATGAAGCTTGCGAACTCGCCGGCGACGCTGCCCATCAAAGTGGCTTCATTGACGATCATGGCGCGGTTGGTCTTCTCGACGGTCGCCTTGATCGCCTCGGTGTCATATGGGCGCAGTGAACGCAGGTCCAGCACTTCGATCTCGATGCCCTCGGCCGCCAGCTTCTCGGCCGCCTTGACCGCGTAGTGCACCATGATGCCGAAGGTGATCACGCTGGCGTCCCGGCCCTCGCGCGCGAGGCGGGCCTTGCCGATCTCGGTCGGCTCGACTTCGCCGACTTCCTCGCGCAGCTTGGGGTCACGGTACAGGTGCTTGTGCTCAAAGTAGAGCACCGGGTTGTCGTCGCGGATCGCGGCCTTGATCATGCCCTTGGCGTCGCTTGCCGTGCTGGGCACGACCAGTTTCAGGCCGGGTGTGTTCATGAACCAGGATTCCATGCAGCCGCTGTGGAACGGACCGCCGCTTACGCCGCCGCCCCAGGGCAGCCGTACGACCATCGGGACTTTGGGGCCCCAGCGGTAATGGATCTTGGCGGCGTTGCTGACCAGCTGGTTGAAGCCGCAGGCGACGAAGTCAGCGAACTGCATTTCCGCCACCGGGCGCAGTCCGTACATGGCCGCGCCGATCGCGTTGCCGATGATGGCGCTCTCGGCCAGTGTGGTGTCCCAGACGCGCTCGGCGCCGAATTCATCCACGAGGCCCTTGGTGACGCCGAACGCGCCGCCGTAGACGCCAATGTCTTCGCCGAGCAGGAACACGTCCGGGTCGCGCGTCATTTCTTCGCGCAGGCCTTCCGTGATTGCCTCTACGTAGGTGATGCCCTTTGCCATAGCCACCAGTCCGGGTTTTCAGTCCCGGAGTCTGGAGTTGGTTTTTCTGGAGTCAACAGGTCAGGCGACGGCGGGCCAGATGCGGAGTGACTGTGCGCGCTCCCAGAGGTCCAGATAGCGCTCGGAAACATAGGGGTGCAATTCATGGCTGCGGTCGCCGCCGGCGCCGGCCTGCAGGATCGCGGCGACTACGTTTGCCTCGTAGCACGGCCCCACAGGCGAATTCAGCGCCCGGGCAAGCTCGCTTTCCAGGAACGAATTCAGCCGCAGCACCGGGATTCCGCAGTAGATGTCCGCGTCCGACGGGTCAGGCCAGCAGACCGGGCCGCCCAGGATCGGTGATCCGGCCGTGTGAACCAGCAGGGGCACGCCGGTCAGTGAATGTTTGATTCGGCCGGGGCCCGCCCCTGTACGGAAGCCGGGAATCTCGGTCAGCCATTGCAGGTCTTCGGCGATCAACTCGATTTCGCGGCGGCTGTCGGCATTGCGCAGCGGCCCGAATGCGAGGCTGCTGGTGAAGGCGATCGAGATGCCGCGCTCAATGGCGCCCTGGGTCAGCGCCCGCGCAGCGAGTTGCGACGCTGAATGCGTTGCAATGTTCTCGGCAACGAAGCGGTTGCTGACGGCGATAGAATGCAGCATGGCCAAGCCCTCCATGGCGGGTCCCAACCATGTTTCGGCGCTCGACCGATAAAACTGGGGCAAAAGTGCGGCTACTTGCTGACGTTCACGCTTTCCCAGAAGGGGCGGGCGAGCACGGCCGTTGCGCCGGGCGCGGTGTGGGCGGGCTCGATATCTACCAGGGCGCGGCGTGACACGCGCTCGGCGATCTCACGGTCCAGCTCATCGTTCGTGAGCACGCCGGTGTTCGAGACTGCGCCCAGCGCGGTCAGGGCGCAGATGATCGCGTCCAGGTCGTCGCTATCCAGCTTGCTTGCGTTCTGGCCGGGGTTGATGCCCAGCTCGGCCAGCAGCTTGGCCATCAGCTTGTCGGCGCGCTTGTTGCGGTCGTCGGCCTTCCAGCCGGTACCCCCGTGATGAGCTGAGCCGCCCGTATACTGGCCCCGGAACTCCATCAGTTCGACGGTGGCGCGCGGATAGACCTCGATCAGGTCATTGCCGATCTCGAACACGCTGGCAGCCAGCAGTGCGCGAAAGCGTACGCCGAATTCGCCAACCTGGTCGGTCAGCGGGGCGTCGCCGTAGAACGCGAAATCAATTGGGCGGTGGGTCAGCTCCCAGACCTGGCGTTGTGCGGGTGCGCGGCGGATGCCGCCGGCCCCCAGCACATCGATATCGATGGCGACGTCGACGCCGATCGGGCGCGGCAATTCAAGCAGCCCGGCCCGCCACTCCGCGAACAGCACTTCGGAATGATCCGACAGCTTGTGCTTGCCCGCAAACATCTCGGCCGACTTGAGAAGAACCTGTATGTCGCCTTTTGCGCCAAGCGTAGCCAACGCGAGTCGCGGACGCCTTGCGGCGCCGAAAGCGGAAAGGTTTATGCCGGTTGCCTGCTGAGCCATGCTGTTCCTCGGGCGGAAGTTGTATCAACCGACCATTGCGCGTAAACGGCGACAACCACGGAATTTCTGCAATACCGTACCGGCCTCAGGGGTTACATGGCTACGAAATCAGTGAATCGGGAGAATTCATGAAGCGGATTGGATGGATGCTGCTGCCCCTGCTGCTGCTCACGGCCGTGATTGCTGTGCACGCGCAGGAAGCGGAAGGCAAGGCTGACAAGGCGACCGAAAAGAAGGCAGAGGGCGAGACGGCCGAAAAGGGCGCCGAGAAAGCCGCCGACGCAGACAAAGCCGAAGAAGCCGCGCCTGAGAAGGCGACGCTCGACAAGAAGGCACCTGACTTCACGCTAAAGAACGCGAACGGCACGGAAGTGAAGTTGTCCGACTACAAGGACAAGATTGTCGTGCTGGAATGGATCAACCTGGATTGCCCGTGGTGCAAGAAGCACTACGAGGATTCCGACGCGCTCGTCAAGCTGCAGAAGGAAATGCGCGAAGCGGGCGTGGTGTGGCTGACGATCTGCAGCAGCGGCGAAGATGAGCAGGGCAACTTCGATGCCGCCACGCTGAAGAAGCGCATCAAAAAAGTCGACCTGAACGCTGACTTCTACCTGCTGGATGCGGACGGCACGGTCGGGCACAAGTACGAGGCACGCACCACGCCCCACTGCTACGTGATCGACAAGGAAGGCAAGCTGCGCTACCGCGGCGCCCTCGACAACCTGCGGGTGCGCATGAAGGACAAGAAGCTTGAGGCGGTGAACTACGTGAAGCAGGCCGTCGACGCCATCAAGGACGGCAAGGCCCCAGCCGACACGGACACCAAGCCTTACGGCTGAGCGGTCCACTACGCAGACTAGCGCCGGTCGGCGCCAACAAACGAGCGGCCTACGGGCCGCTCGTTTGATTTTACAGCGAAACCCGCAGATAGACGGAGCGACCGCTTGCCGCGGCGTGGTGCGCAAGCTGACGCATGGCGTCGATGACTTCCCGCCCGTCTTCCTGCGCCCAGTCGGCTAACTCCTCCGTCTCGACCCATTTCACGGCCGCAGCTGCGGCCTGGCTGTCGTCGATAGATGCCAGCGCGGCGATCAGCGATTTGCTGAGTCGACTAATCCACGGGCCGTCTTCGCGGCCGTCGTATACAGGCGGCGGCCCCGATTCGATCAGCCGCATCGAGTCGGCACCAGTCAGCGCTTCTTCCAGTGTGGCCATCTCGACGTCGGTCAGTCGTTTGAATTCTATGCTTTGTAGATCATCCGATGACCCGTCTGGGCTGGCGAGTACGAACTGCAACTCGGCATCCGTAGCCGCAAAGAACTCGCTCTCGATTCCCATGGTCGGTTCCTTAGCGGTACTTGCGGTCGTAGAGGAACTCGTCGTCTTCGTGAGCCGGGTGGCGCTGGTCTGAATATACGCCCTGCATGACGGTGGCCGGGTCGGGCTTGGGCTGGGCCATCACCCATTCCTCGGCCTCTTCGATTTCGGCCTTCACCTTTTCGGTCATGTCATTGATGCCGTCGTCGTCGATCCAGCCCAGCTCTTTCAGGTACGCGCCGTAGCGCAGCAGCGGGTCGCGCTCTTCCCAGTACTTGAAGATCTCCTCGGGCACGTACTTGGCCGGGTCGTGCTCGGCGTGGCCCTTGCGGCGGAACGTCAGCACCTCGAACATCTGGGTGCCTTCGCCTGCGCGGGCGCGATCCACGGCGTCCTTGCTGGCCTCATACACCGCGTTGGCGTCGTTGCCGTCGATCGTGATGCCGTGCTTGATGCCGTAGCCGACGGCCTTGTCGCTGAATCTCTCCGCCAGGCACTGGGTCTCGCTGGGTGTGCTGTAGGCGTACTGGTTGTTCTCAATGATCACGACCAGCGGGCATTTCTTCACGGCCGCGAAGTTGACGTCCTCGTGGAATTCGCCAGTGCTGGTGCTGCCTTCGCCGATCCACGTCAGCGCGACGCGCTTTTCACCCCTCATGCGCGCGGCCAGTACATAGCCCGATGCCAGCGCGATGCTCGCGCCAAGCATCGAAATCGGCGCGATGATGCCGTAGCGCAGGTCGCCCATGTGGGTGTTGCCGTCACGCCCGCCGGTGGGGCTGTTGGTGCGGTACATGTAGTTGGCAAGGAAGTCGCGCGGCGGCAGGCCCTTGACCAGGGTGCTGCCGGCGTTGCGGATCATCGGCGCGATAATGTCGTCCTTCTCGACGGCATAGGCGCTGGCGCAGCTCGATGCCTCCTGGCCCAGGCTGGAGAACGCCGCGCCGATGACCAGCCCGCGGCGATACAGCAGGCTGATCTTGTTGTCGAACTCGCGGTTCACCACCATCCAGCGGAACAGCTCAAGCTGCTGCTGCTTCGAAAGCCGCGTCTCCAGCTGGATGTTCCCAGCCTTCGAGTGGGTCTCTTTCTTCGTCACCTTCGGTGGCGTCTTTGCTTTTGCCTTTGCCATGGCGCCGAATATGGAGAACGCCCGCCCGCAGCGCAAGCGCATGTCGGGCCGGAGTGCGCGGCCGAAATTGGTTTACCGCCGGGTATCGCCTTCGGGGGCGGTACCGAGTGGCGTAATTTCTGGTGCTTACGTCACGCCCGGTCATATGCTTGCTTTGGCTGAGGGATTCCTGACAACCCATCTCAAGAGGACTGTATGCACAAGCTGAATGGCCTGTGGGTGCTTGTTGTGTTGATGTTTGTTCTGGCCGCCTGCGGCGGGAACAAGTCGCAGTCCGACAAGGACTCCGGCGACTCCGACAAATGGTCGACCACGAATGTGAAGCGTGAGGACACTTCCAACCGCGGCGACGGCTCAAGCGGCAAGAAGTCGAACAGCGCGGACGCCGGCGGCAACAAGTCCGGCGCAAACAGCGACGACAGCGGCAAGATGCCCGACCCTCAGCCGGATCCCGAGCCAACCATCAGTGACGAGCCGGTCGCGCGCACGGACATCGAGGGCAAAATCACCGAGTTCAAGCACGTGATCGCCATGTGGGATGAGGTCAACCACTCCGTCCGGTTCATCGCGTCGACGGAAGAGATCCCGGAAGATCAGTACCCGCGCCTGCGCAACGGCGAGCCGATTGAAGGCGAAACCCCGCACTTCATCATGTCGTTCGTGCTGGAAGAGGGCACGACGAAGCTGGACAAGGCGAAGGTCGAGAACTGGTTCTATGACTTCTACTGGCTGACGTCGCTGAGCCCGATGTCGCTGCGCAACATCGGCAAGGAAACGATTTCGCTGATGTCCGGTACCGCCAAGGTCGGCGAGACGCTGAAGCTGATCATCGACTTTAAGAGCGCCAACGTGAAAGACGCACCGGATGAGAAGATCGACTTCGACGTGCAGTTCGAAGTGAAGCTGCAGTAGCCTAAACGATGAGCACTTCACGGAACGCGCCAACAACCCGCAGGCGTGTTCCGTCCATATCGGGGGCTTCTCCCAACAGCGTTTGCAGGCTGGTGACGCCCCGGTCGTCTATGCCACATGGCACGACGTGCTGGAACCACGGCAGCGGCTCGTCTGTCACGTTGAGCGCGAAGCCGTGCATGGTGCACCACTTGCGCACGCGGACGCCGAGGGCGGCGATCTTGGCGTTGCCGACCCAGACGCCGGTCAAACCCTCGATGCGCTCGCCCTTCAGGCCGTAGCTGTCCAGCACCCTGATGATCACTTCCTCCAGCCCGCGCATGTATTTGTGCAGGTCGCGCCCGCAGCTCAGGCCCGCGAGATTGCAGATCGGGTAGCCGACCAGCTGGCCGGGGCCGTGGTAGGTCACTTCGCCTCCGCGCTCGACCTGGAACGTGTCGGCGCCCAGCGCCTTCAGCGCGGCCGGGCCTTCGCCCAGATGCTCCGGGTCGGTGCGTTTGCCCCAGGTGTAGACTGGCTCATGCTCGACCAGCAGCAGCGTATCGCCGATTTCGTTGCGAATGCGCTGCTCAATGAGCTGCTTCTGCAGCTCCCAGACTTCAGCGTAAGGCCGTCGGCCGAGCCATTGCACATCCAGCTGGATTTCGTCTTGGCGTTCCATGCGCGATCAACCATAACCTTGCGGCGAGGGTTACAGGAGTGACGGCCGTGCGGAAAGTTGCGTTCCCAATGCTGCTTGCGGCGCTGGTGCTGATGCTGGTTGCGTGCAGCTCACCGACCGACAAGCCGGCGCAGCGCTGGATCAAGTTCCTCGGCGCGCAGTCTGAGCTGGTCAAGGCCGGCAAGTTCGAAGCAGCGAAGTTCGAGGCCGAAGGCGGCGAGATCATCGAGAAGCTGGTTCAACACAAAGACCCCAAGACCGAGAAGCTGCTGATGACCGAGAAGGTGCTGGTGCGCTTCCACGAGGCCAATACAAGCTTCGAGAAAACCTGCACCGAGGCCGGGAATCAGCAGGCGCTGGACGCCTTCGCCCGCGTGGCCGAGCCCTTGCTGCACCCGGCCGAGACAGCCGCGGAGTGATGGATTTCAATTTGGGGGTGCAGGTTGCGCGCGGGCAGCTATTCTGCGCGCTCAACCAGTCGCTCTGGGAATCAATCAAAGGAACATCATGCAGAAGGTTTCAGGCCTTTTGGTATTCGCGTTGGTCGCCGTCTTGCTCGCCGGTTGCAGTTTCAGCATGGGAGCCGACGAGCCGGGAAAGAAGTGGATCGCGCTGATCGAGAAGCACAAGAAGACTCTCGAAGAAGGCAAATTCGACGCGGCGGCATTCAAGACCGAAGCCAAGCCGCTCGCCGAAGAGTTGAAGAAGCATCGGGACGCGAAAGAAAAGAAAGTGCTGCTGTCGGAGACGGTGCTGGCCGACTTCAAGCGCGTGTCCAACGAGTTCGAAACGCTGCTCAAGGAAAAGGGCACGCCAGAGCAGCAGCAGGCCTACCTCGACATGATCAAGATCTGGACCACCGACGACGCGCCGGCCGACAACGCCCCCGCCAACGGCGGATAGTAGCCCGACAGAAACCAAACAGCCCCGGGCAATTGCCCGGGGCTGTCTGCTTGTGTGCCGGCTACAGGTGCACGCACTCGTTTTCGGCGACAGCCGCGGCTTCCATGATGGCTTCGCTGAGCGTCGGGTGCGGGTGGATGCCGCGGATCAGTGTGTGGCTCGTGGCCTCGACGTCCATGCCGATCACCAGCTCCGAGATCAGCTCGGTCGCCTCGCCGTGGATGATGTGCGCGCCGAGCAACTGGCCGTACTTCTTGTCGAACAGCAGCTTCACGAAGCCGTCGTTGTCGGCAATCGCGAGCGCCTTGCCCAGCGGCTTATAGGGGAACTTGCCGACCTTGTACTCCACGCCCGCTTCCTTCAAAGCACGTTCGGTCTTGCCGACGCTGGCGATCTGCGGCTGGCAGTAGGTGCAGCCGGGGATCACGTCCTTGCTGAAGGCGGGGACATCATGTCCCGCGATTTTTTCGACACAGGTAATCCCCTCGTGGCTGGCCTTGTGTGCCAGCGCGGGAGCGCCCGCCACGTCGCCGATCGCGTAGATGCCTTCCACGTTCGTGCGAGCAAAGCCGTCCACGGGGATAAAGCCGCGCTCGACCTTCACGCCGACTTTCTCAAGGCCGATGTCCTCCACGTTGCCGGTGATGCCTACCGCGACCAGGCAGTAGTCGGCCTTGACGGTCTCCTTCTTGCCCTTGCGCTCGTAGGTCACCTCAACGTGCTTGCCCTTGTTTTCGACCTTCTCGACCTTCGTGCCGGTCAGCGAAGTAATGCCCTGTTTCTTGAACGACTTCTCCAGCTCCTTGCTGACGTCGTCGTCCTCAACGGGGACCAGCCGGTCCATTAACTCGATGATCGTTACCTCCGCGCCGAACGCGCGGAAGTAGTAGCCGAACTCGACGCCGATCGCGCCGGCGCCGATCACCACCACCGACTTCGGGCGCTCGGCCAGCACCATCGCCTCGTGGTGGCCGATCACCCGCTTGCCGTCCCACGGCATGTTGTCAAAGCGTCGCGGGCGCGCGCCGGTGGCGACGATGATGTGCTTTGCGTTGATGGTATCGATCACCTTGCCCGGTTTGTTCGGCCGGTCGGCCTTGTCGCTTGGGTTGTTGGCTTCCGTAACCTCGACCACGCCCTTCTTCGCAATCCGCCCGCGACCCTCAAACGGCGTGACCTTGTGCTTCTTGAACAGGAACTGGATGCCCTTGTTCACCTGCGCAGAGATGTCGCGCGAGCGTTTCACGACGGCCGCCATGTCCGGGTCGATTTTTCCCACGCTGATGCCCAGCAGCTTGGCCTTGTGCTCGATGGTGTGCATCACCTCGGCCGACTTAAGCAGCGCCTTGGTCGGGATGCAGCCCCAGTTCAGGCAGATGCCGCCGAAGTGCTTATCCTCGACGCAGCATACCTTCAGCCCGAGCTGCGCCGCCCGAATCGCCGCCACATAGCCACCGGGGCCGCTGCCAATCACACACAGGTCAAATTCATGGGTTGCCATAGCTGCTCTCCTTCAGTCGGAGCGGCACGTTAACGGCCAAGCCCCCACAGGAAAAGGCCCCCGGTCGAACACTCGGCGGCGATGCATGATTCCCCAAGGCAAAGGGCCGCCCCCGGGGCGGCCCTTTGTGGGGAGGGGTACTGCGATCACGGGTTGATGTCGTACAGACGCACTGTCCCGGAGACCTCGTTGCTCACGATCAGCATGGCGTGTCCGTTGGCCAGCGGGCTGTCCGCGGCCGAGACAAACGCGATGCCTTCGGGCGCGAAGTCGCCGTCCGTGCGTACGAACTGGACGAACGTCGGCGCCGTTGGGACGGTCACGTCATATACGATCACACCGCTGACGCGCTCTAGCGTAATGAACGCGTAGGTGCGTCCGCCGATGACGCCAGTCGTTACGCCTTCGGGCTCGGGGCCTTTGTTGTCGCTGCGTCCGTCATAGCTGCCGTTGTCGCCCTGGCTGTTGTGAAGCCCCGGTGACCTCTGCGCAACGCGGCGTTCGATGTCGTCGCCGCTGTCGTACACCTGTGTGCCGGTGCTGTCCCAGATGCTGAAGCTGCGCGCTCCGAAACCGTACAGCTCCTCGTAGTCGCCGTCGCTGCCGATGTCGCCCAGGGTGGTCGTCACCGTGTAGCGCCCAAGCTCGCCGTTCTGCTGCAAGGTGGCGGCAGTCGGGAAGGCCGTGGTGTCGAGCGTGAGGCTGGAGACGCGGGCCTCTTCGCTGAAGCCCGGGGTGCCGGTGTAGTCGCGAGCGTCGCCTTCGTTGGCGCTGATGTAATAGGTGTTGCCGCCGATCGAGAAGCTGGCGATCGCGTCCGGCTGGTACATGCCGAAGACGGGTGCGGTGCGCAGCTTGATGGTGGCGTTCAGCGCCGGGCCGGTGCTGCCGTCGCGGTCGCTGGGGTCGAGCTCGTCGCCTGTTACGCTGTGGTCCTTAAAGCCGAGGCCCTTGATCGAGGTGATCGTGCCCGCGCTGATGTTGATGATCGCGATGCAGTTGTTCTCTTGCAGCGTGACCACAGCCGTGCTGCTGTCCGGGCTGACGGCAATGTACTCGGGCTCAACGTCCTGGGCGCGGGTGGCGCCCGGGCCGAAGATGCGTGCGCCGGTGCTCGCGGCCGGGAACTCGGCGGCGCGCGACTGGCCCACGTTGAACGCCTGGAAGTCGATGCTGACCGTGCTGCCCAGCGTCAGAGTGCCGGTGCCCGGCGCCCAGCTGGTGATCGGGATGATGCTGACGGTGCCCTCGGGGTCAGTGGTGTAGTCGTCGTTCGGCTCGCCTTCATTCGCGACCAGCAGGTTCGCGCCGTTGGGCGTGAAGGTCAGCATGTCGGGCAACGCGCCGACGGTGACCGGTGTGCCGATCAGGTTATTGCTGTTGGTTGCCTCGTAGAAGCGAACGGTGCCGTTGTTAGTCTTGGTCGCGTCCTGCACGGCGACGGCGACCAGCCCGTTGTAGACTGCGATGCTGTTCGGCGTACCCGGCGAAACGTCGAGTGCGCGGATGAAGTTGGGGCTGGCCGGGTTGCTGATGTCCCACACCTCGACCGCGAGACCGGCCGGATCAATCGTGAAGAGGCGATCGGTGCCCGGGTCAAAGCCCGAGATCTCGCCCTTGTCGCCCGCCACGGTGCCGTTGAGCGTGAAGCCGCCCGCGGCCTCCAGCCAGATGTGCCGGCTGCGCGGCGGAACCCAGCCGCTGAGGTTGAGCAGCAGAAGCTGACCGCCCTCGGCGACGTTGAGGTCCGTACCCGAGCCCTGCAGCGTCGACGCATCGCTGCTGCTCACGCTGTGGGCCTGTACGTCGATCAGCCAGCGCCCCGTGCCAAACATGCTGCTCGCGTCCATGATGCCGCTGGATTCCCAGGTGCCGGCCGTGCCCCGCATGCCGGCCGGAACGGCGAGCTGGTTCAACTCGGCAACCAGCGTGCAGTCTTTCGTGGCGATGTCGTACAGCCAGACGCCGCCGTCGCGGCCGGCGAGGAAGTTGTCTCGGTGTTCCCCGTTGCAGTCTTCGCACATCATGATTTGGCCGGCTGCGTTGCATTCGATGTTGTCCGGGTTGACGACTGGGTCGCCTCGGTCGCCTTCCAGCAGGCAGGTCAGCGTTGCCGCGCCCGTGGCCGGGTTGGTGGTGCTGAAGGTCAGGCGGTACATGCGCCCGAGTTGGTTGATGGTGTTGCCCGCGCCCGCGCCGTTGCCGGTGGTGGTGAAGAAGAAGGTGCCGGCCGAGCCCGGGTGGGCCGCGCCGTCTTCAACGCGCACGAAGTCAAAGCTGCCGGCCGTCTGCGTGGCGGTCTCGAGCGTGCTTTCGGTATTGTTCGTGATCGGGTCGACCGCCGACCAGGTGACGGTCAGTGTGCCGTCTTCCTTATGGTAGGTGTCCTCGCCGGTCTGGCCTGCGGTGCTTACGTTCAGCACGTACAGGCTGCCGCCCTGCAGACCGTTGCGCTCGATGGCGTTGGCGCCCGCGGCGTTCTTGGTGCCGACGTACATGTAGACCTGGCTGGTCAGCGAGCCGGCGTCTTCCATGCCGAACACGACCGTGGCGCTGCCGGTGCCCGGCACGACCACGACGTTTTCCCATGCCGCGTGGCCCATCCATGGAAGGATGTAGCAGGCGCCGTCCGCGATCGCGACCGCGCTGCCGCCGTTGCCGTCGTAGTTGCCGCTGCCGCCAGCTTCTTCGCCGGTCATGTAGACCTCGGTGTCGAAGCCGACGCGCGAGTCCGCCAGGAAACCCGAGCAGAAACGCCCGAAGCCGTTGCCGCCGGTCCATTTCGCGGTGTCGTCGACGAAGACCGATCCACTCCACTGGTAGACCGTGTCGAAGGCCAGTTCACCGCTGACGATCGCCGCGCCGTACATGGTGTACCTGCTGACGAACGCTCCGGTGATGTTGCTGCCGGCCGGCAACGGGGTGGCGCTGACTGAGTTGCCCAGCTCATGGTTCATGTACAGCGCATGGTAGCCGCCGCCGGTGGCACGGGCGCCCAGCCCGTCCGGGATGCCGACCATGCGGTAGATCTCGCCGGTCGTGCTGCCCGTGAGCGGCACTTCTTCGCCGGCGGTGAGGATCGGGGTGATGACGACGCCCGGCTCATTGCTTGTCAGATAGGCAGTGTCGTTTGTGACGTAGGTGGTCGGGGCACTGCCGCCGCCGCCGTCCTTGTCGTCATCCTTCTTCTTGCAGCCGCTCAATGGCAGCAGGACCAGCAGCGCTAGCGCGGCCGGGTAGATCCAGCGATTCATTATGTTCTCCTTAGATTGCGCCGTTTCGGTTGTGCGGTCGGGAAACTACCGATGGCGCGTGAAGCCCCGGTTAGGCCTCAGTGGGATCCGCGTCAGGCTTTCGCGTTTTTCTTGACAGGAAGTTTTCTGGAAATGAAGGAAGCAATCCTCGTGCGCTGTCATTATTGTTAACGATATGGTTAACAGTATGGAAAGGCGGATGGATGCGGTGTTCACGGCGTTGGCCGACTCGACGCGGCGTGGGATGATTGATCGACTCAGCAAAGGCCCGGCCACGATCGGCGAGCTCGGACGCCCGTTCGCTATCAGCAAGCCGGCGGTTACCAAGCACGTGAAGATGCTGGAGAAGGCCGGGCTGATCACGCGCAGGAAAGACGGGCGTATCCACCGATGCAAACTGAACCCGAAGCCAATGGAACAGGCCGAAGACTGGATCGAGAAACACCGCAAGTTCTGGCAGGCGAGCCTGGACAAGCTTGGCCGACTGCTTGATGGACCCGAACCGGAGTGAGTGATGCAAGAGACGAACGCGATCCGCATGGAGCGCAATTTCAAGGCCAATCCCGCGCGCGTGTTCGCGACACTGACCAAACGCGAATCCGTATCACTGTGGCTCGGTCCGAGCGACGAATACAAAGTGACCGTCCACGACTGGGACTGCAAGCCGAGAGGGCGCTATCGCGTCCAGTTCGACACGCCGGAGGGCGTCACGCACATCGTCGTCGGCGAGTTCCGCGAAGTGACGCCGGACACGCGCCTGTCATTCACCTGGACGTGGGAGGGCCAGCCGGTGATCGACTCGCTGGTTGCGTTCGAGCTCAAGCCCGAAGGCACGGGCACTCACCTGCTGCTGACGCATGAAGGCTTCCCAGATGCCGAGATGCGCGGCCACCACGAGCAGGGCTGGGTCGGCACGCTGGACAGGCTGTCGCGGGCAGTTGCATAAACAACGAAATACAACGGCGGGGCCGGGTGTTTACCCGGCCCCGTACCATCGACCCACTTATTGAGGAAAACCGCATGTCGATCATTCAACCGATGCTCGCTGAGCTCGACCAGGAAGCCGAAACGCTCAAACGCCACGTCGAGGTCTTGCCTGAAGACAAGTTGGGCTGGAAGCCGCACGAGAAGTCATGGACGCTCGGCCAGCTCGCCCTGCACACCGTGCAGATGCCGGGCAACATCGCCGAGATGCTCCAGCTTGATGGCGTGCCGGTGCCCGACTTCCCACCCCCGCCGCAGCCGGCTAATCGCAAGGAAGTACTGGACACGCTGCAGAGCGGTCTCGGCAAGGCGCACGAGCTGCTCGGCGGCATGAGCGACGAGAAGCTGATGCAGGAGTGGAAGGTGCTCAAGGGCGATCAGGCGGTGATGGCCATGCCGCGCGTTGCCGTCGTGCGTGGGATCATGCTGAACCACATCTACCATCACCGGGGCCAGCTCAGCGTATACTTGCGCCTGTTGGACGTGCCGGTGCCGACGACCTACGGGCGCAGCGCCGACGAGAACCCGCTGGCAGGAATCTAGATGGCATACGACGAGAAACTTGCCGACCGCACGCGGTCAGCATTGAAGGGCGTGAAAGGGCTCGCCGAAATCAAAATGTTCGGCGGGCTCTGCTTCACCGTGAACGGCAACATGGTGTGCGGCATCGTGGACGACAAGCTGATGCTGCGAGTCGGCAAGGACAACTACGACGCCGCCCTGAAGCTCAAGCACGTCGAGCCGATGACATTCACCGGCAAGCCCATGAAGAGCATGGTCTACGTCACGCCCGCGGCCTGCAAAACCCCGGCGGCCGTCAAGCCCTGGGTAAAGCGCGCCCTCGACTTCGCAAAAACCCTGCCGCCAAAGTAGCCGGCGTCAGGCCTTGAAAAGGGCGTCGTGGAGGGCGGGGATGGTCTTTTCGACGTCGTTGTCGTCGATCAGGAAGCTGAGATTGATCTTGTTGGCGCCCTGGCTGATCATTTCGACGTTGACGTCCGCGTCGCGCAGGGCCGTGAACACCTTCGCGCCGAGCCCGCGCTGCTTCTTCACGTTCTTGCCGACCACGCAGACGATCGACTTGTCCGTCACGACGTGCACGCGACCGAACTGCTCCATGGCCTTGACCGCGCCGTTCAGGTCGCTGGCGCCGGGGCAGGTCATGCTTACGCTGATCTCGCTGGTCGAGATCATGTCGATGTCGACTTTCTCGCGCCCCAGCACGTCGAACACCTTGGCCAGAAAGCCCGGCTGGCCGAGCATCTGGGTGCTCTCGATCGTGATCACCGCCTGGTTTTCCTTGTAGGCGATGCTGGTGACCATGTTCGGGTTGTCGCCGCCTTCCTCGGTGATGACGGTGCCCGGGTGTTCCGGGCGGTTGGTGTTCAGCACGCGAACCGGGATGTTCTTCTTGATCGCCGGCAGCAGGGTGCTCGGGTGCAGCACGCGGCCGCCGTAGTACGCAAGTTCGGAGGCCTCGGCGAAGCTCATGGCGGCGATGCTGTGGGCGGTTTTCACGAGGCTCGGGTCGGCCGTCATGACGCCGTCGGTGTCGGTCCAGATCTCGCATTCCTCGGCGTCGAGGCCCGCGGCGAAGCATGTGGATGTGAAGTCGCTGCCGTTGCGCCCGACGGTGCTGATTTCGCCGGCGCTGGTCTTGCCGACGAAGCCGGTGATGACCGGCAGCACGTCGTTGCCGACGCGGCGCTTGAACTCGGTGATCATGCGCGCCTCGTAGCCGTGCAGCGGGCGGGCGCTTCCGAAGTTCTCATCCGTGATGAAACCGAGGTCCCAGGCGTCGAAGGCCTCGGCCTTGACGCCGTTGCGCGTGAAGTAGTCGGCGATCACGCGCACGGACATTCTTTCGCCGAAGCTGGCGAGGTAGTCGAGGCTGCGGCGCGAGGCCTCGCGCACGAGGCTGATGCCGCGCAGCAGGTCTTCGATTTCGCGGAAGAAGCTGTCCAGTAGCGTGTGGTCGCAACCGCAGCCCTTGAGCACGCGGCGCTGCTTGTCGACGACGGGCGCGGCGTCGGGCTCGCCCTTGGCGGCGGCCTTGCCGGCATTCAACAGGGCGTCGGTCACGCCCTTGTGTGCGGAGCTGACGATTACAGGCCGACGCTTGGCGCGGCCCTTGGCGATCTCGAGCACCTTGTGAATCTGGTTTTCATCGGCGACGCTGCTGCCGCCGAACTTCATGACCAACATGGATTTCATCCTTCGTGTGCAGGCGCCGTTCGATGAAGCTAGCGACGCGCCTGTGGCGCGAAACACTAGCAACTGCACTATCGGCCGCAACCGGTTCGCAGCCTTTGCTCAAGTAAGTACCGCGAATCTGCCGAAACTGACGATGGAGACCCGATGGCGTCCGTGCGTGAATCCATTCGTGAAAGCCTGCGCATGCAGGGGCGTGACTATTCGCTGATTGCGGTGGCGGCCATGTTTGCGATTTTCGGATTGGCCATGAGCAACAGCGTCATCCCGAACTACCACGAACAGCACGCGCTCGAGGCCCGCAAAGCCGAGCTGGAGCAGCAGGTGCGTGACGCCCGCGCCGAAAACGCCCGACTTGAGGACGAAATCGAGGCGCTGGACGACCCGTACTACATGGCCCAGTGGCTGCGAACGCACCTCGGCTACCGCGACGTGCCGGCCGTCGTTGAAGGCGAAGCTTCCCCGAAATCGAAGTAGCCCCTATGCCTCCGGGCGCTTCCTGGCGTGCTTGGGCCGGAAGGCCTTGCAGTAGGACTCGTCCGTTTCGAGGAACGGACCTTCCAGCAAATCCACGCAATAGGGTATGGCCGGGAAGACGGCCATCAGGCAGTCATGAATCGCGGGCGGGTTGCCGGGCAGGTTGATCAGCAGCGACTTGCCGCGGATGCCGGCCGTCTGGCGCGACAGGATCGCGGTCGGCACAACTTTCAGGCTTTCGGTGCGCATGAGCTCGCCGAAGCCGGGCATCAGCTTGTCGCAGACGGCCTCGGTTGCTTCTGGCGTGACGTCGCGAGCGGCCGGGCCGGTGCCGCCGGTGGTAACGACGAGGCAGCAGCCTTCGTCGTCGCACAGGTCGATCAGGGTCTCTTTGATAATGTCGGACTCATCGGGGATGACGACTTCGACGGCCTCCCAGAGGCTGATCAGGATCTTGGTCAGCTCGGCGACGATGGCCGGGCCACCCTTGTCTTCGTAGTCGCCGCGCGCCGCGCGGTCGGAGACGGTCACAATGCCGATGCGTGCAGGTTCAGTCATGGCCCGGTTTTAGCGAGGGATTCAGCGGGATAAATATGGAAATGAAAACCGCCCGCGTCTGGTAGCGCGGGCGGTGATGCAGTTTGGTTGGCCCACAGGGACTCGAACCCCAAATGCCTGAACCAGAATCAGGTGTGTTACCAATTACACCATGGGCCAGCGGGCGAGAAACTAGCTAGGGCGCACTAAGCGTCAAGCCCCGGAAACAACGTAATCCACGCGTGACACTCGCCCTTTCTGGTGGCAACATCCCGCGCATTCCCGTACTACAGAACGAGCGGAAGTTTCCGCCCGTCGGGGCCCAGGAGCGATTCAGATGAATGACTCGAAAACTCGAGTGTGGACACGACTTTCCATGGCAGCAGTTGCGATCGTGCTGTTGGCCGGCGTTACCGTTGGCGGAGCCTTCGTTGGCGCACAGGACGGCACGGAAACCGTAGACAACCCCAAGCCGCTTGACGACGCGACCCAGCGCGCGATTGACGCCGCCGTTGCAAAGGCGCTCGCGCAGGCCGAAGCCGGCAAGCCCGAGCCGCGCCGCACGGCCTATGTCGACTTCCTTACCCTTCTCAAGAGCGACAAGCCGCTGGCCATCAAGCAGCAGGAAATCGCCGAAGCCATGGACACGACCATGGCCGACATCGAGAAGCGCTGGGGCGACGAGATCAAGGCCCAGCAGCGCGAACGTGACCTGCACAAGCCCAACACGCACGAATACCGCCAGGCCATGCAGAAACAGCTCGACGCTGCGCGCAACATGTACGAAGAGAAACTGCAGTACGAGCAGCTGGCCAAGTCCGAATTGCGCGAGTACGGCATCGAGCGCTTCCGTGCGCTGAAAAACCTCGCGGCCGACACCGCCAAGAAGGACGGCTACAACGAGGTGCTCAACATCGTTCACGACATCGAGGACGTCACCACCCAGGAAGACAGCTTCCAGGCGCTGCAGCAGCAGCTGCTGATCAGCCCGGTGCTGTACTTCGAGGCCGAGCACGACATCTCCGCCAAGGTACAGGCAGAGGCCGACAAGCTGTGGGGCAGCAACATCAGCATCATCCCGTTCGACGACAAGGCGGGCACGGGAGGCGTGGCTTTCATCCTGAAGGACGCGAAGGACGCCCTCAAGCGCAACGCGGATGGCGAGATCGAAATCCGCCTCGGCCAGGAAGGCACCTTCGGGGCGCAGGTGCTTGAGAAAGAGCAACCCGCGGCCGGAGACAAGGCAAAGGTCCGCTGGACCAAGCGCGGCATCAACGTGGGCGAACTGGGTGAGGGCGGCGGCTACAAGGCGCCGACTGAATTCCCCGTCGCGGGCGATACCTTCGTGGTGATCGTTCGCAGCGCGGTGGACCCGACCGTCAGCGAGGAAGTCACGATCCGTCTGCTCGACAAGGACGGCAATCGCAAACCGTAGGGCGGCGAGGGGGCGTAGATGAAGCTCAAAGATCTGGCACAGGTGTGCGGTGCGAAACTCGAGGGCGACGGCGAGCGTGAAATCAACGACGTCGCCAAGCCCGATGCCGCCAAGCCGGACCAGGTCTGCTTCATTGCCCACAAGAAGTACCTGCCGTTGCTCGAGAAATCCAAGCCCGGCGCGGTGATCGCCGGCGCCGGAATGTCGATCCCGCAGGGCACGCCCGTGCTGCGCGTGGCCGATGCCGACCTGGCGTTCAGCAAAGCCGTCACGGCCCTGCGCGGCGAGATGATCCGACCGCTGCCGGGTATTGCCGACCACACAGTGATCGGCGGCGACTTCCAGATGGGCGAAAACTCCAGCGTCGGCCCGTTCTGCGTGTTGGGCAGCGATGTCAAGCTTGGCAAGAACGTGATTGTCTACCCGCACTGCTACATCGGTGACGGCGTGACGATCGGCGACGACACGATCCTGTACCCGCGCGTCACGATCATGGAGCGTTGCAAGCTCGGCAATCGCAACATCATTCACTCTGGCGCAGTGATCGGCGCGGACGGCTTCGGCTTCCACTTCAACGCCGGCAAGTTTGAAAAGGCGCCGCAACGCGGCACCGTCGAGCTTGAGGACGACGTCGAGGTCGGCGCCAACAGCACCGTTGACCGCGCGCGTTTTGACGTGACCCGCCTCAAGCGCGGAACCAAGCTCGATAACCTGGTCCAGATCGGCCACAACGTCGAGGTCGGCCAGCACTGCGTGATCGCGGCCAGTGCGGCCGTCGGCGGCAGCGCCGTGCTGAAAGATTACGTCCAGCTCGGCGGCGGCTCGGGCATTGCCGACCACCTGACGATCGGTATGGGCGCGCGCATTGCGGCAATGACCGGCGTGATGCAGAGCGTCGACCCCGGCATGAAGATGGCCGGCCTGCCCGCAGACGAAGGCCGCGCGTTCATGAAGCGCGAAGCGGCTGTGCGCAAGCTGCCCGAGATGATGGCCGAGTTCCGTGAGCTGAAGGCGACGGTGGAGAAGCTGGTCGGGCACGCCAAGTTCGAGCCGGTGGACGACGACGAAGAGCGGAACGACGAGCAGCAACCGGAGCCCGGCGAGTTCACCCGCTTCATCCGCAACCGCCCCAAGCCCGAAGAGTAGCCAGGAAAAAACGCCTTCACTTGATTGAAGTCACGCTTAGAGCCCCGGCTGGTAAGCCGGGAACGGCGCGTAGCGCCGAACGATCACCCAAACCCCATCCGCTAACGCTTCAAGCGGCTTTCGGCCGCTTGTCCCCGGCTTTTCAGCCGGGGCTCTGAACGCACGAACCGCCCGCGCTTGCGGGTTGGCTTGGTCATGCCCGTTGTCGGGTTGGCCGCGTGGCTACGCTGCCGCCGTCTGCAACTTCTCGGCCTTGCGGTGTGCTGCGCGTACGTCCAACTCGGCGCGCTTGCGTTCTGCGTAGAGCTGCGGGTTGGTCGTCGCGAGCAGGCGATCAAGCAACGCGGCCGCGCGCAGCGCCATCTGCCACAGCGAGTTCAGCGGGTGCAGGCGGACGAGCGCGAAATCGCGCCCGGGCTGCACGCCTATGTGCTGGTCCTGGACGCGCTGGGCCTCGACGCGCGCGGCGAAGACGTTGTCGGCGTCGTCACCCTTCACGCGCTGCAGCGCGCTCTCGACCATGTCCATCACGTCCTGCACCACGCGAACAGCCCGGGTCAAAACGCCCGCGGCCTGCTCATCGTTCAGTCGTTCATTGGTTTCGGTACTCATGAGTATGCTCCTTTCAATTGCCAACCAGAGCATACACCCACGTGCGACAAACTTTTGGCGAACGGGCGGGTAGCCGGCTCCCCCTCTACGCTGCCAGGGCTTGCTGGAGCCGTCAGGCCAACTGGTTATGATGCGACGCATGAAAACAAACCGAGTGTTCCCCGTGCTGGCAGTGCTCCTGACTCTGATCGCCTGCCCGGTACTGCTTGCACAAGACGGCCCCGCAGCGGACGGTGTTGACACCACGATTCCCGAAGTCGAGGGGCTCGGTTTTTTTCTTTTCCCGTCGCCGCCCCCGGACGACCCCGCGATGTGGGAGGAGTGGAGGGATTCGGGCGAGCAATTGGAAGCCGGCTGGCGTGGCAAGATTGCCGGGGACCAGTATTTGCACGTTCAGGGTACGCCGTCAGGTAACGGAGCGCCGAGTGATGGGGACCTTGAAAAGCTGGGATCCGTGACTGCGGTGCGAAGCTTGGATTTATCGCACTGTGGCGGCATCACAAATCAAGGGCTGGTCTACGTGAGCCATCTGACCGCATTGCAGGTGCTCGATCTCAGCTATTGCGACCAGTTCGGCTACAAGGGGGCGGTGTACCTGAGTCGTCTGACCTCATTGGTGGATCTTAATCTCTTCAACTGCGACTTGGTGGCAGGCATTGATACTGAGACCTTGCGGGATCTAAGCGCGTTGCAGGTGCTGAATCTTGGAGGGAGCCTCAAGTCTGATGTGGCGTTTGAAAAGCTGGAGCTGAGGGTCTTGAGTTCGTTGCGCGTGCTCACGCTCGGTGACTCCCTGATAGAGAGCGCTGGACTGTCCTGCCTGCAGGGTCTGACCGGTCTGCAGTCGCTCGATCTCAGCGGCTGTTACCTTCTCAAGGAGAGTGCGCTGCCATACCTGAAGGAACTGACGGCGTTGCAGGAACTCAGTCTCAGTGGCTGCGCCGGGATTACGGACGCTGGCCTGGCTCACTTGAAGGGTCTTGGCGCATTGCGAACGCTCGATCTCACTGTGCCCGAAGACAACGAAGGCAGGTTGGCCAGGATCACGGACAAGGGTTTGGCACACCTGAAGGGTCTGGCCGCGTTGCAGATGCTCAATCTCATGGGGTGCGACCAGATTTCGGACAAGGGTTTGGCACACCTGAAGGGCTTGACCGCTTTGCGGCAACTGTTCTTGGGCGGGTTAGCCCGTGTCACGGATGTTGGGTTGGCTCACTTGGCCGAACTGGTTGCATTGCAGCAACTCGATCTCAGCGGGTGCAGCCAGGTCACGGACGCCGGACTGGTGCACTTGAAAAGTCTGACGGAGTTGCAGGCGCTGGGCCTCAACGGTTGCGTCGGTGTCTCGAACGCCGGGCTCGCTCACCTGAAGGTTCTCACCGGATTGCAGGTGCTCGAGCTAAACGGCTGCACCGCGATTGGGGACGCCGGTCTGGAACACTTAAAGGGCATGACCTCGCTGCGGAAGCTTTCTCTCGCCATTTGCATCCGGATCACGGACGCCGGGCTGGCCCAGCTGAGGCGTCTGACCTCATTGCAGGTGCTCGATCTCGCCATGTGCGGGATTACGGACACTGGGCTGGCACACTTGAGGAGTCTGACCGCGCTGGTGCAGCTTCGCCTCGCCGGGTGCGGCGAAATCACGGACGCGGGTTTGGCAAATATGAAGGATCTCAAGGCGTTGCAGGTGCTCGATCTGAGTGGCTGCGCCCGCATAACGGTCTCCGGCCACCGCTGGCTGAGCGCGAACTTGCCAAAGGTAAACGTGACTCGATAGCACGGCGCGGGCTGTCAATCCACCGACCCAGCAAAGCCCGCTGGGTGTGGCCGGGATTCCAGCACGGCGATTGTCATGGAGCGGACCAGGATTCCTCGCACCGCCTGCACGCCCGAGGTAAGCACGCCCGCGGCCTGCTCATCGTTCAGTCGTTCATTGGTTTCGGTAGTCATCAGTATGCTCGATCAATTCCCGGCCAGAGCATACACCACCACTGCGACATATTTGCCACGCACACCCGTCAGCCCGCCCGCCTGTCCTAAAGTCCTTGAGTGGTAAGTGTCGGGTCCCGTTGCTGCGAAGCGCCTAAGCGTGTTTCGCAAGATTGAGCGGCATGTCTGTTGTGAGGCACCAATTCTCTTAGGTACGCGCCTGCGGCGGAGTACGATGGCGTCATGAAGTGGCTTCTTGGGATCATCTGCCTGTTCTGCGCGTCGAGTTGTGGTCAGGACGCGAACAAGCCCTATGTGAGCGATGCAGTGCCGTCGAAGCCGACCATACCCGCTCCGGCGAACACCCCGCCGCATGAGCCACCACCGGACGTCAAAGAGCCCGATCACGTCGACCTATCCCAAGACGACGTTTCCATTCCGTCTGTGGCGGGGATGTTCGTTCTCTATCCGACGCGACAGCCCGACTTCGTGGAGAGTCCCGATGCGTGGGAAGAGTGGCAAATGTCGGGAAAGCCATTGCAGAGGGGATGGAAGGGAGAGATCGGCAAGGACCAGTACCTTGCTTTCTCGGGGTTCAATTCGCTTACAGCGTCGCCTACCAAGGATCGTGATCTTGCGGCGCTCGCTGCGATGAAACCGCTAAAGTGGCTCGGCTTGTCCGGTTGTAGCGAGGTCACCGATGCGGGGGTCACGTGCCTGAGTGAACTCACGTTGCTGCAAGACATTGACTTGAGTGGATGTAAAGAAGTCAGTGATGCAGGAATCGCGCATCTCAAGGGTCTGGCGGCGCTGAAAACGCTCGATTTGAGGGATTGCCGCAAGATCACCGATGTGGGACTCGTCAGTCTGAAAGGCCTTGTCGAGCTCCAGAGTCTCGACCTGAGCGGGTGTCGGGCCATCACCGACGCAGGACTCGCACATCTGAAGGGGCTGACGATGTTGCAGAACCTTCAACTTGCCGGATGCCGACAGATCACTAGTGGTGGACTTTCGCACTTGGCTGGGCTGACAGGGCTCCGGAGGTTAATCCTTGGCGGATGTTGGGGCGTCACTGACTCAGGTCTTTCGCACTTGAAGGGGTTGACTGCGCTTCGCGATCTGAACTTCGAGAGCTTAGACATAACAGATGCTGGGCTGGCTGAACTCAGGGACTTGCAGGCGCTACGAAAGCTCGGACTTGCTGGATGCAACGAGATTACTGATGCAGGTTTGTCGGCACTCAAGGACCTCGCAGAACTGCATACGCTAGATCTCTTTGGATGCTCCAAAATCACTGATGCGGGAGTTGCCGAACTCCAGAAACTGCTACCAAGAGTGACGATCACGCGTTAGCAGCCGGCTTACCCAACTGGTTCGAAGTTGCGGAAAGTTCATGTATTGGCTCCGGGTTGGCGGGGGCGTGGTCCGCAGGCATAGTGCTGCGATGAAGCAGACTACTCTTGCGAAGTCGGCCTCGATGACGGGTACGAGCCTGCATGAGGGGCATGAGGTTACGCTGACCCTAAAGCCTGCGGACGCCGGCAGCGGCTACGTGCTGGTGCGGACGGATCGTGATGGCGCGCGCATCCGGGTTCATCCTGACAACATTCAGGAAGTGCAGCGGCGCACTCTGCTGATGGAAAACGGTGTCGAGGTCCACACCGTGGAGCATGTGCTGGCCGCGCTGTACGGGCTGGGCGTGGACAACTGTGTGATCGAGCTTTCCGCCCCCGAGCCGCCGGCCGGCGACGGCAGTAGCAAGGCGTTCGTCGAGCTGGTGCGCGAGGCCGGCATCATCGAGCTGTACGCCGACCGCCCGGAATTCACGCCGACCGAGACCATTGAAGTTGGCGACGAGAAAGTCTCGATCAAAGTAGAGCCCAACGACAACGGGCTGGTGGTGAACTACACGCTCGACTACGGCGTGCCGTTCATGCCGCGCACGACGGTGGAGTTCGCCGTCACGCCCGAGAGCTTCGAGAACCACATCGGCCCGGCGCGCACCTTCTGCCTCGAGAAAGAAGCGCAGATGCTGCAGGCAATGGGCTTCGGTAAGGGCGCGAACACGCAGAACACGCTGGTGGTCAGCCCGGACGGCCCGCTGGAGAATTCGCTGCGCTTTGACGACGAGTACGCGCGCCACAAGCTGCTTGACGTAGTAGGCGATCTTGCGGTAACCGGTCTGCGCCTGAGTGCGAGAGTAACTGCTGTGAAGTCAGGCCACAGCCAGAACCAACTGGTCGCAAAGGCACTGCGCAAGCAGTACGAGGAATCTCGATGAACGAAACACCGGCCGACAAGGGTGCAGTGGACATCCAGGGCATCCTGGACGTTGCTCCGCACCGCTACCCCTTCCTCATGGTGGACCGGATTCTCGAGAAGACCGCGACCACGGCCGTGGGAATCAAGAACGTCACGGTCAACGAGCCCTGCTTCACGGGCCACTTTCCCGGGCGTCCGATCTTCCCGGGTGTACTGATGCTCGAGGCGCTGGCGCAGCTTGGCGGTTTCCTGGTGCTCAGCCGCGACGAGCACAAGGGCAAGCTCGCGTTCTTCACCGGCGCCGACGAAGTGAAATGGCGTCGCACGGTAATCCCCGGCGACCAGGTGCGCCTTGAAGTCGAAGTGTTAAAGGAAAAGCGCGGGCTGTGCATCGTACAGGGCAAAGCGACGGTCGACGGCGAACTCGCCTGCGAGGCGACCGTAAAGTTCATGGTGACGGACCAGAAGGCCGGCGGCTAGCCCATCGTCACAAGGAAAAGTTTTCCACGCACGCGGCCTGCAGTGATAGGCTGCCATGGCTGATTTCAACGGAGCGCACGTGGATCGTTCTCGTCGCACATTCATCGCCAGCGCGTCTGCATTCGCCGGCCTGAGCATGCTGGCCGCCTGCTCAAAAGACATGCCGGTCGGCAACAATGAGGCGCCCGCCAACCAGCCGGCAGGCAACGACGCGCCGAGCCCGACACCTGAGAAGGTCACTTACGAGCCGTCCAGCCGCCCCGGCGTGCTGATCGGCCCCGGCGTTCGCGAGAAGGACGGCCAGCGCGAGCACTGGCTGTCGATGGTGGACCTGCGCCACGTCGACAAGTTCGTCAGTAAGGAAGCCAAGGCCGTGCTCATCCCGATGAGTTTCTTCGGCCATGGCGTAATCCCGCATCCGGTTGAGCGCACACGCGTCGCGGTATTTTCCAAGTGGGGCCCCGGCGCCTGCGAGATTGACCTGGCAGCGAAGCAGGTCACCCGCGAGATCGAGCCGACGGCAGGCCGGGAGTTCTACGGCCACGGCGCCTGGTCAAAGGACGGCAAGACGCTCTATGGCGTCGAGGCCGAGCCGCGCAAGCAGGGCGACTACGACGGCTACATCGTGATCCGCGATGCCGACAACATGCAGGTGCTGGGCGAATTCCCGACGTTCGGCAAGGCCCCGCACGACTGCCACATCCTGGATGACGGCAAGACCCTGGCGATCACCAACGGCGGTGCGCAGGAAAGCGGCGATCTGGGTTGCGTCACGTTCGTGGACATCGCTTCGCAAACGCTGCTTGAGCGCGTAGAGGTGCCCGAGATGATGGCCGGCCATCTGGCCATCACCGAGCGTTCCAGCAAGGGCGACCTCGCCATCGGCTGCACACCACACAGCCCGCCGGGTACAGGCCCGGACGGCTTCAAGACGATCCCCGGAGGGCTGATGCTTCGCCCGAGTGGCGGCAAGGCTGCCATGATGAGCGATCCGTCGGAAGTGATCAGCAAGATGCTTGGCGAGACGCTGAGCCTCGCGATTCATCATGAGCTGAACATCGTCGGCGCAACCAACCCGGCCGGCAACTCGATCACCTTCTGGGACATCAAGCAGGGCAGTTTCCTGAAGCACTTCGAGTTCGAGGAAGCCTGCGGGATTGCACTGACCCTGGACAAGCGTTACTTCATCTGCACAGCGCGCAGCAAGACGGCCGTGCAAATCGTTCGGGCAAGTGACCTGGCACTGGTTGAGGACGCTTCCTTCACGCTTTCCGGCGTTAGCGGCTCGCACTGCATTGTCTATGACGTGTAACTGTCAACAGACTGTCAGAAACTTGCGAAGCCTGGACTAACGGGATACAACCTAGGCACCACTAACAGGGAGCACGGCTTTGGCCCAGAATGAGCGTGTGAAGATCGCCGTGATCGGCGTCGGTCACCTTGGCAAGAACCACGCGCGCGTTCTGAAGGAGCTTCCGTCCGCCGAGCTGGTTGCCGTTGTTGATTCCGACCCCAAGAAGGCCGCCGAGATTGCCGAGCGCTTCCACTGCGAAGCGCTGACTGATTTCAAGCAGCTCAAGGGCAAGGTCGACGCCGTCAGCGTCGTCGTCCCGACCAAGCATCACTACGAAGTCGCCAGTTGGGCCTTTGAGAACGGGCTGCACGCACTGGTCGAGAAGCCGATGGCCTACTCGGTGGACGAGTGCCACGAGCTGAATGAGCTGGCAAAGAAGCACAAGCGCATCCTGCAGGTCGGCCACATCGAGCGCTTTAACCCGGCGTTGAGCAGCATTCGCGCCGCCATCAACACGGTTGCTTTTATTGAAGCCGACCGGCTTTCGCCCTATCCGTTCCGTTCGACCGACGTCGGCGTGGTGATGGACGTGATGATCCACGATCTGGACATCATCCTGAGCATTGTCGGCAGCGAGGTTGAAGACATCCAGGCGGTCTGCACGCCGGTACTTTCGAAGCGGCATGAAGACATCGCCAGCGTGCGCCTGACCTTCAAGAATGGCAGCGTGGCCAATGTCACGGCCAGCCGCATCAGCGACAAGTCCGTGCGCAAGATGCGCATCTTCTGTGCTGATCGCTACCTCAACCTGGACTTCGCCGGCAAACAGGCCTGGATCTACAGCAAGACGCCGAAGCTGGACCAGGAGGACTTCCACGTCGAGAACGTGGACATCTCCGGCATCGACGACCTGATGCAGTTCGTCTTCAACGACCTGATCCGGGTCGAGCAGGTGGTGATCGGCGAGGAAGAGCCATTAAAGGAAGAGCTGAAGCACTTCATCAACGCCATCAAGACCGGCGAGCGTCCCCAGGTCGGCGGCGAAGAGGGCATGGCGGCGATCCAGCTGGCACATGACATCCTCGCGGCGGCGCGCGATCACTACAACAAACACGTACCGGAAGAGCATCGGCGCTGGTAGCCAGGGACTCGAATTTGGCAAAGAGCCCCGACCTGAAGTCGGGGCTCTTTGATTTCCCGCCCCATTTCGTCCTAAAGTTACCCGAATCGGCCACATGGGGTTCCCATTCGGTATCATTCGGCTCCTGACGTTTGGCGCCCTTTCGTTACCTGCTCGTCCGAGCGTCGTTACCAGTCCGAAACGTCATGTGTAAATCCAATTGCAGTATGTGTTTATGCGCGTTACTGGGGTGCCGATTGGCGGGTTTCTTGCCCTGCCTGAAAATTGGCACATCCAGTGCTCTTTAGCTGCCGTACCCAAGCAACAACCCTCGAATACCTGACGAAACTGAGGAGTTTACGATGCGCAAGATTCTCGCGAGCATGGCTTGTCTCGCCTTCGTTGTCTGCGCAGGGTCTCTGGCGGCACAGACCGCTGGAAGTTCCACCCTGAGCA
>JAGQRH010000022.1 GCA_020425605.1 Planctomycetota bacterium | reverse complement strand
TACTCACGCTTCACGCTCAGTAGCGTCACCGGCACCAGCGGCATGCCGATCGTGTTCCGCGCACTGGGCAACGCGGCCGTGATCAACTCCGGCACAAGCAGCAGCACCTCGCCGGACAGTCGCGACGCAATCAAGATCTACGACTGCCACTACGTGATCGTGCACGGGCTGCGCACCGTCAACGCCTATCGCGCAGGCTGCCGGGTAACTGAGAGCTTCCACGTTACGATCCAGGGCTGCAACTTCGGCAACGGCGGCACCTGGGGGCTGTTCACGGATTACAGCGACGACCTCGTGCTCGAGGGCAACGAGTGTCATCACAGCGGCAATGAGCACGGCATCTACTTTTCCAACAGCGGTGACCGCGTGCAGATCCGCGGCAATTACTGTCACGACAACAACGCCAGCGGCATCCAGATCAACAGTGATCCGGCCCAACAGAACGCAGGCCTCGGCACGCGTGGAGACGGCATCACCGAAGACAGCGTGATCGAGAACAACTGGTGCGAGGCCAACGGAGCGAACGGCGCGGCCGGGCTGAACTTCGCCAGCATCCGCAACTGCGACGTGCGCAACAACCTGATCGTCAACAACTTCAACCAGAGCGGCATCGCGATGTGGGACGATGGCTTCAGTAGCGCCTACGGCAGCAAGAACAACCGCGTCTACCACAACACCGTCGTCTTCCAGTCCGGCCAGGGCCGCTTCTGCCTGATCATGCTGAACGGCAGCACCGGCAACGACATCAAGAACAACATCTTCATCGGCGGCAAGCGCGGCGCGATCTCCTGGAGCAACGACTCGCTGTCAGGCACCACGGCCGACTACAACATCTGCCGCAGCACCGACGGCTGGGGAATCTTCGCCAACGACGACACCAGCCAGGCTTACACACTGCCCCAGTGGCAGGCGCTGATTGCCGGCGCGGCCAACTCGGTGACCACAGCGCCTGTGTTCAACGGGGCCAGCGACTTCAGCCTCGCAGCGGCCAGCGCAGGCCGTGACGACGGCGACAACAGCCTCGGAGTAGCCGTGGCCCACGACGGCGCCAGCAGGCCCGCCGGGGGCGGCTTCGACCGGGGCTGCTATGAGAAATAGCTGATAGGCGGTAGTTGATTGTTGGCAGGAACTGCCCTTTTGTCGGGCCTCGGTGGTTGCTGCCACTACCAACTATCAACCATCAACTGCCCGTTATCCCCACGTTGCAATCCCGCCATTTGCCGCTAATCTTCCGCCCCCAACGACGTTGGGATCGGAACGCGGATGGCCATACTGGGCTTAGGCACAGACATCGTAGAAGTCGCCCGAATCGACAAGCTCCTTCAGGACAAGCGCAAGGAGTTTCTGGCCCGCGTATTCACCACCACCGAGATCGAATATTGCCGAGGCAAAGCCAAGCCGGAGATCCATTTCGCCGCCCGCTTTGCCGCCAAGGAAGCTTTCATGAAGGCGATCGGCACCGGCTGGAGCCAGGGGGTGGGCTTCAACCAGATCGGCGTCGAAAACAACGAAGACGGCAAGCCGGCGCTCGTGATTACCGGCGAAGCCAAATCAAGACTGGACGGCCTCGGGCCGTCTTCTTTATGGCTGTCCATGAGCCACACCCGCGAGTATGCAACAGCAACGGTAGTGATTGAGGGACGCAGCTAGATGCCGAAACGCACTGACATCAAGAAGATCATGATCATCGGCTCCGGCCCCATCATCATCGGGCAGGCGTGCGAGTTCGACTACTCCGGCACCCAGGCCTGCAAGGCCCTGCGCGAAGAGGGCTTTGAGGTCGTGCTGGTAAACTCAAACCCGGCCACCATCATGACCGACCCGGAAATGGCCGACCGCACCTACGTCGAGCCCGTCACGCCGGAGATCTGCGCCAAGATCATCGAGAAGGAACGGCCGGACGCTCTGCTGCCGACTCTCGGCGGGCAGACCGCGCTGAACACAGCCATGAAGCTGGCCCAGATGGGCACACTCAAGAAATTCAACGTCGAGATGATCGGCGCCACACCGGAAGCCATCCACAAAGCCGAAGACCGCGAAGCATTCCGCAATGCCATGACCAAAATCGGCATCGGCCAGCCGCGCGCCGAGATCGCCCACAATTGGGCCGAGTGCAAAGCCACGCTGGAATCCATCGGGCTTCCGGCCGTCATCCGCCCCGCCTTCACCATGGGCGGCACCGGGGGCGGCATCGCCTACAACCTGGAAGAGTACGAGGAAATCTGCCGCAAGGGCCTGAGTCTCAGCCCGGTCAGCCAGGTGCTGATCGACGAGTATCTCGCCGGCTGGAAGGAATACGAACTCGAGGTGATGCGCGACAAGAAGGACAACTTTGTCGTCATCTGCAGCATCGAGAATCTCGACCCTATGGGCGTGCATACGGGCGACTCGATCACGGTCGCGCCCGCGCTGACGCTGACCGACAAGGAGTATCAGTTACTCAGGGACGACGCCAAGAAGATCATGACCGAGATCGGCGTCGAGACCGGCGGCAGCAACGTGCAGTTCGCCGTCGATCCGCGCACCGGCCGTCGTGTCGTCATCGAGATGAACCCGCGCGTGTCACGCAGCTCGGCGCTGGCGAGCAAGGCTACCGGCTTCCCGATTGCCAAGTTCGCCGCCAAGCTTGCCGTCGGCTACACGCTCGATGAGCTTCAGAACGACATCACCAAGGCGACGCCGGCCTGTTTCGAGCCGAGCATCGACTACGTCGTGGTGAAGACCCCGCGCTGGGCTTTCGAAAAATTCCCCGGCGCGAACACCGTGCTGACCACGCAGATGAAATCCGTCGGCGAGGCCATGAGCATCGGCCGAACGTTCAAGGAAGCCATCCAGAAGGCCATGCGCAGCCTCGAAATCGGCCGCATGGGTTTCGGCGTCGACAAAAAGGAAGCATCAGACACCCGCAAGCTGTCACGCGTTGAGCTCAAGGCCGGGCTGATCACGCCGGGCGTCGAGCGCATTTTCATGATTCGCCGCGCACTGCGCAGTGGCATGAATCCGACCGAAGTCAGCGCCTTCTCCGGAATCGACCCCTGGTTCCTCGAGAACTTCGTGCAGCTGCTCGAGCTTGAGCGCGAGTTGCGTCTGGTGAAAAAGCTGGAAGACCTCGGTGCGGAGCTGCTGCGCGAAGCCAAGCGCAACGGGTTCGCCGACGCGCAGCTCGCGACCATCTATAACACGGACGAAGTGAAAGTCCGCGAGCATCGCAAGAAGCTGGGCGTCACGCCGGTCTATAAGCTGGTGGACACGTGCGCCGCCGAGTTTGAGGCACGCACCCCCTACTACTATTCGACGTACGAAGAAGAAACCGAGATCGAGCCAAGCAACCGCCGCAAGGTCATGGTCATTGGCGGCGGGCCCAACCGCATCGGCCAGGGCATCGAGTTCGACTACTGCTGCGTGCATGCCAGCATGGCCCTGCGTGAGATGGGCATCGAGTCGATCATGGTCAACAGCAACCCGGAAACGGTCTCGACTGACTTCGATATCAGCGACGACCTGTTCTTCGAGCCGCTGACCTTCGAAGACGTCATGAACATCTATGACGTCATGAAGCCTGAAGGCGTGATCGTCCAGTTCGGCGGCCAGACTCCGATCAACCTCGCGCGCCGCCTGGCTGACGCGGGCGTGCCGATCATCGGAACGCCGGTGGAAAGCATCGACCGCGCATCCGACCGCGAGCAGTTCCACGCGCTGGTCAAGCAACTCGAAATCCGCCAGCCAAAGGGCGCCATCGTCAGCGACATCGGCGGCGCGATCGCAGCCGCCAACGACATCGGCTACCCGGTGCTGGTAAGGCCTTCATTCGTGCTCGGCGGCCGTGCGATGGAAGTCTGCTACGACGAAACCGAGCTGAAGCACTTCGTCGGCCTCGCGGTCGAAGCGGCCGAGGGCAAGCCGATCCTGATCGATCAGTTCCTGGACAACGCCGTCGAAGTCGACGTCGATTGCGTCTGCGACGGCGAGCAGGCCGTGATCGCGGGCATCATGGAGCACATCGAGTACGCCGGCGTGCACAGCGGCGACAGCAGTTGCAGCATCCCGACCCAGACACTCAGTGAGCACGTGCTGCGCGACATCCGCGAGATCACACGCAAGCTCGCATTCGCCCTGAAGGTCAAAGGGCTGATGAACGTGCAGTACGCGATCAAGAACGACGAGGTCTGGGTGATCGAGGTAAACCCTCGCGCGTCGCGCACCGTGCCGTTCGTCGCCAAGGCCATCGGGCAGCCGATCGCCAAGATCGCCACGCGCGTGATGTGCGGCCAGAAGCTGAAAGACATCGGCTTCACCGAGGAGATCATCCCGCGCCACTTCAGCATCAAGAAGCCGGTCTTTCCGTTCAACAAGTTCCCGGGCGCCGACGTGCTGCTCGGCCCGGAGATGCGCAGCACCGGCGAAGTGATGGGCATCGACCGCACTTTCGGGCGCGCAGTCGCCAAGGCGCAGGCCGGCGCGAGCCAGGCCCTTCCTCGCAGCGGCAAGGTGTTCATCAGCGTGAAGAAATCCGACAAGTCGCGCATCCCGCCGACCGCGCAGAAGCTGCATGAGCTTGGCTTCGAGCTGGTCGCCACGCGCGGCACGGCACAGGTGCTGCAGGCTGCGGACATCCCGGTGCAGATCGTCAACAAGATCCAGGAGGGCCGCCCGAACGTGCTCGACCTCGTGATCAATGACGAGGTGGTGCTGCTGATCAACACTCCCAGCGGCAAGGACCCGCGCACGGACGAAGCCACCATGCGCAAACGCTGCGTCATGAAGGGCATCCCAGCGCTGACGACGCTGAGCGCCGCCGAAGCCGCCGTCCGGGCCATCGCCAGCCTCGCCGGCAACGAAGAAGAAGTGAAGCCGCTGCAGGACTACTACAAGACATAGCAACCACGAATCTTCACGAATCGGCACGAATCTATGGTCCATTCGTGTAGATTCGTGAGGATTCGTGGTTCACGCGGTTCAAACCATGCTGTTAGGCGCGCACACATCTATTTCGGGAGGGCTCTACAAGTCGTTAGAGCGCGGGGCTGAGCTCGGCTGCGAGTGCGTGCAGATATTCAGCAAGAACCAGCAGCAGTGGAATTCCAAGCCGATGAAGGATGAAGAAGTCGAAGACTTCAAGGCGGCCGAGAAGCGCACCGGCATCACGCGCTTCTTCATTCATGACAGCTACCTGATCAACCTGGGCTCGCCGGACGATGCCAAGTGGCAGCGCAGCATTGACGCGTTCAAGGACGAGCTCGACCGCGCCGACCGCCTCGGCGCCGAAGTGCTGGTCTTCCACCCGGGCGCGCACCTGAAGCAGATGACCGACGAGCAGTGCTGCGACCGCGTGGCCGATGCCCTCAACGAAGTCCTCAAGGGCTACAAGGGCAAGTGCAAACCCGCCATCGAAAACACGGCCGGGCAGGGCAGCAACATCGGCTGGCGCTTTGAGCACATCGCGCGAATCATCGACGGCGTGAAGCGCAAAGCGATGATCGCCACCTGCTACGACACCGCCCACGCCTTCGCGGCCGGCTACGACGAACGCGACAAGAAAGCCTGGAATGCGACGATGGACGAGTACGACAAAGTCGTCGGCATCAAGAAGCACCTGCGCGCGTTCCACATCAACGACAGCAAGGTTGAACTCGGGCGTCGTGTAGACCGCCACGAGAACCTGGGCCACGGGCACATCGGATTGAAGTGTTTTGAATTGCTGGTGAACGACAAACGCCTCGAGCACTGCATCGGCGCGCTGGAAACACCGATGGAAACCCACGGCGGCCACGAAGCCGACCTGAAGATACTGCTGAAATTCCGCAAGCGCTGATCCCAATCATTGGTGGAGGTGCCTATGACGTTCCTTCGCCTTTCACTGCTGTCAGCACTGCTGTCTCCGCTTGCGCCTGATGAGCCCGACGAATCCGCGCCGGAAGTGTTGCCGGAGCCGAAGCCCACGACTAGCCTGCCGGAATGAAGCTGACTTCCCTGGTTTGCCTGGTGCTGGTTCTCGCTGCTTGCGGCGGGAGCGCGGCAGGTTTCTCCACGCCGGAGGTCGGGGCCCGGGCCTACTTCCAGGCCGTACTTGACGGCGACACGACCGCGGTTCGAGCAATGACTGCGCCGGCTGGCCACGACCCCGCCTACAACATGGGTGAAGAGGAAGCTCCAGAGCCCATCGGCGACATAGAGTCATTCACAATCCTCGGTACCGTCAAGCATGGTGACTTCGCAATCGTCGACGCTGACGTGGTGCTGAACGACGGCACCACGCATCTGTACCGGCTCATGTTCAACGATCTCGACGGAAAGTGGATGTTGGGGCGACGTGCCTGGTTGATTGACGCCGAGCGCCGCTAAGCAACTGCCTGCTCGTCGCTTGCGCTCCGGGCTCCAGTTCCTAGCTTCGCCGCATGCCTGCAAGACTCAGCAAACTGAAACGTACCGGCACTCCCCACCGCGAAGAAGCGAGCGGCCCCATCAAGGACACGCGCAAGCGGCTTGTGCGGGCGATCGACCTGCTGGATGCAAACCTTGCCGTGGCTGTCTGGGACGGGCGTAAGGATTCGCTGGAAGTGCTGGTGCTGACCATCCTCAGCCAAAACACCACCGACCCCAACGCCCTGCGCGGATACCAGAACCTCGCCAAGCACCTGCCCGGCAAACACACCGGCAAGGATGCCTCGAAGCTCCCGCGCGATGCAGCCGGCAACGTTGACAAGGTGATGCTGCGCCTGTCGAACGCGGCCGTGGCCGTCGAGCCACCGGACTGGGCGAAGGTCGCGAAGCTGAAGCAGAAACAGCTCGCGAACTACATCCGCGCCGCCGGTCTGCCCGACGCCAAGTCCGGCGCGATCCTGGCTCTGCTGGGCTGGCTGGACGGAACGATCGGTGAGTACTCGCTGGATGCGGCCATCGACAAGCTCGGCGTCGACGCGGCTATGGAGGCGCTGTCGGGGCTCAAGGGCATCGGCGTAAAGACGATCGGCGTGACACTGATCGAAGCGCTGGGCGTCGACCTGTGCCCGGTGGACACGCACGTGCACCGCATCATCAACCGGCTCGGCGTTGTCGACACCAAGTCCAACCGCGACAAGACGTTCGCCCTGCTGAAGCCGATGATCCCTGAAGGCCGCGCCTACAGCCTGCACCACAACCTGCTGACCTTCGGCCGCACGGTCTGCACGGCCAAGCGCCCCGACTGCAGCGGCTGCTTTCTTCGAAAGCTGTGCCCCAGTGCCAGGGCGCTGATCAAATCAGGCGAAGCGCGCTGAGTTGAAGTCCTCGCTCTGCTACTTCACCTCAACATTGAGTTGCTTGAGAATTGGATCCGCCGGCAGGGGCTTGCCCTTGTTGGCCTTTCCGTTGCCGGAGCCCAGCCCGGCCTGCAACTGCATGAGCTCTTGTCGCTGCTGCCAGTTCTGGTTCAGCAGCTGCATGTTGATCGCGATGCCGTACGCCTTACGGAACGTCACCCGGTCCTTGCTCGCGGCGGCACGGCGGCAGACTTCCATGTAGCCTTCGAGCGCCGCGATACCACCGTTGGTCAGGTTGGCACGCCCGTTCAGTTCTTCCAGCGCATGAAACAGAGCATCGCCCTTGAATGCGTCCACGTAGGCCGAGCCCGCGGCCTTGGCCAATTCTGCGTCGTCACCCTCGACGGCCTTGATGATCTCGTCCAGTGCATCGACGTCGCCCGAGCCTGCCAGCACGCCCATCAGCGCCAGTCTTGCAAACGCGTAGTGCTTCGGCGGTGCGGCCTCGTCTTCCTTCGGCGCGCGCTCATCGACCGCCGCGCGGGCGATACTGACCTGCAACGCCGAGTCGCACTTGCCCAGCGCGACCATGTATACGCGGCGAACTGTCACATCACTGTCGAACAACTGCTTCTTGAATTGATCGAGCGTCTCATCCGGCAACGTCGTGCAGCCGGTGAACAACTCCGCCAGCTGGTTTACCAGGCGCTGCGACGTACGCGCGGCCGTCAGCTTGTCGAGCGCGACCTTCAGGTCCGCAGGCGTCGCACGGCCGTTGAGCACAGCCGCCGCCAGCGCGTGGCGCGAAACCCTGGCGTCAAAACTGCCGGCGAAGGATTTGCGGGCATTCTCGACCAGTCGATCGCCGATGTCCTTGCGCTGCACCAACTCAAGGGCTGCCGTGAAGAAGCTGCTGTCGAGCGGCTGGAATTCCCCGGCCTGCCAGATCGCCTCAAGCTCGGCGTTCGTAATGTCATCGGCCCCGGTGAACCAACGTGCGGCCGAGGCCGCCATCAGGTCCTGCTTGCTGCCGACCAGCCTGCCCACGCGGGCGCGTGCGCCCTCAGTCAGGCTTGAGCCTCGCGCAATCCAGACCGCGGTCATCAGCTCAAGCGAATCGGCCGATGCCTCGATCACCGGGCTCAGCACTTCGCCACGCGGGCCGGGCTCAAGGCAGTCGAGGTAGCGGGCCGCAAGGTCCATGACCGCCCAGTCGTGGCACTTCAGCAGTGCTACCGCATCCGCATGATCGCGTGCGCGCACACACTTGATGGTCTCGTCGTCCGCCCCCAGCGCGATGGCCAGCCACAACAGCCGGGTCAACTCCGGGCGTTTCACGTACTGGTTGCGGATGCGGTCGGCGGCGTCGGTGTCGCTTGCGGCGCCTTCAGCCAGCAGCACGGCCGCGCGGGCGGATACGTCGCCGTCTTTCAGCAGGTCATCCAGCAGTTGCTCACCGCAGCGGCGCACGATGCCCGTGCTGCTGCCGACGCGCGTGATGTACAGGAAGTTCGAGCGCCCGATGCGCAGAGGGCGAGGCACCAGCTTCTCGTCGGCGGAGGCGCTGCCGAGTGCCTGGTCAAGGTAGCGCTGCACGGCGTCGCGCACGAACGGCACCTGCTCGGCGCTGCCCTGTACCATCATATTGGCGCTGGGCTGGCGCATGGCGTTGGCCCAGTTTTCGCGCGCTTCTTCCGCCACGACGATGCGAATGCCCGACAGCGCCTGCAGCCGTGCGAACGCAATCGCCGGCGGAGCCAGCACGGAAAAGCCCTCGTTGTAGCCGCCTCGGTATCGCGGCTGCAGCTCCTGCATCGTCAACTCGCGCAGAACCTTGGGGTCGTCGATCTTGAACAGGTTCATCAGCGCCGCACGGCCGTGCTCGCGCAGGTGCTCGGATTCGCCGGTAGCGCATTCCACGGCGAAGGCGAATTCCTCGCCAATCTCGATCAGCGCGTTGCTGGCGCGCACGCGGACTTCGGGATCTTCGTTCTCGACGGCCTTGCGAAGGGCGTCGCGGGCGTCGTCGCCCTTGCCGACCAGTTCACGGGATGCGCGCTCGCGGGTGGCCCAGTCCTCGCTGGCGAGGTCCTTGACCAGTGCGTCCACGCTCTTGGCTTCGTCCTGTGCGAGGCACGGGACGGCGCAGAGCAGCGCAAGAATCAGGACCGCCAGCCGCGGCATGTGATTACCTCGAGGCACGAATTCGTTCCAGCATAGTATGGGATCTCGCGTTCATGATCGACATCCCAAAGCGCAAACGCCGCACGGCTGCCCGGCTTGATGACGCCCCACTCGTCCGTGCTCAGGCGCAGTGCCTGAGCGGCGTTGACCGTGAATCCGGCCAGCGCTTCCTCAGGCGTCATGCCGCATTGCATCACCGCAAGGTTCATTACGAATGCCGGGTTGGCTACCGGTGAACTTCCCGGGTTGAAATCCGTCGCCAGCGCGACCGTCAGCCCGACATCAATCATCCAGCGGCCGCCGGCCCACTGGTCCATCTTCAGCACGTAGGTGCTGCCGGGCAGCAATACCGCACAGGTACCGTTGCGGATCATCACGTCCACGCCCGCCGGGTCGAGGTACTCGAGATGATCTGCGGAGTCGGCGTGGTGGCTGGCCGCGATCTCACCCCCGCCGTCTTCGCACAGCTGGTCGGCGTGGACGGTCAGTCTCAGGCCCAGCTCGCGGACCGTTTTGCAGAAGGCATTCACTTCGGCCAACTTGAACGCGCCCTTGTCATGAAAGATGTCCGCGCGCTCGGCCAGGCCCTCCCTGATCACCGCCGGCAAGATCTCGTCCGTCACCAGCTTCAGGTACTCGCCGCGCTTCTCGTCGCTGCCGCGATACTCCATTGGCAGGCTGTGGGCGGCGAGGCAGGTGCGTACCGTGTGCATGTCGGCCGACTCGCCTGCGTCGCGGATGGCGCGCAACTGGCGCAGCTCGTCCTCGAGGTTCAAACCGTAGCCCGACTTTCCTTCGACCGCTACGACCCCATGCCTCCGCAGGCGCTGAAGGTTGCGGGTGGTCTGCTCGGCCAGTTCGGCGTCGGTCGCGCCGCGCACGGCCGTGGTGCTGCTGACGATTCCCCCACCGGCCGCCGCGATCTGTTCATAGGTCGCGCCGGCGAGGCGCATGGCGAACTCATCTGCGCGCCCACGCACGAACGCGGGGTGCGTGTGGCAATCCACCAGCCCGGGCGTCAGCACCATGCCGCGCCCGTCGATCACCTGGGCCGTGTCGAGCGCGGCCGGCAGCCTCGAGCGCGAGCCGACGTAGCTGACGCGGCCTTCTTCAACGCCAACGCAGGGCTCATGCTCGAGCACATTGAGTTGCCGCATGGCGCGGCCAACCAGCGGCCCGCCGCCGTCGCAGGTAACCACGCGGCGCAGGTTCCCGATGACGCACTTGTCGCTGTCGATGTGCATGCCCGGAGTGTACCCGGCACAACCGAGAGGCGAAACTGGAGCCCCGAGTCGAAGCCTGGGGCTCCGGCTCGTTTAGCCCTTCATGGCGTCGTCCACCGAGGCGGCAAAGATCTCGACGGCCTTGTCGGCTTCTTCCTTGGTGATGATCAGGCTAGGGCAGAAGCGGATGCTGTTCTCGCCGCAGCCGAGGATCAGCATGCCGCGCTTGAATGCCGCCTGCTCGACGGCGTTGCGCAGCGCGCCGTCCTTTTCCTTGGTCTCGCGCGACTTCACGAACTCGACCGCCAGCATGAGGCCCTTGCCGCGTACTTCGCCGACGCGATTGCAGCCCTTGGCCCATGTTTCCAGCTTGCCTTTCAGGTATGCGCCGACCTTGGCGGAATTCTCGACCAGTTCCTCATCGAGCAGCTTGATGATCTCGACAGCCGCGGCGCACGCGATCGGGTTGCCGCCAAAGGTGCTGGCGTGCGTGCCCGGGGGCCACTGCATGACCTCTGACTTCGCGATCACCGCACCCAGCGGCATGCCGCCGGCGATGCCCTTGGCGCAGGCAATGATGTCGGCCTCAACGCCCCAATGGTCGTGCGCAAAGAACTTGCCCGTCCGACCCATGCCCGCCTGGATTTCATCCAGCACCAGCATGATCCCGTGCCTGGTGCAGATCTCACGCAGGCCCGGCAGCCAGTTGTCCGGCGGCACGACGTAGCCGCCCTCGCCCTGGATGGCCTCGACGAAAATCGCCGCGACCTCATTGGCATTCACAAGGCGCTTGAACACAACATCATTGAGATAGCGCAGGCAGTCCTCACCCGCCTTCTCCGGCGTGTCCAGGTGCGGTGCCGAGCGGTACGGGTACGGGTAGTTTGCGTGAATCACATTCGGCAGCAGCGGCGCAAATCGGGTGCGGTGCACGGCCTTGCTGGCGGCCAGTGACATCGCGCCGTATGTGCGCCCGTGGAACGCGCCGATGAAACTGATCAGCCATGGGCGGCCGGTCTTCCAGCGCGAGAGCTTGATACAGGCCTCGATCGCTTCCGTGCCGCTGTTGGCGAAGAACACTTTGCGGTCCGGGCCGCCGGGCGTGTGCTCGGCAAGCATGCGCGCGAGCGTGCTCTGGACCGGGTAATAGAAATCCGTGCCGGACATGTGCTGGAAGTTGTCGGCCGCGTCCTTGATAGCCTTCACGACGCGCGGGTGGCTGTGGCCTGCGGCGTTGACCGCGATGCCGGCCGTCATGTCGAGGAACACGTTGCCGTCAATGTCCTCGGCGGCGAGCCCCCTTCCACGCACCATCACCATCGGGTAGCCGCGCGTGTAGCTTGGTGAAATGAACTTGTCGTCGGCCTCGATCACGGCCTTGGCCTTGGGGCCTGGCAGAGGCATCTTCAAGTCAGGAACTTTTTCGTAGGCCATGGCAATCTCCAGCCGGTCTTCGGTGTCATAAACTCAGGAGCAGGACGCGCCATGAGTACCGTTTTATGGGAGCGCAAAGTCAAGGGTTGCACGCTTACCACCGTGCAGGGTGACATAACGGCGGAATGCGTTGACGCCATCGTGAACGCCGCCAATGAACAGCTTCATCACGGCGGCGGCGTGGCGGCAGCCATCGTGCGGGCCGGCGGAGCGGGCATTCAGACCGAATCCACGGCCTGGGTGGCTGAGCACGGCAAAGTGGAGACCGGCAGCGCGGCCATCACCGGCGGCGGAGAATTGGACGCAAAGTTCGTGATCCACGCGGTCGGCCCGGTCTGGGGCACGGGCGATGAAGTGGCAAAACTGACTTCGGCGATTTGCGCCGCGCTGGAACTGGCCGAGCAACACAAACTCAGCAGCATCAGCTTCCCGGCCATCGGCAGCGGCATTTTCGGCTTCCCCAAAGAGCTGTGCGCAAAGACGTTCTTCGACAGCATCGAAAACTGGCTCGACGACCATCCACAGCGCAGCCTGCAAACCATCCGCTTCTGCAACGTGGACACCCCCACCGCCAACCTCTTCGAGCGAGAAGCCCGCCGCCGGTTTGGTTAGGCCGTGCGCCCGCACCGACCCGTACGGTTCAAATTCCTTCAGCGGCACTGATGTTCCGTTTGAGGCCCGGACCCGTCCCGGCTAAAATTCGTGCCGAACTGCCATCCCTGAGAGGTCGATATGCGAATCCGTACTTCGCTCAGCGTCTGCGTCATTGTACTGCTCAGTCTCGCGGCTTGCGGGGGCGGGGGTGATTCCGGCGGAAGCGGCGGCGGCGGCGGCGGGTCATTGACCGTCTCAATCACGACGATCAGCCTGCCCGGCGCGATTCTCAACGACCAATACGGCGGCTACGTGGCAACCGCCAACGGAAGCGGCAGCGGCTACACCTGGTCCGTCACAAGTGGCACGCTGCCCACCGGGCTGACGCTCATGCAGGGCTCTCCCGACGCGATCATCTCCGGCACCGCCGGCGCGGCAGGTACTTTCAATTTCACGTTACGAGTACAGGATCCGGCCGGCGGCAGCGACTCGCGGGCATTCAGTATTACAGTCACGGCGCAGGTGTTCATCGTGACAACTTCGCTGGGCCAGGGGCCGATATCCCAAACGTACAGCGAGAGCGTCCTCACCGCCGGCGGCAGTGGCACCGGCTACACATGGAGCATTACCGCGGGCGCGCTGCCTACCGGGCTGAGCCTCGTTCAGGGGTCACCCAACGCCACGATTTCCGGCACGCCGACGGTTGCAGGCATCGCGAACTTCACGCTGCAGGTCGACGACCCGGCCGGCGGGAGCTACTCACGTGGATTCAGTATCTCAATCTACGCGTCACCACCGACGCCCCTCAACCTGACCACGGTGTCCGTTCCGGACGGCAACCTCGGGGTTGCCTATTCGCAGACCGTAGCAGCCAGTGGCGGCGCAACACCATACGCCTGGGCGGTGATCTCCGGCGCGCTTCCACCGGGTATCACGCTCACGCCCGGCACGCCCAGCGCGACACTCGGCGGCAACCCGACCACGGCGGGCACTTACAATTTCACCCTGCGGGTCGACGACTCCGGGGCGCAATACGCCAGCAGAAGTTACACGATCAACGTTCTAAGCGGATCGCTGTCCATCACGACAACATCCTTGCCGAACGGACAGCAGGGTACGACCTACACGCAATCAGTCACTGCAACGGGCGGGACACAGAGCGGGTACAGCTGGACAGTCCAATCAGGCTCGCTGCCGACAGGGCTCTCACTTGTCAGCGGAACGCCTGCCGCGTCAATCCAGGGCACGCCGACCGCCGTAGGCGCGTTCAACTTCACATTGCGCGTGCAGGATTCGGCCAGCAACAGCACTACGCAGGCGTTCAGCGTCAACATCACGGCCGCGCCTCTCTCAATTACGACGACCACTTTACCGGCGGGTACGGAAGGCGCAGCATACAGCCAATCAGTTACGGCCACCGGCGGGACAGGCGCGGGCTACACCTGGAGTGTTATTGTGGGCGCTTTGCCGCCCGGCCTGTCGATCGGCTCGGGCACACCCTCGGGCACCATCTCAGGAACGCCGACCTACTCGTCGACCTACAACTTCACAATCCAGGTTGAAGACAGCGGCGCCAATACATCCACCCAGGCTCTCAGCCTGACGATCAACATGGGCACGCTTGCGATCACTACGCCGTCGGTTCTGCCCTATGCCGTGGACGCGAATGACTATCACTACGCAGTCCGTGCCATCGGCGGCACCCATAACTACTCGTGGCAGATGCTGACCGGCACACTGCCGACCGGGTTGACGTTCGAGGTGCTAGGTACGGGGGCAGTGGTGACCGGCACACCCACGCAGACCGGCACGTTCGGCTTCACGGTAGAAGTTGATGACGGAACCAACACAGCACAGAAGGCACTGTCGTTGACAGTGCACGACAACACGAGCCTTCGCATCGTTACCGTCAACATCGGTCACTGGCTGGTCGGCGAGACCATCAACGACCCGCTCGTGGCTGTCGGCGGCGCCGGTGGCTACAGCTGGGCGGTAGCTGCGGGATCAAGCCTGCCGCCGGGCGCGGGCATCCAGAATGGTGCATCCCCGCAAATGAATGGCGCAGCTACCCAGAGCGGCACCTACACGTTCACTCTGCAAGTCACCGACTCGGCCCCGACAACCATCAACCGCACCTACACAGTTGACGTGGTAGTGGCCACACCGGATTTCTCAGGCAAGCCCGTAACCGATAACTCGGTTTTCATGATTTCCACAACCGGCAGCATGGGCGGCTCTGCGATAGCCATCATCCGAGCTGAACTGTGGACCGCAATCGGGTCGTCCCATTCCGGCTGGCACCTGGACGTCGTTTCCTTCGCTAGCCAGTTTCCTTCAACGCAGAATTACAACTTCAAGTGCTTCGGCCAGCTCACGCGCATGGACGCAATGCGACGCTGGCAGTTGATGAAGTGGGTCTACGGACCGGCACTAAACCCCGGGTCCACCAACACCATGTACCCCGCGTTGCAGGACGTCATGGCAACCTACCCGACAACGCTCCAATCGCTGTTCCTGACGACGCGCTCTGACCCGAGCGTAGGCGGCTCGGGCTCCGCCGTGTTGGCGGACAGCCCTAGCTGGTTTGCACCATTCACCAGCCTCACGCTTCACTGCTTCAGCATCGCCGGAGGCGGGGCAACGTTTATGCAGCAGCTTGCGGCCGTGCATAGTGGTACGTACACGCCGATCTGATCAACCCAGGCGGAATTCGGAGTGGGGCTTGAGCTTCTTGAGCATGGCGCGGACTTGGGCGGGCTTCACTCTGCGGATGTCCTTGAGTTGTTGTTCAAGTGTCTGCCGGAAACCGAGCACGGCCTGGAAGACGGCGTCGCTTACGCGCGCACCCTGCGAATCCCACGATGAGCGGCGGCTTTCGATCAGGCTTTCGCGCACGGCCGCAAACTCGGCGTCCGTGAAGCCTTTGCCCTGCAGCCGTTTAAACTCGCTGCGGATCAGCTTGATCGCTTTCTCCGCGCGCCCTGGGTCCACGGCCGCTTGCGCCACGAGGCTGCCCCGTGCGCGGTGGTATTGCGAATGCACTGCGTAGGCCAGCCCGTGTTCCTCGCGCACTACTTTGAACAGTCGGCTCATGCCGAATCCGCCGAACAGTGCGTCGGCGTAGAGCATGGGTGCAAAGCCCGGCGAGCCGTAAACGTCGCCGCCCGACCAGGTGAATACCAGGTGCGTCTGCTCGGTCTCGGCTTGCACGCGGTTTCGTTGCACTGTGCTGCGGTTTTTCAGTTTGAGGGCCTTGGGCAGCGCCGGGCGTTTTCCGCGCGGCAGGTCCAGTTTGCTGCTCAAGGTTTTCAAAGCGTGTAAAGGTTCCACAGGGCCCGTAACGAATGCATACACCTGCGCGTTACCGATCAGTGACCGTTGACGAGTCAACAGACCCTCGGGCGTAATTCCCGCAAGATCCTCGACTGTGCCGTGTTCACTGACCGCGCCCGGCATTCCGGCGTAAGTCCTTTGCGTAGCCAGCAATGCGGCCCAGGAAGGCTTGTCGTCCTGCAGCGCCTTCAGCTCGTTCTCGAGCTGGTACTTCTCCTGCTCGACAATATCGGCACGCAATGCGCTTCCATCAGGTGACAGCGCTGGTCGCGTGAGGATTTCAACTAGAAGTGCGGTCGCGCGCTGGAGTTCTTTGGAACCTCTGGGCAGGTAGCGGTCGGCCGGGAAATCGACGGTCGCCACGATGGCCTGTGCATCCGCGTTGCGCGAGACGCCAACGCCAAGCGTCGCGCCGTACAGTTCTTCGCACGCGCGCGCGATGTCGCGGCGCGATGGATGCGCTTCACTGGCGTTACGCAAGACACGCGCGAGCAGGGAATTTTCCGTGGCTACGCGCGGCTTGATCGGCTCAAGGAGATAGACGCGCAGGCGGATGGTCTTGAAGCGCTCGCTGGGATACGCGAGCAGGCGTACACCGGGCTGCGGGCAGGTGGATTCAAATTCGCGGTAACGAGTCAGCTTCATCGCACGTATCAGGGCTGGGTAGAAATCCGGCGGCGAAGTGTAGCAGACGGAATACGTGAAGCACCCGTTAATGAGACCAGCTGAAATCGCGCGTCAGGAATCAGCAAGCAGAGGCACCAGACATTGACACGAGGACAACCGGACATTGATGACGAAGAGACCAATTTTCCCGAAACTTTGCGAACAGTTGGACGTTAGATAGGCAAGTGAACCACCGGGCCGGCGACAATGGCCCAACAGCGCAGGGCAGAAGCACCGATCCGCCAGGCGCTGACCCTTGAAAGAAAGCGACGGCCGAAAGGCCGAAGAGGAGTGCGCATTTCGCGCACGAGGAGAGTTATTGCCATGACAAAAATGATGACACGAACGATGTTGCGGGAGGACGTCATGGACGCCTACTCAAGCCGCATTCACCTGGGCGACCGTGCGGTCGACCTGAATTCCGGCTGCGTATGCGTAGTAGTAGACCACTGCCCGGAACTTGGCCCGGAAAGCCTCTATGTCCAGCTTGTCGAGCACGACGGGCCGGCCATGTGCTACTGGGTTGAGCCGAGCGCGCTGGTGAAGCTGCCACGCAACGCTGCCTGAGTGGACTAGTCCCCCCGTCCATTCACAGCAAGCTCTGCCGGGAATAGGGCACGGCCCGCAGCCGTTCATCTTGCGGAAAGCGTTCGCGCGCCGGATCCTGTCCCCCCGACGACCGGCGTGCGCAGAGACAGGCGGATGGCCCCCCAGCCGCCTGTTCTCTTTCAAGCCCCGCGAAATTCGCGGGGCTGCTTCATTTGATGAGTACAATTCGGCGCCGACGGCGCCGTCCCCGGCTTTTCCGCCGGGGCTTTACTTGTCTACCTGCTCGGTGTTGGTCTTTTCATCGAGGCCGGTGCTGCGTTTGACCCAGACGTAGGCGAAGCTGACGGCCGCCATGATCAGCACGAAGACCAGCGTCCAGAGCATCGCGCGCAGGCGCATCTTCAACTCGGCGCGGAGGCGTTTTTCCAGCAGGTCCTCGATCTCGACGAGCTTTTCATCGATGCGCGTCTCGGTTACGTCCAGCAGCTTCATGGCCTGGCTGTGGACCTCGTCGATCGTCTCCTGCCGGAATTGCTCGGCGCGGCGGGTGGCGTCGTCCAACAGCGCGTCGGCCTTGTTGTCGACATAGCTGTCGACCTTGCGCCGCACCTGGCTTTCAAATTTGCCGAGGAAGCCCTTCTTGGGCACCTTGCCGGTGCCGGGCTTGGCGCCCTCGCCCGGCACAATCGCCCCCTCAGCCGGCTTGGCAACCGGCTCCGATGGCGATACGTCGTCCTTGTCCGCTTCGGCCACGGCGGATTCCTTCTTGAACAAGCGGTTCCAGAAGGCCACGTCAGACTCCCTTTCCGCCGGCCGATTCTAGGGAATCAACCCAACGGCCGAAAGCGCCACCTGCGGGCGCCTATCTGTACTTCGGCAATCCAGCGCTGGAAGTTTCAGTCTTTGGCGACCCTGGGGTCGTCCTTTGCGGGTGCCTGCACGACCGGCGCCTGCTGCTGCTCTTGCCGCATTTCCTGCACCGACTGCTCGGCGGCGTCATAGAAGCCCTGCGGGAAGATGCCGAGGAACACCGTGCCGAACACCGTGAGGCTCAGGGCGAACTTGAGGCCCCAGTCTTCCTTGCCCGCGACCGGCTTGTCGTCCGGGTCGCGGAAGTAGGTGTAGGCCACCACGCGCAGATAGTAATAGGCGCCGACGATACTGGTCAGGATGCCGATCACGCCCAGCGCCGTGTAGCGCCCGCCGGCGGCGATGGTGTTCGCAAAGATGAAGTACTTGCCCATGAAGCCGGAAGTCAGCGGAATGCCGGCCATGCTGAACATGAAGATCGCCATGCCGATGCCCACGGCCGGCTTTTTCCATGCCAGCCCGCGCAGGTCGTCGATGCTTTCGACGTCCTTGCCACCTGAGCTTGCGTACACCAGCATGGCAAACGCGCCGCTGGTCATCAGCGTGTAGGACAGCAGATAGTAGAGAATGCCCGCATATGCCTCACTGTTGCCGCCGGCGCTGGCCAGGCCCATCAACAGGTAGCCCGAGTGCGCGATGCTGCTGTAGGCCAGCATGCGCTTGATGTTGCGCTGCGTGATTGCGAACCAGTTGCCGAGGATCATGCTCATGGCGCTCAGCAGCCAGAGCGCGTAGCCCGCGAAGCCCAGGTCGCCGAAGAAGCCGCTCGGTGACGCACCCAGCGGGAAGGCCACAACGGCCACGCGGATCAGCGCGCCAAAGGCAGCCGCCTTGACGGCCACAGCCATGAAGCCGGTAACGGTGGTCGGTGCGCCCTCGTAGGCGTCGGGGACCCAGCTGTGGAACGGCACGGCGCCGACCTTGAACGCAAACGCAATCAGGATCGCGCCCATGCCGAAGGTGGCCATGTACTGGGTGCCGTCGCGGGCACGGAAGACCTCAACCAGTTTCTCGCCGATCGGCTGAAGCTGCAGCTCGCCGGTCACGCCGTACAGGCAGGCCATGCCCAGCACCAGGATGCCGGTCGCGAACGCACCCATGATGAAGTACTTCATGGCGGCCTCGGCGCTGCGCGAGGATTTGCCGTGCATGCCGGTGAGTACGTAGACCGAGAAGCTGAGCAACTCGATCGAAAGGAAGATCATGATGAGGTCGTTGGCGACGGTCAGCAGCAGCATGCCGCTTGCGGCCAGCAGCACAGTAATAAGGAAGTCGGCCAGGTTGACGCCGATGCGCTTGATGTAGCTGATGCTGGCGAACATCGAAATAACGGTGCCGGTAAGGATCGACACCATCAGGTAGACGCTGAACTGGTCAATCAGCAGCGCCCCGCGCATGGAAAGCTGCGCCGGTGCGTCCCAGTAAGGATTAAGGCTGACGACCGCCAGCATCACGCCGCCCAGCGCCGTGAAGAAGTTGAACATGCGTGCCTGTTCGGGGTGCGTGCTGAACAGGTCGATGAGCATGATGATGCCCGCGCTGGCCAGCAGCCAGACGACGGGCAGGAAGATGTCGAAGTTCCCCAACATAGGCGCTCAAGTACCGCAACCACAGGCACATGCGCGCGGAATCATGCCTTTGCAAAGGGTGCAACGCAACCTGTTAGGGAAGCCACAACCTGCGGGTTTGGGCACAAACTCACTTCCAAGTCTCGGGCTCAAAAAGCGCCTCGCCGGGACCGACAGGGGCTTGGAACGGGAGAATGGAGGCGTCAGGGTTACTGGCCATGTAGTAGCAGCGACGCCCCGGATAGTAGCCATTCATCCAATCCATCTGCGGATGATCAGGATCTCCCGGGGGCCTTTCGTTTCCTGCGGCCAGGACGAGACCCCATGAGCCATACCGATTCTGGTCAAAGACTATGTATGCGTTGCCGTTCGCATCCAAAACGGGTTTGGCCATTCCGGGCCAATCGCGACGCCAGTCGGCTGGCGTCTCGGGCTGCTTGCCTTCTTGAAGGTCCTTGAAAATGGTCTTGATTTGATCGTCGTGCGCCGCGTCCCACTCACTGAATTGATGCATGTCAACGAAGGCGCCAATGGTTGCTTGTTTCTTTTCGAACTTGGAGATCAAAAACCATGCAAACAACAGGCAGATCGCACCGGTCAACAGAAAGTAGGGCCAGTGCCTCGCCTTCCTTGGGGTTTGAGGGCTGGCCGCAGTGGTTCTAGATCGAGGCATCGTTCTACCCGCCGGAAGCGGCTTCGACGGTGATCTTTAGTTGCTCGGACATCTGGCCGAACCATTGCACGCCGTCCTGTACCATGCGCCAGCGCATGTTGTATTCGCCGGCGCTGGCGGGTGCTGTCACTGTGAAGCTGAACACGTAGGTGTCTTTCGGGCGTACTTCCTGGCCCTCGGTGATGGGCACGCGGCTCATGCCCCAGGTCTTGTTGTCCTGCGGGCTCTGGCTGCCGAGACGCCACGGCTTGTTGCCCGCGCTGGTCCAGGTCGTGCTGCCCATGTTCTTGACTGTTACTTCTACCGTGTACTGCTCGCCGGCCGTCATGGTCGTCGGCGCGCTCATGCTGAGCACCTGGGCGTAGTTGCCCTCAATGTCGTCGCGGATCGGCACCTCAAGCACCAGCCCGGTGCTGCCGGCGGGCACGTTGCCGCCTTCGGTCGTGAAGCTCTGGTGGTCGGGCGTCTTGGGCACGTAGAACCAGAAGTCGCCCGCGGGCACCTTGAAGCTGAAGTTGCCGGCACCGTCGGTCTCAAGCTGGAAGAAGTTGCCGTCGCGGCCGTCCACGCCGGTCGGCGCGATGTGCGCGCGGACGATCACGCCCGTGAGCGGCTGGCTGGTGTCCTTGTCGACGACGCGGCCCCTCAGGTCATAGGCCTGTTCCAGCTCGATGGTGAATTCGCGCTCCGGTACTTCGCGCAGGTTGTCGAAGTTGACAAAGGCGATCCGGTTGCCGTACGTCGCGACGATCTGGTAGTTCCGCACCCAGTGGAAGTTGATGTATTTCTCGCCCTTCGCATCCGTCGTGCCGATGTCGAAGTGGCGCTTGTAGCCGTCCGGGTCATCGCCCTCGGCGTCGTTGCGATAGATATCGACCTGCGCGCCCGGCTGCGGGGTGCCGTTGTTGCTTACCACGATTCGAATCTCGTTGGCCCCCACCAGCGTGATCGCCAGCGGCTCCGGGTCCTGGTCGTCGACGTTTACGACTACCTGTTCCTGGTAGTAGCTGGTCTTGAACGCGCTGATGGTGTAGTCGCCGGGGCGCAGCTGGCCGAACTCGAAGTAGCCGTAGATGTCGGTCGTGACCTGCATGTTCCAGGCGTTGTTCTTGTCCTTGCTGAGGCCGACGCTCTCGAGCCCCGCCCCCTCCGAGTCTTTCACGTAGCCCTTGATGATGAAGGCGCGCTCGAGCACGACTTCGATCCTGCCGCCGTCCGCCACCCCGGCCAGTGAGTCGGCGCTGAGCGTGGCCGTGAAGAATCGGTTGTGCACGAAGGTCGCCTCGTAGCTGACACCGTTCATCAGGCTGAGGGGCATATCCGTGTGCCCCTCCGGCAGATCGATTGACAGCACCTGCGTCTTGGGCGCTTCCACACCCGCGGGCGGCGCGCCGAAGACCGGCTTGATCGTGACCTGGATGCCGGTGGCCGGCTCATTGGGCTGGGTAGTGACCTCGATGATGATCTTGCGATCCACTTTGGCCTCAAAGCTCTTCACGTCGAAGTTAAGCGTCTTGCTCTCGGCGAACTTCAGGTTCACCTCCTGCTCGGTGGGCAGGTAGTAGTAGCTCACGCCGTCGGTCGTGAAGACCGGCAGCTGGCGCAGTTGCTCGTCGCTGATCGGGTATTCGTTCAGGATCTTGATCTTGTGTTTGCCCGGCTTGATGCCGCCAAGCGTAAACGCGCCGCCCAGGCCTGAGGCGCCGGTGGCTTTGCCATCCAGCGCGAGCGTCACGTTGCCGATGCCGACACCGTCGCAACTGACCGTGCCGACGATGCTGGCGCCGGTCGTCAGCACCAGCTTGACCGGGCCGGTGTTGGACTTCGGCTTGACGTCGATGGTGCTGGTTTCGCTGAACAGGTCCCCGTAGCTGGCTACCAGCTGGACTTTGCCCTGAGCGAACTGGCCGAACTTGAACTCGCCCTTGGCGCCGCTGAGTGTTGCGTCGTACGGGTAGCGGGCGTTGCCCTCGAAGTACACGCACTCGACCACCGCGCCCTGGATCGGGTCGCCCTTCTCGCTCAGCACGACGCCGGTCAGCGTGCCCTCAAGCTCAAGGTCGAACTTCACGTCATGGTCGTTGGCCAGAACCTTCTTGTCCTGGGGCGCATAGCCCTCCGCGCTGACTCGCAGATTGACGTCGTTGCGGAAGATGCGGTCGGCCACCATGTCGAAGGCGAACTTGCCGTCCTCGCCCGTGGTGACCTTGTCGCCGTCGTCGCGGGCCCAGACTTCAGCGCCTGACACCGCCTTGCCGCCGGACATCACGACTCCGCTGATGCCGCGGGCGGGCTCGATCAGGATGCTGACTTCGCGGGCATCCTGCCGGAAGTTGAACACACGGGAGGTGTATTCGGCGTAGCCGCTCTGCTTCACGTGGAACGTATAGAGGTAGGAATCGGCCAGCTTGATCGTGAACTCGCCAAGCGCGTCGGCCTTGATCGTGAATCGGTTGGATGGCGTGGTCGCGTCGCCCTGGCCGGTGGTCTGCAGGATCTCAACGGTCGCGAACTGCACCGCCCCGCCGCGCTTTTCGCGCACCTTGCCGCTGACCCGCACGGCCGGGAACATCTTGAACGTGACTTCCGCGCCCTTCTTCAGGTCGGGAATCGCCAGCGGCTCAAACAGATCGGCGTAGCCGATGGTCGTAGCGAGCACGCTGGTCTTCTTTTCAGTGGCGTCTGCCTGCTCTTCGAGCAGTTTGGCCAGTTCCTTCTCGCTCCAGATCACGGCGCCGTGCCGGTTGGTGCGCTTGGCCATGCCCGCCATGCCGCTGCCGAGCTTTACGTCGCCGTACTCGGTTTCGAGGTTGGCCGCGCGCACCGGGAAATACACGGCGGTGCCGGGCAGGGGGCGGTCGTCTTCCTTGTCCACGATGCGGACCAGCAGGTGGCCCGGGACAATCTCATTGATCTCTTCGGGGTCGAACTTGGGCGTGCCGTCGGCCGCCTCTTCACCGGCCTTGGCTGCGTCTTCTTCGGCCGTAGTGCCGGTACCGAGCGGGCCGCCTTTGCCATTGCCCCGGATCGGCTTGCCGTCAGGGCCGATAGGGCCATCGGCGACTTCTGCGGCGGCTTTCTTGCGGCGTTCGTAGTCGCTGTCGAATGGGTCGAAGTCGCTGCCGGAGCAGCGATCAGCGATGCCGGGCTTGATGGTGGGGTCCTGGGGGTCGGGAGCGAGCAGCAGGAAGTACACGGCGATCATGCCGAGCAGTACCAACGCGCCACAAACGGTTATCAGCGTGCCAGAACGGCCCTTCATCCTGCTCCCCTGGATTTGAAACCCGACACCGACGCCAGTCTATGGAATCCTTTAACGGACGGCAAACGCTCCTCACCGCAGCTTTTTCGAAGGACTGTTGATAACGCGGCTATGCACGGCCGAAACGTACAACCGGGACTTGCAGGGAATACGGCCGTCGTTATCATTCCGCCCCCTGCCTTGGCGGCGACAGGCAACCTTGGGACTGGCCCAAGGACCTGCCGCGACGGAAAGGCACGAAAGAGAGACAGCGATGAAAGCGGACATCCATCCCGACGTGCACCTGACGGAAGTCACCTGCACCTGCGGCAACAAGTTCAACGTGCTCTCAAGGCACGAGACGCTCAGCATCGACATCTGCAGCGCCTGCCACCCGTTCTACACCGGCACCCAGAAGTTCGTGGACAGCGCCGGCCGCGTGGATGCGTTCACCAAGCGCTTCCAGTGGAACAAGGAACAGGCGGAAGCACAGGCCAAGCAGAAGGTCGCGCCGAAGCAGACCAAGCGCGTTCAGAAGGACCTCAAGCTCGAGCTCGAGAAGAAGAAGGTATTCGGCAAGAAGAAGATCGTGCCGGAACTCGAAGGCAAGGGCGACAAGCGCGACAACCGCGGTTAGCGACTCATAAACGTTTACCGGCGTGGGGCGGATGCCTCGCGCCGGTTGCTTTTGGGTCGATGGCCCGTGGTCGATGGTTCAAGGCAACCGCAGTTACCATTGACGATAGACCATCGACCATTGACGCAGACACGCTCAACGACAGGCTGCTAGACTGGTGCCACCATGCTTGACGTACTCAAACAACGCGCCGACCGCTACGCCGAGCTCGGCAAACTGATCGAAGACCCCGAGGTCTACTCGAACAGCAAGCTGTTCGCGCAATATCAGCGCGAGCGCGGGTCGCTGCGCGAGCAGGCTGAGGCCTACGCCGAGCTGGTCGCCCTAAAGGCCCAGATGGCCGGCAGCGAAGAGATCATGAAGGACCCGGCGGCCGACGCCGAGATGAAAGAGCTGGCCGAGGCTGAGCTGGATGAGCTGAAGGAAAAGCACGAGGCCCTCTGGAAAGAAGCTCAGGACCTGATCCTGCTCGATGACGAAGACGACAGCCGCGACGTCATTCTCGAAATCCGCGCGGCCGAGGGCGGCGACGAAGCCAGCCTGTTCGCGCGCGAGATGATGGAAAACTACGTGCGCTGGTGCACGACGCACAAGTTCAAGCTGGAAGTGCTGGACGAGGTCGAGAGCGACGTCGGCGGGCTGAAGAACGGCACGTACCGTGTGAAGGGCGACGGCGTGTGGCGCTGGTTCAAGTACGAAGGCGGCGGCCATCGCGTGCAGCGCGTGCCCGCGACCGAGGGCGCCGGGCGAATTCACACCAGCCTTGCGACCGTGGCGGTGCTTCCTGAAATGGAAGACGTCGATATCGAGGTGAAGGAATCAGACCTCGAGATCAAAGCCGCGCGCTCCGGCGGCCCCGGCGGACAGAACGTCAACAAGACCAGCTCACGCTGCCAGATGCGGCACCTCCCGACCGGTCTGTTCGTGGACTGCCAGGCCACGCCCAGCTTCCACAAGAACCGGGACGAAGCGCTGCGCATCCTGAAGTCCAAGCTGTACCAGATGGAAAAGGAAAAGCGCGACCGCGAGCAGGCGGAAAAGCGCGGCGCCATGGTCGGCAGCGGCGGCCGAGGCGACAAGATCCGAACCTACAACTTCCCGCAGGACCGCTGCACAGACCACCGCGCCAAGGTAAGCCTGCCGCTCACGCGAGTCATGACCGGCGACCTCGACGAGCTCATCGAAGCCGCCCGAAACTGGGAAAAAGAAGAACGCCTCAAGGCCATGAGCAAGCAGTCAGCGTAAGGCGAACGCTTTGGAGCCAGAAGCGCAAGCGAAGGGTTCCAAAGTAGGTGTCGTGAACGAACCATCCCCCATCTTTGTCTTCCATAAGCCTCGCGGCGTCGTCGTGACGCGCAGTGATGAGCGGGGTCGGCGCACCGTGTTCGACCTGCTTCCCGCGTGGGTGCGCGACGACGGCTGGAAACCGGTTGGCCGCCTCGACCTCGATTCGCGCGGGCTGCTGCTATTCGTGCACGACGGCAAGCTGCAGGAAGCGCTGGCACGCCCGGGCGCCCACGAGAAGGTGTACGAAGTCTGGGTTCGCGGTCGTGTGACGGACGCGCAGGTCACGGCACTCAGGACCGGAGTTGAAACGCCGCAGGGCGTCATGCGCGCAAAGGACGTGCAGCCACAGGGCGGCACGGGCGCGAAGTCACGCATGCTCGTCACGCTCTCCGAGGGAAGAAACCGGCAGATCCGCCGCATGTTCGGCGCGCTCAAGGACGAGCAGACCGGCAGGGCACTGAAAGTCCTCGAGCTCAAGCGCGCCTCATTCGGACCGCTCAAGCTCGACATCGAAAGCGGCAAATGGCGCTGGCTCACGGCCGCAGAGTGCGATGCGCTGAACCATCCCGCAACTCGACCGTTCTAAACATCTCCCGGGGCTGGCTCTGAATCCGGAGACCGGCCGATGTTGTGCCTGCGTTGCTGTACCGTTCTTGCGCTGCTTCTCTCACTCGCCTGCGGCTCTGCCTTTGCGGCTTCGACCACCGATTCTGTGGCGATGGACGCCGCTGTTGAGCGCGCCAAGTTCATTGTTCACCTGAAGGTGATCGGTCTGGAAACCTCGAAAACAGTCGCCGAGAAATTCGATGACGGCAAGGTCATCTACGAGGACGACTGGGCCGTCTGCGACGTAAATAAGATCGTGCTCGGCATGGTCGCCACGGACATGGACGGCCGTATCCGCATCACCTCCGCTTCCGAGAAATCCACGGCCGAAGTCAGCGGCGCCGTACGCTACAAAGTCGGCGACGAGGTCACCGTCGTCTGCGACCGCTGCACGCTCGACCGCAAGGTCGGCATGATCCTGCCCGGCAACCAGCTCAACGTGAAAGGCAAACCGTCCAACGAGCTGCTGCGTCTGCTGGACGAGCGAGTCCGGCGCGCCGGCGAAATCCGCGACGAACTCGGCAAGCTGCTGCCGGGCGCGCAGGCCGAAGTCGAGAAAGCGCTCAAAGAATTCGATGAGCAGGCACGCGACGACTTCAAGGACCTCTCGCCCGAGGCGGACCTGCTGTTCGACTTCTGCGCCACCGCACAGTACACGCCGGACCTGACGGATCTGCCCCGCCCCGCGCTCAGCGACGCCGACCGCAAGCGTCTGACGCAACTCGCGCTGCGCGGAATCTGCGGACTGGCCGCCGACGAGGCATCCAGCGCAGCCGTGCTGGTGGAAGGCAAAGGCAACGGCGCTCTCCAATTGCTCAAGCCTGCGGACAGCGGCAAAGCGCTCGACGCCCTGCGTGGGCTTGCCGCGAACGACAAACTCGCGCAGGTCCTCGGCTATCTGTGCCGCCACGACACAGCAGATACCGTCGCTGCGAGCTGGGCCGCCAGTCTTGCCGCCGGCGATGATGCCGTCGCGCAATCCGCCGAATGGGCATTGATCGAGTGCTGCGAGGAGGGCTACTTCAACCGGGCCACCCTGTTGAAGCTGTTCTCGCCCGGTGAAGCCAAGGGCAGCGCGCAGTCGCGTTGCATCGCCCGCGCCATCGAAAAGCGCGCGGAACGGCTGGCTGCGTACCTGGTGCTGTGCGCAGAAGGCGACGGGAGCACTTCCGAAAACCTCCAGGGAACCAAGGACATGCAGGACGGCACACTCAAGGAAGTGACGGCGCTGCTCGGCCGGGTCGAAATGCTGCAGGTCTACACCTATGTGCTGGGCATTCGCGGGTCCGACGACGCCCAGCTGAAGGCCATCCGTGGCGACATCTCCGGCCGGATTCACGGCCACGGCGAGCTGGACTTCACCGATGTTGAGGACCTTGCACGAGAGTTGCGCGCCCGCGACAAGCTGGTTCCGGCCGTGCTCCGGGTACTCAGGCGCAGCGCGCCCGAGTTGCGCTAGCCCCGAACAAACAAAAAGCCCGGGGTTATGCCCCGGGCTTTGTCGTCGGCAGTCGTGCAGAACAGGGCGAAAGCTACTATCATGCTCGCCTTACGCGAAAGGGCGATCATGGCGGGCGGACCGTACAACCAACAGGGCGGCTATCCTCAACAGCCGCAGCAACCGAATGGCTACCAGCAACAGCCGGGCGGCTATCAGCAGCAACCCGGGCAACAGTATCCTCCGGGCGGAAACTACCCGCAGGGGCAGTATCCCGGCGCGCCGCAGGGCCAGCCGTACGGCGCCCAGCAGCCCTATCCCGGCCAGAACCCGCAAATGGGCGTAACGCCCGGGCTGGTGACGGCGGGTTTTGTCCTGGCGCTCATTCCCTGCACGTCGTTCATTGGGCTCATCCTGTCCGCCATCGGACTGATGGAAGCCAAGAAACGCCAGGCAGGCGAAGGCCTCGCGATCGCCGGCATCATCATCGGCATCTGCTGGCAGGGACTGGGCATAGTCGGCATGCTCATGGGCAATCTTTCCCGGCTCTAGCCGCTAGTCCTTGACCTTCTCGGCTTCCAGCTTGCCGATGCGGTCGTTGAGCTTGCGTACCGTCTCGCGGAATTCCTCGAGCTGCTTGTCCACGCCCCCGGGCTTGCCGCTCGCGGCAGCGCGGATGCCGGCCGCAGCGCGCTTGACGGCCGACTCCTCTTGCTCGCTGAGCCCACGCCCCCACGCCTCGAGTGAGCCGACGGCCTCGCCCGCGCCCGCCGACTGCAGGCCCATCATCGCCATCTTCTGCACGCGTGGGATCGGGTCCCGCAGCAGGTCGACCAGGCGCTCGACTGCGCGTTCCCGGTCCGCCTTCTCCAGATACTTTGCCAGCGCGCCGATCGACGCCGCCGCCCAGTGGCGCGCATCGTAGCTGGTCTTACCGTATGTTGACGCGTCAAGCAGCGGCTTCAGCGCCTCGGGATTGCGAGTCTCGGCCAATGCGCGGAATGCGCCGGACTGCTCCCAGCCCAGCGGCGAGTCCTTGCCCGCGGCCTCAAGCAACTTGCCGAGGGGCATCTCATCGCGTTGCGCGCCGAGCATCTCCAGGGCGGCCGCGCGGGCGCGGTACAGCTTGACGTCGCCTTCAATGAACCTGCCCAGTGCCTCGCGCACCTTGGGCCCGCGGAAGCTGCCCACCGCGCGCACCAGCGTCTCCAACACCATGCCGTCCTGCTCGACGCCCAGCAGCTCGTTCAGTGCCTCGCTGGCGACTTCGCTGTTGGCGCTCATCAGCGCGCCGGCCATGCGGATGCGTACGCCCCAGAACTTCTCGCGCCGGTAGGCATCGCGCACGGCCTCGATGTTCTTGCGCTTGCCGGTCTTGCAAAGCTCGCGCGCGGCGAGGATGCGGCCGACAACGTCGCCTGCGTCCGTGAGCTGCTTGCGCAGCTTTTCGTCGCCCGGGTTGAAGTCGATGCTGCAGACCGTGCGCACGAGAGGATCAAGGCGAACCTGCTCAGGCTCCTTGTCCATCTTCACGACGAAGCCGTGCTTGTCTTTTGTAATGCGTACTTCGCGCGTCTCCAGTTTGCCCTCGATCACCCAGCCGATGTCCGTGGGGAAGTCAAACAGGCCCACGCCCTTCTTGTCATCCTTCTGGGTCTGCTCGACTTCGAACGTGCCTTCCTTCTTCTTGTCGTCATAGCTGAAGCTGCATTTCAGCGCGGGGTAGCCCTTGCTCAGGATCCACTGGTCGAACCACTTCACCAGCGACTTGCCGGAGTGCTTCTCCATGATCTTGCGGAAGTCGTCCGTCTCCACGACCTTGCCGCCGAAGCTCTTGACGTAGTCGCGCACGCCCGCCCAGAACACATCGTCACCCAGCTCATGGCGCAGCATGTGCAGACGCACGGCGCCGCCCGGGTAGAGGTGGCGGTCGTACATCGACCAGCTGTGGTCAAACGTGCGCGTTGCGATCGGCCGAACGTAGCTGTGGTCGGCCTCATTCCGGTAGTTCTGAAGGTTGGCGAAGAAGTCGTAGTCGCGCTCATCGGCGCCCTTCACGTCCTCTAAGTAGCAAGTCTCCATGTAGACGGCCCAGCTTTCCTTCAGCCAGGCATGTGCGTAGTCGCGGCACACGATGTGGTCACCGAACCAGCTGTGCGCCATCTCATGCAGGTTGATCTGGTCGACCTGCCAGCCCCACTCCTTGGCCAGGGTCTCATCGAGAACGAACATGCCGTCCCAACTGACCAGCGAGATGTTCTCCATCGCGCCGCCGATGCCGGGCAGGGCAAACTGGAAGTACTTCGGGAACGGGAACTCGTCGTCCAGCTTCTTTGTCATCCAGTCCAGCATCGCGCCCGTTCGGCCGAAGCTGCGCTTCAGGTCCTCGGCGCTGCGTGACTTCTCGGCGAAGTAGGCAATCGGCTTGCCCTTGTGCTCGCCATCGTCGCAACGGGTGAAGTCGCCCAGGGCGAAGCAGACAAGGTAGCTGGGGCAACGCTGCTTCAGCTCCCAGTGCGCGGTTTTGGTTCCGTCTTCGTGCTCTTCTTCTTTGACCAGCTCGCCATTGGCGAGGATGTGGTAGCTCTTGAGCGCCGTCAGGTGGAAGCTGAGCGTGGTGCGGACATTCGGAAGGTCGATGCAGGGCAGCCAATGGCGGGCGCGCTCGGTCTCGTGGTCGGTCGCGGCCCAGGTGCCGGCATTCGGGTATTCCTTGCTGGGCGCGCTGAAGAACAGGCCCGTGACCGGCTTGACCACCTTGTAGTGGACGACCAGCTTGCGGTCTTCGCCTGCGCCAAAACCGTCCTTCCATTCAACGCTGATCTGCCGCCCGTCGTAGCGCCAGGACAATTCCTTGCCGTCCGCGTCGCGTACGTCGACGTCTTCGAAGTCGACCGCATGCAGCTTGATGGCCGTCGGCCCGGCGTGGTGCGCGTGCACGCTGGTGGTCACGATGCCCTCGGCCGAGCGGTGCTCGACGTCGAGGCGCAGCGCGATGTCGAGGTGCGTCGGCTCAAGCTCGATGTCGGGCGGATAATGGGCCTCTGCCCCGGGCATCGTGAAATCGGCGCCGTGGTGAACATCCAGCTCGGTCATGCGCATTACGTCGGTCATGGTCGGTCCTTTCGTCGGCCCTCCGGGATAGCGTCTTGCGCGCCCAAGGCAACCGAAATCGGGCGGCATGCTGGCACCGACATATTGACGCGTCAATAGTCGATAGCCCGGAAACGGTTTGCACGGCGACCGCTTTGGGGCATATTGGAGGTACACCGAATGCACCAAAAGCATAGTTCGCGAAGCACCCGCTTCGCACACGAAAGGGGGCACCTCATGCGGCACCTGATGCTACTGGCAAGTTTGGTTGCACTGTCCGCGTCGCTCGGCGCGGCGACCCTGGGCGACATGAGCTTCGAGAACGCCATGTCGGCCGGGCACACCCGGCGCGCGGCCAATCTGTTCGACATGGCCGCCACCACGACACCCGCAGCTGTGGACCGGTTCATGAACAGCGCGCTGTTGGAGGAAGGCCGCGAGAGCGGCGATCAGATGTTCGGCGCAGGCGCAACACTGGGGCTGAACACGGCCGCGATCGGCATCACCTTCGGCGGCTTCTTTGACTTCTACTTCACTCCATGGATCGCCGCAGACGTGTTCACCTCTGTCAGCTATGGCTTCCTCGGTCGCCCGGAGCACAACGGCGGCGACGCGCTGGCGGTCACGCTCAGCCTCGGGGCCAAGTTCGTGCTCGACTTCGAAGACCTGGAGTGGACCGAATGGTTCCGCCCGTTCGCGGTGTTCTACCCGGTCGGGCTGGCCTACCTCTCGGCAACGGAAGACGCCGACGAGCCGGGCACCGGCAACACCCGCGACGTGAAGTATTCGGACCTCTACTTTCTGATGGCGGGCGGCATCGGCGCGGACTTCTACCTGACCAACATGTTCGGCCTCGGCTTCGGGCTATACCTGTACGGCACGATTGGCGGCAGCAAGCACAAGCACAGCCGCGGCATCGAGACCAAGACCAGCGGCGCGGTCGGCGTGTACTTTGAGTACCTGCGCTTCACCGTGCGCTTCTAGCCCGCGCCAAATGACGTAAGCCCGCCGAAGGTCGGCGGGCTTTCGCGTTTGTGTGTTCTACCAGCGGCCGGCTTCCGGCTCGCTGAGTGCGCCTCCGGCAAATACCAGCGCTTCGGCCGAGTGATCGTCGGGCGACGCTACCAGTGTGGGCGCGACCGGCGCGGCAGCATCGCGGCCCCAGCCGTTCAGCCACGGATGCAGTGCGGAAACCAGCACCATCACCGACACCGTTGCGGCCAGCGCCCGACGCGCCTGCGCCTCACCAAGGATCGCCCATCGCGCGATGTAGGTGCAGCCTGAGCCAATCAGCAGCGCCCACATCACCGTGCGCATCTCCAGCGTGCTGACCACAGGCCGACGCCCCAGCGCCCAGAAGGCAAACAGGTCAAACGCCAGCAGCAGCAGACAGAAAGCCACGGCCCCGGGAACAAGGTACTTGGCGCGGTTGGTCAACCAGTTCAGGATTCGCATTTCATGCTCCAGTTGTCTGTTGTCGGTTGTCAGTGAGCCGCGGTTGTCCGACAACTGAGAACCGACGACTGACAACTCTCTACGCCGCGACCATGCTGTCATAGACTCCGCCGGTTCCGGCGAGGTCGCGGGCGTTCTTGCGTGCTTCCCATTCCTCGAAGGTAATCATGATCTCGCGCTCCTTGCTGCCGCGCGACGGCCCGAGGATGCCCGCCTTTTCCATCTGGATGATGATCCGCGTGGCGCGCGTGTGGCCCAGGCCCATGGCCGTGCGCAGGAAGCTGGCGGAGCCGCGACCAGCCGCGAGGATCTCGTCCACGGCGCGCTCGAAGTCCGCATCGAGCTCGCCGATCCCGCCGCCTCCCCCACCGCCGCTGCTTCCGCCTGTGGCGAGGTTGTTCGGGTCGATCACGTAGTTGGGCTTGAGTTGCGAGCGCAGCCCGTCCAGCACGCGGTTCAATTCGTCGTCGGCGATGTAGGCGCTCTGCACGCGCAGGGCCTTGCTCTCGCCAGGCATCACCATCAGCAGGTCGCCCTTGCCCAGCAGGTCTTCGGCGCCGTTCTGGTCCAGCACGATGCGTGAATCCGTACCGGTGTTGACACGTAAAGAGACGCGCGCCGGGATGTTGGCCTTGATCAAGCCGGTCAGCACGTCGCTGCGCGGGCTCTGCGTCACCAGCACCAGGTGGATGCCGGCCGCGCGGGCCTTGGCGGCGATGCGGGCGATCAGCTCGTCGACCTTGCTGTCGCTGGCGACCATCATCATGTCGGCCAATTCATCCACGATGCAGACGATGTAGGGCAGGTGGTTCGGCACCTCATCCGGGTCGATGCCGTTTTCCTTCATGCGCTTGGCAAGCTCGCGCCCGCTGAGTTCATTGAACTCGGTCAGCTTGCGCACGCCGGCATTCTTGAGCAGCGTGTAGCGACGCTCCATCTCCTCAACCACCCACTCGAAGACGCTGACCGCGCGGCGCGAGTCATCAATCACCGGTGCCAGCAGGTGCGGGACGTCGCAGTAGGGCGTGAACTCGACCTGCTTCGGGTCGACCATCACCAACCGCAGCTCAACCGGCGAGCGCGACATCAGCATGCTCGCCAGCATCACGTTCTCGAACACGGACTTGCCCTGGCCGGTCGCGCCGCCCACCAGAAGGTGAGGCATGTTGGCAAGGTCGCGGATCACCGGCTGGCCGAGCGCGTCCTTGCCGAAGGCCATCGGCAGCTCCATCTTCTTGCGGGCGGTCTCGAACTCCGGCGTCTCGAGAAGTTCGCGGAAGGTCACCATGTCGCGGGTGTGGTTCGGCACCTCGACGCCGATGGTGCTCTTGCCGGCGGTCGTAACCATACGGACCGTGCTGACACGCAGATTCAGCGCCAGGTTGTCCTTGTAGCGGGTGATCTTGTTGATCATCACGTCGGGCGGAATTTCCATCTCATACGTGGTCACGGTCGGGCCGCGCACGTAGTCGGCCACGCGTACGTCAACGCGGAAGGCCGCGTAGGTCTGGCGGATGATCTCTGCCGCGCGCTGCATTTCGGCGCGGGCGTTGGCGCTGTCCTTCTTCTTGGGCGCGTTCAGACTGGTGACCTCGGGCAGCGCGTAGTTCTCGAGGGCCTCCGCCCATTCCTCGGGCGAGCTGGCCTCGACGGGCTCTTTCACGATCACCGGGCGACGCCCGCCCTGTTTCTTGGGTTCCGGGGCGGGTACGGGCTCGGGCTCGTCGGCTTCGGGGATCAGCGACAGGTCCGGGTCGAAGTCGACTTCGTCGGAGTCGTCCTCAACTTCTTGGCCCTCTCCTTTGCTGAACAGCTTCTTCAGCCAGCCCTTGGAGTCCTTCTTGTCCTTCATTTCATCCGTGTCCGGCGTCAGCGGCTCGGGGATACTGGTGATCGGTCCGCTGATCTCCGACTCGTCGCCGAGCGGGTGCAGCAGGTCACGGACGATCGGGTAGAACAGGATGTCCGTCGCCAGCAGGAAACTCAGCAGCGCGGTGAAGGCCAGCACGAGATAGGTTCCGGTCATGCCGAAGTTCGCGTTCAGCAGCCCGAAGATGGTCGTGCCTATCACGCCGCCGCGGGAGGGCATGATGCCGCTGTCACTGTAGCTGTCGCCGAACAGCGCCGCGAAGGTGACGACCAATAGTGTGGTGCCGATCAAACGCACCGGCCAGTCCGCCGCCTTGCGACGGAAGAAGATCAGGCTGGCGTAGACGCCCAGCACCCCAACCAGCAGGTACGTCCCGACGCCGAGGAAGGTGTAGCCGAGGTGAACCGCGACCGCACCGATGCGCCCACCCAGGTTGGCAGGTTGCTCATTGAGCGGCCAGACCGCGCCGGCGATGTCGGCCGGGTCGTAGCTGACGATGCTGAGAATAAGGAAGGCAACGACGAGGATCAGGCTCAGGGCCGCGCATTCCTGAAGCATCTCGCGCTTGAACAGCTTGCCGACCCGTTCAAGGGAGAGTGAATCGCGTACACTGAACGCTTTGCCTGCCATGCCTGACTCCTGGGATAGCGACTCGCCCGCACACGGCGGACCCTCTCGGTTTCGGCAGGAATGGCCCCATTACTTGAGCAGGATTGGATTTGCGGCGACCGGCGGTTGTCCACAAAGTGTCTGGAACGTGACAGCGGGCGTTGCATGCGGATACTGGTGATATTGCTCATGCACCTGCTGCTGGTAGGTTGCACGCACGCGGCAACGCGGACCCTGACGAGGTAGAGATGGCAAAGCGGACAGGCAAGAAGACCAAGAGCCTTGAGCGCAAGAAACCCAGCAAGGCCGAGTCCACGGTCGACAAGCTCGCGGAGCCGGGGCCGAAGATCAACGTCCGCTTCCTGTATTCCATGTGTACCGACGTGAAGGTGATGCGCGACTTCTACTCGGACGTGTTGGGCATGAAGGAACTCAGCTACCGGGACGACGAGAACTTCGGCTGGGTGGTGTACGACACAGAAGGCTTCCAGCTGATGTTCTTCCGATGGGACACCGAGCTTCCCGTCGGCGAGCGCTGGGCCTGGCAGCCGGGCGACTTTCGCGAAGACGGCGCCCCGCTGATGAGCTACAGCATCGAGTACCCTGAAGACGACCTGCATGATGTGGTAGCACGCGTACGCGAAGCTGGCGCAGTGGCCGCCACACCAAAGCCGACCTGGCGCCAGATGAGCTACTGGGGCTGGACCGTCCGCGACCCGATGGGCAACACCATCGAGCTGTTCTCAAGTGTCAAGGATCAGCCCGAAGAAGGCCAAACACCCGAGTGGCAGGATTAGCTTAAGGCAACGCTCCGCCCCGGCCGACAGCCCGGGGTTTGAAACCCGAAAGCCTCACGTCCACGCTCTCCGCCCTCTCGGGCGGGGCGGATCGCGTTCAGTGGCTATGCGCCCAGTTGCCCGTGGCAAGGTCATAGCGCGAGACGCGCGACAGCTCGCCGCCTGTCGGGTCTTCACCGCCGATCACGTAAATGTACCCGTTCAATGCGACCGCCGCGGTGCGGTGCGTTTCCACGGACTTCTGCGCCGCCTGCTCCCAGGCGTTGCCGGCGATGTCATAGCGCAGCAGCGGGATGTCGCCCGAGCTGCGATTGCCGAACAGATAGACCTGGTCCTCGTAGCCGGCGGCCGCCGCGAACAGCACCGGGCCGGGAAGCTCAGCCCCTTCGCGCCACTGCCTGCTCTTGGGGTCATACAGCCACGTACCGATCATGTGCTGGCTGCCGCCCACGGCGACCAGAGTGTCGTTTACGGCCGCCAGTGCCATGCCGTGGCAGGCGCGAGGCAGCGGACCACCTGTCGACCAGCCGCCCGTGGCAGGCGTGAATTCTTCTACGACGTCCGAGTCCTTGTTCGCCGCCATGCCGCCGACCAGGATCACCCGGTCGTTCACCGCCGCTCCCGCGAGCCGGTTTCGGGGCGTGGGCATTTTCGTGGGCGTCGTCCACTGCCCGGTCTTGGGGTCGAAGCAGTCGACCTCGGCCACGGTTACGTCGCCGACCTGATCCTCAATGCGGGTCACGCCACCGAACAGCCAGACCTTGCCGCCGGATGCCACGCAAGCATGGAAACAGCGCGCACGTGGCATGGGCGGCAGGCTAGACCATTCGTTGGCCTTGGGGTCATAGCGAAACGCGAGATCCACGAAGCTTCCGTTGCCCTCGGAATCGCGGTTGCCCCAACCACCGGTGACGTAGATTGACCCGTCAAGAGCACAGGCTGCGTTGGCGACGACTTCAATCGGGTAGGGCGCGGGATCGTCGGGCGGTTTAGCGGAGACGGCCGTGCCGCCCGGCGGTCCGTTGAACTTCCCTGCAGTGTTCGCCGACTCTCCCCCACCGCACGCGGCGACGAGCAGAACCAAAGCCCAGCCCGCAAGGGCTGGGACTCGTCGCACGCGTGCTCCCCAGCCCTTGCGGGCTGGGCTTGGGTTGCCTACTTCCACTCGATGCCCTTCACACCCTTGAATCGTTCGCGCATGACTTCGATGGCCTCCGGGTTGCTGTCCACCAGTATGAAATCGCGCCCTTCCTCAACACAGGCCGCTCCCGTGGTGCCGCTGCCCGCGAAGAAGTCGAGCACTGTGTCGCCGGGCATGCTGCTGGCCTGGATCGCGCGGCGGACGACGCCCAATGGCTTCTGCGTCGGATAGCCGGTCTTTTCCTTGCCGGTGGTCGCGACGATGGTGTGCCACCAGACATCCGTCGGAAGCTTGCCGCGAGCGGCCTTTTCGGGCCCGACCAACCCGGGCGCCATGTACGGGATGCGCTCGATGGCGTCCTGGTTGAACGTGTAGAGCGCCGGGTCTTTGGCATACAGGAAGATCGTGTCGTGCTTGGCGGGCCAGCGTTTCTTCGGGCGACCGCCGTAGTCGTAGGCCCAGATGATCTCGTTGATGAAGCAGTCGCGCCCGAAGATGGCATCGAGCAGAAAGACCTTGCAGTAGTGCGCCTCGCGATAGTCGATGTGAAAGTAGATCGAGCCGGTGGGTTTCAGCACGCGGCGGGCCTCGAGCATGCGAGGCTCAAGGAACGCCAGAAAGTCCTCGAACGAGTCGTCGTAGGCGCGCTCGGCCAGCTCAGTGGTCTTGTAGCGCTCGCCCTTGAAGCCGGTGCGGTCGCCGTCGACATCGCGCACGGTCTTGATCGAGCGCCGAGTCTGCGCCCGCCCGGTGTTGAAGGGCGGATCGATATAGATCAGGTCCACGGAGGCATCTTCCAGCCCCCGCAGCACCTCAAGATTGTCCGACTGATATACCCGTCCGGCCATCACCGCAGCATACCACGCCGTCGCGACATGGCAGCGCCCGCCTAGTTTGGTGGATCGAAGTAGGCTGCGGCGTCGCTGGCTTTCATGACTTCGAAATGCAAGTCGCTGCGCATGCGGCGGTACCAGTCGTCGCCGAGCAGGTTGTGGCCGATGATCACGAGGTCCGTCTTGGCCGTAAGCTTCTCGTCGAGCGTGCAGCCCGCCAACTCGAGGGCAAACTCCAGCTCCTGGCGCGACATCTGCTCCGTCGGCGGCTTGAATTCGCCGTGCAATGCCACGTGCTTGTCGCGCGTCGGCAGCCAAAGGCGTGACAGCACAATGTCGCCCGGCGCAAGCGTGGTGTCCTCGTTCTTCGGCCGATCCAGGCGCAGGCGTGCCGTTTTCGCCCGGGCGCTCTCGACGATCGCCATGCCCAGCAGCGTCTGGCCGCGCCAGACCTCGAAGCGCTGCATCTTGCGCACCGGGTTCGACGGCTGCTGCACCTCAAACGTCCGATCTTCCAGCTGTACGCCTATCTTCCAGCCGGTAATCCACAAGTCGTCTGCGGGTTTGCTGGTGGGCGACGGCTCGTTGGCGACGGCCGGCGGCTCGCCTGTTTCAGCCTTGTTTGCAGACGGGTTCCACTCCGGGTGTTCGCGGACCTCTTTAGGCTCAGGCTGAGGCGGAGTGTAGTTGCTGCGAATGCGCGAGCCCGCGCAACCTGCGACCAGCAGGACGGCGAGTGCAACGACGTACTTCATGGACATGCCCAAGGGGCTGGGTCGCGGGGTCAGTCGTCCAGAATATCATCCATGTCGGGCGACTTCTTCTCCGGCTCTTTCTTTTCGGCGTCGTCCTTCTTCTCGTCTTTGCCGGTTACCGGGGCGGGCTTCTCCTCTGCCTTGTCGGGCCGCTTTGCCTTTCCGGCCTTTCCGAACCAGACGGGCAGGTTGTCCTTTTCAAGGCAGAGGATGATGACCCAGTGAGCTGTGTTCCAGACCGTGCCGATGTCGAGATCGTTGTTGCGGCCCATCTGCGCGCTTTCCTTGGTCGGGCGCGCGGTGAATGTGCAGTCCGGGTTGCGCAGCATGGTGCACTCGTGCCGCTGCGCCTCCCAGTACTTCTCCCAGGTCTTCTTGCCTTCGCGCCAGCAGGCCGCCGCCGAGCTCAGGTGGTGCATGGTCGGGCTGACGTGGCCATCGATGATGTCGCGCAGGTTCGCCTGCAGATAGCCGACCATCGACTTGTAGTAAGGGTCGCCGTCGTGGCCCGTCGCGCCGTAGGCCATGATCGCGCCGCCGGTGCGCCCGGGGTCCCCCCAGCCGACCTGCCCCTGCCGCGTGCTGTAGCCGACGCCGCCCTTGCCGCCGCCGCACTTCTGGATGTAGTCGAGGGCCTTGTCGATCTTGTGCTCATCGACGTCGATGCCGTTGGCCTTGGCCCCGCCCAGCGCCGCGACGCAGTAGTTGCTGACGATTTCCAGCTCGAGGTAGCCGAGCGCGTTCGGCCCGCCGGGCCCGTGCGCGAAGCCGCCGCTATCTTCCATGTTGGCCAGGATGGTCTCGGCGATCCACTCGAGCTTCTTGTCGACGCCCTTGACCGGCGAGGCGTGCTGCACCTCTGAAAGAAAGATCCCGCCGTAGCCGAGGCCCCAGTTGGTCTGGTTCCAGTTCGCGCCGCCGCTGCCGCTGCCGAATGCAGACTCCTGGCCGATGTTGGCCATCACGAACTTCGCCGCGTTCTCGACGTTCTTCTTGTAGGGGCCTTTGGCGGCCGTGTTGCCCGCGGCCATGAACGCCAGGCCGCACAGGCTGGTCATGACGACCCGGCCGTTTTCGCCGGACAGCTGGCACTGCCAGCCGCCGTCGCCTTGCTGTTGCTCGTCGAGCCACTTGAGGGATTCTTCCACGATGGCGTCGCGCATCTTGCCGCCGGGAAAGTCGCCGGCGTCTTTGCCGTAGTTCGGGACGGCGATCTCCAGGGTCTTCTCGGCGCCGCCGCGCAGGACGGTCAGCTTGATGACCGCGTTCTTGGGCTTGCGTTGCGCCTCGGCGGCTTCGATGGCTTCGCCGAGTTCGTGATATGCGTTGGGGCCGAAGTCTTTTGGCGCGCCGATGATGACGTCGCCGACCATCAGCCCGCCCTTTGCACCTGGGCAATCTTCAAGCACCTTGGCAACGTCCAGACCGGAGCCTGCGCCGCTGCCCGGTTTCGGGTCGAGCGTAGCCTTGCCGCCGATCGGCCCGAGGTTGTACCAGTCGCCTTCGCTGCCGCCGGCCTGCTGGCCGCCGCCGGGAATCTTGCCCCCGCCGGGGATTCGGCCGCCACCCGGAATGCCGCCGCCGTTGGGAATCGGCACGCGCTGGGCGTTGATGGCCGCCGCGAGGGCGAGAATGGAAAGGGTGCAAATGAAGGCAGTACGGGCACGACGCATCGAAATCCTCGCGATATCCGAAATCAGACCGGATCAGTTTCGGCCACGGCTTGCCCAGCCGCTGCGGCGTGTCGGGTTACCCCTCTAGTGGCCCGAAGGCTCGCTAACTAACGGACAAATTGGGTGCGGCCCAAAGGCCTTTGGACAGGACATGCAGTGGGTCCAGATGCTTCTGACCGCCATACGGCTCCGGGTCTGACGATGACCTAGGGGGTCCATATGGGGTGTTACAGGCGGGCCACAATTGGGCAATTTGGCTGCTAACCACAAAATTTTGTGTGTCGGGGGCTCCAATTCGTCGCAAGTCACAGCATGGCCTGCTATCTTGCCATGCAATCCACAACTGGTTGGTGTCTATGCGCTGCCCCTTCTGTAATGTTGATAACGACCGCGTCGTCGATTCGCGCTCAAGCGCCGATGGCGGCGTGGTGCGCCGGCGTCGCGAGTGCCTGGCCTGCACCAAACGCTTCACGACATATGAGCGCATCGAAGAGGCACCCCTGCGCGTGATCAAGAAAGACGGCAGCCGCGCACCGTTCGACCGCGAGAAGATCCGTCACGGTGTGATTCGCGCCTGTGAAAAACGACCAGTCAGCGCCGCGCAGATCGACGACATCGTGACGGCCATCGAAAACGACGTCAGCAAGAAGTACGAGCGCGAAGTGCCAACCCGCGTCATCGGCGAAATGATCATGGACCGCCTGAAGAGCGTGGACAAAGTCGCCTACGTCCGCTTCGCCAGCGTCTACCGCGAGTTCAAAGACCCGCAGGATTTCGTCGCAGCCGTCGAGGGCGCGGGCAGGTAACCGCATTCAGGCCGGCGCGCGCGTCATGCCTTCCACGAGATCCAGCAGTTCCTCGAGGCTTTCTTCGCGTTCGGGGTCCAGCTCGAAGTGCTCGAGCAGCGTGCGCAGCTTTTCAGGCAGCTTCGGGCGCTGGCCTGGCTTGGCATCTGCGACGGCCGAGTTCCATTCGAGCACGCCTTCCATCAGCAGCTGCATGTTCTCGGGCGTCAGTTGCACGCGCGGGGTTGATCGCGTCGTGTGGTGCGGCTCGCGCGCCTTGCGCTTCGGGGCCGCGTCGCGGACCTCGAGGCTGGCGATCTGCGTGATCTGGCGCGCGGCCGCGCGGCCTTCGCGCATGATGTCGCGGGCGTCCTTCCAGTCGACTTCTTCACCGCGCTTGAGCGCCTCCAACTTCTGCTGCAGCAGCAGGTGGCTGAACTCGACGCAGTCTTTCAGGAAGGCCTTGCCGGTCTCCAGTCCGGCCTGTGTTTCGGGTTGCATGACAAACTCCGCTGGGGGTCCACGGCGAGCGATTCACCGTCGATGCAAAGAGTATACCCACCGTTGCGACATTCCCCGGCGCGGGCGCTAATCGAGTGGCAGCAGGCCCGCGTAACCCCTTTCGATCCATGCAGTAAGCTCAGCACGCAGGCCTGAAGCCCGCGTCTGCCAGGGGGCGATTTTTCCCAGCGCGCGGATGTTCCTGAAGTGAATGCACTTCAGCTCAATCGGCGGGTGAATTTCGCTCGGCATGGCGGTGAGCGCCGCGTGCGTCTCATCCGCGTGCCGCTTCAGGGCCTTTTTGTCGCCAAGCAGTCGCGAGTGCTGTGCCGCGTGCGCGCCCAGCAGCAAGTCGCGCATGTAGCGGCTGGCGGTCACGGGCGGGTGTCGCTCGGCCATGCGCTGGAAATCGGCGGGCTTGCCTTTGCCATCGACTGCGCGCTGCACGAGCTGTGTGCGCTGCGCGTCGTATTCCGCGGGCGGGACCGCGGGCTCGCCCGAGCCGACAAGGTGCCGAACCGCGTGCGCCAGCAGATCCGGGTCCTCGCGGTAGCATGCCTCTCGCAGCAGCAAACGCGAGCCGCCGGTTGTGCGAAGGCCGAAGGTGTGCGCCTCGTGGTAGTCCATCACGCCGGCCAGTACCAGCGCACGCGCCATCAGGATGGTCCCCGCGATGCGGCGCTCGCGCGGGATCGCGGGGTAGGCCGCCCGCAACATGGCGAGCCCCGTTTCAAGATCTCCCAGCTCGACGTGAAAACTGCCCATGAAGATGCGCATCTCCAGCACGCCCGGTGCGTCAGACGACGTTTCGCCCAACAGCGACAGGATTGCGCCGCAGACACGACGCGCCTCGGCGACGCGCCCGGTTTCGCGGAGTGTCATGATCAGGTGCACGTGCTGCGATGCGTCGCCGCCGGCCGCGAGCCGCCCGTCACGCACACGCCGCGCCAGCACACGACGGTCGAATTCAAGCGCGGGCTCAAGTTGCCCGGTCAGGTACTCGACGCCGGATTGCAGCGAGTCGAGTTTTTCCAGCAGGGCATCATCGGTACACAGCCTCGAGAGTTCCACGGCCGTCTCGCGCAGCACGCGTGCGCGCGCGATGTCCATGGCGGCAAGTGCCTGCTTCAGGTCGTCGAGCAATCGCGCGAGCACCGGGCGGGTGCGGTCGTTCATGCGCTCTTTCAACCGGTCGAAAGTCTGCAGGGTGTCGGACAATTCGCGCAGCTTCTTGCGGTCGCCGTCGCCGACCACGGCGCCGAGGCGCATGCGTGCCACAGCGTTCATGGCCTTGACCAGGTCAAGCAGGTCGCCGGCCTTGGCGGCGGTTGCGGCCTTGAGGTCGCTGGTGATCGGCTCGCCTTCGCCCTTCATCAGCCAATCCGGGCTCAGGTCGAAGGCGTCGATCAGTGCCAGGCAAAACTCGGCCGGGATGCGCCCGGCGCGCAGATAGCGGTGCACGTTGGCGGTCGCCACGCCGGTGCGGCGCGCGATCTCGACCTGCTGGAATCGGTCCGCGAGCTTGTTCAGGCGCCCGCGCAGGGCCGCGTTGTACTGGTCCGCCGATTTCATTTCTGTCGCCCCCGAGAATCACAATTTCAACTCTGAAATCGGAGTCTACACCACTCGAACAATTATGGTTTCAGTTTTGTTAGTTTTGCGTCCAGAGGCGCGTACGACTTTGGGGGCCGCACCTCAGGAGGATGAGATGAGAACTCTGACACTGATATTCGCGATACTGGCGACTGCTACCTGTGCGGCCCAGGACTACGGCGACGCGGCCGCGAGCTACGGCACGGCGGAGGCTTTCGCAGCGGACCCGAACACGAGCTGGCTGGGCAGCGGGTTCACGATAGACGCACAGAATCCAATCTCGCCGGCCTGGACCGGTGACCAGCTGGACGACGGCATCCTCGTACCGGGCCCATGGAGCTCATGGAGCAGTTCCAACCAAATCACCGTGCAGGTGCGCGGCGGTGGCGGCTTCCTGTTGATGTGGGTCGATGCGGACGACAGCGGGACGTTCGATTCCAACGAGATGTATGAGTTCATGCCCGGCTACTGGCTGCCGGCGGGCGACTACACCTTCGACAACGTCAGCATCCACGCTACCCAGGACTTCACACTCAACGGCCAGAACAAGGTCGCCATGCGCGTAATGATTCAAAACACGTTCGGGCTGCCCATACAGCGCAACCCCAACGCCAGCTTCTGGTGGGGCGAGATCGAGGACTGGCTGCTCGACGTCGAGCCCGCACAGCTGTCCGTGCAGACTGAATTGATCCGCGAGGCGACCGAGACCGAGCCTTGCGCTACAGACATCAGGCCGGTCAACGGAGTCGCCCCCTACACGTGGACCCTGGCCGGTGGCGCGCTGCCGGCAGGCCTGAGCCTGAGCCAGCAGGGAGACAACCTCATTCTCGCGGGCACGCCTGCGACGGGCACGGCGGGTGAATACACGTTCGTGGTCGAAGTAACTGACGGGACGGGCGCTTCTGCTCAACGCTCATTCACACTCGAGGTAACTCACGCTCCGTTTGCGCTACCATTCGTCGAGACGTTTTCGAACAACCACTACTGGAACCTCGACAGCAACTGGGCCATTACCCAGGCGACCGGCTTCACCGGGACCGGCCAGTCCGGCGCAGGCTACTCGGCCGTCGAGCCCGCGCAGGACTTCACACCGGGCAACAACGACAACCTGATGCTGCTCAGCAGCCCAAACGCCGAAGAGCCGGACCTGAAAATCACGGCGGAGTACGCCATGTCGCCGAAGATCAACTGCTCGGGCATCACCGAAGTCCAGCTTCGTTTCCGCCGCTGGTACTCGGTATTCGTGCACCCCGCGGTCAAGTACGGCAACGACGACATCAACGTGTCCATCACCAGCGACGGCGTCACCTGGCACAAGGTCTGGGTACCGCCTCACGAGCCGCTCACGACAGGCATTCACGCACCCGACATCGCCGGCGACCGGGAATGGTCGCGCATCTCCGTGGACATTTCGCAGTGGGCCGCCAACCAGCCGTGGATACGCCTGCGCTTCCAGATCGGGGAATACTCGATCAACAACTACTTCGGCTACGGGCTGACCGGCTGGGGAATTGACGACATTGAGGTGCGCAGGGCGCCGCTGGGCTCAACCGCCGGTGCGCCACTCGTCGCGCATGACCTGCAGATCAACTCACCGACGCAGGCACAGAATCCCGGCACAGGGGCGTGGCAACCATTGCTGTACCCGCAGTCCGTCCACACCTGGGAGGTCAAGGTGGACAATGCCTCGGGCTACGCTGTGACCATCAACGGGCTTGAGGGCACCAGTCTGCTCGAGACGTTCGTGACGAGCGGACCCGACTTCCTTAATGCGTGCGCCGACTGCTGGCACGACTGGGGTGACTGGGTGCTGTCACAGCCGGTCACAATCCCGGCGGGCGCAACAGACTACGTCGTCACAGGCGAGTTTCACTTCCATGGCGTACTGCCGCAGTACTGGCTGGCGCAAGGGTTTCACGCAGTGATCTACCTGTCGGGCGTGCAGAGCGTGACCAACGCTGAGGTCGAGTTGACCGCCCAGCAAACCTACCTCGCGAACCACCAGCCCATGGCCGGTGTGTACGTCTACGAGTACCAGGTTGGCGGTACGCAGGTGCTCAACGGCTCCGCCGCACCTGTGGGCAGCAACCGCAACTTCAACAGCGTGCCGGTGGGAAGTTGGTCGGCGTGGTCGAACATCATCATCGAGAACACGACGTCATCACAGATGAATATCGGCACTCCCTCGCTGACCGGCGCGGACGCCGGCGACTTCGAGCTGTACTTTCCGCCGCCAACACAGAGTACGCCGGGATTCAGCAACACCATCGCCGCCGGGGACTGGGTGTGGTTCTCGGTCAGGTTCCGGCCGGGAACCGCCGGCCAGAAACTCGCCACGATCGAGTTCACTCACACGGCCATGAACACTTCAGATCCCTTTGTAATCGAAGTAACCGGCTTCGGCTCGGCCAATGCGCCGATCATCGAGGTGCGCGAAACAGACGCCGCAGGCGTACTGATTTCCAATGGTGGCGCGGCCACGGGCATGCGCGACTTCGGCCAGGTCGACATCTCCGCCGGGCCGACAGCCTCGCGCACCGTGCACATTGCAAACGTCGGCACTCAGCCGCTGACACTGGGCGTGCCGGCATTGACCGGCGCCGATGCGGCGGACTTCAGCCTCAACGTGGCGGGCATGCCGGCCGGTCTCGCGCCCGGCGCCTCTGCAAGCTTCACATTCACTTTCGACCCCACCACGACCGGAACCAAAAACGCAGCGATCACCATCGCGCACAACGACCTGGGCGCCGCGAATCCGTTTACGATTGCGCTGACGGGAGAGGGCATCATCGCCGCCCCGCTGATCGCGGTCGCCAGCCCGAGCGCCCTGATACAACCAGGCTCGACTGCGAGCCCGGATCGCCAGTTCGGCGTAGTTGACGTCAACGCCGGGGCAGCCGCACCGATTCGAATCCACATCACGAATGCCGGCTGGAACGATCTGGTACTGACCACCCCCACCATCGCGGCGGGCCACGCGGCGGACTTCACGCTGGACACCAGCAGTTTCACGACGGTGCTGGCCCACCAGACTTCGACATGGTTTGAGATCGTGTTCGACCCGACGGCCAAGGGCATGAAGTCAGCCTGGATCAGCTTCACGCACAACGACACGTCGGTGACGAGCCCATTCGACTTCGAGGTCAAGGGATACGGTGACGATCCGAACGGCGTCATCATCACCACGACGCAGCTTCCGCCGGCGCAGATCGATCAGCCCTACGCAACGCAGCTTGGCGCGGCGCAAGGCACGAGCCCGTACACATGGACGCTGGCCAGCGGCAATCTGCCGCCCGGGCTTTCGCTCGATGCAGCAGGCAATGTCACCGGCACGCCCACCGGCGCATGGGGCACGATGCAGTTCGAAGTGCAGGTCACTGACGCCGCCGGTGGCACGGAATCGCGCACGGTGCACCTGATTGTGCAGCCGCCCGTAGGCTACGTGGAGAAGGCACAGGGCAAGGCAGGCGGTGGCGGATGCACGGCCGAAACGCACTGCTCGTTCGCGCTGCTGGCACTTCTGGCGCTGGCATCCATCGCCGGGGTGCGACGCCGCCAGGCCTGACCGACCCGTGCAAGGACCCGCAAGTGCTGCAAGAGAGGCCGCGCCGACCCCGGCGCGGCCTTCTCCGTTCCCAAATCGGACCCAAACCGTCTGCGGACAAATGCGCCCCCGCAAGTTGATACAATGGAGGTAAGGACTATCGGAGAGTGCCATGAACAACCCAAAGATCGTGGTGGTCGGCAGCGGTTTCGCCGGGCTTGAGTCAGCCTTCTACCTGCGCCAGCGCCTCGGCAAGCGCGTAGACATAACGGTGGTAGCCGAGAACGACTACTTCCTGTTCAAGCCGAACACCATCTACATCCCGTTCGGCAAGCCGGCCTCGGACTTCTACCACCCGATCGCCGAGTCATTTGAAAAGCGCCACATCACCTTCAAGCATGCGCGCGCCACGGGCGTGGACCCCAAGGCCAAGCGCCTGATGACCAGCGCGGGCGACGTGCCCTATGACTACCTGCTGCTCGCTACCGGCTCGACGATGCGCCCGGAAGAAATCCCCGGGCTGAAAGAACATGCAGTCACTATCTGGACCCCCACGGAAATGGAGAAAGTCGGCGAGGCATTCAAGACGGTGATCACCAACGCCAAGTCGGGCAAGCCGCAGAAGGTGCTGTACCTGGTGCCGCCGAAGAACAAGTGCTCCGGCCCGCTGTATGAAATGGTCTTCATGCTCGACAGCCACCTGCGAAAGCTGCATCTGCGCGATCTGGTCGACATCAGCTATGCGTCGTTCGAGCACACGTTCATCCAGGCATTCGGCGCTCGTATCCACCAACACGTGACTGAGGAGTTCGGCAAGCGCGGCATCACCGGCTACCTGGAATGGTCGGTCGAAAAGATCGAGCCTGGCAAGGCCGTCTTTAACGATGGCCAGGTGCTGCCGTTCGATGTTCTGGTCAGCTTCCCGCCGTACGCGGCCGCGATGAAGTGGGACGCGCTGCCCAGCGACGACCGCGGCTTCGTGAAGACCGACGCGGGCACGCGCCAGGTGGAAGGGATGCCCGACATCTATGCGATCGGCGATGCCGGCGACTTCCCGGTCAAGCAGGCGTTTCTGGCGCTGTTGCAGGCCGACACCGCGGCCGAGCATGTCAGCCAGCGGGTGATGCAAGAAGACCCGACGGCACGCTTCGACCCGGTCAGCATGTGCATCATGGAGCAGTTCAACCAGGCGACGTTCGCACAGGTGCCGCTGTACACGACGGGCGACCCGGACTGGCCGGTCAAGGTGCGCGAGGACGTGCCGGAGCTGTACAAGGTCGGCAGCGGCAAGATCTGGCGCGTCGGAAAGAAGATGCTCGGCGCGGCGATGCCGCACGCCTTCCACGTCGGCAAGCCGTTCCATGCCGGCGCAACCTGGAAGGTCATGGAAGCTGGGCTGGTCGTAATGGAAGCCGCATTCGCCGACTAGACGATTTGACTTCCAGTCCACTACGCACCAGGCATCAACAAGCCAAAACCAGAACCGGCGGCCCTTGGGCCGCCGGTAGTTTTGGTTACTCCGGCTTCTTGCGGTCGTGTTCGTGATCGGGCTCGACCGGGTCCATGCGCCAGGTTTCTTCCAGTGCGTCCACTTCGGTCGGCAGCCAGACTCGTCCCTCACCGGCCGCGCGTATGTCGCGCATCCCCTCCGCGAAGAAGAACTCCTCTTCACCGAATGCGGGCTTGAGCTGGTCCATCCACGTTGCGCGCTGGTCATATTTGGCGAAAAACACCTTGTTCACCCACGCCGGGTCGCGCGCCTGCAGCATCTTCAGCACGAAGGCCTTCTCGCCGTGGATCTCGGTCACGCCGCTGATAAGCACCTTGCCCGGCGTGCAGCTCATGCTCGGGCCGCGGACTGTGCGCGCAAGGCCGGTCACCTGGCGGTACGCCTCGGTGAAGATCATGTACGCGCGCCACAGCGGCACCTCGAAATAGCCGCGGGCGCCGGTGTCGCGCTCAATGAACATGTAGTACGGGATCGCACCCAGCTTCACCTGCTGGCGCCACATCTGCGCCCAGTTGTCGGCGTTGTCGTTCACGTGGCGAATCAGCGGGGCCTGCGTCCGCACGGTCGCGCCGGCGCTGATCAGCCGCTTGATGGCAAGTTGCGCGACATCGGTCTGCAACTCACGAAGCACGCTGAAGTGCGCCATGACGGCCGCGTCCTTGCCCGCGTCGCGAATTTCGCCGATCAGCCGCATCAGGTCGTCGGCGTCTTCGCCTTGCGTGAAGCGATACGGCCAATAGGCCGGGGCCTTCGTCCCAAAGCGGATGCTGGTGACGTGCTCAAGCCCCGGCTCCTTCAGCAGCGGCTCGATGTACTGGCGCAGCAGCGCCGTGCGCATGATCATCGGGTCGCCGCCCGTAATCAGCACGCTGGTGACTTCCTTGTGCGCGCGCAGGTAGTTGACCAGACCGCTCGCTTCTTTGCTTGCGAACTTCATGTCGTCCAGCCCGACAAACTGCGGCCAGCGGAAGCAATACGTGCAATAGGCGTGGCAGGTCTGGCCCGCCATCGGGAAGAACAGCACCGTCTCACGATACTTGTGCTGCATGCCCTCGACGGGCATGCCATTTTCGTGCGGGACGTTCAGAGATTTCTGCCCGGCCGGGTGCGGGTTTAGGCTGTACTGGATGCGCTTGATCTCTGGCGCGAGCTCGGCCTGTGTGGCGTTTCGCAGCAGCATGCCCCGTATCGTCTCGAAGTCTTCCTGCTTAAGCATGCCGGCCTGCGGGAATGTCAGTTGGAACATGGGGTCGTCGGGGACGTTGTCCCAGTCGATCAGCTCTTCGACGACATAGTTGTTCACGCGGAATGGCAGGACGTGCGCGACGGTCTTCATCGCGAGGCGCTGCTCGTCGCTCAGGCGTTGCATTTGGGGCAACTTGTCCAGGTTCTGGCGGGTGAATACCTGAAACTTGCGCTCGGGTGTGTTCATACGCGTTCCTCCGTAGAGCACGCAAATGTCGCGCGCCGTAGCGTGTGACGGCCGGGAAAACAAGCGCCAAAGCAAGCAGGGGCGAAGCCCCAACCCGACCGTAAACTCGACTGTAAGGGTGGCTACTGACAGTAGTGCGTCACGCAGCAGCCGGTACAACTGCGCCGCAATGTGCGGCGTTTTTGCAGCCACGTAAGGATATAAAGTCTGAGGCCCGGATGTCAAGGCTGAATGGGCAAGTTCCGCGTGCACAAAGCCTTACAACGCGCTTTGCAGGCTCGCGGCGGGGCGTGTATTGACGTGTCAATAGACAGCTACTTCTTGATCGCGCCTTCCACCGGCGTGCCGCGGAAGCTGCGCGGGACCACCGGGAATTCTTTCGTCAGGAAGTACGCGTAGGTGCCGTCCGGGTACTCGGGCGTCTTCACGAACTTGCCGTTGCACTCGTCGAGATCGCCGTGGTCTTTGACGTACTCGTAGTCGGCAAGGAACGTGCCGTCGTAGTCGCCACCGGGCTCGCCCTTGCCGCTCGGGCGTTTTCCCTTCTTCAGTTGATAGCTCGACTTGAACTCCTGCACGCCGTCTTCGCCGTTGCCATAGAGTGCATAGATCGGGAAGCCGTCCAACGCGTAGCCCACCAGCGGCGAGTGCTTGCCCTCGGTGAACTCGAGGTTCTTCAGCAGCCCGTCCGGCAGACCGTGGTAGTGGTAGAGACCATTGGGCTGCACGTGCGCGTGGTTTTCATCCAGCCCCAGCGCGATCGCGCCGCCGAGCGCATCGTACTGCCAGCCGGAGTCGCGCTCGCCCAGATACCACTCGGCCGCCTGCGGGTCGAAGATCACGCCGTTGGTGCCGACGCCGAACGTGCCAAGGTCGAACGGCGTAGCCTTGTCGTTCTGCTTGGGCTCGAGCGGCAGCTTCCAGGTGATGTCCTGCTCGCTGATGCTGTTGGGGTTGTCCTTGTTCGGAAAGCGCCCGACCTTGTGATCCGGGATGCTGTTGCAGGTGATGACGCGCTGCTTGCCCTTCACCTCAATCTTCACGGCGTTCTTGAACCTGGCCTCCTGGTCGGCCTTGAGCAGCTCTAGCTTGCCCTTGCTGTTTTCCGTGTGCTTGCGCGCAGGCGGCGGGCCTTTGCCCAGCGGAGGCGGGCGATGCTGCACTTCGTGCGTCTGCCCGTCGGCATCCCGCAGCGGCTTGGAATCGATCTCGCCCCGCATATGGGACTGGCAACCGGCAATCAACAGCGCCAGAACAATCAGCTTCTTCATCACGACCTCCAGCCAACTCACGCACGACGGTACACAAACTTCACGCAGAATCTGGGAGCCCGAGATAGCCTGGTCCCGCGCTAACCATTGACACGTCAACATCCGTACAGCCTTGCATGGCGTTGGCCCGATGGGATGATCGTGACCACATGGATTTTTCGGCCGAGAATGCCTATCTGTTCCGCCACGCCGTGGTGCGCGACGCCGCATACCAGCTGATCCTGCCCACCGCACGCGCGGAGCTCCATGGCGCAGCGATCCATGCCATGGAGGCTCGTGGCCAGGACTTCGCCAACCAGTTCGCCGCAGAGCTTGCGCAGCACGCCCGCCTCGCAGGCGACAGTGACGCAGAGGTGCGCTACCTGACCGTCGCGGCGCAGGCGGCCCGGAGTGCGTATCAGAATGCGACTGCACTCGAGCTTCTCCGGCGCCTGTGCGAGCTGCTGCCGTACGGCAGTGAGCCACACGTGGATGCCCTGGTCTCGTTGGCGGAAGCATACGATTTCAACGGCGACACCGAGCCGGCCATCGACGCTTGCAGGAGAGTCATCGATCTTGCGGCGCGGGCAGCACCGACGGCCCAAGGCCTCCGTGCAGCAACGTTGCTGCCACAGATTCTGCGGGCCTCGGCGCGATACGACGAAGCCCTTGACGTGATCGCAGAGCACCAGTCGAGCCTCGAGCGACACGGTGATACTCCCGTGCAGACACGGCAACTCATGAATCTGGCCGCCGTATTCCAGCATCAGGGTCAAACGGATAAGGCGGTCGATGCGGCCAGACGCGCGATGGAGCTTGCCGAAACCGGGAGCGCCCCGGAGTTGTTCGCCTCGGCACTGGCAAACTACTCGTTTCAACTCATTTACGCCTCGCGCCCCAAGGAGGCCGAGCCCCTGTTGCTCCGGGCCGTGGAAACCCTGAAGGTCACCGGTCGGCGGGAGCTGATCGTGCAAGCGCAACTTGGACTTGCAACGCTGTACGTCCATATGGGCGTGCGCGACAAGGCGGATACAAGACTGCGCGAAACGCTGCGCGAAGCACGTGCCATCGGCCACCATCGCACCGAGGCCACAACGCTTGCCAACCTTGGCGTGTCGCTCTACGAGCAAGGCCGCGACGACGAGGCGCTGGACTACTATCAGGCAGCGCTCGAGTTGCACCGCGAGAACGGCAGTCGTGCCGAAGCTGCGGGCGTGCTGGCCAACATGACCAGCCTCTACAACAGCTCCGGAAGGTTTGTGGAAGCAGCCGATACCGCATCACGCGGGCTGGCAATCGCACGCGAGGTCGGCAACATTCCCAACGCCCTGACACTGCAGATGTATCTCTCTAGAGCGCTGCTGTTCCAGGGCCGGCTGGCGGCTGCAGAGGCATGCCTGCGGCAAGGAATCAGGGCGGCGCAAGCCGGCGGACTTGAACTCGAGCACGCGGCGATGCTCGCATACCTGGCAAATGTGCTGCTGCTGACTGGGCGCGAAGCTGAGGGTGAGCAGTGTCTGCGCACGGCCGAGGAGTCGCGCCCGTTCGCGCAAGACCACTGGCGCGGGGTGCGCATTTCGTTTCCCGTTCGCTGCCATTTCCTGATGGCGAACGGCCAGGCGGCTGAAGTGCGAGCATCGATCGCGCGCGAAGAAGAGATCGCCGCCGAAAAGGGTGGACTGCACGACTACTTCATCGACGTGATCGCCGAAGTTGGAGTGCTCGAAATGGCGGTGCAAACCAGCGACGACTCGGTGATGTGGCAGGGCTACGTGATCGAGAAGATGCAGCCGGGACTGCGCCGGGCGCTGGCAGAGCACGCGATGCATACGGAAGAAGGCCAGGCCGTTGCCGCCAAACATCCCGCAGCGGCCGCCACCCTCAAGCGCCTCTCCGCCAACACCGCCCCGCCTGACTGGACCAGCCCGGATTGGCAGGCCTTACACACGGGCGACAGCTTTGGAATGCAACGCGGTTGACGGGGATGCTACTATTCCGGCCGTCTATCATTGACCAGGAGCAGACATGGGCCTCTTCCTTGAGATCATCGAGTACCAGGAAACACGCGCCGACGAGATCAGCCATCGCATCCCGGAGCGCGGCAGCGCCGAGTTCAAGCTGGGCGGGCAGTGCATCGTGCGCGAAAACCAGGTCGCCATCTTCTGCTGCGGCGGCAAGGCCGCGGACGTGTTTCCGCCGGGGCGCCACACAATCACCACGATGAACATCCCGGTGATCACGAAGCTGCTGTCGCTTCCTTGGGGATTCAAATCACCGATCCGCACAGAGATCTACTTCGTCAACACGAAGACGTTCACGGATCTGAAGTGGGGCACCAAAGAGCCGATCACCCTGCGCGACACCGACTTCGGGCTGGTGCGCGTGCGCGGCTTCGGGCGCTTTACGATTCGTGTGACCGAGCCGCTGGTCTTCATCAACAACCTTGTCGGCCAGGACGATTCGTTCCGGACGGACGAGATCGAAGACTATCTGCGTGACTTGATCGTGAGCCACGTGAATGACTGGCTCGGGCAGAATATGAAGTCGATCCTCGACCTGCCGGGGCACTACAAGGAATTCGCCGATGCCATGAAGCCGCACCTGAATGCGGCGATGGCAAAGTTCGGGCTGACGCTCGAAGACTTCTTCATCAACAACTTCAACCTGCCTGAAAGCGTCCAGAAGGCCGTCGACAAGCGCGCCGAGATGGGCGCATTGGGTGACCCAAGCAAGTACGCCCAGTTTCAGATGGCCGACGCCGTCCGCGACATGGCCAAGAATCCGGGCACGGGAAATTCAGCCGGCATGATGATGGGCATGATGATGCCCGGTATGCTGATGAATCAGCTGAACCCGCAGCAGGCCCAGCAGCTGCAGCAGCAGGGCAAGAAACCCGAAGAGTACGCCTCATGTCCCAAGTGCCAGGGCATGAACGAGAAGGGCGCGCGCTTCTGCACCCACTGCGGCGAGGCGATGCTGGTTGAAAAGCGCTGCCCATCCTGCGGCGTAAGCGTGAAGGCCGAGGCCAAGTTCTGCAACGAGTGCGGCTTCAAGATGGGCACCAAGCCAAAGTGCAGCGAGTGCCAGCACGAAAACCTGCCCGACGCCAAGTTCTGCGTAAACTGCGGCAACAAGATGGGCGTGAAGGCCTAGCATTGGAGCCCGAAGCGTGAGCGAAGGGGCACGGGCAACCGCCCGTGCCTTTGCTTAGGACCAAGATGGCGAAGAAACTGAGAGACGGTTTCAACGCTTGGCACACTCCCGGTTTCCGCCTGACGGATCAAGGGCTGGCCGAGCGTGGAGTGAAACTGGACCGGAATGCCGTGTTCGCAACGGACCCGACGCCGGACCACACGGCATACGACCGCTGGCTCGCAGTTATCGCCTGCGCCTCTGTGACACGGAGGACCTAGCCCAGCCTGCGGAGCAGGCAAACAACAGTTAGCCCCCAGCGTAAGCCGGGGGTTTTCGTTGGCGGGGGAGCAAAGCCGCGGAGCGGCGACACAACGGTTTGTGCCGCCGCTCCGCGGCTCACGGTCGTTTAATCTCCAAGGCCCCCCGGGCTAACCGTTGTATTGCCGCTACGCTCCTAGAGCCCCCAACTCACCGGAATCCGCCCACATGGCCCATTTCCGTGTGGTAGACTTTGAATGAGGTGTCGCCATGGGTCCGATCACTATTCCGTCAGTTTCAATTCCCAAGGTCTTCAAGTCCGGCCCCAAGGGTCTTCTACCCGGCGCGGCGCTGTTGCTGATTGTTGTTGCGCTTGGCTGGACGGCTCTTTGGGGTGCGCAGTTGAAGATCGCCCACGGGCTGACCGGCGAGCCGCCGCGCGACATGACTTCGTTCTGGCTCACGCTTGCAACGCTGACGGCCAGCCTGCTCGGCCTGCTGTTCTGGGCGGGCCAGCTTTCGCGCGTGCGAGCAGCCGACGTCGTCTGCACCAAGCGACGCCCGCTGCTCGAATCACCAGCCCAGCGCGCCGCCCTGAAACACCTGATGCGCATCGAATCCCGGCTGTAGCGGACGGCCCCTGTCTTGCTCGCTGCGGGTGGGACGCCCGAGACCCGTCCTGCTAACATCCAGCCATGCGCGGAGTCCGCATTGCCATTGGTACCATCCTGCTCGCCGTCGTTGCGACGGCCGTTCTGGCTGGCGTTTGGGTGCTGCGGCAGGCGGGCGGCGGTGGGTTGCAGGTTCAGGTCAAGTTTGCAGACAGCAAGTCGCTGGCGGCCGATGACGACGTAATCTATGGCGACGGCATCGTCGGGCGCGTCGAGAGCGTGGACAACGGCGTTGTCACGGCGCGCATCTCGGCCGACCATGCCAAGCTGTTGCGCGAGAACAGCCGTTTCTGGATCCAGTCGCACGTAGGCTCAAGCATCCTGCTGTTCGACACGCCCAAGCAGGGCGGCGCAACGGTGCGGGCGGGCCATAGCTTTACCGGGCTCCCCGTCCGGCCCGATCCTGACCCCGAGTCCATGCCGCCCGCAACCCACCGCAAGCTGAACGCACGCCCGAGCTGGCTGGTGGAAGTACGCGCCAACCTTGAGCTCAAGGCCGGCGGCGACCTGACCGAGCCCCAGTATCGCAAGGTCACCGGCGTGATCGCGGGCGTGCGTGACAAGGGCGACCTGATTGTGATCGCGCCAAGCTGGGCCGTCGAATACAGCGGCGAGCTTGCGGCAGAGACCTACCGCATTGAGCTGATCGGCGGCGCAACGCACACGGCCGAAATCCTGGCGGTGCGCCTTCCGTTTGTTGTGTTCCTGGTGCCGGCCACCGACTACACGGGCAACCCCGCCCCGTTCTGGCCGGAAGCGCTGGCCGACGGACAGGGCCTGCTGCTGACCGATGTCGAGGGCAACGCCTACACGGCCGTGCACTCCGGCGGCGAAGTGCAGCTGCGGGCAGGTACTGACACGGGGCTGGTCGCGCTGGTCGACGGCACGAACGTGGCCGGCTTCACGCTGCCGGCAGCGGGCCATGCCATGGGTGTGCGCTGGGTAGCCCTGAACGGCGCCGGCGATGCAATCAAGGAAGCCCAGGCCAAACTGAAGTGACCCGCCTTTGGCTCAAATCCTCCGCATCCATCACATTTTCCCCACATTAAGGCAACGATTCCCGCACAGGCCGGGGGTGTGTCGCGCCGATAGTTAAGGTGTCGCCGCGGAGGTCAGCCATGGAACCAGAGCTGAAGATCGAACAGCAAGCGACCGGTCGTTGGGCCATCGTCGAAGAGACGCCCTACGGCGAGCGCAAAGTGCTGGAAGAGCACGCCACGGTGCAGGACGCCCACGCTTCCCAGCGCCTGCCGCGGATCAGCTAACGGGTTTTCCGCACTGCCCGAATGTTGCATGATCGTCCCATGGCCGACAGCAGCGACAGCACACGCGCACCCGACGTTCAACTAAACCTCAACATCCGTGGCATGAAGCCGTCGGCGACGGTTTCGATCAACGAGCGCAGCAACGAGCTGCTTGCCCAGGGTCGAAACATCTACAAGCTCGGGCTGGGACAGTCACCGTTTCCGGTGCCCGACGCCGTCGTGGCCGAGCTGCGTGCCAACGCCTACCAGAAAGACTATCTGCCAGTGAAGGGTCTCAAGATCCTGCGCGACGCCGTCGCCGACTACCATCGGCGCGGCGAAGGTTGTGCCTCTACAGGCGACGACGTGCTGATCGGCCCCGGCAGCAAAGAACTGATGTTCCTGCTGCAGCTCGTCTACTACGGCGACCTGGTGATTCCCGCACCCGCATGGGTCAGCTACGCGCCGCAGGCCAAGATCATCGGCCGCAACGTCAACTTTCTCGCCACCGACGCCGAGCACGACTGGATGCTCACCGCCGAGCAGCTGGATGAGCATTGCGCCGAAGACCCGGAGCGCCCGCGCGTAGTGATCCTGAATTATCCAAGCAACCCGACCGGCCGCACCTACACCGGCCCTGAGCTGGAGGCGATCGCGAAGGTCGCGAAGAAGTACAAGATCGTGATGCTGAGCGACGAGATCTACGGCGAGCTGCACCACGAGGGCAACCACGTCAGCATCTCGCGATATTACCCGAAGGGCACAATCATCAGCGGCGGCCTCAGCAAGTGGTGTGGCGCCGGCGGCTGGCGGCTGGGGACGTTCACGTTTCCGCGCGAGCTGCGCTGGTTGCTGGACGCCATGTCCAGCGTCGCCAGCGAGACCTTCACGAGCACGTCCGCGCCGATCCAGTACGCGGCCGTGCGCGCTTTCCGCGGCGGCCCGGAAATCGAGCGCTACTTGTGGCGCACGCGCAAAGTCTTGAAGGCACTTGGGAACTGGATCGCTGACCGGCTGAACGCGGCGGCCATCCGCACGCTGCAGCCCCAGGGCGGCTTCTACCTGTTTCCGGACTTCACGCCGTTCGCCGAGATGCTTGCGGAAAAGGGCGTGAAGACCAGCCCGGCGCTGTGTGATCGCCTTCTGGAAGACACGGGCGTGGCGATTCTGCCGGGTACAGACTTCGGTCGGCCCAAGGCAGAGCTGACGGCGCGACTGGCCTACGTGGACTTCGACGGTGCGCGCGCGCTTACGCTGCTTGAAAGCCGCGGCGACGACTTCCAGATCGACGACGACTTCCTGTTCACGCACTGCCCGAACGTGGTCAACGCCATCAACGCCATCTGCAACTGGGTGCAAGAGTAGCAGGCGAACATGACCGCCGAAGATCTCAATGCTCTCAAAGCCGCAATCGACGCCGCCCGGAAGGCCCACAGTTCCGATGAGCTGCAATTGAGGCTGCGCCTCGTGCGGCACCCGGATCAAGACGTAGCCGGCAAGATCGACGCAATGATCAGGGCATCCGTCTGCGCGGACATTGGTGGCGACGGCGCACAGGCACGCAGCCTGGCCGAGGGCGCGCTGGAACTCGCCACGCTGCACAACCTTCCGGCTTCGCGGCTGGTCGCGTTGTGTGAACTCGGCGTGCAGTTGCGCTGGGCGGGAGACCTGGTGCACTCCGAATCCCTGCTGCGGGAAGCGGTGGAGATTGCCGACGGCCTGGGCAACAAACGCGAGCAGGCCCGCTCACACAGCGGGCTGGCTACCACGCTCTACCGCCGCGGACAATCCGACCTGGCGTTCGACGAGGGCGAGTTGGCCGCACGCTTCTATCGCGACCTCGGCGACCTGACGGGCGCCGCGCGCATCCTGCACCTGCAGGCGCAGATCCGGAAAAGCCAGGGTCTGCTGGAGGATGCACGCGCATTGCTTGAGGAAGTGATTGAGCTGGACTCGATCACTGGGGACGAGCACGGCCAGGGCCGCAGTATCGGCAACCTTGCCCTGTTGTTGATGCAGATGCAAAAGCCGGACGAGGCAGCCGAGCGCCTGCAGCAGGCGATCAAGCTGTTCGAGAAAGTCCGCAGCCCGGCTGACACGTTGCGCGCGCTCTGCAACCTGGCGTCGGTCCGAACCAGCCAGGGGCACTTTGAAGTCGCGCTGCAGACCCTCCGGGACGTCGCGCAGGAAAGCAAACGCATCGGCAACATGGCGGAGCTGTCGAACGCACTGTGTTTCCAGGCCGACACGCTTCAGTATCTGGGGCGCGACGCCGAGGCGCTTGAATTGGCCCGACAGGCCGAAGCTGCAACCGGGGCGAACACCGCCAACAACGTTCGCTTCATCGCGGGACTGATCCGCTGCCGCATCTCGCTGAACGCGCGAGATGCCAAAGCCGCACTGGGGTACATCTCGGCAGCCGAGGAATTGGCCCGTGAGCTGAACAACCAGCTCGACATTGCCACGGCCCTGCGCCTCAAGGCGGAAGCCCTTCGTTCGGCCGGTATGTTGGCCGATGCGCGCGAAGCTACGCTCGAGTGCATCGAGATTCTTGACGCGGCCCGGGTGGACCCGTCCCGGGAATACCTGAAGTGCGTCACGCTTGCGGCGCAACTCGAGAACGACCAGGGAAACCAGGAAGAGGCGGGCTTCCTTGTGGCTGAAGGAAACCGGCTACGCGAGCTGCTGCAGGTCGATGACACCACGCCCGATCCTGACTTGCGCCGAGTGGTCAAAGCACTTCGAGAGCTCTCGGGGCAGGCCTGATCCGGCGGGTGCGGACAGCTACAGCCTAGCGCAGCGGCCTTTGCGTGATGCTGCCGTCGCCGATGCGCATGCCCAGCTTGCCGGGCCGGAAGCGTACGCCCAACATCTGCATTCCCCACGTCGTATCGCCCTCGGAGTCCAACAGCAGATTGCCGTCGGCGTCCTTCACCGGCTGGGGATTTCCGTCGGCGTCGCGCACGAATCGATGGATTTCCACGGGATACTCATCGCGGTCCGCCAGTTCTTCCAGGGCCTGCTTCAACTCGTCACGGTCGTGGATGCGCTTTCCGTCGACGGACCAGATCATGTCGCCGACCTCAAGCTCCAACTCGACCGCCTGACCTTCGTCCAGTACCTCGGTTACAATCGGCGCATGTTCAAGACCGGGCGCCCAGTCCGGATTCTGGTCCGCCCACCATGCCGCGAAGTTGACGACGCCCTGCGCCGGGCCCACCAGTCGGCCGTTGCTGTCCACGGCCCTGGGAGCGAAGTAGCGGCGCACGCGCTTGCCTTCACCGTTAGTCGTGTCCTCGTAGCGATAGCCTTCGTAGCGGGCTGCAAGCTGACCGCGGAAACGATTCAGCTCACCGTTGCGACGCACGCGCAAAGCGGCGAGCGCACGATGGTCTTCCACACCAGCCGGCCAGGACGGGTCCATGCGCACGGCAAACTCTTTCTCACGTACCCGCAGTCCGGTGCGCGCGAACGACAGGTCGTCAATTTCTTCGCGCGGCATGGCCAGATCGGCCAGTGGCCAGATCCTGACCGTGTCGTCCTGTGAGCCGGTCAGCAAGGTCCGGCCGTCGCCCCGCACCGCGAGGCGCGTGACGGTTTCCGAGTGGCCCTTCAGCACCGCGATGCAGTGCCAGTCTGTCGTGTCCCAGACGCGAACCGTGCGGTCCTGCGAGCCGCTGAACAGAAGCTTGCCGTCGGGGCTGTAGCGCACACTGAACACCAGGCCCTCGTGCCCGTTCAACTTCTGCACAACCTTGTGCTGGGCAATGTCCCAGATCTGGACTTCACGGTTGTCGCAGGCGACGGCGAGATGCCTGGCATCCGGGCTGAAGTCGAGCGAATAGCTTGCCCCCCCGCTACCAACCAGGCCCATGACAAGCTCGCCGGCTTCGGCCTTGGAAATCAGCACCTCACCTGACTGGGATGCTGTTGCGATCAACGAGTCATCCCGCGACATTCGAACCGCAAGCACCAGTTGCTTGTGCCGCGTGGTCTCAAACACCTCTTCATAAGTCGCAGCGTCCCAACAATGGGCGGAGCGGTACTGGGCAACGAAGAATCGCTTCCCATCCGCCGGCACGGTCAAGTCGGTCACGTACTGGCCGGCAAGCAGGTGCGCCAGCACCTGGCCTGTGCCGATGTCCCACACGTACACGCCGTCGCCACCGGAAGCCACGACACGCTGGTTGTCGAGGAAGTCCGCCGCGAAGAACTGCTTCAGTGGCGGCGCAAAACGGGCCACTTGCTTGCGCGTCGCGGCGTCCCACACCACGACGCTGCCGTCCCAGCCCGCTGTAACGAAGCGCTTGCCGTCGCGGCTGAGCCGGATATCCATCACGTCGCCGCTGTGGCCGCGCAGGATGAACGAGCTCTCTTCGGGCAATGCCCATACCAACACCGCGCCCATGGTGTCGCGGGCACAGATGCTCTTGCCATCCGGCGAGAAGGCAACGGCTTCGATCCAGTCCGTAAACCCGCTCAGGACAAGCTTTTCCTTCTGACTCGTGACATCCCACAACCGCACCGTGCTGTCCGCGCTGCAACTGATGAGCGTCTTGCTGTCCGGCGAAAATGCCAGGCCGAACACCGCACTGGTGTGCGCCGTCAGCATGCCGAGCTGCTTGAAGGTCTTGCCGTCCCGCAGGATGATCTGGCCCTGCACTGTGCTGCTGGCCATCACCGAGCCATCTGGCGCCCACGCGGTGAACATCTCGTTGAGAGAAGTCTGGTCAAGCAGCCCGCGCTTGAACTTGCGCTCGCCGACGTCCCACACCCGCACGAAGAAATCGCTGAGCTGGATTGATGTACTGATCAGCTGTCGGCCGTCCGGGCTGATCGAGATGTACATCGGGTCATGCCCCTGCGGCCCCTCGAACTTCGCGACGACCTTGCGCTCGGCCAGGCTGAACATGACGACGCTGAGCCCGCCGCAGATCAGCGAGCGACCGTCCGGGGTGAACTGGATGGAATTCACGCGCTCGCGCCGCGGCATCTGGAACTCGATTCCGCCTGGCTCGAAGCTGTCGGTCGGCGCGCTGTACTGCCAAAGGCGCACCAGACCGTCGTCGTCGCTCGCAGCAAGCCAGCGACCCTCCGGCGAAAATGCGATGTCATGGACGACTGCCTTCCCGACTCGAAGTACCTGCGCGGACTTGCCGCTTTCAATCGACCAGATCCAGACGCGCCCGTCCGTCATGCCGGTCGCCACAAAGCGGCCGTCCGGGCTGAACTGGACATCGAAGAACTGGTAAAGCTCCTGAATCGACGGCTTGTCAGGAGCAAGCCTCCAGATCAACGGGCAGATGTCCGGCGTCGAGAGCAGTGTCCCGCGCGCCTCCGGCTGTTCACCGGAACGCAAGCTGGCTGCGCCGAAAGCCAAGGCGGCATTCTGGTCGTGCTGCGAAACCGACAGGCGAATGCGCATGGCGTAGGCATCGGCCAGGGTCTGGTTCCAGCCTTCCAGTGCCTTCTCTTTGGCGTCGACAGCCAGGACGGCGGAATGTTCCTTCTCCTCGGCCAGCTCCTTGGCGGTCCGCGCGTCTTTCTCAGCCTGGCGGGCGTCGGCAAACGCGAGCTCCGCCTGGCGACGCGCGTTGTCGGCGTCGGTCTTCTGCTGCTCGACCTGTTCCTTTTCCTGCCGCAACTGCGCGTAATGGTACACGGCGCCTGCGATCATGGCGTAGAACACGATCGAGCCGAAAATGACCGCGCGCTTGTAGCGCGCAACCCAGCGCCACACGAGCTCGCGTGCGCTGTATGAGTAACTCTGAAGCGTACGGCCGTCGCGGAATGCCTTGACCTCACTGGCAAATTCTCGCGCGCTCTTGAGGCGATCGGACTTGTCCTTGGCCATCGCGCGTTCGACGAGTGCTTCGAGCTCCGGCGGGCAATCGGGCGCGGCAGCCGACAGGCGCAACGGCTTGGCGTGCAGCACCTGCTGGATGATCAGCCCCGCCACTGGGCCATCAAATGGCGGACGACCACTGATGATCTGGTACAGGACTGCGCCCAGCGCATAGACATCCGACTGCTCGTCGATCTCTTCGAGGTCGCCGCGCGCTTGCTCCGGTGACATGTAGGCGGGCGTGCCGACGATGCTGCCGTCGAGCGTGAGCTTGTCGGTCGCGTTCTCGACGACGCTCTGGCTCATGTAGCGCGTGGAGTCGATCAGCTTCTGCGCGACCGTGTCTTCCTGCCCGCGCACGAACTTCATCGTGTAGTACAGGCTGTCGTCGTCGTTCTTGCCGATCTCATAGACGCTGACGATGTTGGGGTGCTCGAGCTGTCCGGTAACCTTCGCCTCGCGCAGGAAGCGCTCGGTCAGTCCCTGCGAGCCGTCGCTGTAGTTCGGCGTGCTTGCACCCGGCGCGCGTCCCGGCAGCAGCTCTTTCAACGCGACTTCTCGCCCGATCACGTTATCGCGGGCCAGCAGGATGCGGCCCATGCCGCCGCGCGCGTGCTCTTTCTCGATGGTGTAGCGTTCGGCGCGGGCGACCGCCCGCAGGATCTGGCTGCTTGGCTTCTTTCCGTCGATGTCCTTGGGCCGAACGGTCGGTCGGCTGGTTTCAGTATGGTCGCTGGCGTCGATCAACGGCATCTCATCGAGATCGAGATCCTTGACCATCCGCGTGGGTGAAATCGAAAGCAAGGTATCGCGCACAGATGGGTCTGCGCCCTTCAGGTTACGGATTTCGCTGAGTGTGCGGACCGTCGTCTCGTCAAAGCCGAGATCGCTGAGGTTGCCGTCGCCATCGAGGCGATCTGCGACAATGTCCACCAGAGACGGACTGATCGCGACGGTGCCGCCGCTGAAGTCGTCGTGCCCGCCGAGCGCGGACTCCACACGGCTGAGCGCATCGGCTGAATCGCGTGCCGACGCAAGGATCTGCGCCGCCTGCTCAGCAGGGATTGCCCCCTGGCGGACGGCCAGCACTGCGGCCACGAGACTCTTGTCGACGTTGCTCATCTGAGTTTGACGTTTTAGCCCGGTCCGGCCAGCCTGTTAAAGGGCCAGCACGAACTTTCGGTCGGGAAAAACCAGCTTGCCGCGGCCGGGAACAATCTACCCTGTCGCGCAGTTAGTCACACAGTAAACCGGAGCAGGCAAATGACGGAAACTATCAGCATCCCGGCAGACTTTCGGGCGGTCGTGATGACGCCCCCGGCGCGGGTCGACAGCAGCACGCTGCCGATGATCCAGCAATTCGCGAAGCAGCAGAAGCTCGACAGCTTTGACGGCCACCGGATCATGCACCTCCACCAGGTCGAATCGATCGATTCTTCGGCCGTTGCCGGATTGCTCGACATCATCAAGACCGCTGAAAAACACGGCAAACAGTTCCTGATGTGTGATCCGCCGCCGATCGTGCGAAGCTACCTTGACCTGTATGGCGCAGCCGGTGCGGTGGAAGGACGCGTGCTGAGCAGCGCCAACGACGGGCGATACAAGTCTGTGTTGCTGAATTTTGTGCCGCCATTTGTGCCGAACCCGCATGGGCGCATGGACATCTATGAACAGGGTAAAGCCCGCTCATTCGAGTTTGGCGCGAAGGGCTTGAAAGAAATCCCCGCCGTCGACCTCAACACCCATCCTCCCAAGGCCCCCACCCGGGCCAGCCGCATGGAGATTCACGACGGCGACCGACGCAAGGAAATGAAGGCGGACGCCTTCGTCTACGTCCGCAAGCACAACTGCGGGTGTGGCGCGACGCACACCACCTTCGACAAGCTGCACCAGCTTCACCGCTGGATGAAGGCCAAGGGGTTTGACTTCCGCGACCTAGAGCTATGGGCCAGCGACGTTCCGGCCGGCATGGTGACCGAGAAGATGACCTTCCGCGATCGACTTCACTACGAGCAGTTCCAAACGCTGCTGAAGATCGATAGCGGCTGGAAAGCCATCGAGGCGCCAATGGAGCACCTCGAGGAAGAGTACTACTACGCCTACTAGGGCGAATCCCGACAGCAGGTGACGTGAACTTGCGGGCGGCCATCCGATGCCGTCCACAAATCGTTCGGCTTTCCTGTTGCGTCTGAGACTGAGTCGCAGTATTACTCGTTCCCCCACCGGAACGGAGACACTGACATGCGCTACCGCATCATCGCTTTGCTCATCCTCGTCGCTGCACCGCTGGCCGCGCAGGACCCACAACAAGAGCACGAATCGTCGGCTATTCAGAAGTGGGACAAGGGGCAACTCGGGAAGCTCGAGACCGACATCGGAGACTTCCACCTGGGTGGATACGCCACGTTCATGCACAAGACGCTCGACCGCTACAATGGCGGTGATTCGGAGAACTTCTTCGACGCCATCCGAATCGTTCCTCAGTTCGAATGGCAGATCGTCGACTGGCTCGGCTTCGGAATGGAGATCGAGTTTGAAGGCGGCGGCGCGGGAGTCGACTTCCTCAGCGACAACGAAATCCTGATCGAGTATGCCGAACTTCGCGCAACACCTCTCGACGAGCTGAACTTCAAGGCCGGAATCCTGCTGGTTCCGTTCGGCCGCTACAACCTTCAGCATGATGACATCGACTGGGATCTCGCCGATCGGCCCTTCGCCGCGCGTCGGGTCATACCCAGCGCACTCGACCAGCCCGGTGCCGGCATCTTCGGCACGTTTAATCAGGTCCCCTTCCTGGGCATCAGCTACGACCTGTGCGTGACGCAGGGACTCGACGAGGAGATTACCAGCAACGGCGGTACCCGGGATGCCCGCCAGAGCTTCCGCGAAGACAACAACGACAACAAGGCAATCTGGGCCCGGCTCGGGGTCACGCCTCGATTTGATGACATGGGCGTCACGGCAATCAGCGCCGACTTCGGGCTGAGCTTTACCTATCAGGAGATCGGAGCAGTTACCGGTGACGCGCTCAGAGGTCTGGGAATCGACGGTGCGATCAAGTTCCGCATCGTCGAGCGCTTCGGGATCGACCTCACTGGAGAGTGGTCTCGCCTCTGGATCAACCGCCCAAGCGACATCGACAACCCGAATGGCCTTTGGGGCTACTTCGTTGACGTTCTGTTCAAGTTCGACCCGTTTCCCACGGCATGGCACGGGACATCGTTCGGCGAACACCCTTACATTGGCGTGATCGTGCGTCTGGAACAGAACGACCTGAACGACGACCATACTGGCGCCGCTGCGCGCGACGACCGTCTCGCTATCACGTTCGGACTCAGCTTCCGCCCCATCAGCCAGCTGGTTGTGCGAACCGAGTTCAAACACCAGCAGAGCAGGAAGCAAGACGACGGCGACGAGACCCGGCTCGTGTTCAGCCTGAGCGTTGGCTTTTAGCCCAATTCAGCCCCCGTGCGCTCTCCCCCGGGGGATACGGCCGTGGGGTGGCTAGGCCGCCACCCCACGGCGAGGAACAGAGATGAAGACACTGACCCTCGTACTACTGGCATGCACGCTTGGCTTCCTCGCTGCTTGCGAGTCCGTTCCCGTCGCGCCGGACCCGTCCCTAGATCCCTCTGGTTACGGCCGCGCCCTGTATGAACGCAAGTGCCAGACCTGCCATGAACTGAAGGACCCGTGTGAGTTCAGCGCATCGGCCCTGAGTCGTGCGCTGAGGAAGTATGCGCCGAAAGCCGGTCTTGCGAAGGAAGACAGGCCCTATGTTCGGCAGTATCTGTTGGAGAATTCAGCCGAGACGCGGTGATTCAGCTAGCGGGTTGCCCGTTTGTCGTCACCACGCCATCTTGGGCGGTGGGTAGACCGGGCAAACAACGTGGAACACGGACCTGAACTGACCATCGTGCTGGTGGCCTGCTTCGTGCTGGCGATCGGCGCGGGCGTGAAGCTGGCAGCCAAGCGATTCAAGTTTCCATACTCGGTCGCCATGCTGGTGCTGGGTTTGGCAACCGGCGGCCTGCTGCTGTTTCTGCGCACTCACGAGCTGCTGCCTCACGGGCTTCATGCGATGGCCTCGGGCACTCCGCTGAACACGGACCTGATTCTGTTCGTGTTTGTCCCGACGCTCGTGTTCGAATCAGCCCTCTCGCTCGACACTTACCATTTCGCCCGCAACATCGGGCCGATCGCTACGCTGGCGGTACCGGCGATGCTGGCCTGCACCGTAGCGACCGCGTTTCTGATGGTGGGCGTAACCGGTCTGGGCTGGGAGTGGTCGCTGCCGATTGCGCTGGTGTTCGGCGCGCTGATCAGCGCCACGGACCCGGTCGCCGTTGTCGCCCTGCTGCGCGACGTCGGTGCACCCAAGCGGCTTTCACTGCTGATCGAGGGCGAGTCGCTGCTCAACGATGCCACCGCCATCGTCGCCTTCACTCTGCTGATCGGCTTTGCGGTCGGCGGCGAATTCTCCGTCGCTGCATCGTTCCTGGGGTTCCTGAAGGTGCTCGCCGGCGGAGTGGCGGTAGGCCTCGTGATGGGGATCTCGCTCACATGGCTGCTCAGCCGCATCTTTGACGAGCCCAAGGTCGAAATCACGCTCACGATCGTGATGGGCTATGCGGCGATGATCCTGGCGGAAGCGTCGCTTCACGTTTCGGGGGTAATCGCCATCGTCACGCTCGGGCTCTGGATGAGCGGCCCGGGCCGACCTTCCATCAGCCCCGAAGTGCGCCACCGGCAACATGACTTCCTCGGCATGCTGACGCACATCGCGAACACGCTGATCTTCTTCCTGGCCGGCATGGTGATCGCCGGCCAGTTTGAGCACTACTCAATGACGGGGCTGGTGATCACGCTCGTCGCATGGGCCGGCATCATGGCCATCCGCTTCGTTGTGGTGTTCGCATTCAGACCTCTGATGGGGCTTCTTGGCCCTCCCGTCAGCGCGCGCCAGTCAATCGTGATGGCGTGGGGTGGCCTGCGCGGCGCCGTTTCGCTGGCGCTGGCGCTGCTGCTGGCGGCCAACGCCGGCCTCGCTGAGGGAGTGCGGGGCGAGATGCTGCGTCTGACCGCAGGAGTGGTTCTGCTGACGATCCTGGTCAACGGCACCACAACAGGCTGGCTGCTTCGCAAGCTGGGCTTCAGCAAACGACCGCCCGGCGAGCGACTGATGAGATTGCTGGCGCAGGCGCGGGTTCTTGCACAGGTTGAAGGCGACATCGAGCGCCTGTCTGCGCGCTCCCGTTACCGCACGATCCACTGGCATCAGCTGCGCGAATCGATGCACGAACGCCGCAGAACCGTGGAAGGCCAAATCCGGGATTCCCGCAACGAGCTGCGCCGGGACAACCCCGCCGAGCTGGAACAACTGACGTGGTACCAGGCAATTGCCATTGAGCGCTCCGCCTACGACGAGTCGAACGAGACCGGCATGATCACGGGGCCGACGTTGCAGATTCTGGCCTTCGAGATCGACGCGCAACTTGAGCGCCTCGCCGCCGGCGATCTTGCGTCGCCCGACAGCCGTTCCGGTCGAGCACTTCGTTTGCGCAATTTCGTGCTTCGGGTTGCGCGCAGGTTGCCGTTCGTGAGCGGCAAGGTAGCGTTCCGGGACATCTCCCGCTTGTATGAGCTGGCTTGGGTGGAGTCACTCGCCGCAAGCCGCGTGCTCCAGGCACTTGAGGAGAATCCTGACCGCGAGTCCGAGGGCGTCCGCAAGGTATCGGCCGCCTACCAGCGCTTCCGGCGCACTGCACATCAGTCACTGGAAGACCTGCGCGGCAATGCCCCGGAAGTCGCCACGGCCATCGAGCTGCGACTGGGCAAGAGAGTTGAGCTGAACCTCGAGCGCACCGCCCTTGAGCGCTTCGACAAGGAAGGCCTGATCCCCGACGCCGTAGCAGCCGACTTTCTCAAGTCTGTCGAGCACCGCATGGCCAGCCTTGCGCTGTCGCCCGTGCACGGCGAACTTCCCTCCACCGCTGAGCTGCTGCGCGGCATTCCGCTGTTTCGGTCGCTGGAGCCGGAGTTGCTGAAGAAGCTGGCCGAGGCCGCCCGGGAGGTTGTGTTCGCGCGCGACGAGGTACTGCTGCGGGAAGGCGAGAAGGGTGACGCGATGTTCATCATCGCCCGCGGTGCCGCGCATGTCGTCAAGGGACAGGGAGAATCGGAGTGCCTGCTGGACGTGCTGGGAGGCGGAGAAGTCGTCGGTGAGATGGCACTACTGACCGGCGAGCCTCGCAGCGCAACGGTGCGTGCAGCCACCACGGTGACAGCACTGCGACTGCACCTCGGCGAAGTCCGAAAGCTGGTGGACCATTCGCCCCAGTTGCGCCGGCAACTCGAGGACGCGTGGGCGCGCCATGTATTCGACAACCTGCTGCGCGGCGATGAGGCGTGGCAGCACCTCACGCATGCCCAGCGCAGAGACTGGCCGAGGGACAAGACCCAGGTGTTGCTGCACCCCGGCGACAAGCTGGAGGTGGGAAATGCCCGCTGGGTGTTCCTGCTCTCTGGCGCGCTCAAGCTGCGTGCGGGAACTCGCGAGGCGCCGGCGATGCTGCAGGGCGCTGACGCTGACGGGCTCGAGGCCGAGCGCGAGAGCCGCGCAATCCTGCTAGATGAGCCGCCGGTCCATCCGTTGTCACCGACTGCCGCCTTCCTTTCGTGGGGCGGCAAGGACGAATAGACGGCTGCGGCTCAGTGTTCAGATCCGATGAATCTGCTTCCAATGGAAAGGGGCGGCCGATTGGCCGCCCCCTGGAATCTCGTGTTGCGGGCCTATCTGCGCTTCTTCTTGTAGACGTCGTGGCAGTTGCCGCAGCCGTCACCGATATTGGGTTGCGCATCGCCGGCCTTGGCCCACTCGCCTGCCTTCGCGAGTTTGGAGTACTCTTCTGCCGCGGCCTTGAAGTCTTCAGCGAACTTCTTCCAGTCCGCCTGGTCGCGGACTTTTTCCCCGTCGTGATCACCGCCGCGCACGTTTCCGTCGTAGCCCATCAGCTTGTCGGACAGCTCGGCAATTTTGTCAGCCGCTGCAGCGCCCTTGTCCTTGTCCTTGGCTGAAGTGGCAGCCTGGACCTTCTTCCACTCGGCCTTCAGGTCGTCCATCAGGCTCTCCATCTCGTCGTGCGAGAGAGGCTCAACTTTCGCGGGCTTGAGAGAGCGCACGAATGCAGTCAGCTCCCACAAGTCGTTGTCGCTGGCCGAGCCCTTGGACTTCATCTTGGACTTGCCTTCACCTGCATACCCTTCGTCGCCGGTCTTGATGCGCCAAAGAATGTACTGGTCGGTAACCGCGTCCTGGAACTCGGCACTGGTCAGGTCGGTCGGCTTGGGGTCCATCTTGGCGGCGTACTTCCCGTCGCCCTTGCCAGCCTCACCGTGACAACCGGCGCAACTGGACGCATATGCCTTCTTGCCGGCCTCGATTCTGTCCTTGTCGGTCAAGTCGGGTGCTTCCATGGCCGCGAACTTTTCAGGCACTTCT
>JAGQRH010000021.1 GCA_020425605.1 Planctomycetota bacterium | reverse complement strand
GAAGGATTTGCGCGTATCGAGCTGCAGCGCAATCGCGACCAGCTTGTGCGCAAGCTCGGCGCGTCTGGCCGATGCGTCGATCAGCAGCTTGCTGCCGCGCTCGCCGATCATGATGGCCTGTTCGAGTTTGAGCTGGCCGGGCCTGGGCACGGCCACGCGCGGAGTGCTCTCGCGCGTTGCGCGGTGGACGATGTGGATCAGCTCACGTTCCTGGCGTTGGATCGAGTCTTCTTTCGGCTGATCGTGTGCAGGCTCAGGAACATCGACGCCCGCGTCGCCCTCGCCGACTCTGGGTAGCCGTGGTGCATTCAAGCCGCCTTTGTAGGCGCCCTCGTACGGGCTGCGCCCGCCGCGATCTGCGCCGCCCTGTCGGGCGGGGCTGGGCGGTGTGTTTTCTGGGGCTTCGTTGTCCGGTTCCGGTTCTTGTTCGGTTGCCGGCTCCGATGCCCCCGGCTTAGGCTGGGGGCTGCTGTCGCTGTTGTACTCTTCGGGATGGTCTATGGCGTGCAGCCCGAGGTGCACCATCTTGCGGGCGAACCGGCAGGTGAGGTCCAGGTCGTTGAGATGCTGGCGGTCGATCTCGTAGTCCAGCCGGTCGCGCTCGATCTCGAGCGCGGTCTTGTTCTCGTCGCCGCCGGGGATCGGATCGGTCCAGCCGTCATCCAGCCCGGCCGAGGGCATCGACGGGCGCGAGCCATCGGCCGTTCGGCCGTCGAAGTACTCGCCCTCGGATGCCATTTCGTGGTCGGTCATGTCCCACCATAGAGCCCCGCCTGAAAAGGCGGGGACGCCCGCCGCCCTGGCGGGCGAATCGAAGCTCATTCACGCGGCAAGCCGCGTGTCCCCGGCATCCTGAGCGGCCAATTGGCCGCTCAGGTACGTTCGCTTCGCGAACTAGCCAGGGCTCGAAGGGCTCCTCGCCCCTCACCCATAGCGGCGAAGCGAATATGGTTTGAGCCGAAAAAACGCAGCAGCCACCCCCAAACCCGCCCGGATGGCTGAAAAGAAACTTCGAGATTCTCAGGCGAGCCGATCCAAAAAGTCAGCCCGGCACTCGCGTGCCGGGCTGACTGGGTTGCCTGAACCTTGCTTGTGTTTGCCTGTGCCTACTCGTCGAACGAGCTCTTGATGACGTATGGCTCCCAGCCGTTTTCATCGTTCGGCTCGCGCTCGGTCAACTCGATCCATTGCCCCCACTTCTCGAAGCGGGCTTTCACCTTGCCGTCTGTTCCGGTCTCTACCGTCAGATTGCCGGCGTTCTCGAAGTTGAACCAGTCGTCCTCACTCAGCCCCAGCAACTCGCGCAGGGCCTTGCCCGCGTTGGCCTCGAGGCTGCCGTTGAACTTGAGGCGCGCGTCCTTGCCCTCCTGCTTCAGGGCTTCACGGCGCTCTGCCAGCTTCATGATCAGGTCCTGCATCTCCCACTCTTTGCGGGCCATTTCCTTTCGGGCGCGCCATTCCGGCTGCGGCGCGTTCCTTGCGTCAAACGGCTCCCACTTCTCGCCGCTCGTGATCGCCGTGCGCAGCCTGGACAACTCCGCTACCGACAGCCAGTGGACGTCGCTGCTGCTCGACCAGATCAGGCACATGCGCCCATCGAGCGCCCAGTTGCCCTGCATCTGGCAGATAATCCACGGGTTCTTGTCATCGGCGCGGAACCAGCCGCGCTCATCGCTGTACTGCAGGTCCGTCGGCAGCCCGAACCACTCGTAGCTCGAATCCGACAGGTCGTCCGGCTGGTCCTTCGCCGGGCCCATGAACTCCGCGTGGTCGTGCAGCATTGCCTGGAACCGCTCGGCCATCGCAGGGTCGAAGCAGCTTCGCAGGCCGTCTTCGGGCTTGAACAGGCCCTCGGCGACCAGACTCTGCGGGTCGACGGACTTGATCAGCCGGGCGCGCTCGCCGTCGCCCATCTCCTTGAACGCTTCGATTTTCGAGTCCTGCCAGCCGCGAATGGCGCGCGAAAGCTCATTCAGCGTGTCGCGGTCGTGGCGGTAGGCCTTGTGACGCTCAATCGCATCGGCAAACATCTTCATGACCGGGGCCGGGCTTGACTCGCCGCCGGTGCGCAGCGACAGGGAAATCCCCTGGCTGCCCTCATCGCTGGACAGGCTGACGTGAAAGCCGCCCGGCAGATACTTGGCCAGGTCAAAGTGCGGGTCGGGGAAGCTTGCGTTTGAGGTGTTGCGGTTCATTTCGCCGAGGACCAGCTTCTGCAGAATGTCGCGCAGGTTGACGTGGGCGAACTTGCTGCCGGAAACCGAGCCCCCGGGGATGTTGCCCGTGGCCATGCGCCCCTGCCCGACGCCGGACTTCAGGATTCGCAACGCAACGTCTTGGTTCGGGGCGATTCCGACAAAGCTGTCGCCTGCAAAGGCACACCAGTCGGCGCGCAGGCCCTTCGGCCGCAGAATCTCGCCGCCCTCGACCTGCTTGAACATGGCTTTTTCGGCCTGGCGCTTGGCGCGCTCGCGGTCTTCTTCCGGCATGTCGTCGGGGAACTTGCGCGCGAGAATGGTGTCGAGCAGCTTTTCCTTCACCTCCGGCCAGCCCTCGTCGGTCTCGACCAGCACGAACCACATGTCCTCATACGCACGGTCCAGGTCGTTACGGTCAAAGTTGGGGTCCGGCAGGTTCAGGATGCCCATGATGGCTTCCTGGCCGATGGCGCTGAGCACGACTTCGCGGGTCAGGCCCATCTTCCGGAACGTCTCATTGATGTTGTCGTGGAAGTTCTCGGCGTCAGAGCGTCGGTCCTTGCGCTGCTCCGGGTCCGGCTCGAACGGGCGGTAGGTCATGGCGTCGAGCTGCTTCTGCAGCGCGGCGATTTCTTCCTTCTGGCTCTCGATGCGGGCCTTTAGGTCGGCCTTGCGCTCTTCCAACGTCGGTCCGTCGCCGTCGCCATCTTCGCGCGGCACGGGTGCGGGCTCTGCCTTGGCGGTCTGCGGGTCGGGCGTGCCGTCCTTGTCGCTTTCCTTGTCTTCATTCTCGAGTGAACGAAGCTCTTCCTCGGTCCACTTCAGGTCCTGCTCCATCCAGCCGATCTGGCGGCGGATGCGGTTCGGGCGCTCGTTCTGGTCAAAGTCATGGAAGAAGTGCAGCAGGTCGGTGTAGGTCTGCTCATGGCCGCGGCCCAGCTGCATGCTGACGAAGCCGATGCACTCACTGGGAAGCACGTTGACCAGGCGGCTACCGCCCGCGGGCTTCAGGAACGCGTTGACCTTCTCAAAGGGCTGGTTGAGGCTCAGGTTCACGTCGATGCCGAGCCCGCCCGTCTTGCCGGGCAGGTTGACGCTGCCGGTGATCAGCTCCCACTTCTGCCACTCGACGGTTTCGAGCGCGAAGCGTGCTTCGCGGTCAAAGTCTTCGCCAAGGCGGTCGATCGCCGCGCGCCAGGCCTTCATGTCGGCGTACAGCACTATGTCGCCGTTGGCCTTGGCGTTCCATTTTGCAAAGCGCTCGACCTTGCTGAGGCTTTCATCGCTGAAGCCATCGAGCACGTCGGCGATGTGCGCGTCCATCATCCCGCCGGTAATGATGATCAGATAGCCCTTGGTGATGCGGATGGTGACGCCTTCGAACGTAATGCTGTCGGGCTTGATCTCGGCCTTGCGATCGTTTTCCTTGACCCAGTCGCGGAAGGCCTCACTGAATTCCGTGGGCGCGCCTTCCTTTAACCGGACGATCGTTGCGCTCTGGATGAACGGCTCGCGGATCATTACGTCGCCGATGATGAACTCGGTGTCGCCGAAGAAGTCGGCAAAGCCGCGAATCTCCTCGATCAGGGCTTCGGATTCGTCGAAGTCGCGCTGGTTGCGGACCAGCAACATGCGCTCAACCTGGTCGCGCCAGTCGTCGCCGGCCAGCTTCTTCGCGGCACCGGCAAGGTCATGAATGCGCGTGTACAGAAGTGAGCCGCGCGGCGCAAAGTCACCCGGCTCAACGGCTTGCAGTGTCGCAGCGCACAGGCCACTCAGTGCCACCAGCAGTAGTCCAGATTTCAAAAGTCTCATGTTCGTATTCCTTGCAACCGTGAGAGAGCGACAAGCGTTAAGCAACCGTGCTACGGCAAAGGGTTCAGTTATTCTGAATACCGGTGCCTTCCTTGCACGGGGGAGTGACTATAACTCCGGGGGGCAGCGCGGGGGAGGGCCCACGTCGCCCTTGCTCTTGACACGTCCAGAGCATTCGACAGAATCCTTCGCGCGGTGAAGCTCGCCGCACCTCGAGGCCGGTGTGTTACGCAAGTTTTTCAAGATGCTTTCTTACGGCCGCCCCTACTGGCGGTTCTACCTCATTGGCACGCTGGCGCTGGTGTTCGTGGACATTTTCGACACCTTCACGCCGAAGCTGGTGCAGTGGGCGATCAACCACCTCGAGTACCTGACGTCGTCCAACCAGACGCCCGCGGACCTTGAGCGCCTGGGCAACCCGCTGATGAGCATATTCGGCAGCGACGGCTTCCTGTCAGGCATATGGGTTTATGCGCTCGGCTACATCCTGGTGGTGGCCATCACCGGCATCTTCCGCTACTGGATGTCGCTCGACTACGCCCGGGCCAGCATCAACCTGACCCATGACCTGCGCGGCAAATTCTTCGGCCACGTGCAGCGGCTGGCCTCGCGCTTCCATGACCGCGCCAAGACCGGCGAGATGATGTCGCTCGCGACATCCGACATGGACAGCGTGCGAAATTTCTTCGGCTTCGGCCTGCTGCTGATCATCGATACCAGCCTCTATTTCATCATGGTCCCTATGTACATGAGCTCGATCAGCTGGAAGCTGATGCTGGCGAGCGCCGTGACGCTGCCGTTCATACCATTGATCGTCGCCAAGCTGGCGCATGCCATTGAAGAGCGCTACGACAGCGTGCAGGTGCAGTTCGCCATCCAGGCCGAGCGCGCGCGTGAAAGCTACGCGGGCGCAAAGGTCGTGAAGTCGTTCGTGCAGGAAGAAAGCGAAGTCCGCATGTTCGCCGGGCTGACGCGCGAATACTTCCGGCGCGGCATGCACCTGGCCAAGGTAGTCGCGCTCGAGAACCCGCTGCTGGTGCTGATGCTCGGCCTGGCGGACCTCGTCGTCGTGGTCTACGGCGGCAGCCTCGTGATCAGCGGCGAGATCACCGTCGGCGCGTTTGTGGCCTTCTTCCAGTGGTTGATCCGCCTGAGCGGCCCGATGATCGGCCTGGGCTGGGTGGTGATGCTGTACCAGCGCGGGCGCGTAAGCATGGACCGCATCCAGCGCATCATCAGCGTCGAGCCAGAGATCGTGGACGCGGAGCACCCGGTCGACGTCAAATCGCTGCAGGGCGGCATCGAGATCAAGAACCTCAGCTTCAAGTACTTCCCGGCGCCGAGCGTCAGCGCGGTGGTAGGCGACGTCGAGAACGAAAAAGTCGAAGAGCCGGACTGGGCCCTGCGCGACATCAACCTGAAGATCGAGCCGGGCAGGACATTCGCCATCGTCGGCCCGGTCGGCAGCGGCAAGTCCACGCTGCTGGGCCTGATACCGCGTCTCTACGATCCCCCGGCCGGGACGGTGTTCCTTGACGGCTACGACGTGCGGACGATCCCGCTGGATGTGCTGCGCACGCAGATCGGCTCAGTGCCGCAGGAGACATTCCTGTTCAGCGAGTCGATTCTGCAGAACATCGCGCTGGGCACGCTAGGCAACGACCACGAAGTGAATGCCGGTGAGAACGCCCACGACGCCGACGTCGAATGGCTGAAGCAGTGCGCGCGCATCGCGCAGGTTGAGCAGGACGTGCTGGGTTTCCCGAAGCAGTACGAAACGCTGCTCGGCGAAAAAGGCGTGAACCTTAGCGGCGGCCAGAAGCAGCGCGTTGCCATCGCACGGGCGATTGCCCGCAAGCCGGCGATCCTGCTGCTGGACGACTGCCTCAGCGCGGTGGACACCCAGACCGAAGAGGCAATCCTGCACGGGCTGAAGCAGGTGATGAAGGAGTGCACCACGATCATCGTGAGCCACCGCGTTAGCACGGTAGAGCACGCGGATGAAATCATCGTGCTCGAGAACGGCCACATCGCCGAACGCGGCACGCACGAAGAGCTATTAAAGAAGGAAGGCTACTACGCCGAGCTGCACGGAAAGCAGCAACTGGAAGAAGAGCTAAGCGAGCAAGGATAGAGGACAGGTTTCAGGGAACTGCAACTGCGCGGCGTTTGCCTTCCCTGGCACCTGACACCGGAAACCTGGCAGTTCCATGGCTGACACGTTTGAAGAAGACCTGCTAGAGGACAAGATCAAGACGAATGTCTGGGATCCGGTCCTGTTTCGCCGCATGGCCGGCTACACGAAACCCTATTGGGCTCGCGTGCTGGTCGGCACGGCGCTGGTCGGCGTGATTGCTTTCTTCGCGATCCTGCCTCCCGCGCTGATGGGCGCGACCGTCGACCTGATCTTCAAGAAAGAGAACAGCTTCGTCGCCAACGCCGTGCGCGAGGCGATCACGCCGTTCTTTCCATCGTTTGGCGACTTCACCGCCATGCAGCAGCTGTGGGTAATGGCCGGGCTGTTCCTGTTCGTGCGCATCGGCGCGTTCTTCACCGAATGGGGCAACGGCTACCTGCTTGCCGGGCTGGGCCAGCGCGTGATCTACGACATCCGTATGGAGTTGTTCAGCCACGTCCACCGGCTCAGCCTGGCCTATTTCCACCGACATCCTGTCGGGCGGCTGGTCACACGCACGACCAACGACGTCGGCGCCATGGAAGAAATGTTCAGCACCGCGCTGGTGATGATCCTGAAAGACATCGCCATGCTGGCCGGAATCATGATCTTCCTGATGGTCATGAACTGGAAGTTGGGGCTGATCTCGCTCGCGATTGTCCCGTTCATGCTGATCGCCACTCTGATCTTCCGAAAGTACGCCCGCAACGCCTACCGCCGCTGGCGAGCCGCGCTGTCACGCATCAACGCATTCACGGCCGAGGTTCTCGGGGGTGTGCGCGTCGTGCAGCTTTTTCACAAGGAAAAGCGCAACGACGACGCCTACGATGCCATCGGGCAGGACTACAAGAAGCACTTCATCGACCAGCGCAAAGCCTGGGCAATTTTCCGCCCGGTCAGCACCACGCTGTCCGCCACAGGCATCGCGACGGTGATCGCATTCGGCGGCGCGGCCGTGCTCGGCAAGTTCGACTTCACGAACGGTGAAGTCTTCAGCATCGGCCTGCTGTTCGCGTTCATCGGCTACACGGAAATGTTCTTCACGCCGATTCGCGACCTGACGGAAAAGTTCGAGGTGGTGCAGGGCGCGATGACCGCGGCCGAGCGCATCTTCACGATCCTCGACGAAAAGCGCGACATCGTGAACCAGCCCGGCGCGCAGGACTTCGGCCGGGCAAGAGGCCGCGTCGAGTTTGAGAACGTGATGTTCGAGTACAAACCCGGCGAGCCGGTGCTGCGCGGCGTCGACTTCACGATCGAGCCCGGCCAGACCGTAGCCTTCGTCGGCCACACCGGAGCGGGCAAGACAACGATCATCAACCTCGTCTGCCGCTTCTACGACATCCAGGGCGGCAAGGTGAAAGTCGACGGCCACGACGTACGCGAATGGACGCTTGAAGGCCTGCGCAGAAACATCGCGACCGTGCACCAGGACGTCTTCCTGTTCGCGGGCACCGTGTTCGACAACCTACGCCTCGGCGACCTGACCAAAACGCGCGAGCAGGTCGAGCAGGCCTGTCGCTACGTCGGCGCGCACGAGTTCATCATGAAGCTCGACGGCGGCTATGACGCCAAGGTGGAAGAAGGCGGCAAGACCTTCAGCGCCGGTGAGCGCCAGCTGCTGTCGTTCGCGCGCGCACTGGTGTTCGATCCGGCCGTGCTGATTCTGGACGAAGCGACCAGCAGCATCGACACGCACACAGAAGAGCTGATCCAGGCGGCGCTGGTGAAGTTGACGAAAGGGCGCACCAGCATTGTGATCGCGCACCGGCTCAGCACGATCCAGAAGGCCGACAAGATCATTGTGATGCACAAGGGCAAACTGGCCGAAAGCGGCAGCCACCAGCAGCTGCTGCAGCAGAAGGGTCTCTACCACAAGCTCTATGAGCTGCAGTACAGCGCCATGGACGACGTCGAGAAAGAGCCCGAGTTCGCGGTAGAAGGCGAGGTCCTGTCGCCACGCCACAGCAGCGGCGCGCTCAGATCCGCGGCCACCCACGCCACCGGCCGGGTCGGCCCCGCCGCCGAAGACGCCACCAAGGAACGCGCAACTGCAGGCGACGGCGACGCGAGCTAAACTCATCCATCGTGTGAAGATCTCAACGTACGTTCGCCGTGAGAACCAGGAGTATCAGCATGGTCGCCGTCAGAACTCTGGTAACTGTTGCGATTGCGTTCTTCATCTTGCTGCCGGTGAACCCACAAGCGGCCGTTGCGCAGGATGACGACTCGGCATTGCTGGAGTCGTACAAGTCTGGCGAGCGCGAGACACGCAACTCATTCTGGGCAATCCACGACAATCCGGTCGCCGGTCAGGGGGCGAAGTACAAGGACTTCGACGGCACGCAGGAGTCGTTTCGCGTGGCGTTTGTGCGTGGAAACGTCTGTACTGTCGAGCATCAACTACCAGCAAGCGAAGTTGTATTGGCCTATGAGTTCGAGATGACAGGGGCCATTGCGAAGCGGGTCCGACGCGCCTGGGCCGGCAAGGTCGGCGAGAAGCCGTTCCAGGCAAAGGTCGCGCCGATCAAAGCCCTCGGCGCGGTAGGTCTGGGAGGGGGCGGCAGTTCAGACTTGAGCCAGGAGCCATTCGAAGAATTCGAACAGGGTGGCCGAAAGTGGAATGGGACTTTGACGACCATCCGTCGCTGGTCAAAGTCGACCAAGAAGGCAGGCAACCCGGACAGCATCACCAGAGTATGGAAGTCCGACGCAAACTGGTTTCAGCAGTCGATTCGCGAGGAAGTGGAGAAAGGCGCAGCCAACACTGCTGTGGCACAGATGCTCTCCAGTTCGAGCGACTTCCCGGCCCTTCTGGACTGGACAGAGATTCCTGCCCCTACCGATGAGGAAGAAAGGACTCTGCGCAGCCCCGTGATTCAATCTGTTGCAGCAGCAGACCTTGAACGCCTCGTAAATCAGAATCTGTCGTTCGGCTACAATTGGGGCATTCATCCCGATGCAAAGGTCGGAGATTGGGCACAATACAGCAGGTGCAGGCTGACGCTGGCCAAGCTCACTGAGGAGCGCGCGATACTCGAGTGCACGCGCCCGGACGACGAACTCGGATTGGTCGAAGCGATGGAGTTCAAGATCGCCGATGGCATTGCCGTAAAAGCCATTGCCCGTTTCGCAGGACTCAGAGGCAAACAACCACGGTCTGCGAAGTACAGCACCTGGCAAGACCAACGTCCGCTTGAGACCACTACGGGACCGGAGCAGGATTACGTGTTCGCCGGCCGGACCTGGCGAGGCAGACTGGTTACAGAAACTCGAAGCAGTCTGCGACCAAAGATCGAAGGCGACTACAAAGACATAACCGAAACGATCATCAGCGAGGATGCGCCATTCGGCCGGCCGCTGAGTCTGAGCAGTTATCGCGCCTCCGAACCTGACGAAGGCTACTCGTGGGAGCTCACGGGGCTTGGAACAGATGCGTCCCCGGCGCTTGACTGGAGCGAGTGGCAGGCGACGCCGGAGTAGCGATCCGCGTTCGAGGCAGTCGAAATCTCCTCCATCGGTGAGAAGCGCTCTTTCTTCAGCAACGACCTGCCGACCTTCACAGTTTTCTTGTCATAACCAGAGCGCTTGCGGAACCTACAGTTGACGCTGACTGAATCGCGGCGACCCCATCGCTGTCAGTCTGCGTCACCGCCCCGGCCGCTCCGGGGATAAGTAACAACTCCTGCTTTGCCTGTGCGCAGGCTGGCCTTCGACTCCCGGCGAAGTCCGGCCTGCCGTATGGGTTTCGTATTGACCAACGGAAAGGGTGAGTATGAAAGTCTGGATCGCATCACTTATGTTCATGGCATGCATCGGCGTCACGGGCGCACTGCATGCAGCGCCCGTAGACCCGGCCGCCGAGGCGGGCAACCAGGATGAGGGCAGTAATGAGACGGGCGGGGAAGAAGCCACTGGTACGCACTCGTGGGACGCACCGGCCATCAAGGTCGAAGGCAAGCAGCCCGCACTCAAGGAAGAAGAGCTGATCGGCAGCAACGAGCAGCCGCGCTGGACCAGCGCCCGCCGCTGGAACCGAACCCGCACCTACGTGATTCCCGAGGGCGAAATCGAGTTCGAGTTCTGGCACCGCCTCACGGTGCCGCGCCGCAGCAACCATGACTCGGAAGAAGTGGACAACCGCTTTCTTCTGGAAGTCGAGTTCGGGCTGCCCCTGCGTTTCCAGCTCGATATCTACCTGCAGCTATCCAAGCAGGGCTCCGAGGGCAACTTCGGCGTCTCGGCCGGCAAGTTCGAGGTGCGCTGGGCGCCGTTCAAGTGGGGCTTCATCTACACCAACCCGACGCTGTACCTTGAATACACGATGGAAAACGGCGAGCCGGACGCGCTTGAGGGCAAGATCCTGCTCGGCGACAAGATCATCGACGGGCTGCACTGGGGCGTGAACTTCGTCTTCGAGCACGTCCTCGGCGGCGATCATGACAACATCTACGCCATCACCGCGGGCATCAGCTACACGGTGATCGACTCGTTCTTCTCGATCGGGCTCGAGACCGAGAACGAATTCGTCGACACGGCCGAAGACCGCGGCGACTTCGTGAACGAACACCTGCTGGGCCCAAGCATCCAGATAAAACCGCTGCCGCAGATGCACGTAAACATCGTCGCGTACGCAGGCATCGGCGGGCATTCACCGGCATTCCGCACCTGGGTTGTCATCGGCTGGGAGTTCTAGGACTCCCCTGCACAGGAAGTGGCCGGCGGGACCCATGCCCCCGCCGGCCACTTTTGTTGTCAGGCCGCCCCCTTCAAAGGTACCCTCTTTCGGCATGAAGTTACGAGGGCTCATCCTTGCAGCGAGCTGTCATGCCGGCGCAATCGCGCTGGCGTGTGCCGTTGTATCGGCCGGGCCTGCCGGCGTCGCACCGGCCGTGACCACCCAGGCCGAAGTAACCCAGCCCGTAGTAGCACCCGGCGAAGTAGAGCCGATGGCAACGGAGTTCATCCGCACGCCGACCGACGACACGCCGCAGATCGACGCCGACCCAGCCGCGTTCAACACGGACGACGTGATGCCGCACTTCGAGCCCGAGCCGGAGCCCGTCGTGCCGACGCCGTTGCAACCGCCGCGCGAGGCTGCCCCGTTTGCACCACGCCAGCAACACCAACCGCTGCTGCAACGCCCGGTGGCCAAGCCCGTTCAGCCTGAGAACAAGCAGCCGGAGCCGATCGCCAGCAGCCCGGTGAAAGTCAAAGAAGTGGTGTCGCGCCCGGATATCTGGCTCGCGCCGCGCCTGACCAAGTGGAGTGCGCCGGCCGAGGTTCGAAACAACTTCGAGGGGCACGTGCTTGCCGTGATCTCGATTGACGAGAACGGGCATGTCTTGAGCGTCAGTCTTGAGCGGGGCACGGGCAAGGACTGGCTCGACAAGCAGCTGCGCAAGTCATTCCGAGAGGCGGAGTACAAACCCGCCACCCGCAACGGAAAGCCGGTAGCCAGCGAGTTGCGCCAGCCCGTCGATTTCGAATAGCGCGGCCGAGAAGAATGCAGAACCCGCCGTTTACACGGCGGGTTCTGTGAGACTCTGCGACAGTTTACTTGTTCACGAACGCGGCCTTGGCGCGGGCGCCTTCCTTGAGGAAGGTTTCCATGCCGATGTGCATGTCTTCGGTCTCGACGCACTCGCCGAATGCCTTGCTTTCCAGCTTCAGCCCTTCGCGCAGCGGCTGCTTGCAGCCTTCAATGATTGTGTTGCACAGGATCGCGTCGATCTTCTTGCTGAGGTGGCCGAGGTCGATCTCCGGCGCCTTGTCCGGCACGCCCGCTACCGGCTCGCGGTTGATGCGCTTCAGCTCGGTCTTGCCGGATGCGAATTCATTCACGAGCGCGACAGCGCGGTCCACCAAATCGCCGTCCACTTCTTCACGGATCAGGCCCAGCTCAAGCCCGGTCGTGCCGTCGATCGGCTTGGCCGTGCGCATCATCTCCAGTGCGCGGTCGAACGGGATCCAGCGAGGCAAACGCTGCGTGCCGCCTGCACCCGGGATGATGCCCAGGTTCACTTCGGGCTGCCCGGCCAGAATCTTCAGACCCTTGCGCGCAATGCGCGCGTGGCAGGCCATCGCCAGCTCGTTGCCGCCGCCGAACGCCAGCCCGTTGTAGGCGCACACCACCGGCTTCTTCATGTCTTCGATGTAGTCCAAAGTTGCATGGAACTGGCGGCTGTTGTCTTCACCCTCGGCCGCCGTCTTCAGCGCCGCGAGCATGTCGATGTCGGCACCGCTGACGAACGCCTTGGTGCCGAAGCCGGTGATCACCGCGCCCTTGATGTTGGCGTCAGCCTCCACAGCTTCGCAGTGATTGCGCAGCTGGCGGAAGACTTCCAGGTTCAGCGCGTTCAGCACGCCCGGGCGACGGATCTTGATCACCGCCACGCCGTCCTTGTCTTCGCGGAACACCATCGGGATTTCGAACGGCTGACCGCTCGCGGCCTGCTTCTTGATGCACTCCGGCACCGGAAAGCCCGAGTTGTCAGCCGCGTACTTCTCAACCAGCTTGAGCGCATTGGCCACGCCCATTTCATTCATCCAGGCGAACGGCTCACGGATCACCAGCGCCGTGTTGACCGCCATGTTCATGTCGCCGATGTTGCTGATGCCGGAATCGACGATCTCGCCGACCAGCCCGAAGTACGCGCCGGTCATGGCGTCGGCGACCTTCTTGAACTCGTCTTCCGTGTACTCGACCTTCTCGCCGCGCCCGGCCGTCTCCCAGTTCTCCTTTTTCTCAACCTTTTCCTTCAGGCTGGCGGGCGTGCGGAACCATTTGTGAATCTTGGTTGTGTAGTGATCGAGACCGACGGCCGTGAGGGGATTGCCGCCCGTCAGATTCATTGCGGTGAAGGGGCCGATGCCCTGGCCCAGCGCCTTCTGCGAAATCGCGTCAACCTGCTTCACGCTGCCGGAGCCCTTCTCGGCCTCCAGCGCCGCAGCGAGGAACAGGCCCTCGAACACCGGGTCGATGGCATAGCCGTAGCGCGAGCCCACCTTGATCGGCGCTTTGCCGATCTGCTCGTAGAATTCCATCAGCCAGTCGGTGACCACGTCGTGTGTGTGCTTGCTCGGCACGACTTCGACGATGATGTTGCGCTCGGCCGGGAAGAAGTAATGGATCACCAGCGTGTGCTCGGGCGTTTTGGCCTTCTCGAAGATCACCTCGGGCTCCATGTGGCTGGAGTTGCTGGCGATGATGCAGTCGTCGGCCACCACGCTTTCCAGCGCCGCCACGATCTTCTGCTTGATGTTCAAATCTTCTGTCGCGGCCTCGATCACCAGCTTGGCGCCCTTGAGCTCGTTGTAGTCGCTGGTCCAGCTGATGCTGCCGGTCATCCGCTCGGCCTGATCTGGTTTAAAGGCCTTGCTCTCGACGCCCTTGGCGACCTTCTTTTCGAGCTTGGCCTTGCCCTTGGCCAGCGCGTCTTCGCTGACGTCGATCACCACGATCTTCACGCCGTGCGGCGCGAGCGTCTTGGCAAAAAACAGCGCAATATCCGGCCCGATCTGGCCCGAGCCGATCACGCCAACCTTGTCCACCGACCAGTTCTTCAACGTGTAAGCCATGTCGTCCCCTCGCTTTGGAGCCCCGGGTTTAGCGTCTGGAGCAGCCCGTGCAAGGCACAGCCGCCTACTAAAGGATTCACCACAGAGAGCACAGAGAAGGCCTACTCTGTGTGCTCCGTGCTCTCTGTGGTGAATGGCAGTTCCCCTCGTTGACCGCGCTGGAATCGCGGCCCATACTCCCGGCGTTAGCTGACTGGAGATCTCACATGGCACTCAAGAACGTCTACATCCCCTACGGTGGCTACTGGGCCAGCCCGTTCGTCAAATGGCAGGGCTCGCTCGCGGGCGAAAACTCGGTCACGCTGGCGGCATCCACGGCCGCGCGCTGGCTTGCCGCGCGCGAAATCTCGCCGGAGATCTTCACCAGCATCGCGCTCGGCTTCACCGTCCCGCAGAAGCACAGCTTCTACGGCGCCCCCTGGGTCGCCGGTCTGATCGGCGCGCCCGGCATCACCGGCCCGATGTACGCACAGGCCTGCGCCACCGGAGCGCGCGTGATCGCCGGCAGCGCCCACGAGATCGAAGCCGGACTCACCGAGACCGTGCTGGGGCTCACCTTCGACCGCTGCAGCAACGGCCCGCACGTCGTCTACCCCGCGCCGAACGCACCGGGCGGCACGGCCGACAGCGAAAACTGGGTCATGGATAATTTTAATAAGGACCCGTACGCGAAGAACGCGATGATCCAGACCGCCGAGAATGTGGCCAAAGAACACGGCATCTCGCGCGAAGAGCAGGACGAGTGCACGCTGATCCGCCACGAGCAATATGAGCGCGGCGCCGAGCTGCGCAAGCGCACGACGTTCGCGATCGAGGTCGGCAGCGGCAAGCGCGCCCAGCTGATCGAGGCCGACGACGGCGTGTTCCCCACCACCAAGGACGGGCTCGCCAAGCTCAAGCCCGTGCTGCCGGACGGCAGCGTCACCTTCGGCGCACAGACCCACCCCGCCGACGGCAACGCCGGCATGATCCTGACCACGAAAGAACGCGCCGAGCAGCTCAGCAAGGACAAGAACATCCCGGTGCAGGTGCTCGCGTTCGGCCAGTGCCGCGTCGGCAAGGGCATGATGCCGACCGCACCGCTGCCGGCCGCACAGCAGGCGATGAAGTCTGCCGGCGTCGAGCTGAAGGACATCAAGGCTCTTAAAACCCACAACCCGTTCGCGGTGAACGACGTCTACTTCGCCAAGCAGACCGGCAAGAAGCTTGAAGAGTTCAACAACTTCGGCAGCCCGCTGATCTACGGCCACCCGCAAGGCCCCACCGGCATGCGAGTCATCATCGAAATGATCGAGGAGCTCGCCCAGTCAGGCGGAGGCCACGGCCTGTTCACCGGCTGCGCCGCCGGCGACACCGCCATGGCCGCAGTCATCAAGGTAGGCTAGAGCCCCGCCTGAAAAGGCGGGGACACTCGCCGAAGTTGGCGAGTCACCTCAAGCCCGCACACGCGGCAAAATCGCCCCGTGTCCCCGGCCTCTCGGCCGGGGCTCTACGGCGCAAGGGCCAACCGGCATGCGAGTGATCATCGAAATGATCGAAGAGCTGGCAGCAAACGGCGGAGGCCACGGCCTCTTTACCGGCTGCGCCGCCGGCGACACAGCCATGGCGGCGGTCATCAAGGTTGGGTAGAGCCGTGCCGACAATCGAGGACAACGGGGAGGCGCCCCACTCGGCTAGAAATACGGTCCAATAAAGTAGCCTGACCCCTTTTTAGTTCCGCCGACTGCTCGCACCAGCACCATGAGTATCGCAAGAGCAGCGACGCTCATCATCCCGTACATCCTTGTGTGGTCGCTGGTCGTGCACGTAGCGCCCACACCCGCGTGCCTTTCCTTCTTGGCGTGGTGATAGGTCTGGGCGATTGTGACAGGACCGAGCTCCGATGTTGTCACAACAATGTTGTAGTCCCCGGTGGAACCCAAGTCGGGGGTGACCCATCCAAAAGCCGATGTATATGAGCCATTTGCGGTTCCAACTCCCAAGTCAACGCCACCAATCGTTACCGACACGGGCGGAGTGAACCCCGAACCATCGATTTGAAATGCCTCGCCGCCCGATCCGCCTGTGGGGGTGATGCTCGTAACAAAGAACACTACAACAGAAAGAACGTCGGAGTCCGGGCTCGGAGTCCCAAGACTCACGGTTGCCGGGGACTGCACATTTACGTCACCTGGCGCGGCGATTGAAACTTGATATGTGTCCGGAATGCTAGCGCCGGCTGCCGCCAGAAACGAGCCAACAACCCATATGTCCATAGTGGCTGCGCTACTAACAGACAAGGAGCTGCCAAAGTTGACAGTGATTGTAGGCGACGCCCCTCCTGACGATCCGACCATCGTATCAAGTGACGAGTTGAATTGACCATCGCCGTCGTCAACCCAGACACTAATGCCAGTGGTTGGATCTAAATCATTTACGAAGTCTCCGGTCCCGCCGACGGTGAGCGTTACTCCATCAAGCAAGATCGTTCCACTTGAAGCGGATAACGTAAGGGCCGCCATTTCCTTTGAAAACGCTGCTCCACCCTGTACTCCCGTCGCCGCGGGTGAGTTTGTCGAAAGAGCAACCGTCAACTGTTGGGCCCAAAGGCAGGCCGGAAACACTAGGATCGTTACAGCGGCCAGCAGGCATGACCAATAATGAGCATGCCACTTGCGACCGACGTGGAATCCTGAACATCCTAAGGGCATGCTTCCCATGTGTATATCTGTGCTCCCTACGAAATTAACGTCGCTTTTGAGCCCTTAATGGGTGGAGTAAATCGCCTCCTCCGGACAACAAGATAACCACAGTCTATTAAGGCGCGGCTGATTGCGACGCGGTCGATTGCGGACTGGTCCTCGTGTCCCAACTCCAGCATCGGCATCCAGCCTTTCTCTTTACGCACGTCCGCCTCGTATCGGCGGTACAGTTCTTCAAACTTTGAGCGGTCCTGCTCGGCAACTCTCCAGCGCCGTCGCCACAACTCGGCAGGCGTCGGCTGCTTCCAGCCACCCGGCCTGGCCGTGTCGTTGGCTTGGCAGCGGGCGGCCTCGATGTCATCACAGGTCCATTCGCCGGGTCTGTCGTTGCGGGCGGCGCGGTCCACCAAGAGGGTCAGGCACCTTTTCGCTGCGCGAGAATGAGCCAGACCCTACCGATGCCTGCTCACGGGAGCCATTGTAGCGAGGCGCAGGGGTCTGGCTCAATTTCGGCACGGTTTTCGGCAATTCAGCGTCCGGAGGACGCGTCATCCAATAGCCCGGGGCTTCAGCCCCGGGTTGGGTGCGGGAACGGCCAACGTGAGCCCGCGTCAGCGGGCGGCATAGGCGAATGCCGGCTATCTTTGGTACTGCCTATGCCGCCGACTTTGGCGGCTCTGTTGTTTGCTCTTCCCATCTCCCGGGGCTTACGCCCCGGGCTATTTGATTCCGCCGCTGCTGGCGGCTGGGCTTACGTCGGGGCGGGCGCCTGCAATACGAAGGCCCGGCCATTGCTGGCCGGGCTGACGATGTGGCTCGACCCGAAACGCTCGATCCGCCCGGCACACCGTGGCCTTGGCGCAGGTGTGAAAGGGCGGGGATTGTCCTGGGTGCCTGCCCGTGCACACCCCAGCCCTGGCGGGCTGGGCTTTGGTTTGTCGTTCACTCCCTGCGCACTTGGGTATCCATCCCCGCCCTTTCGAGCGGGGCGGGACCCCGGGCGCCTCTTGCCCGTGTCGCCGATCGGATGTCGCACCGGCTTGTATCCTTTTCGTGGGAGAACAAACGAAAGGATCCATCATGAGCAATCGAAAGTGGCGAACGCCCCCGGCCGGCGACTCGAACAAGCCGGCGCACCACGTGGATGCGGGCGCGACGCCGGCACAGGCAGATGCGGCCGAGCCAGCGCCTACAGCCACCTCTGGCGCCGAATTGCGCGCCGAGGAGCCGGAGCATATCGCGCGCAGGCGGCTTCCCGGGCCGGGGCCCGAGCTGGCGGCGCTGCCGGATGACTACCTGGAAAACGGCTACGGCGGCGCGCCACCCGAGATTCCGCCCGGCTGCTACCGCACAGCCTTCCGCGGCGGCGCGGGTATGCCCGACCTGCGCATGACTGTCCGCGGTGTCAGCAGGACCGGACCGCTGAACGACGCCGAGGTCGAGGCCATCGCCCGCGATACGGTGCGCTTCCTGCGTCAGGTCGTGCTGCTGACCTCCGGCGTACTGGAGACCGTGGAAGCCGGCGCCTTGCGGCGCGCGGTGGCGGCCGAGAGCGCAATGCCCGGCGACGTGGTGCTTGAGGACGGCAGCGTCTCACACTGCCGCGACGCCTACCGCGTGAACGACGACGCCCGCGTGGAAAATGGGTCGGCCGACTGCGCCGAGGCGACGTCGCCCGGGGGCCCCGGCGAGCAACCGGCCGGGCCGGCTCCCGCCAACGTGAAGAATGCACACGGGCCTCGCGGCGCGACCCATCCGCTGGTGGCGTTGTTGCGGCTCGCGGTGCAGGCGGCACGGCTGATCAAGCAGATCACGAGCGGCACGCACCCGGGCGTCTTCAACAGGCTGAAGCGAGAGCCGAAGGGCCCCTACGAGTACGTACTCGATGGAGAGAAGGCGTTGCGCTCGATGCTCAACGGTACCTAGCGATTGACATTCCCGCGGCACCATTGACCGGTCAAGACCGGTCCGTGGGCGATTTGTCCTCTGCCTGCAGGAGCCTCAAATTCGGGTGTTTTCGGGCGTCGGGCCGGGAGATTCTGGCGCGGCTCGGTCGTTATCCCCGGCCATGGCCGGCCGGGTTGTGGTGATGGCGGTCACCTAGCGACTCTTGTGCGCGAAACGGGATCAGGCACCCTACGGGAGCCAGACCCCGTTTCGCGCTGCCACCGATTGCCGTGAGATTTCGCGTGAGGCTGGCGCCGGCTGTCTGACTAGAGCCACAACTACGTACAACGCCCCTTTGCTGGGTGGACTGGCCCCGACGGGCCGTACTACTTGCAGACGGGCATGCAAACTGTTCGGAGGAAACACCTTATGAAGCGATGGATACAGACATTGGCGGCCGTGGTTTTGCTGGCCGGGCTGGTTGTGCCTTGTGTGATCACAAGTGCGCAGGATGCCCCGAAGGCCAAGGACGAGAAGAAGGCCGAAAAGAAGACCGAGGCAGCACCCGAAGAAGTTGAAGGCGACGGATTGACCGTGCCGTTTGAGTTCGAAGGCCTGATCTTCATCCAGGTCAAGGTGAACGGCAAAGGCCCCTACAAGTTCCTGTTCGACAGCGGCGCGACGCAGTCGGTCATCAACCAGCGCCTCAGCAAGGAGTTCGGGCTTGAAGAGCACGACATGCCGGGCGGCGGCGGCGTCCAGGGCGTCGGTGAAGCCGAAGCCAAGCTCGTAGTTCTCGACAACCTGCAGATCGGCGGCTACGAGCGCGGCAAGTGCGTCGCAGCCAGCATGAACCTTGACCACATGTCCGGCACGCTTGGCTGGCACATGATGGGCATCGTCGGCCAGAACGTCATCAAGATGATGAAGCAGGTCGAGATCGACTTCGGGGCCAGCAAGCTCAGCATCACCAAGTACGGCGCTGACGAGATGCCGACTGACAGCGACGCCACCATCATCAGCATGCTTGAAGGCGGCGGTATCCCGGGCCTGCCCGGCGGTATCCCCGGGCTTCCGAAGCCCGGCGACGACAAGCCCAAGAAGGACGAAGGCGGCAAGGACGACGAATTCTCCGTCGGCCCGATGCAGCCGATGAGCGCCTTCCTGCTGCAGGACATGGGCAGTGACGACGGCATGGGCGAAGACGACGGCGACGCCACCACGACGGGCGAAGGCAAGTCCCCCACCGAGGGCCAGACCATCAGCTACACGACGGTCAGCCTCCCGATGATGGGCGAGCTGGTTCCCTACTGGTATGTGAAGTGCGAGATCAACGGCGAAGAGAAGACCTTCATGTTCGACACCGGCGCCTCGATGCTGCTGGCGATCGGCGAAGAGACGGCCGCTGACCTCAAGCTGACCGAAAGCTTCGGCTACCCGGTCAAGGGCGTCGGCAAGGGCCAGGCCAAGTCAAGCATGGTCGAGAGCTTTGCCATCGGCAACCTGCAGGAAGAGGACCTGGCCTGCACGATCATGGCCCTGCCGAAGATGAGCGATCAGCTTCCGGACATGATCAAGATGTTCCTGCCGTTCCTGAAGCAGCGCGGTATTGCGCTGGACTTTGACGGCATCGTCGGCATCTCGCTGGCGGCCCGCTACCAGAAGATGATCGTCAACACGCAGACGAAGGAAATCGAGTTCGTGCCGTACGAGAAGGGCGCCGAGAACATGGCCTCGCCGTACGAGAGCGAAGAGTTCGTCAAGGATGCGGTCATCCGCACCTGGCACGGCAAGGCCGGCAAGTTCGGACTGACCGGCGACGCGGTCACCCTCGATGACTGGAAGAAATACGGTCTCGAAAAGGGCGGCATGATCGTCGAAGAAGTCGAAGAAGGCGGCGCGGCGGCCAAGGCCGGCATCAAGAAGGGCGACATCATCACCCACCTCGTCGGGCTGGCGGACGAAATGCCTGAAGAAGGCATGGAAGACGCCGACACGGTAGACGGCGACGTGGTAGTGCGCGACATGCCTGCGCTGATCATGTTCGCGGCAAGCAAGGACCCGGGCAGCGAGTTGACCGTGCGCGTCAAGCGCGGCGACAAGACGCTCGACCTGAAGGTCACGCTCGACAAGTACGGCTGGGAAGGCACCATCCCCGAGCGCTGGAAGCAGAAGTAGCTTGAGGCAAGATCAAACTGAGGGGCCGGGATCTTCCCGGCCCCTTCTGCTTTTTCCGTCGCGAGTTGCATTGCTACGCCCGGGCCTATACTGATCCGGGGTCGATACCGGAGAAGCATGTACCGCTACTTCGTCAGCCAGGGCAGCTACAAAATCGCTTTGGCGTTCCTGGCGCTCGACTGGCTGATCCGCATTGTGCTTGGCGTGCGGGTCATCATGCGCCGCGGCACGGTTGGGTTCACGCTGGCCTGGCTCGGCGTGATCCTGTTCCTGCCGCTGCTCGGCGCGTTCATCTACCTGCTGCTCGGTGAGAGACGGCTCGGTACGAAACGAGCCCGCCGCATCGCCGAGCTTCGGAAGCCATACCTGCAGTGGCTGGGGGGGCTGAGTGCGGACTTCCCGTGCGATGACAGCGGCCTCAGCCGCGGCGCGATCATGCTTCGGAAACTCGCACGTGGAACGTCCGGCATCCCGGCGTTGCCGGGCAATTCACTTGAGCTGATCGATGACCCGAACGTTTTCTTCGACATGCTCGTCACCGACATCGACGCCGCGCAGTCCAGCGTCCACCTCGAGTTCTACATCTGGGAGCCCGGCGGCCGCACGGATGACGTCGTGGCGGCGCTGCTGCGTGCCGCCGCCCGCGGTGTCAGCTGCCGAGTACTCGTCGATGACGTGGGCAGTAGTGCCTTCGCCGACCACGCCAGTTTCGAGCAACTGAAGGCCGGCGGCGTTCGGGTAGTGCCGATGCTCGAGGTGGGAGTCGTCCGCACACTGTTCGCCCGGGTGGACCTGCGCAACCACCGCAAGATTGCAGTGATCGACGGCAAGATCGGCTATACCGGAAGCCAGAACATGGCTGACCCGAAGCTGTTCATGAAAGATGCAGACCTCGGCGAGTGGATCGACGCAATGGTGCGTGTCACCGGCCCGGCGGTCGAGGCCCTGCAGGTCACCATGCTCGCGGACTGGGAATTTGAAACTTTCGAAGGACTCGAGAACGCGACCGAGAGATTCGACCTCAAGCGCAACCAGCCGACGGGCGATGCAATCGTGCAGGTCGTGCCATCCGGGCCGGGTCTGCTTCAGGCGACCATCCAGGAGTTGATCCTGACCGCCATCTACAGCGCCGAGCGCGAACTTGTGCTTACCACGCCGTACTTCATTCCGGACGACGCCATGATCAAGGGGCTGCTGTCCGCCGCCGGGCGCGGCGTCGAAGTCACGCTGGTGGTACCGAGAAAGTCCGACGGGCGAATTGTGAAGCTGGCCGGAGAGGCATACTTCGAAGAGCTGCTGGAGGCCGGCGTCAAGATCGCCCGCTTTGAGGGCGGGCTGTTGCACACCAAGGCCATTACGGTTGACGGCGAGGTCGCGATGTTCGGCTCGGTCAATCTCGATATGCGGAGCTTTTACCTGAACTTCGAAATCTCGCTTCTGGTGTACAGTCAGGCCTTCGCCGGCCGAGTGCGGGCACTTCAGGAACGCTACCTGAAAGACGCCCCGCTGCTGGACTTGGAAGCGTGGCGATCGCGCCCGGCATTGGTGCGATTCGCGCAGCAGGCAGCGCAATTAATGAGCCCTGTGCTCTAAGGAATGCAATGACTGAGCCCGCCGAGAGTTCATCCCTCGAACGCATCCGCACAATCAGCCTGTTCATCCTAGCGGCGGGCGTGGTGGTGCTGGCGCTCTACTACCTTCGCTCCGCGCTGGTGCCGTTTGTGATCGCGGCATTCTTTCACTTCAGCCTCGCACCGCTGGTCAACTGGCAACGCAAGCGCTGGAAACTGCCCGGCTGGCTCGCGGTTTCAACAACGGCATTCGTCGGCCTCGTGGTATTCGCTGCCATGTGGCTCGTTGTGGGGGCTTCCGTTGCGCAGGTGGCGGCCAATGCTGCGGACTATGCCGACCGCATCAAGACACTGGCAGAGCGCGGGCTCGAATGGGCGCCGCTGAACTCACTCGGATTGACAGAGAAAGAGGTGCGCGCGGCCGTCGACAAGCTGCCTCGCGATACCGCCGCAAAGTACCTGCCGGGCACGGTCAGCACACTGATGGAGGTCTTCAGCCAGGGTGCGCTTGTGTTCCTGTTCCTGATGTTCATGCTGGCAGGCAAGGCCGTTGGCCATGCCAAGGGGCCGGAGTTTCTTGAGAAAGTCGAGTTGAGTATCCAGCGCTACGTGCTTGCAAAGTTCGCCCTCTCCGCCCTTACGGGCGTTCTGACCTGGCTGATACTTGCCGTCCTTGGTGTCGAATTCGCGCTGGTGTTCGGAGTGATGGCATTCCTGCTGAATTTCATTCCGAACATCGGCTCGGTAGTCGCGAACGTTCTGCCAATTCCGGTCGTGCTGCTGGGCGACTACTCAACCGTGACGATCGTGCTCGCTATTGCGCTGCCCGCCGCGGTGCAGTTCACGGTTGGAAACGTGGTTGAGCCCAAGGTGATGGGCAAGTCACTGGGGATTCATCCTGTCGTGGTGATTCTGACCCTGGTGCTCTTCGGCCTGCTTTGGGGCATCCCCGGAATGTTCCTGGCCACTCCGCTGACGGCTGTAATCAAGATCGTGCTGCAGCAGCGCGACTTCACCAAGCCGATCGCCCTGCTGATCGAAGGGGACCTGCGAGTCCTCGGCAACCGCAAGGAACAGGAAGCCGCGACCGCTTGAGCCCGCATGATCGGTCGCCGATCAAGACGCCCAATTGCGCTTTCCGGCGAAACTCAGGCTGGCTAAACTCCGACGACCGTTTCGGAGATGCGAATGAGCGGACAAGCACCGAACCTGCGCCCATACGGCGGCGGGTGGTCGAATCCTTCGGCACCAGGCGCGCCGGCAGGCAGCTTTGAGCAACAGATGCTTGATCGTGCCCGTTACAAATTGGCCGCCACTCGTGCCGGGTCGCAGGGGGACCGTCCGGCCGGCTCCGACTTGTACCAGGTGATTCCCGCAGTGCTCGTCGGGTTGCTGCTCGGCGCACCGATGTTCCTGCTCGCGTTTGCGCTCGCGCATGAAAAGGGTGCCGCGGTGGGTGTCGTGATATTCGGGGTGCTGGGACTGCTTTGTCTCTGCATCCCCGTCTTGAGTTGGGTTCAGTCCAGCCCCACAAAGCCGAAGTACGCCCTGAAGTCGTTCTATCGAGCCATCGGCCGGGGGCGCTACAAGCGCGCCCGTGCACTGACGGTGCGTGCGGACCTGGATGATTTTCCGCGGTACCAGCCTCGCATGGAAAATCTGGGCGCGCCATCCGGATATCCGCGAAACTTCTCCGACGAAGGGGCCTTCCGGGAATATTGGCGTGAGCTGACACACTCACACGCGATGCCCTACTGCATTGCAAACGTCAAACACGTGCGCGAGACGCAAGTCGCGCCCGACGTCGTGATCGTCGACTTCGAGCTGAAGCTGGTCATGAACACCGGCCTTTGGTTCCTGCTCATTTTCATCGCGCTCCTTTTGGCCGTGGTGGTGGACCTTGCCACGCGCAAGACCGTCAATGTGCATATGCGCAAAGTTCTGGTGCGCGTCGGCAATGAATGGCACCTGCTGAGCAGCGAATGGCAGGCCTACGAGGAAAACAATACGCAGTGGATTTGAGGCGCACGGCCAATGCAATGAGTTGCGCTTCAGACGTTCCAAAGGAATGCGTCTGCCTGAGCGGAAACTGACAGCATGGAAACATGCTCGTCGGGAATACTCGGTTCCGGTCATCGTGTTTGCATGTAACCTTCGAGCCTGGTCCCGGGGCGGCACGTGCGAACGCTGAAGTTCATCATTTCCCAGTACCGTGCGAACCTTGGCTGGTTCGTGATCGGCATGAGCGCGCTGATTGCGGGCTCCGTCTGTCAGACCGTGGTTCCGATCTACATCAAGCTGAGTATCGATGCTGCCTCGCCGGACGGCTTCAAAGTTGATGAAGGCCTGGTCGGGCAACTCGCTCTGAAGTTGTTGCCCACTGAGATGCAACAGAACATGGACTTTGTGCTGCTGTGCCTCGGGATGGTGCTGGCGCTGTCCGTGGCGCTCGGTGTCTTCACTTTCATGAAACGCTATTACCTGATCCGCATCAGCCGCCGTACCGAGTACAATCTCAAGAAGAAGATGTACGCCCACCTGCAGGACCAGCCCGCCACCTGGTTCGACAACAAACGCAGCGGTGGAATCATGTCGCTGATGACCAGCGACGTTGAAGCCGTACGAATGATGATCGGCCCGGCCGTGATGTACATCGGCGGCACGATCTTTCTGTTCCCGGCCAGCCTGCTGATCATGTTCTCACTGAACCAGTTGCTGACATGGCTGGCACTGATCCCGCTGGTTGGACTGACCGGTGCGACCCTGTGGTTCAATCCCCGCGTCCGCAAGTACAGCCTGCGCAGCCAGGAGGATCTCGAGCAGCTCTCCGCACGCGCCCAGGAAAACTTCGCCGGGGCACGTGTGGTGAAGGCCTTCAGCCGCGAAGAGTACGAGATCGACGAGCTGCGCAATCACGGCCAGACCTACCTGGAAAACAAGCTCGGCCAGGCACGCAACCAGGCGCTGTTCCAGGCCTGCATCTGGGGCTTTTCCGGCGTAGGTGTGCTGATCATCCTGTACTTCGGCGCTCGTGAAGTAGCCGGCGGTCGTTTCTCCACGGGCGACCTTGCCGCTTTCATTCTTTACAACCTGGGCCTGTACTGGCCTATGATTGCGCTCGGCTGGGTCACGATGCTGTTCGTTCGCGCCAGTGCGAGCCTCAAGCGAATCGACGCGTTGGTGGAAAACCAGCCGGATGCCGGCCAGTTGCCCGGCGGAGACGCGCCAGCCGAGATCCGTGGCGAGATCGTCTTCGAGGGCGTCAGCTTGCGCTACGCTGATGACCTGCCACTCGCGCTTGAGCAGGTGAACTTCACCGTACAGCCGGGAAAGACAATCGGCATCGTCGGCCAGGTTGGCAGCGGCAAGTCGACTATCGCATCGCTGCTGCTTCGACTAATCACGCCCACAAGCGGGCGCATTCTGATCGACGGAAAGCCGATCGAGAGCTACGACGCGCACGTTCTGCGCAGTTTCATCGGCTACGTGCCGCAGGACAGCTTCCTGTTCAGCGACACAATCGCAAACAACATCGGGTTGGCGCTCCCGCCCGACGATCCCGCCCGCGACGAGATCATCCGCAAGTACACCCGCGCTGCCGAGTTCGAGGAAGAAGTGGCCGGGCTACCCCGCGGCTTTGACACGATGCTCGGCGAACGGGGCGTCAATCTTTCAGGCGGCCAGAAACAGCGCGCGAGCATCGCCCGGGCACTGGCCGCCCGGCCGCGCATCCTGGTGTTCGATGACTGCCTGAGTGCAGTAGACACAGACACCGAAGAGCGCATCCTTCGCAACCTGAAAGCCGAAACCCGCGAGATCACGACGGTCATCATCGCGCAGCGCATCAGCACGGTCGTGCACGCCGACGAAATCATCGTGCTGGACCACGGGCGAATCACGGAACGCGGCACAGACGCACAGCTGCGCGCCGGCGGTGGGCTGTACTCCGACCTCGCCCGCAGGCAGGAACTCGCCGCCGAGCTGGCCTAGGCTAGGTCGATAGTTTGCAGTTGGTGGTTGATCGCAATGGTCGCTGATCCGTAAGCTGCCTGAAACCCGGAGATACCATGCATATCACGAAAGTAAAGGCGCGTGGTACGGTTAAGTGGTATGACGCCCGCAAGGGATACGGCTACGCCACGCGCAAAGGCGCGCCTGAAGTCTTCCTGCACTACGGGGCAATCCGCACGGACGGCGTTATTGAGCTGAAGGCGGGGCAGGAAATCGAATTCATCCTGGAACAGACAGATCGCGGCGCACTCGCGCACGAAATCAGGGTGACGGGCAGCTAGCTTTCCGGCTTGTCCGCATCCGGCGCTTTCACTTCTCGGGTCTCGACCTCCGGTGCCGCCGCTTCGTCCGGGTTGGGCACACTTTCTTCGGCTCCCGTTACATCCTTCTCGATCGCTTTCAACGCATCTGCCTTGCGCAGCATGGTGGTCTGTCGTTTGCGGATCTGCTCATTGATGGTGTGGCTCAGCGCATACTGCGCGCCGGACGCCGGTTTGACCATCTCTTCGCGCGGGGCGAGCACCCCGCCGGAGATAACGAATTTCATCGCCTCTTCCACGGTCACATCGACCTGGATTACTTCTTCCGCCGGCATGATCATGCAGTAGCCGGTCATCGGCGCGGGCGAGCTCGGCACGTACACGGTCACCATCCGCTTGCCGGTTGCTTCCTGCACGGACTTCAACCCCGCGCCGGTCACGAACGCGATAGACCAAAGCCCTCGGCGGGGGTACTCGATGACGCCGACTGTGTCGAATTCGATCGGCTTGTTATCCGTGAAGAAGAACTCAACCAACTGCTTCGCGTGCGGGTAAATCGACTTGACGACCGGAACGCGCGTAACGAACCACTCCAGCAGCGTCACCATCCGGCGCCCGAGAAAATTGCGGGCAAGGAATCCGAGCAGCACCACAAGAGACAAACCGAGCACGGCCGCCAGCAGGTAGTCAAACCAGTTGTAGCTGATCACGCGCCCGGAATCGTCGTAGTCGCGCTTCCACATGTGGCTCTGGACGTTCTCGAGCGCGTTGGTGTCCAGGATGAACTGCAGCACGCTGCGGCGCTGGCCGGGCGGCGTCATGCCACGGTACTCGGTGGGAAGATCGCCCACGCGGGGCAGCCGGTGCAGGTGTTCGGTCGTGCGGTACTCAGGACTGACCAGCGCCTCGGCCGGGTTGTCAAAGTAGCGCGCATCTACATAGCGCAGCTCTTCCGGAGATATGACCCGCGGCTCAAACAACTCGACCTGGTCGATGGCCTTGATGGTTAACTCGACAACGTAAACGCGCAGGATATCCCACACCCAAGCGAATATCGCGATCGTGATGACCGCGGGAAGGATGATCGAAAGGCCTTTAACAAAGGCCCGTTGGATCGGCCCTGATTTCTTGCGCTTGCCGTTTTGCGCCATAGGTGTGTGGATGCTCCGGCGCGAAGTTTAGGGCCCCGACCACGCCGGTCAACAGCGCTTGACCGTCGGTAGCGGCCCAATAGACTTCCTCAATGCGGATTCTGCGCCATGATGTTCGCGACCTCAGCCTCGCGTTCGGGCTTGCTTTCGACCTGCGGCGCATCACGCAAGCAGGCTCGGCCCTGTGCTGGACTATGGTTGTCGCCATGGGCGTGGTTGGCGTCCTGTCCTGGCGCATCACGGGCGGCGACCCCATGGCACCTGAGGGCATCACGGGCGCCTGGCAGTCATTGACCGAAACACCCTGGACCCCGCTCAAGGCCATCTCCTGGACCCTGATTTTCAGCGCCTGGTGGGCGGGATTCGCCTACCTGTGCGCACCGGTCCAACGCAGCGCGGCCATGGATATTGCTCGTGATGAGCGGGACCGTGTTGCCAACATCCCCATCCTCAACCGCCAGTCCGCCTTTGGGCCCCTGATGATGCTGATTTTTCCGGGCCTGATGTTTGTGGTCGTGCTGGTGTGGTCTTTGCTGACGCTGATCCCGGGTACGACCGGCGCAGTCATCGCAGCCGTCAGCCTGCCCTTCGCAATGATTGCCGCAGTGGCCGGGGCCGCGTTCTTTGTGGTAGGCACACTCGCCGCCCCGATGATGGGCCCGACGGCGGTAGTGGAAGGTCGTGACTACCTTGAGGTAGTCAGCCGCCCCATGAGCTATGTAATGCAACGCCCCGGCCGCTACTTCAGCTATTGGGCGGCGAAGTTGGGCGTACTGGCCGCCTGCATGCTTGCGGGCGGGGCCGTGCTGGCTGTCGCGTGGGGTTTCGTATGGCTTGCACTATGGCTGATCGGCCAGTCCGAGACCGCCGAGGCCGCCTACCGGTTTGCGGTCGGAACGGGCGGCCTGGAAACGAACCTCGCGGCGTTCGGTATCGCCGTCGTGGCCTGGGGCAGTGGTTTCCTGCTTATTGCCTGGCTTATGGCAGTCAGTCTAAGTACGGACCTGATCATCTACATGCTTATGCGCTACCAGATCGACGGCGTGACCTTCGACAAGATCATGGTGGCCGAGGAACACACCGACCCCCTCAAAACAGCCGTCGAGACGGCCGAAGAGGCAGAAGAGGCCCGAAAACGCTTTGACGAAGCCAAGAAGCCCGAAGTTGAAGACGCACCCCAGACGGCCTGATTTCCCAACCCTTTGCCCTGTCGGGCGTTAAACTCTCGGCGGCCTGTGCCGCGAAGTGCTGATTGGGGAAGCCATGTCGCAACTGCTTGCAAAGTATCTCATCGAAGAGCGCGGCGTCCGCGAGGACAAGGTCGAGCACCTGCTGGCCAAGGCCAAGGAGTCCGGTGATCAACTGGATTCAGCGCTCGTCGAGTCCGGCATGCTGGCCGAGACCGAGATGCTTGAGTTCTTCAGCCAGCAACTGGGTCTCCCCTACGAAGCAGAGCTCGGCAAATACAAGCCCTACCCCAAGTTCTCCGAGAAAGTGCCGGTCGGCTTCGCGCGGAACTACAACCTGGTCGCGCTGGATGAAATCGGCGGCAGCGTCCGGGTCGCAACCTGCCGTCCGCTAGACCTGTACCCGATGGATGAGCTGGCAGGCCTGCTGCGCAAGCCGATCGAGCCAGTGCTTGCCCCGCGCGTCGAAATCAGCGAGCTGATCAACAAGTCCTACGCCGGCAATTCCGAAGTCAGCGACGAAGTCGAGCGCGACCTCGAGGCCGACGGCATGCTCGACACGGACCTCGAGTTCGACGAGAAGACCGACATTCTGAACGTCGCCACCGCGGCGCCGATCATCAAGCTGGTGAACACCATCTTCAGCCAGTCGCTGCGCATGCGCGCGTCGGACATCCACATCCAGCCGACCGAGCACAAGCTGCAGGTGCGCTACCGCGTGGACGGTGTGCTTTACGACGTGATGACACCCAGCAAGAAACTGCAAGACGCCATCGTCGCCCGTATCAAGGTCATGGGGCGCATGGACATAGCCGAGCGCCGACTGCCGCAGGACGGTCGTGCCAGCGTAAAGATGGGCGATGCAGACATCGACTTGCGTATCTCAACGGTCCCGACTTCGTATGGCGAGCGGGTAGTCATCCGCTTGCTTGAAAAGAACAACAAGCAGTTCCACCTGGCAGACATCGGGTTCATGCCGGACAACGAGGAGATGTTCAACACCTACCTCGAGTACTCCAACGGCATCATCCTGCTGACCGGCCCTACCGGCTCAGGCAAGACCACCACGCTGTACGCGGCCATCGGCAACATCAACCGGCCGGACATCAACATCCTCACGATCGAAGACCCGATCGAATACCAGATGCCCGGTGCATCACAGGTGGAGGTGAACGAGAAGAAGGGCCTGACGTTCGCCAAGGCGCTGCGAAGCTTCGTGCGTCAGGACCCGGACGTCATCCTGGTCGGCGAAATTCGAGACCTTGAAACGGGCCACATTGCCATCCAGTCGGCCCTGACGGGCCACTTGGTGTTCAGCACGCTGCACACCAACGACGCGCCATCCAGCGTGACTCGACTGGTGGACCTTGGTGTTGAGCCGTTCCTGGTGTCTTCGTCTGTTATCTGCGTGGTCGCCCAGCGGCTTGTGCGCCGCATCTGCAAGGAGTGCAAAGCCGAGTACGTGCCCGACGAACGCGAGCTGAAGGGCTTTGACCTCTCAATGGCAGACTTGCCCGATGGCCATCTCTGGCACGGCCGTGGCTGCGACGCATGCTTCAAGACCGGCTTCACCGGCCGAACTGCGATTCACGAAGTTCTGCCAATCAGTGAGCACATCAAGCAACAGATCGTCGAGAAGGTAGCCGCCGGCGAGATCAAGCGCGATGCAGTGCGCCAGGGTGGCCTGCGCACCCTGCGCATGGACGGCATGCGCAAGGCCATTCTCGGACAGACGACGCTCGAGGAAATTGCGACCATCACGCAGAGGGATACTTTCTAGACTGTTCGACAGGCTCGCCCACAGGCCCGGGAAACCGGGCCTGTTTGTTTGCTGGGAACCTTGAACGCACCGCAGGATTCAGGACAATCGAACGGCTCACCACTGGCTGATTCTATGGCAACGCCGAGAGACACGGAAAAGCGCACGCGCGTCGCACGCTCATTGGTTCGGGCGCGCGCCGTGCAATTGGGCATGCTGCCCGACGCACCCCAGGTACCGGAGCTCGACATCGGCGTCCACTACGAGGCCTGCGAAGAGCTCGGCGGCGACTTCTACGACTTCATCCAGGTCTCCCCCACCGAGCTGGGTATCGTGCTGGCAGACGTTTCCGGCCACGGGCTGGACGCGGCCCTGATGATGGCCGCCGCCAAGAAGACGCTGCAGATCCATGGCCGACGCAATCCGTCGCCGGCCGAAGTCCTGAAGATCGCCTGCGAGGACCTTGCCGGTGACCTGCCATCCGGCAGCTTCGTCACGGTCTGGTATGGAGTGATCAACCTGCAAACGGGAATGCTGCGCTACGCCTCGGCCGGCCACAACCCGCTGCTGCGTCGCTCTGCAAAAGGCACGGTTACATCCCACCATGCGAAAGGTGTCGTGCTTGGCTCCGCATTTGTGCAGGCGATGCAGACCGTACTTGAAGAAGAAACGCTCCAGCTGTCGGCCGGGGACTGGGTGCTGCTCTACACGGACGGTGTCAGCGAGGCCGCCGACAACAAAGATGAGATGTTCGGTGAGAAGCGCCTGAGCGAGAGCCTTGCAATCGGGCCGGACACAGACGCGATCGACCTGCTGCAGCACCTGCAGGAAGATGTGGAGACATTCCGCGACGGGCGCGAAGCCGATGACGACGTCACGCTTGTGGCATTCCGATTCCGCGGCGGGTCTGAGCCCGCGCTGCAACCCACCTGGCAACCCCGCATCGAATCGAATCTGCCGCAGCGGTCGGACTCATTCGTCGGGCGTGAAGCGGAACTCAAGACGATTGGCGAAGCACTTGAGGGCGGCAAGAACAGCGTGTCGATCATCGGCGTAGCCGGAATGGGCAAGACCCGCCTTGCACTTGAGCTCGCCCGAACCCGTGCCCGGAAATACACGGGCGGCGCCTGGTTCGTTCCCATCACGGAATGCCGCGGCGATGAGGACGTGTTGAACGCCGTCGCATCGGTGGTCGGCATTCCTCTGCGTGGCAATGACCCGGTAGCCGACCTCGGCAACGGGCTCGCCTTGCGCGGCTCCGTGCTGCTGGTCCTGGACAATGCCGAGTCAGCGATCGAGGCGGTCAATGAGTTCGTCGGCGCCCTCCAGCCGCTCGCCCCCAAGCTGGACTGCATCGTGACCAGCCAGCTCCGACTCAATATCCCGGACGACACGGAAATTGCACTCAAGCCCCTCGAATCTCCAGGTGCCAAGTCGCGCGACACCACGCTGGAAGAAGCCGCAAACTTCCCGGCGGTGAAGCTGTTCGTCGATCGCGCCCGGCGCAGCTACGCCAAGTTCCAGCTGACGGAGGACAACCTCTCGGACGTCATGGGCATCTGCGCCGAGCTTGAGGGTGTGCCGCTTGCCATCGAGCTGGCTGCCTCGCGCATGAACCAACTGGCGCCGGCCGAAGTGTTCCGCCAGCTCAAGACACCCACAAGCAAGATCGCCGTGCTGCGCGCGCGTACGGGCGACCTTGGGCTGCCGTACCAGTCCATGCGCGAAGCACTCGAATGGAGCTATGCGCACCTCGACGACTGGGAGCAGAATGCGTTTCGCCAGCTGTGCGCGTTTCGCGGTGGCTTCTTTATCGACGCCGCCGAGGCAATCGTAAAGTTGGAAGATGGTGACCAGCGCCGTAGCGCGATTGAGGCCATCGACAATCTGCTCGACAAGAGCTTCCTCTGGCGTGATTCCACGCCGTATGGCACGCGCTTCAATACATTCTCGGCCCTTCGCGAATTCGCCGGCCGCCTAACTTCCCCCGAAGAGTCCGCTGCACTGATGCAGAGACACAAAGAATACTTCGCCGACTACGCGAACCACTGGACCGAGGCCGCCCGCACGCCCGATCTGCTGGAGGCCACGGACCGTCTTGGCCTTGACCGCGACAACATGCGCGCGGCACTGCGGACGGCACTGGACGACAATGACGCGAAGACCGGCATGCCGCTCTTCGAGGCACTATTCACCAGCCGCGACAAGCGAAGCGCGGCCGATATCAGGCCGCTGATGGCCGAAGTCTGGGACAGGTTCCAGAACGCCGGCCCGATGGCGCGGGTCACGTTGTTGCAGATGCGAACCCAGTTGCTGTTCTCGATCGGCGGCGACAAAGACGCGATCCCCATGATGGACGAAGCGGTCCGCATCGCCGAAGAGTCAGGGAAGTTCACGGCACTGTCTTCCACGCTGCTGCTTCGCGGGCGGATGCACTCAACGCTGGCGAATGACGATCTGTCCGCCGCCGACTTCCTGCGCCTGATTGACGAAGCGACGAGGGTCGGCGACGAACGCAGCATCGGACTGGCCAAGATTTCCCTCGGCAACCTGCGGTCGCGCCAGTCGCGCGGCATTGAGTCCGAGAAGCTGCACCGGGAAGCAGCCGCGATCATGGAGAGCGTGGGCGACCTGAACCAGCTTTCCGTTGCCCGCATCAACCTCATCATGGGGCTGCTGCGTCAGAAGCGCTACGACGAGGCCGAGCTGGAGATCAATGACCTGCGACCCTTCCTGGACCGCCTCGACGGGCGGGATGCGATAGCGACACTCGAGCTCGCCACGTCCAGACTGCTCGAAGGTCGGGGAGAACTGGAGGGCGCCCTTGAGCACTGCCTCGTCGCGCAGGAGCTCTACAAGGAAACCGGCCACAGCCTGAACGTGGCGATCACGCATCTTGATATGGCTTCGTTGTCGCTGAATGTCGGAGACCTGGACGCCGCGCGGGAAGCGGTCACGTACGCGCTGACCTACGCCAGGTCTTCGGCCTCGTTGCTGTTGCGACTGCGGGCTTGCAACATGGCCGCGATCGTAGAGCTTGAATGCAGCCGGCCGGACGAGGCACACGCGCTTGCCACAGAGATCCTCGAGGCCAATACCGGGCGCGCGGATATTACCCCGTCGTTGCAGGCCAAGACCATTCTCGCGTTAGCCGAGTACCGCAGAGGGAATCTGGAAGGCGCAAGCGCGGGCGTTCTGGACGCGATTCCACGCGTCGAAGCCTCACTGGATCCGCCGGCCGGGCTGTTATTCCTGCTGACTGCGCTGCGCGCGCGGATTCTGCAATCGCAAGGCAAGAACGCCAACGCGCAGAGGTTCGCCGCCAAGGCCCGTGAGATGGCGGAGGCAGACGGCTACGACCGCTACAGCACCAGCTGGTTTGAGCGCATGGGCGTCGATTTGCTCGACGTGCCGGCTAACCCGGAAGAAGCGATTCGCGTGCGCGTACGGTGCCCGCTTTGTGGCCAGCGCTACCAGGGCTCGGAAGTTCGGATACGATCACTACAGAAGTGCATGAAGTGCGGGATGAAACCATTCAAGCCACTGAAGGTGCAGGACGGAGAATAGTCATGTCATCGACCCAGCTTGATCTGTACGCAGCGGCGGCACTTCAGGGCCTGTTGATCGGCCGTGAGTGGGACGACGTCGAGGAGCTTGCCCGCGAGTCGTTCCGGATCGCCCGCGCCATGATGGCCGAGAGGCTGCAGCAGAGCGAGCTGCCTGACAGCGGGCTGCTGGAGACCGACATTCTGGCCGAGCCGCTCGAGGTGCTCGATCTCGCGCTGCGCATCAACAAGAAACTGCGAGCGCTGGGCATCGAGCGCGTCCGGGACCTGACGTTGACCACCGAGAACCAGGTCCGCAACACCGGCCTCGGCGATGAGAGCGTCGCTGAAATCAAGGGCGCACTGCACCGTCACGGCCTGGCCCTGTCCCGCTAGATTGCAGGCCGAGCCCTACAAACCGCCCAACCGCTTGTAATCGCGCACTGCGCGCCCGTGGACTATCTTAAGGGTGTGGGAAACGAGCTCGGCCGAGCCGGCTCACCCACCCGCCGCGGGGCCTGTGCTTTCCCCGGTCGAAGTTTGCGGCATCCCCCCCGCCGCATAACCGGGCTAAAGCCGCCCCGCCGGAGCGGTCAACTCAAACACGGGCGCAAGGCCAAAAGCCAAGCGCCCGCCTGCCTTTCTAGTGCCTGCGCGCCGTCAAGCCACCAGCCAGGAGGGGCAACACCTGGCCGGCCGGGGCTTGTAGGTGGTAGTCGACGATGTCGGTGATGCTGGTTGGCTCGGGGTTTACTTCGATGGTGAGGCGCCCGGCGCGCACTGCTGCCACTACGGGCTCAATGATGTACGGGAACATGCTGCTGGTGCCGATGCTGATGACCGTATCCGGCGGGTTGTCGAAGAACTCCGAATAGAGACGTTGTACTTTCTCGGGCGGCAGCATTTCGCCGAATAGCACGACGTCAGGGCGCATCACGCCGCCGCACATGCAACGCGGAGCCCTGTCGATATTGCTGCGGTCCATCAGGCGGTCGCGTGCGCCGCACTTCATGCAGTAGATGTGGCTGGTGTCGCCGTGGATGTCGATGATATTGCGCGTGCCCGCAATGCGGTGCAGCCCATCCACGTTCTGGGTCAACAGCACGAAGCGCTCCACCGAGGTCTCGATGTCCACCAGCGCGCGGTGCGACGCGTTGGGCGTGGCTCCGCCGGCGGCTTTGGCGATCTGGGCGATGGCGCGCCAGCAGCGGTCCGGGTCTTCATGGATCATCGGCGCGCTCAGCGCCTCGATGGTGCGGTCGCCCTCTTCCGGGTCGTCGTAGATGCCGCCCTTGCCGCGATAGGTGGGAATTCCCGATTCGGCCGAGATGCCCGCGCCCGTAATCACCCCCACTGAACGCACGCGCGCCAGCTGCTCGACCAGTCCTGGCGGCAGAACGACTCCACTGTCCATGCAAATCACCGGCCGAATTGTAAGTGCCTATCTGGCTGCCACGAGCAATCATACAGCCATGTACGGTATGGCGAACACAGGCTCGCGTGACCCCCTTTTGCATCGCCAGCTTGAGAACCTGCACGCCTGGTTGCACGTTGAGTTCAAGGGCCATGCGGTCCACGAGCTGATGGCGGCCGTCGTTTTCGCGTTCGTGGCTTTGATCGCCAACGGAGTGGCGTTCGCCCTCACCACATACGTGGTTGCATACATGTCGAGTGGCGCCGTGCTTGGAACGGATTCGCTGGCCGTGCTCGTGTTGCCTGCGCTGGTGCTGCTGGCCATGTACCCGGTCTACTGGTGGCTCTACCGGACACCGGTGGTGGATGTCGGATTGCCAAGCGGCAACCTGCGCATCCGCAGCAAACGACTGACGCCGCCGCCGTTGTTCGAGCCATCGGAGCCGGATGCCGAATCGGGTTTCGGGATGCAGATGCTGCTGTTCCCCGTCTGGGCGACCGCCAGCTGCATCTCCCACCTCGCCGGGGTACTGCACGCGCTGAAGGCAGACAGCTGGGTCATGGCCCGGATTCTCGGCTTCCTGTATCAGCACAACCGCCGCATCTCGGTGCTGGACCTGGATATGTCGTTGCACGAGCCCGGGCTGCCTGCCGCATTGCGCGCCCTCGAGCTGGAGCCGGGAGTGCTGTTCTATACCGAGAATGACTTGTCACTGGTGTTGAACGACGAATTCACGCAGCGAATATTGCAGGCTGCCGAAACCGGAGCGGAAGGCTAGATTCCCTGTATGCAAAGCAAGCAACGTCGGGCACGGGCCTGGTTGATCTACCTGCAGAAGCCGATCCGGCGCTTCATGCCGCTGTTCCTGTTCGTGATGGGACTGGTGCTGCTGGGCGGGATTGCCTTCTACTTCCTCTACCAGCAGCAGCGGCTCGGGTTCACCGAGGCAATCTACGTCACGTTCTGCCTGATCTTCATGGAGCACCTGTACCCATACCCCCACCATCCGCTGCTGGAATTGTTCTACTTCATCCTGCCGCCATTGGGGCTGATTCTGGTGCTCGACGGCTTTGTGCGCTTCACTTACGCGGTGGTACGCCGCGACGAACACAGTCCCGATTGGGTGAAATCCATGAGCGAAACGATGAAGAACCATGTCGTGCTGTTCGGGCTGGGCAAGGTCGGCTTCCGAATCCTGCAGCAGCTGATTGCGCTTCACGAGCTGGTGGTCGTGATCGAGAAAGACCCGCAGTGCCCCAATTTCTCATACGCCGCCAAGCACGGCGTTGCCGTTCGTGTCGGGCACGGCCGCGAAGAAGGCATTCTGGATGATGTGAACATCAAGGGCGCGAAGTCATTGATCTGCGCCACCGATGACGACCTGGCGAATCTTGAACTCGCCATGGACGCACGCAAGGTGAAGAAGGACCTGCGCGTTGTGCTGCGTATGTACGACCAGGAACTTGCCGAGAAAATCCGCGACACCATGGACATCGAACTGGCATTCAGCACGGCGATGCTCGCCGCACCGACATTCGCAACGGCCAGCGCCGACAAGGCAATCCTGAACAGCTTCTACGTCGATGAGCGCCTGCTGGTGATCGCGCGGATCCCCGTGAACGAGAACTCGAAACTCATTGGCTCGACGGTGATGGATCTGGCCCGCACTCACCAGATGGTCATTGTCAGCTACAAGCGCGGCGGCGGTACAATCTTCCACCCGCCGTCCGATGTCGTCGTTGAGCAGGGCGACATTCTGACGCTCGAGTGCGAGCCGCAGACCCTCAAGACCCTGCATCGCCTGAATGGCGAGACCGTTGCGGCATGACTCCGCCCAAATCGCCCAGAGCACGGGTGACAAAGCTGCCCAAATAGGCTTGAATCCCCGAATATGGGGGACTTCTCGGCCGAAGACCAGTCTGGCCCGCGATCGGAACTACATCGCGCGCGCAGCGTGCAGCTGACCATGCTGCCGCAGGTCCCTGTCATCGACACGCTTGAAATCGCTGCCAGCTACCGCGCATGCGACATGCTTGGCGGCGACTTCTATGACTTCATCATCGTTGATGCCTGGCACCTGGGCATCGTAATCGCCGATGTGTCCGGCCACGGCACAGCCGCTGCCCTGCTGATGGCCGCCGCCAAGAAAGTGTTGCAGCTGTGCGGGCGGGGCAACGTCTCGCCGCGGCAGGTATTGCTGGACGTGAACGACAGTATCCGTGCCGACATTCCACAGGGGATGTTCCTGTCGATGCTCTATGGCGTGATCGACGTACGCGATCACAGCTTCTGCTACGCCAGTTGCGGCCACAACCCGCCGATCCTGCGACGCGGCACGGAAGTGCATGAAGGCCGCATCCGTGGCAACGCGCCGGTGCTCGGCATCATGCCGTCCGCCCGGCTCGGGACCTTGCTGCGCGAGGAGTTTGTCCAGCTGCAGTCGGGCGACCTGCTCTTCTATTACACGGACGGGTTGACCGAAGCTTTCAACGCGCAGGACGTCATGTACGGCGAGAAGCGGCTCATGTCCCACATCCAGGGTGCCGCCGCCGGGAGCTCGAGCACTGCAGTCGCGGCCATACGCGCCGATGTGGACGCATTCCGTGGCGGCGCGAAACTTTCCGATGACGAGACGCTGCTGGCCATTCGCGTCGCACGGCAGACCGGACGACCCAAGCCGCTGGTCGCAGGCGGAGCTCCTCTCGAGTCTGCGCTACCGCAGTTCGACACGCCGTTGATCGGCCGTGAAACGCTCGTGGAAGAGGCGGTCAGCGTGTTGCGGGACAAGAGTGCCCCCGTCTTGAGCCTGATTGGCCCGGCAGGCGCAGGCAAGTCTCGCGTCGGGGCGGCGGCGCTGGATGCAGCTCAAAGTACGTTCCCCGGCGGCATCCACTACGTGGACCTGCAGCGCGCCGAAAGCGTGGGCGATGTCTGCCGCGAAGTCGCCACCGCGCTGCGCCTGGGTGACGACGAAACCCGCCTCGGGCTGCGCATCGCCATGGCGCTCCAGAGCCCGGCCGGAAGATCAGCTCTGCTGATGGACAATTGCGAGCGCGCACGCGACGGTGTCCGGCTCTGCGTAGAGGAATGGTGCGAACGGGCCGAGCAACTGCAGCTGGTCGTAACGAGCCGGGTTCCGCTGGATGCCAAGACCGAGACCTGCCTGCACGTGAAGCCGCTTGCGACTCCGCGCCCCGGAAAGGACGTCCTGAAGTCCGCCATCGATGCCGAGCGCTATCACGCGGTGCAATTGTTCGTCGAGCGCGCACGGGAAGCCGATCGCAAGTTTTCGCTGACCGACCAGAACTACCAGGACGTCGCCCACATCTGCGCGCGGCTGGATGGGTTGCCGCAGGCAATCCAGTTCGCCGCTGCCCGCGCCGGCGTGCTTTCTCCGCGCCAGATTCTGGAGCGCCTCGACAAGCGCTTTGAGCTCCTGCGCAGCGGCCAGAAGGATGATGGCAGCACCCTGCAAGGCACGCTGGCAATGAGCTGGGACCTGCTGCCCGAGCACGAACGCCAGGCGCTCATGCTGCTTTCCCGCTTCCCCGACGGCTTTCAGCTCGAAACAGCCGGGCCGGTGCTGGGCCTGATCAAGGACTACGCACCCGAAGACCTGGTTGACTCGCTCGCGCGCCAGAGCCTGCTGCACTCCGATGTGCTGGAAGACCTGGGCAATGAGCGGCGCTTCCGGATGTACGAATCCGTGCGCGCCTTCGGGCTGGAGCGACTGAAGGACAACAAGCTGGCGGCAGAGTCGAAGGAAACGCATGAGCGCGTCATCGTCGACTATGCCCGGCACTGGTGGAAGATCGATCGCGAAAAAGGCTCAGCTGAAGCACACCAGAGGGTCCAGCTGGAGCTTCAGGCGCTTCTTGAAGTTCACCAGCAGACAGAAAAGCCAGATCGCCGTGCATGGTGCGCCGTCATGGCGGCACCGATTCTGCATGCGAACGGCGACCAGGACCGCGCCATGGAAGTCCTCAGGGGCGGGCTGGCAGACCTCATGCCGGGCTCGGAGGAATGGGTCTGGATCAATGTTACCGACGCCATGCTGCGCTTGAACGAAGCCCCAGAGCACGCCGTAGAGATGTTGAAGAATGTCCACGGCGACAGCGACGTCACGTTCACGGCCATGCTCGCACGCGCCACGGCGCTTCAGTCTCTGGGGCGCGTCGATGAGGCGATCGCGGTCCTGCAGGAGGCAGGACAGCTGCGCGACCTGTCATCGCTGCGCCGCGCGCGCCTGATAGACCGCCTGGGCCAGATTTACAGTGCAACCGGAAGACCCAAGGACGCGCGCAAGTTGTTCGAGAACGCGTTGCGGTTGCTGCAGGACAGTGACGACCAGATGCTGCTAGCGCGTGTCACGTTCAACCTTGGATGGGTGAACATGCGCGGCGACCGAGCCGCGGAAGCCGTTGAGCAGTTGCAGTCAGCCCTTGATCTGGCGCAGCAGCAAGGCGACCGTGCTTTTGAGGCCAATGCGCTGGGTGGCATGGCACTCGCCCTGCACCTGGCCGGTGAACGACAGGGCTCAGAAGCCTGCATGTTGCGGGGCCTGCGCCTGTCTCGCGAACTCGGTAGAACGTTCACGGAAGTCACCCAGCTCAACACGCTGACGCGCATTTATCACGAGCAGATGCGTGACGAAGACGCACTACGGGTCGCGACCAAGGCCTGCGAGCTGGCGCGAGAGATCGGCGCACGCAAGAGCGAAGCCCTTGCCGAGGCAAACATCGCTGCACTCAGCATCGTACTTGGCCGTGACATCAGCGGCGCGGAAGACACCTGGCGGCACTCCTACCAGATTCTGGTGGAGATCGGGGAAGTCCGCTCCGCGCTGGGCAGCCTGAGCAACCTGGGTGTCATGCTTGGCGAGCGCTGGAAGGCCAAGCGCAACAATCGCGACCTGCAGAGCTCAATCGACACACTCACGGAGGCAACGCAGAAGCGGCGCGAGCATGGCTACGACGCGCTGGTGGACGCGGAGCTGCTGCTGGCCGAACTGCTGGTCGAAACCGGTCGCCGGTCGGAGGCGAAAGAGCTGCTTGCCAAGACGCTGGAGTCAGCCAAGGCCAGAGGCGACGACATTGCGCGCAAGACCGTTGTGGATGGCGAAAAACTGCTGGCAGAGCTGGAGACCCAGAGTTTTGTCAGTGCGCGAAACCAGGCCACCAAACGCAGCAGCCTGCCGGGCACACGTACACGCGCTCACTCTGCCCTCCCGGCCGGCCCCGTTGCGGGCAAGATGCCGACCGCCAGAGGTCCCAGGGGCACCATCGGCCAGCGCAGGAGCAACCCCGGCAGCGCCCCACCCAGAGTCAAAGCGCCACCCGCAGCCGGCTCAAGCGGGCGCCTGCCGACCGTCAAGGCACCCCCGAAAGCCGGCTCCAGCAGCGCTTTGCCGGTTGTTCCGCCGCCGCCCAAGGCGGACTCGAACAGCAGCCTGCCAACGGTGCCTCGCCCCCGACAAAAACAGGCAACGAGTGGTCGGCTCGGCAAACCGACTCCGGCCAAGCCAGCTCAGAAGAAGACCATCAGCTCGAACATGCCTGCGGTAAAGGGCCGACGACCGAAAGGGCCACCGGGCGCGGCGCCCCGGCGACGACCTCGCGGCTACGATCAGTAACCAGCCGCCAGGTCGACCTGGTTCGGAACCTGTTCCCCGCGCGCAACCGCGTTCAGCAGCTCAGCCAGCGCAAGCATGCGTTGCGTCTCTGTGTCGCTGACGTGGCCACCGCGGTGCGGGCTCATGACCACGTTCTCCAGCTCGTGAAAAGGCTGGCTGGACGGCAGCGTCGAGCCCCAGTCCTGCTCCGACTGCGGGTAGTTCCACCACACGTCGAGACCGGCCGCAAAGATGCTACGGCGTTTCAACACATCGAACAGAGCCGCTTCGTCAATGATCGGGCCGCGGGCAACGTTCACAACGATGGCTGAAGGCGGCAGCAGCTCAAGTTGTTCACGGCCTAGCAACCCTTCCGTTTCCGTCGTGGCAGGCAGGCAAACCACTAACGCGTCTGCTTGCGGCAGCAGCCTCGCCAGTGCCTCCGGCCGGTGCAGCTCGTGCTCGCTATCCGCGTGTTCGCGGCGGGTAACGGCGCGGACTTTCATTCCGAGCACCGTGCATGTGCGTGCAACGCGCCGTCCGATCGCACCGTACCCAAGCACAAGTGCCGAGCGTCCATCCAACTGCAGGGCACGACCCATGTTGCCCCGGGCTGACCAGTCGCCGGATCGCAATTGCGCATTGATCGGCACGACACTCTTGGCGGCTGCCAACAGCAGCGTAATCGCCAATTCGGCCGTAGCTGCGGCATTGTGGTGCAGATTGTGGACTGCCACATGCGGGAACTCGCGCATCACATCGACCGTCGCGGCAGGTAGCCCGGCGAATGGAATCACCAGCTTCTGCAGGCCGGGCAATGCCTCAATCCACTCCCGCTCCGGGCGCCCGCAAACCAGCACTGTGCAAGGCAGGGGCTCGTCGCCGAACGTCACCTCGATGTCGTCGGCGAGCGCCGCGCGCAAGGCTTCGAGGGCAACGGTTTCGGGCTTACGCTGGATGTGAACGCGCATGGGCTACTTCAGGTCGAGAGTGTGCATGGTACCGGCCAGGTGATACAGCTTCTTGCGGGCGGAGTTGTAGTAAATGAACGCGCCGTTCATTTTCGGCAGTTCCCCTTCGGCATCCAACAACGTCCAGTCGTCGCCGTCGAAGGCCCAGAGTTCGTGGCTCAAGGCGTTGTCCTTACTGCCGCCATAGAGCAGTACGCGCTGCCCGACGGGATCCCAGCATGAACCTGCATAGTTGCGCGCCCCGGGCGTGGTCGCGGTTGCCTTCTTCGTCCAGTCCTTGCCCTCATACAGCCAGGTCTCGTTCAGTGCGCCTCCGTGCAGGACGCAGACCTTGTTCTTCACGTCGTAGGCCATACAGCCGGCGCCCGCTGCGGGCCGGCCGACAGTCTGAACACTCGCCCATGCCTTGCCGTTGAACTCCCAGGTATCGGCCAGCGTGCCTCCGCCCTTGGCGATGCCGCCGTACAGCACCACGACGCCACGCCCGCTGTCGAACGCGATCTGTGTGTGCTCGCGCTTTTCGGGCGAGTCCTTCGTCGCCACTTTGGTCCATTTGCTGCTGAATTCCCAGGTTTCCCGGGTTTCGAGGTCGAAGGCGACAGTGACCCTGCGCTTGCTGTCGTACGCCATCTGCGCCTGAGAGCTGGGCCCTTGCGTATCCAGCAGTTTCCATTGTTTGAAGTCGTAGACCGAAGTCTTGTCGCCGTCAGCACGCAAGGCGACGCAGATGATCGTGCCGTTCGGCCCCTCGCACAGATTGGTGTAGGGCACGTCTACGTCGGCGACCTTCTCCCACTTCATCGGCTCGGTCCACGCGGGCGCGCCGGCCTTGATCCAGTCGAGCACGAGGTCGATGTCCGCCTGCGGGAGTTTGGTGCCGACGTATCTTCCGGTAGTCTCGCTTTTTACTCGCGGCATTTCGCCGTCTTCGATGATCGTATACAGGTCCGATTCCTCGGGCTTCTTCAAGTCGACCAGCTTTGACACCACCCGTTTGTGATCGAGGATGTAGTTGATCTTCCCGGATGCCTTGAATTTCGGGTCGCCGTGGCAGCGGTAGCAGCTCTGCTTGAGCAACACGCGCACCTGCTGGGCGATCGCCGCCTTTTCCTTGTCAGTCAGATTCTTGTCTGACTTGACTGCCTGCGCACGCACAACCACTGCAAGCGCCAAACAAATCACAGCGGCGCATGCGCACGCAATCGTCAGTCTGTGGAACATGAAATCCCTCGAAGGCCCCGCGCCATCGTACGCACGCGCATCAGCCCGGCACGTGAAAAGAAAGGGCCCCCGCACGCTGCGGGGGCCCTTGTGAGTCGCAGTTGACTACGCCCTGGGAACCTTCGGGTCGAGGCCTTCCTGCTCGGACTTGCGCAGCTTGCCGAGGAAGCCCGGCAGCTCGACGCCCGCCTGTTCCGCCAGCTCGTGCATCGGCGGCAATGCGCCGATCAGGCTGCTGAGGAAGCCGGCCGTGGCGCCCTTGCCTGTACCGTTTCCACCGTTGCCACCGTCCCACACCGTGACCTTGTCGATCTTCAGGTTCTGAACAGCCTTGACCTGCTCTGCCACCAGCTCCGGCATCTTTTCGATCAGCAGCAGGGTCGGGGCGATGTCCGGGCGTTCGGCGCAGGCCGCAACCAGCTTGTTGTAGCCGTCGGCCTTGGCCTCGAGCACCTTGCGCAGACCCTCGGCTTCGGCTTCGTACTTGAGCAGGATGGCGTCCGCTTCACCCTTGGCTTCGCGGCGACGGCGCTCGGCCACTGCCTCGGCTTCGATCTCGACGCGCTTCTTGTCGATCTCTTCCTGGACGATGACTTCCTTCTCCAGTCGGGTGCGTTCCAGCTCGCGTTCTTTCTCGAAGACGGCGCGCTGGGCCTCGACGCGGGCGACTTCACCGCGGCGCGTAGCTTCGGCCTGGGCCTCGGCGAGCGTGGCGTTGCGCTCGGCGATTGCTGCCTTGGACGTATTTTCGCCGTCGACGGCCTCGGCTTCGAAGCTTGCGACTGCAACACGGCGTGTCCTGTCCGCTTCCTTCTTGCCCTGGTCGCTCTGCGCCATTTCGCGGGCGACGGCAACTTCCTGCTGACGCTGGGCTGCAGCTTCCGCTGCGCGACCTTCAGCCTCAAGGCGGGCAACTGCGATACGCTGGTCGCGCTCGGCCTTCTTCTTACCCTCGGTAGCCTTGGCCTGTTCGTCGGCAACGGCGATTACGCGTTCGCGGTTCTCGCGCGCTTCACCCGACGCACCCATCTTTTCCTGCTCAGCCACTTCAACGCGGGCGGCGTTGATGGCCTCGGCCGCGGCGCGCTTACCGATAGCCTCGATGTAGCCTGATTCATCGGTGATGTCCCGGATGTTCACGTTGATCACCTCAAGGCCGATCTTGTTGAGCTCGATCGCCACGTTTTCGTTGACGAGGTTCAGGAACTTTTCACGGTCCTGGTTGATTTCCTCGATCGCCAGTGTGGCGATGACCAGACGCAGCTGACCGATGATGATGTCCGCGGCCTGGTTGTGCACGGCGCGTTCATCGAGGCCCAGCAGACGCTCGGCGGCGTTGGTCATGATCGCCGGCGTGGTGCCGATACCGATAGTGAAGCTGCTCGGCACGGCCACACGAATGTTCTTCTTGGAGAGTGCACCGCGCAGGTCGATCTCGACCGTAATCGGCTCAAGGTTCAGGTACGCGTAGTCCTGAAACAGAGGCCAAACCAGCGCCGCGCCACCGTGGATTGTCTTGGCAGTGCCGGTTCCGACACCCTTACCGAAGACAACCAACACCTTATTAGAAGGGCAGCGTTTGTAGCGTTGCGCCAGGAAGGCGACCAGGAAGATGCCCAGCGCCAGGAACACGACGACGATGATTCCGACCAACGTGCCTGTATCGAGTCCAAGAAACATTAGCCCGCTCCTTTTCCGTTTGGGTTTCCGCCGCTATTCGGTTGGGCAAACCCGCAGAGTCTTCTCATCAACACGCGCCATTACGATGACCGGCTTGAAGCTGGGAATCTCCGGCCCATCGCTTACCGCGTCAAAAGTTAGCAGTCGCCCGCTGACTGTCACCTGTACCTGGCCCTTGCCGCTTCCGGCCTCCGGGACCTTGACGTAGCAGGTGCCCTTCAAGCCTTCCGCCTCAAAGTTGCGGATTGTGCCGTCGTGCTCAAGCTTGCGCATGCTGTAGATCGCGTAGCCGACGCCAAGGCTTACCACGAAGCCGATGGCGAAGCCACCAACCAGCGATACCCAGTCCGAGACCTGAAGCGAACGCATCAGCAGCGCCGTCCAGCCGCCGACCATCAGCGTCACAATGGCCGTCATCAAGGTGAACACCTTGAAGTCGGCGATATCACTGGCGTCGTGCAGTGTCAGCGCGTCGCCCGCATCGCCATCCAGGCCGTGCATTGCGTCGGCCGCATCGCCGGCGCCGTCCAGCCCGATAAAGAGCAGGACCAGGCGTATGGCAAACAGGCCGGTCGAGATGCCTGCAATCCAGTAGAGTACGGTTTCCATGGCTTCTGTCCTTTTGCCCCCTGCGGGGCGTCCCACAGCTTACTCCTGTGGGCTTGCGAAGAACGTACCACAGCTACCAATAGCTGCCGACTCCAATCCAGTCGATCTTTTGTAGCGCCGCAAGTGCCTTTTGTACGGCCAGTTACGCATTTTCGCCCGCTGCCCTATATGCATTTTGTAGCAGCACTAGAAGTCCGGATGATTCACTTCAACGGCATGTGCCACGCGCTTAATGGCAAGCATGTACGCGGCCGTGCGCCACGGGACGTTCTTTTCCTCGGCCAGCTTCTGCACTTCATCAGTCGAGTTCCGCATGATTGTGCGCAGGCGCTCATGCACTTTTTCCTCTTCCCAGTAGTAGCGCTGGCGATTCTGCACCCATTCGAAGTAGCTGACGGTTACGCCACCTGCGTTCGCGAGCACGTCCGGAATGACCGGGATGCCGCGGTCGTGCAGAATCTGATCGGCGTCCGGCGTGGTTGGGCCATTGGCGGCCTCGGCAATGAGCCTGGCCTTGATCCGCGGCGCGTTTGCCTTGGTGATTACGCTTTCGAGCGCGGCCGGAATCAGGATGTCGCACTCGAGCTCAAGTTGCTCGGAGTGCTTGATGGCATCGCCCGGCATGCCGGCAACTTCGCCGCTTTCGACCTTATGCTTGATGGCTCCCGTCACGCTGATGCCGTCGGTGCTGTGGACTGCGCCGCGCGAGTCGGAGATCGAAATGATCGTGGCGCCCATCGAGGACAGCACGCGGGCTGCCCATTGCCCCGCGTTTCCGAAGCCCTGGATGACGACGTGCTGGCCCTCAAGTGCCTTGTCTTCATTCTCGTAGAAACGCTCGACACAGTAGGCGAGACCGCGGCCGGTGGCGGAATCCCGGCCCCTGCTTCCACCGAACTCGACTGGTTTGCCGGTGATGACTCCGGGCTCAGGGTGCCCTACGAAGTGGGCGTACTCATCGGCAATCCAGGCCATTGTTTCCGGGCCTGTGTTTACGTCAGGCGCCGGGATGTCGATTTCGGGCCCGATGACCGGGGCCAGTCGCCGTGCAAAACTGCGGGCGGCGCGCTCCTTTTCGCGAATGCTGAATGTCTTGTAGTCGCAGATCAGCCCGCCCTTGCCACCGCCGAATGGCACGTTTACGACTGCGCACTTCCACGTCATCCACATGGAGAGCGCCTTCACCTCGTCGATGCTGACACCAGGGTGAAATCGCAACCCACCCTTGGCGGGTCCACGGGCAAAGCTGTGCTGGCTGCGAATGCCGGTGAACACTTCCGTTTGGCCCGCATCGCGCAAGACAGGTACAGAGAAAACGTGCAGCGCTTCCGGCACGCTGAGGTAGTCGCGCAAGCCCGGCGAAAGCCCAAGTGTCTCGGCCACCTCGTGAAACTGGCGAAGGGCAATGTCCCACGTGTTGGGTTTGTCGGGCATGTAGTCTCCAGCTTTGGATCCGGTGCCTGACACCAGGCGTCTAGACCTGCAATGAATAGACGGCGATGCCGCCTTCGCGCCCGGTGGTGACCATGTTCTTGCCGTCCGGTGAGAACGCCACGCCGCTGACACCCTTGGGGTGGTCGGCAAACGTCGCGACTTCGCCCCAATCGGGGATGCTTCGCAGCACCAGCATGCGGTCTTCGCCGGCGCTGGCCATCACACGCGCGTCGTTGGTGAACGCGATGGACCACACCAGGCTGCTATGGTCGCGGATCTTCAACGTGCGCTCAAAGCCCGGGATCTCGTAGACGCGGATCGTGCTGTCGTCGCTGCCGGTCAGCAGGTAGCGGCCGTCGGGGCTGAAGCTCAGACTCGTGATCGTCCCGCGATGGCCTTTGAGCTCAACCAGCGTTTCACCGGTCATCATGTCCCAGACCACCACGCTCTGGTTCAGGGTTCCGCTGGCCATCAGCAGTCCGTCGGGGCTGAAGCTCAATGCAGCGATGCCGCCGCCGTGCACTTCGCTGACGGGCTCAAAGTCGCTGGTGTCCCAGAGCACGGCCGTCTGGTCCGCGCCGGAGCTTGCCAGGAAATTGCCATCGGGCGAGAAGCGCACTGCGATCACCGGCGTCTCGTGGCCGCTGATCACGGCAGCCTCGCGCCAGGTTCGCGTGTCCCAGATACGCACCGACTTGTCGCCGCTGCCCGTCGCCAGCACCTTGCTGTTGGGGCTGAAATGAAGCGTCTTTACCCAGGCGCTGTGGCCTTTCAGCTCGGCGAGCATCTTGAGTCGCTTGCTGTCCCACACCTTGACCGTGTTGTCTTCGCCGCCCGTGGCGAAGCAGCTTCCATCCGGCGCGTAGGCGACGGCATGGACCAGTCCCTGGCGCGAATCCATCAGCTTGATTCGAAGCCAGCGGCCGTCCTTGACCGGGTCCTTTTCTTTCTTGTTCTCTGCCAGTGGGCTGGTGTGAATCTGCGTGGTTCGCGACAGACCCTGGTTGTCTGTCGTCCCGCCGCCGCTGAGAAGCACCTTGCGCATCTCGACGGCTGTTGGATAGCGCCCGTCCGGGCGTGACTTGAGGCCCTTGTCGACGAATGCATCCACCCATGCGGGCAGGTCCGGGCGCAACGCGGTAGGCGGCTCGTAGTTGCCTACCGGAAGCAGCCCGGTCAGCAGCTCATAGAACATCACCGTTACCGCATACAGGTCCGCGCGCTGGTCGACGTTTGCCGCGTCGCGGGCCTGCTCCGGTGCCATGTAGCCGGTGGTACCCATGGCGACTTCAGCCATGGTGGCATTGCTGACTTCGAAGTTCTTGGCGATTCCGAAATCGAGGATCTTGAGCTGGAAGTCCGGGGTGCCGGGCTTGCCCTTCAGCATCACGTTTTCCGGCTTGAGGTCGCGGTGCACAGTGACTTCATGCGCGGCATTCAGGCCCTCAAGCAGTGCCTCAACCACGGCAACCGCGTCGTTCATGGGAACGGACACGCCGGAGCTGTCCGCCTCATTGATGACCTTGCGCAGCACAATGCCTGGGAAGAACTCCATGCTGATGTGCCAGCGGCCCTTCCACTCAAAAATGTCGTGAGTGGCAATGATGGCCGGGTGGCGAATTTTGCGGGCAATACGGCCTTCAGACTTGAAGCGCTCAACCAGTTCTTCGTTGTCGATCAGCTGCGGGTTGATGACTTTCAGGCAGCAGAATTCTTCATCCTGGAACTTGTCGCGACACAGCAGCACTGTGCCCATGCCGCCTCGGCCGAGTTCGCGCTCAACCTTGTAGCGGTCAAGCACCACCGTCCCCGGGTCGTAGCTGACGCCCTCGACCTCAAATACAAGATCGTCGCCGTCGTGGACGCGGCCGATTTCATCCGGTTGAGATGAGCGGTCAGAGGAATGCTCCCCCATGCCATTTCCGCAATTGATGCAGAACTTGGCTTCCTTGGGGTTCTCTGTGCCGCAAGCGGTGCAGCTTTGCATGGTTGTTTCGTATACAAGGGGTTCTGAGCGGCAAAAAGTATAGCCACGGGAAGTTGCTACGTCACCCCCGCCCCTCCTTGCCGAAATGGTGCAAGTAGCGTAGTTTTCGAGGGTTGTCCCGGGCTGGGGCAGTCAGATCGAAGGCTCATGGCATTAGTCCTCGCAAGGTATTCGACTTTACGGACGCTGGAGTATTTCCGCGTTCCGCGCGACCTGTCTTTGAAGCTCAATGACCTTGTCGTGCTGCGCACCAAGCGCGGCACGGAGATGGGCCAGGTTAAGGGTGAAGTCGGCGACCCCAACCTCGGCCCCAAGGACTCCGTGGGCGGAGAAGTCCTGCGCCGCACGACGATGGAAGACTCTCAACGCTTCCGCGAAAACCGAGAGTTCGACATCAAGCCGCTGCGTCGCCAGTTCCGTGAGCTGGCCAGCAAGCACAGGCTGCCAATCCGGTTCGAGAACGCCGAGACACTGCTTGATGGCGACAAGCTGGTCATCTACTTCAGCAGCGAAGACCGCGTAGACTTCCGCGACCTGGTCAAGGATTTGTCCGAGCAAGTCCCCCACCGAATTGAGCTTCGCCAGGTAGGCGCGCGCGACGCCGCCCGTCTTACCGGCGACGTCGGCGTCTGCGGGCAGGAACTGTGCTGCATCAGCTACATCATCGACTTTGTGCCCGTCAGCATGAAGATGGCCAAGTCGCAGCGCATCAGCCTCGACCCGAACAAGATCAGTGGCCAGTGCGGCCGCCTGAAGTGCTGCCTCAAGTATGAGGACGACCTCTACAACGAACTCAAGAAGAACGTCCCGCAGGAAGGCCAGCCCGTCGTGTGCGACGGCAAGGACTGCCACGCCTGCAACGTGGACATCCTGGGCCAGAAGGTGACCGTGGACTTCGGCGACGGCAACCGCGAAGAGCGCGACATCACCGAAATCCAATTCGAGTCAGGCTGGTCTGAAAAGGATATCCGACGCTACCGCAAGGAGCGCAAGGCAAAGATCCGCGCCGAGAAAGAAGCCCGCATCGCCGAAAAACAGGCGCGCGCCGACCGCCGCAACCAACCGCGCCCGGAAGCCACAGATCGGCGGCAGGGCCAGGATGCGGTACACCCGGCAAGGCGCGCAGAGGACGAAGCACCCGCAGATTCAAAGCCAGAAGCCGCAGCCCAGGCAGATGAACAGACGGAAACCCCGACCGCTGCCGAGCCAGAGGTAGTCCCATCTCCGGATGGACCGGCTGCCGAAACCCAGCCGGATGAGCCGGAATCGAGCGACGAGGGTGAGTCTGACGAAGAGGGCAGCCCCCGAACTGAAGGTGAGCAGGCCGGAAATGATCAGCGCCCCAAGCGCAGACGCCGCGGGCGTCGGCGTGGACGTCGAGGACGTCGCGAAGGCGGCAGCGAAGCAAGCCACGGCGGCCCACCAAGCCCGACCGATTAGGCCGCTGCAACCTCCGGCACCTTCCCGCCGTTAAATCCACTGACACGGGTTGCACTATCCGGCTGCGGAGGCCAAAACACCGCCATGACTGAGCTTCAACGACCCATCTACATCACGACGCCGCTGTACTACGTCAACGATGAGCTGCACATCGGCCACGCAACCACGACGGTCTACGCCGACACGCTCGCACGTTTCTGGCGTGCCTGTGGACGGCCAACGCTGTTCCTTACGGGAAGTGACGAGCACGGCCAGAAGATTCACAAAGCCGCAACGGCCGCCGGCACCACGCCGCGCGGATTTGCGGATACCATCGTCGGCAAGTTCGCCGCCCTGTGGGAACAACTCGACATCACCCACGATGTCTTTATTCGCACCACCGACCCATTCCACGAAGATGCCGTGCAGAAAGTGTTCGAGCGCCTGAAGGCCGCCGACCTGCTCTACAAGTCGGGCTACAAGGCGCTGTACTGCGTCGACTGCGAAACGAACTATACCGAGAAGGACCTGGTCGACGGCAAGTGCCCGGTGCACAAGACAGTCCCGCAGAACGTTGAAGAGGAAAACTACTTCTTCAAGCTCTCGAGCTTCACCGAGAAACTGCAAAAGCACATCGAAGCAAACCCGGACTGCATCGTCCCCGAACCCCGCAAAAACGAAATCCTCGGCAAGCTGCGCGAAGGCCTGAACGACATCAGCGTCACGCGCGTGCAGTTCGACTGGGGCGTGCAGTTGCCATGGGAAAGCAAGCATGTGATCTGGGTCTGGACCGACGCCCTGGTGAACTACATCAGCGCGCTTGGCTGGCCCGATGCCGCGCACATTCCCACAGACCAGTTCGAAGGCCGAGGCCGTCACAAACACAGCACGCCCGAAGGCAAGAAGCCCTTCGAGTACTGGTGGCCGGAAGCAGTGCACATCGTCGGCAAGGACATCCTGTGGCACCACAGCGTGGTGTGGTGGAGTGAGTTGCTGGGCGCAGGAGTCTCGCCCCCCAAACAGGTGTTTGCGCACGGCTGGTGGCAGGTCGAGGGCGACAAGATGTCCAAGACGCTCGGCAACGTGATCAAGCCGGGTGACATTGCCGAGAAATACGGTCGAGATGCCCTGCGCTATCACATCCTGCGCGAGGGCCCGGCCCGTGGCGACGCGGACTGGCGCCATGCAAGCTTCGTGACGCGCTACAACTCAGACCTGGCGAATGGTCTCGGAAACCTCGTGAACCGCTCGCTCAACATGCTGAACAAGTACTTTGACGGGCAGGTGCCGGCCGAGTGCAAATTCGAGCATGAGAAGCTGGAAAGTGCCCGGCAGGACCTGATCGCGCACGTCAACAACCTGTCCGACCGACTGCTGGCAGAGGTTCGCCAGTTCGACCTTGATGCGGCGCTGGAACTGGTCTGGACACTGGTGCGCGATACGAATGCGTTCGTAAACGAGTCCGCACCGTTCAAGCTTGCAAAGGACCCGGAGCGCAATCAGGACCTGCAGGCATCCATGCACGCACTGTGCGAGGTCGTCCACGCACTGGCTTACGCACTCAAGCCGTTTCTGCCGGATGCGGCCGCGGAGATCTCACGTCAGCTGAACGTCGAGTTTGCCGAAGAACTCCCGGTCGCATTGAGCTGGGGGCGGCTGCTTGCCGGCCACAAGATCGGCACGCCTGCACCGTTGTTCCAGCGTCTGGATGAGAAAGTGGATGCCTGACGAGCCCACAAGTGAAGCCGACGACACGCCGATCGACGTCGAAGGGACGCTGCTGGGAGTGCGCCGCAAGGACCCTCGCTATCGCAGCGCGGCATACCGATTCGTGCTGTTCCAGGGCATCGAGTACACGCTGCGCGAATACGCCGGCGTGCCACAGGGCGAATACCGCCACATGAGCGGCCGTGAGATCTGTGAGGGCCTGCGAATGCTGGCATTGAGCGAATTCGGGCCGCTGGCGTTCGACGTCTGGGAGTGGTGGGGCGTGCGCACGACCCGTGACTGGGGCGAGGTTGTCTTCAACCTGATCAACGCCGGGCTGCTGAACGCGAATGAGCAGGACCAGATCGAAGACTTCGACGACATCTACGACGTGCGCGAAGCACTGAGCCAGGCCCGGACCAGGTAGTACCGGCTTCCAGCCGATGCTACGTCAGCGCCGCCTGCACCGCTTTCACAAGCTCCGCGGCATCCACGCGTGTGTCGAAGGGAATCAGGTTCAGCTTCTCGTCGTTGACCGGCACCTCGAACTTCGCACGGGCTTCGTCCAGCAGATCGACCGTCGCGTCGCTGACCCTTGACGGGTCAAGCACCCGTTTTTTCAGGCGTTCGCGCACGACTTCGTCAGGTGCGTCGCAGTGGATGAACACCGCACGCCCACCCGCCCGGGTGGCTGCTTCTATGGCCTGCCCGCGCCCGTCCCGCGTTCCGAACTGGGCGTCAAGCACGATGCCGCCACCGGCCGCCCCCACCGCCGCGTACAGCGCGTTGTACACCCGCACTGACATCTCGTGGCTGTACGCCGAATCCGGCAGGCGATCGCTCGGCGCCACGCCGGCGAGGCATTTGCGCTCGATGTCGCTGTTCACGACGGGCCAGCCGAAGTTTCGGCCGATGGCGTTCGCGACGGTGCTCTTGCCGCAGCCCATGATGCCCATCACCACGATCACGTGCGGCTCGCGCGCGTGGAAGTCGGCGAGGCGGAAGTAGCTCGCAGCCGCGGAGCGCGCCTGCTTCTTCTGCTCGTCGGGCACCTCGGGCTCAAGCAGTTGCAGCGCCGTCACCTTGGCCATCACGCAGGCTAGATGCGCCTGGTAGTAGCGACGCAGGGCCTCCGGGTACTCATCGCGCGCGATCTCGCGATACGCGCTGAAGACGTGCGCCGCCATCTCGAACGCGCCGAGCGACTCGAGGCCGGTAGCGAGGAACGCAGCCTCGGCGAGCGTGTCCAGCCGCCGGAATAGCGGGTTGAACTCGATGCAGTCGGTGATGACCGGCTGATTGTCCACGAACGCGATGTTGCCCGGCTTCAGGTCGCCGTGGCCCTCGCGGATGCGGTCTTGCGCCACGCGAGACTCGAACACGGCATGATTGGCCTCGAACCAGCCGCGCAGCAGCGCGTCGAGCCGCTCCCACATGCTGCGCAGCAGGCATTCGGGTACGAACTGTTCGCACTCGGCAATGTTGGCGACGCAATTGTGGCGCAGATTCTCAGGCAGGCCGTTGGCGCGGATCTCGTCGGTCGCAGGCGCGGCCTGCAGGGCGCGTACCAGACGCTCCATCAAGGCGATGATCTGCGCCTCGCTGACCTTGCCGTCCTTGAGCTTTACCGGAAGCCAGGCGTCGTCCGGGATGCGTTTCATGATGACGCAGTAGTCCACAACTCCGGCTAGGGCAGGCTCGGGCAGGTCATTGAGCAGGGGACCGATTTCGAGGGCGCCGTCACGCTCCGTGATCTCGGCGACGCCAAGGTAGATCTCGGGCGAGAACAAGCGGTTGAAGTGCAGCTCGTTCAGGATCATCCGCCGCCGCAGCGGCAGAGTGGAGTAGTCAAGGAAGGGAAACTTTACCGGCTTCTTCAGCTTGTACGCGCGGTCACCCTTCAGCAGCACCAGGTTGGCGTGCGTCTGGATCTCGCGCTCCGGGCCAAGAGCAAATGGAAGTCCGCTGAAGTGCATATACGGTTTCTAGCCGCCAAGGCGCAAAGCAGTTGAACACCGGAACTACTGATCCGGATCACAAACGATGATGTCTACGTCTGAAAAGTGATCGTCGAACTGCTGCATGAAGTAGTGTCGCATGTGCTGATGCCAGCCTTCCTGTCGCGGTTCTGGAGCTTCAAGCCACCGGGCAGCCACCATCAAAAACTCGGCAACCATACGAAGCTGCTTCGGATTCCATTTCAACATCAGGTCCTGGACTTGAACTTCTGTGCCCTCTTTCTTGTCAGCTTCGCCGTGTAGCAGATATGCCGTTATCATGGGTCCTCCGTATGCTCCGTGGCTAAACAAAAACGGCGGCCCGAGGGCCGCCGTTTCAGCTTTCTAGTTACTTAGCTGTCCCAACCCGGACGGCGCATCTCTTCGTCGTTCAGGTCGATGACCTTGGCGTGGACCACGATGACAAGGTTGAACTGTTCCTTGTCGCGGCCCTGGCGCTTGAACAGGATGCCGAGCAGCGGAATGTCGCCGAGGATCGGCACGCTGCTTTCAATCCACTTGTCGCGCACGGTCTTCAAGCCGGCGATCACAACCGCACCGCCGTCAGGCACGCGCACGGTGGTCTGCACTGTCTGCAGCTTGATCTCCGGGATCTGGATGGTGACCGAGCTGGTCGGGCCGAGCGTCGTGGTGAACGTCGGGATCGGCAGGGTCAGCTCCGCGACCGTGGGCTGCACTTCGATGGTGATGAAGCGGCGGTCGTTGCTGACCGTCGGCTTCACGTCCAGCACCATGCCGTCCAGAATCGTGTCGATCACCGGGTTGGCGATAGCGGCGCTGGTTGCGCTGTTCAGCTCGAAGTCCTGCACGTACGGGATCTGGTTGACGATCGTGATGTTCGCGCGCTGCGTGTTGAACGCGCTGAGGCGCGGTGCCGTCAGCACGCGGGCCTTCTTGCGCTTCTGCACCGCGATGATCACCGCGTTGATCTGCGTCAGGTCAATGAAGTAGGCGAACTGCATGGCGAAGCCGCCCGTGTTCGTCAGCATGTTGCCGAGCGAGTTGTCGTAGATGTGCTCGAAACGGCCGCGGATGTCCTGGTTGAAGTTCACCGGCGGGTTATTCGGGTCCTGGTTGTTGAAGAAGATACCCGACGTCGGGTTGGCCGGCGCAATGCCGCCCGAGCCGTTGTCGAACTGGCCGCCGGCGTTGTCTTCCGGACCGGTGGTGACGTCTTCGAGCGTGGTGTTTGCCTGGTTCGGAACCTGGCTGGGACCACCGTTGCCGCGGAAGTCGATGCCGAAGTCCTGCAGGTAATCGTCTTCGACGCTGATGAAGCGAACTTCGATGTTCACCATCAGGCCAGCGATCTTGCGCAGCTCGTCTAGGAAATCGCGAAGCTCGGCCTGCACCTGCGGCGTGTGCGTCGCGACCAGCTGACCGCCGAAGAACTTCAGGGCGTTCGGCTCGTCCCAGGTGTCCGGGGCGACCGACTCAGTGACCAGTTCTTCAATACGGTCGATGTCCAGCGTGCGCTCGGATTCGTCCGGGTACACGATGCTTGGGCCGCTGCCGCTGTCTTCGGCCGGCGTAAGGCGAATGCGCGGGCCGACGAACTCGGTGATGTTGAAGGTCAGGTCGCGCACGTCATGCACGCGGGTGACCACCGAGTTGGCGTCCTGCTCGGCGTCTTCGCCCACGACGAACAGCACGCCGTAGCGGAACTGGGTCTTGAGGTCGAGGTCGGTCAGGATGATGTTCAGCGCGCTGCCGAGCGGAATGCCTTCGAGGCTGATCGTCACCGGCTCTTCGCCGCTGGCGTCGGCCACGTCCGGGTGCAGACGAATGGCAACACCGGCCTTGCGCTGGATATCCGCTACCACGTTGGCGAGCGGCTCTTCTTCATAGTTAAGCGGCACGATCTTGGAATCGAGCGCGTTCTGGATGCGCTGGACGTCCGGATCGATCTCGACTGAGTCCTGCGCGATTGCGCGGCGCGCACGAATGCGCTCCGCCAGCAGGCCGGTCGGGTAACGCAGGGTGCTGGTCTGCGGCACCATTGCCTCGCGCAGCTGGCGCAGGGTTTCCTGGTAGCCGGCCATGCGACGCTCAAAGGTGTCGCGGTTCAGCTGGATCAGGCGGCGGTCAGCGATTTCGCGCTTGAGCTCGTCAGCCTTGCGGAACTGCGGGTCGAGGTAAAGGATGCGGTCCACAATCTCACTGGCCGTGCGGAAGCGACGCAGCTCGAGGTTGTAGACGGCCTGGCGCCACAGCTCGACGATTTCTTCCTTGCGGCGGTCTTCTTCTGCCTGGCTTTCCAGGTCGCGCATGCGGCGTTCGCGCTTCAGCGCCTCTTCTTCGAGGGCCTTGCGTGAGCGCTGAAGCTCAATGCGGGCTCGGTCAAGCCCGGCGCGGGCGACGCTGTCGTAGTCCTTGCTGAGCTCGGCGCCGTAGGGCGCGAACTTCACCAGGCGACGCAGCTTTTCCCACTCGTCGATGGCTTCCGACCACTGGCCGTTGTTCTCAAAGTCCTTGGCCTTGTCGTAGGTGCGGGCAGCTTCGATCTCGTACTCTTCCTGCGCGGCGGCCGGCATGTCGGCCCAGCGTGGGGCAAGGGTGGTGCCCTTGCTCAGCATGTCGCGGGTTTCGTCGAGCAGCTTCTCGACGTCCTTGGTGTCGGCGCCGGGCTTGAGCGCGAGTGCACGCTCAAAGTACTTCTCGGCTTCCTCAAGATCGTTGGCCTGCTTGGCGAGTACGCCGCGGTCTTTCAACCACTTGTACTCGACGTCGCGACGGCGGTCGTTGTCGAACACCTCGCGTGCTTCCTTGTCGTCTTTCCCGACGTCGGCGCCGCGCGTGGTTTCGTCAATCGTCTTGCCCTTGTCCGTCATGCCTGCCGTACCGGAGCGTTCACCGCCCGGGTTGTCGTGCAGGTTGCCGGGAGCGCCTTTGCCTTCGCGCTCATAGCCCTCGGGTGGATCCTGGTCTTCAGGCGGCGTGTCGTCCGCGGTGTCTGAAGCTACATAGGAATCCGAGGCCCAGTTGCTGCTGCGATCAGAGTTGCCCTGGAACGGCATAACTGAGCAGGCCGTTGCCACAGCGCACGTGAAGGTCAGCGCAAGTACAGCACGCAAGTTCCGCAATGTGACTCTCATTGAGCGTAGTCCTCGCCTTGGGGTCCGCGACAAATGCTAAGCCGGCAATTAGCCGGGGGGCCATTGTCGCAATACACCAGGGGAACCAGGGGTTCGCAAAAATTCGGGGGGTAAAAAGAAGGTTAGCCACGCACACCCGCCCGTCAAGCACGAAAAGCAGGGGGTCAAGGCCACGACTTGGTCACTGGATTACCACCCACAGGCTACTCACGATGCGTGACAACAGGCACTTTGCTGCAAGCCACGACCCGGTCAATCGATCCCAGGTTCAATGCCCCGCTCGCGGCACGCCTGACCCCACTTTTGTCTCAATTCATTCGCTTCATTCGACATTCCGGCCGCTGCAAAGTCCTGCAGGGCCTTGCGCAAGTGGTCTTTAGCCTCGCCTTCTGCGCCGTCCAGCAGCTTCAGCACGCCAAGCCTGCCGTGCGCCAGCGCCACAAAGGGCAGATTGCCGACTTCCAGGTTTACAAAAAGCGCTTCGGCATAGCGTGAAATGGCCTCGCGTCGCTGACCTTGCATCTCAAGAAGCTGAGCCAGATTCCCGGTTGTGATTCCAATGCTGCGCCGATTCCCGACCTCGCGGTGTATGGCGAGTGACCGGGCATACAGGTCCGCCGCCTCATCCAGCCGGCCCGAGTCGCGATACAGGTTTGCCAGGTTGCCCAGTACGACCCCCTCGCCTCTCCGGATTCCAGAGTGTCGATAGACACGCAAGGCTCGCTCGAATGCGGCCAGTGCCTCAGTCTCTCGGCCGGTACGCCGCAGGAGGGCGCCGAAATTGGCCAGGGTACTCGCCTCCAGCACCTCGTCTTTGGTCTCGACTGCCAATTCCAGCGTCCGCCGATAGTGGGTCTCGGCTTCTTCCATCAGGCCAAGCTGATGACACAGGACTCCAAGGCTGCCCAGTGTGACCGGCACACTGTCCGCGTCCCGGGCATCGCGATGCGCTTCCAATGCCTTCTCTAGGTAGTCACGAGCCTCGTCGGCACGTCCCAGGATGCTGTACAGACTGCCCAAAGACCCTAGCGCGCGACCCACGCCGACCGGCATACCGTTCTTTTGCGCGTGTTCCAGCGCGGCACGGTAGTGGGCTTCGGCTTCGATGGGAATGCCGCGGCGGGATGCCGTGTCGCCGGCGTAGCGAAGAGCGGCGAACCGCACTTCCCCCGGGCAGTCCGCAATGCCGGCCAGCGCACCGAACATCTCAGCCGCCGTGCGCAAGTCAAACTGCCTGTCCGCATGGACGGCCGCGCGCCAGCGAAAACTGATTTCAAGCTGTCGCAGGATCTCGGCATCCGGGTGGGCCTCGGCCGCTGCCACGGCATGGTTCACCAGCTCAGCGGCCATGCCATCGATTGCTGTACCACGGTCGAGGTGCGTGGGCACGAACCAGTCTGCCTGAAACCGGGGCACGTCAAAGATCTTGTCGATCACATCGAGCACGAGGCAATGCAGCATCGCCCGCTCACTGGGAAGTTGCAGGGCATAGGCAGCGTCGCGAAGCAGCGCGTGCCGGAAGAAATAGGCGGTTTCAGCCTGCATCGACACATCATAGCCAAGGGGGCGGCAGTTTGGCCGCCCCCCTTGCTTGCTGTCGCGTAGCTAGCGGCGGAAGTTGTCGCCGTTGATACCGATTCGCCCGCCCTTCAGGCGGAACGTCAGCGTGCTGCCGTCGCGGACGACGACCATGGTCAGGTTGTCTTCTTCCTTGGTGGACTGCACTTCGGCGACCAGCTCTTCCATGTTGTGGACGATGATGCCGTTGTACTCAATGATCAGGTCGCCAACGAGCACGCCAGCGTCTGCGGCCTGATAGCCGTCCGCCACCTGGGTGATTTTGACGCAATTCGGCGGGCCGAGCGATAGCGTGACCGCATTGCTGCCTCGGTTCACGGTTGCCGTCACGTAGCTCTGTGTGCCGTCCTGGCAGTAGGCCATCACGTAGTAGTCACCTTCAGGCAGGAAGCTGAATTCTGCCCGGTTGCTGCTGTCGAGCGGCGCGTAGCGGCTGACGTAGCCGCCGTCCTTGCCTGTCTTGGATACTGAGATGGAGATGCCGTCCTTGGACTTCAACTCCGACGCGATATCCACCGTGACGGTGAGGCTGCAGCCTTCGTCAATCTGGGCATCCTGGGTCTGCTCGCCGGCACTCAGCGTCAGGGCCTGATTGTAGAGCTGGTCGTTCTGATTGAACTGAACGCTGAAGTTGTAATCGCCGGGCTTCAGGTTTTCGGCCTTGTAGTTGCCCTTGGCGTCCACGGTAAACCACTGCGCGTTGGCCATCTTCTTCGATTTACGACCGCCGCGGTCATCACCACCGTCGGCTGACGTCAGGCAGACGTAAAGGTTTGCAGGCACTTTGCCGCTCGGGGAACTGATCTTGCCAGTCAGCGTAGCGGGCTCCTCAAACACGACGTCCACGGTGTTTGAGCCGCGGCCGATCCGCACTTCCTGCTCAAGCTGCGGGTAGCCCGGCGCCTGAACGGTCATGGTCCATGTGCCTTCCTTGATGCCGATGTACTCGATTGATCCATCGGTTGACGCCAGCTGCACGCACTGGGCGTATTGACTGCTGCTGTCTATGAACCAGGCGTAGCTGGGCGTTACTTTCTTGCCGCTCGTGTTTGTCGCGACAATCTTGACGCGGCAGCCGGAGTCGATGCTGAAGTCAGCGTAGTTCTCACCGCCGCCCAAAGTGATCTCGCGCGAGGCTTCAAAGCTGCCCATCGTTGCGGTCACTGTAAACGTGCCCGGCCGCAGCCCCTCAATGCGATACTTGCCGTCCTGGTCAGTGTAGCCCGACATGCCGCCGACGAAGTAGTCCAGGTCTTCCAGCGAGTTCTTGTCCTCTGCGAGTCTGCGAAGTGACTTCACTTCCGCCGAAAGGGCTTCTCTCAAGTCAGACGAGCGTGAAGACTCTTCCCAGCCGTCATAGTCGCCGCGCCATGTACCGTAGGTGTCCCCTCCCTGGCCGGCGACGGTCACGGCAACGCTGGGCATCGGGTTGCCATCGGTCGATGTGACAGTGCCGCTCAGGCTCGCTGCCTTGAGGAGCCTCACGTCGCAGCTGCCGCCTTCGGCGCCGATTTCCACAACGGGGACCTTGTCCTGCACCCAACCCGCGGCTGTAACCACGACCTGCACCTTGCCGGCCTTTGCACGGATACGGAACTTGCCGTCGGCATCATGGAAAGAAGCGGACTGCACGTACTCAAACCAGCCCTGGCCGCTGTCAGCGTTGACGGTCACCCACCAGTCGCGCGGCAGCTTGCCGCCCTCGCAGCTGACAACGCCTTCCAGCACAACCGGCACTTCAAACTGGAACGTCAGGTTGCTGCCGGAGCGGGCGACCTGCTGACTCTCGCCGATCTCGGGGTCGTTGACGCTGACGCGGTAGCTGTGGCTCGGGTCGAGCCCTTCGATTGCGAAATTGCCCGTTGCGTCCGAGTAGGTGATGCGCGTGTTGCGCTCGAGGGCGCGGAAGTAGTCGTCGTACTCCTTGTGGGTCTTGGCGATGTTGTCCAGGTCCCAGGTCGGTGTGCCAACGTCGGCCTGCGTGCTGATGGCCATCACCTTCATGCCCTCAACGGCGCGGCCGTCGGTGAACCTGATGGTGCCCTTCATGCTGCCGCTGCCGCGGTCGTCCGGGTTGAAGACGGCCGGCTCTCGGGGCACGTCAACCTTCACGACCGGGCCGACCACCGGCTGCGGCTTCGCAATCGGCATTTCAAGCGGCGAGCACGCGGAGCCACCGTCAAGCGGGCCGACGTCGCCGGTCGCGTTGGCGACCACGGGGGCGTTGGCCGGCGCTTCGCCGGAGTGGATCACGCCATAGACGCCGAACATGACAGCGGCCACTGTGATGATTAGCTGAGCGAGACTGAAAACGGACAGCTTCGGCTTGCGCATTGCTTCCCCCACGGGTCACTTCCACTACTTGCCTGCATCCCAATCGTTACGCACAGCTAGGACGCTATAAGTATGAAGGAGTTCCCGCGTTTCGGGGTAAACGCCGTGTAACAAGCGCCGGCCCGCAAGGGGCCGGCGCAAGTTGTTTGGTAGTCTGGGTTTAGTGACTAGGCTTTGCTGCCGCCGAAGACCTTCTTCATGAACCATGCGATCGGGTCATAGTAGCGATCGACCACGCGCTCCTTCATCGGGATGATGCCGTTGTCGGTGATCTGGATGTGCTCGGGGCAGACTTCGGTGCAGCAGCGTGTGATGTTGCACCAGCCGCTGCCGAATTCCTTGCGCATCTGCGGCACGCGGTCGGCCGTATCGAGCGGATGCATCTCGAGCTGGGCCAGCCGAATCATGAAACGCGGACCGACGAAGTGGTCATGCTTCTTGTGGTCGCGCAGCACGTGGCACACGTCCTGGCACAGGAAGCACTCGATGCACTTGCGGAACTCCTGCACGCGATCAACGTCTTCCTGCATCATGCGATAGTTGCCGTCGGCGTCGCGCGCGCGGGGCTTCAGCGGCGGAATGCGCTTGTTCTGCTCAAAGTTCCAGCTGACGTCGGTGACCAGGTCCTTGATCAGCGGGAAGGTCTTCAGCGGCTGGACAGTGATCGTCTCGCCCGGCGCGAATGTATTCAGGCGCGTCATGCAGCCGAGGCGCGGCTTGCCGTTGATTTCCATCGAGCACGAGCCGCACTTGCCCGCCTTGCAGTTCCAGCGCACGGCCAGATCCGATGAATGCTCGGCCTGGATGCGGTGGATGCCATCGAGCACCACCATGCCCGGCTGGACCTCCACGGTGTATTCCTTGAACTCACCGGAGTCCTTGTCGCCGCGCCAGACTTTGAATGTGCGTGTCGCCATCTATTCTACGTCCGCCCCGACCTTGCCGGATTCGAGGTCTTCGATCTTCGCGTAGCCGATTTCCTTCAGCCCCTTCGGGGGCTCCGGACGTTCGCGCTTTTCGATTTTCATTTCGCCGTCTTCGCCGCGCCAGACGAATACGTTGTACTTGCCCCACTCCTCGCGCTCGCCTTCAAAATCAACGCGCGTGTGGGCGCCGCGGCTTTCCTCGCGCATCAATGCGGCACGCGTGATGCCCTCCGAGGCGATGGCCAGGTTGCGCAGGTCGAGCGCCGTGTGCCAACCGGCGTTGTACTGGCTGGCCGAGTGCGCCTTTGCTTTCTCTGCTTCCTGTTTCCACTCGGCAAGCTTCTCAAGCCCCGCCGACAGCTCGGCGCCCTCGCGTACGATGCCGACATGATCGTTCATGATGGCCTGCAGGTTTTCCTGCACGACGAATGGGTTGGGGCCTTCCTCACGGTTCAGGAAATCGGTCGCGCGACGCAGCGCCGCCTTCACCTGTTCGTCGTTGACCTTTCCGGCGTCATTGCTGTTCGCGTACTCCGATGCGAATTCACCGGCGCGTTTGCCGAACACGATCAGGTCGCTCAGCGAGTTCCCGCCCAGGCGGTTCGCACCGTGCAGGCCGGCCGCGCACTCGCCCGCCGCGAACAGGCCGGGCACGGTGGTCATCTGCGTGTCGTGGTCCACCTTGATGCCGCCCATGTGGTAGTGCAGCGTCGGGCCGACTTCCATCGGCTGGGCAGTGATGTCCACTTCCGCCAGCTCTTTGAACTGGTGGTACATGGACGGCAGCTTCTTCTTGATCTGCTCCGCGGGAAGGCGCGACGCGATGTCGAGGTATACGCCGCCGTGTTCGGATCCGCGGCCTTCCTTGACTTCGCGGGTGATGGCGCGTGCAACCACGTCGCGTGTCAGCAGCTCAGGCGGACGGCGTGCTTCCTTGTCACCCTTGAGCCAGCGATTGGCCTCGTCTTCGGTGTCGGCGGTTTCCGGCGCAAAGCGCTCGGGGATGTAGCCGAACATGAAACGCTTGCCTTCGGAATTCTTGAGAATACCGCCGTCGCCGCGCACGCCCTCGGTCACGAGTGTGCCGCGCACGCTGGGCGGCCAGACCATGCCGGTCGGGTGGAACTGTGTGAACTCAAGGTCCATCAGCTCGGCGCCCGCCAGGTATGCCATCGCGAGGCCGTCGCCCGTGTACTCCCAGCTGTTGCTGGTTACGCGCCAGGCCTTGCCGACGCCGCCGCTGCACAGCACTACGGCCTTTGCCTTGAACAGAACAAAGCGGCCCGTTTCGCGCCAATAGCCGAGCGCACCGATCACTCGGTCGCCGTCTTTCAGCAAGTCGAGCACCGTGCATTCCATATGCACGCTAATGCCCTGGTGCACTCCGTGGTCCTGCAGCGTGCGGATGAGTTCAAGCCCGGTGCGGTCGCCGACGTGCGCAAGCCGCGGATAGCGATGACCGCCGAAGTTGCGCTGGTGGATCAGACCCTTGTCCGTGCGGTCGAACACCGCCCCCCACTCCTCGAGCTCGCGAACGCGTTGCGGAGCTTCCTTGGCGTGTAGTTCCGCCATGCGCCACTGGTTCAGGAACTTGCCGCCGCGCATGGTGTCGCGGAAGTGGACCTTCCAGTTGTCGCGCGCATCTGTGAAGCCGAGCGCCGCCGCCATGCCGCCTTCGGCCATCACCGTGTGCGCCTTGCCCAGCAGGCTCTTGCATACCAGCCCGGTGTTCATGCCACGGCCGGAAGACTCGATAGCCGCGCGCAGACCTGCGCCGCCCGCGCCGATGACCAGCACGTCGTGCTCGAATGTCTGCAACTCGGAAACTTCAGGGCCGGCCATAGGTTACCAGGTGTGTAGGTCCGTGATCGCGCCACGGGAAACCATCATTACGTAGAAGTCAGTGAACGCGACCCAGAACAGGCTCAGCCACGCGAACAGCATGTGGCGCTCATTGAGCCAGGTCGATTTCTTCCAGATCTTGTAGCGGGTCTTGCTTGCGCCGTCGCAGCTGAAGCAGTTCAGCTTGCCGCCGATCAGGTGGCGCCATGAGTGGCAGCCGAACGTGTAGCCGCTCAACAGCGTCGCGTTGATGATCAGCACCAGCGTTCCGACTCCGATACCGAACTTGCCGTGCCGGAAGAACGCGGCGAACGCGTCGTACCACAGGAAAACCAGCAGGAACAACGCGCCGTACAGCACGTAGCGGTGAAGGTTCTGGAACAACAGCAGCGCCGTTTCGCCGCGATACTTCAATGGGGCGCCGCCGACCGCGCATGCGGGCGGTGAAGCGGCAAACGCACGATAGTAGGCCTTGCGGTAGTAGTAGCAGGTCGCGCGGAAGGCGATCGCCAGTCCCGGGATGAAAAACGCGGGCGACTGCGGCAGAAACCTCGGCCAGAACTTCGGGAAAGCGCCGAACCACGCATGATGCAGCGGCACGACACCGGGCCCACTCACGGGTGTAAACAGTGGCGGCGAAGCGACGGGGCTGATGTACGGATCGGCCCAGTAGTACTGGCCAGTCATTGCGCGCACGGTGAGGTAGCCGAAAAACAGGATCAAGCCGCCGGCTGTAAGCGCCCAGCCGTGCCACCAGCCGTCACTGCGACGCGTTGCGGCAAAACCGCTCACGTGGCCGCCTACGCTGGAAGTCGCTGCGCTTGAATTCATGAAGGAAACTCCGGCCCTGACGCGATGCGGTTTAATACCCAGCACCCCCGCACGCAACTGCCCAGTCAATCCGGCGACTGTGACCTATGCGCCAGCGAAATACTCACGCCCGCATGGTTGTTCTTTGTTCTTCAGCGCAGACAATCGCACGCATCGAGCAGGCAATCACCCAATGGCAAAGCACCCCGAACTACCTGTATCCGAGCGCCTGGTGGTGCTGCTCATCGCCGCCGTGCAGTTCATCAACATCCTCGACTTCATGATCGTGATGCCGCTGGGTCCGGATTTCTCGCGCGAGCTCGGCATATCCTCAAACTACATCGGGCTGATCGCAGGCAGCTACACGGCCGCAGCGGCGGTGACCGGCGTGGCATGCAGTTTCTTCCTGGACCGCTTTGACCGGCGCAAGGCGCTGGCCGTGGCGATGTTCGGCCTGATCTGCGGCACGGCGCTGTGCGGGCTTTCATGGAATCTGCCGACACTGATCGGCGCACGCGTCATTGCCGGGATCTTTGGCGGGCCGGCAACCGCGTTGAGCCTCGCCATCGTGGCAGACGTGGTGCCGAAAGAACGCCGAGGCCGGGCCATGAGCGCCGTGATGACCTCATTCAGCGTTGCCAGCATTTTCGGCGTCCCGATTGCCCTTGAGATCGCGCATGCGGGCGGCTGGCGCGCGCCATTCTATTCCGTTGCGGCGCTGGGGGTCGTGATTGCCTCGGCCGTCATTTTCCTGCTGCCGCCGCTCAAGCTGCACCTCGCCAGTGGCGTAAAGCCGCCGGGTGCGGCCATGTTCCGCATGGTCACAAAGCCGCTGCCGCTGCTGGCCTATGCCGCGATGGTTTCGATGATGTTCAGCGCCTTTACGGTGATCCCGAACATACCGACCTACCTTGTGTTCAATCTCAACTACAGCGGCGAGCCGTGGATACCCCGCGCGCTGGCCGGCGTCGGGATCGACTACACGCCGAGTGTACTGGGCCCGCTGTACCTGATCGGCGGTACGCTGAGCCTGATCGTGCTGCAGTTCGTCGGCCGACTCACGGACCGCCTCGGCAGCGGTACCGTCAGCTGGGTCGGGGGCGCGTTGACCATCACGGTGATCTACCTCTGGTTCATCGACTTCCAGCCGGCCATCCCGGCGCTGGCCTGCTTCGTCTGCTTCATGGGCGCGATGTCGGTGCGGGGCGTGCCGGCCCGGGCGCTGGACACCAAGATTCCGCTGCCGCACGAGCGCGCAGCGTTCATGTCCATGCAAAGCGCGGTGCAGCACACTTCGCTGGCGCTGGCTGCCGGCCTGTCCTCGTTCGTGTTGACGGAAAACGCAGACAAGAGCCTGTCCGGCGTAACGACCATGGCCTGGATCGCGGTGGTTTTCGCCGTGCTGCTTCCAGTCTTTGTCACGCTCGCCGAGAGAGGGGTGCGGGCGCGCGACCGCAAGTTGCCCGACACTCGCGAGATTCCAAAACCAGCGGGCGCGCCAGTCACGGCACCCATGCCCAGCGGCGCAACCGCGCCGGCCAGCCCCGATTAATTCACGGAATCCTTGCACTGGAAGTGACAGAAGGCAGAGTCTGCCGCTTGGAGATAATCATGGCGGCATTGCTCAAGGGTATCCCGGTCCTGCCGGTCGAAGACTTCGGCGCAACACTTTCCTTCTATAAGGAAAAGCTCGGCTTCAACGAAGCCTTCCGCGACAACGACGAGGCCCCTGGATATGTGGGTCTCAAGCGCGACGACGTTGAAGTACACCTCGCGAAAGTTGACGGCAAGTTCGCCCGCACAGTCGGCGAGCAGACGATGGTTCGATTCATCGTGCAGGACGTCGACCACTTGTTCGGCGAATACAGCAAGCACGAAAACGTCATCCATCCGAACGGCAAGTTGGCCGACAAGCCATGGGGCACGCGTGAGTTCGGCGTACTCGACCCAACAGGCGTTTGCCTGACGTTCTATTCCGACAAGTAGTTGCGTCCAATCGGTCCCGATGTTTGCAGCAGGCGCACGTTGCGCCTGCTGTTATGCTTCGCGCCATGATTGAAGTGACGGATCTGGTCAAGGAGTACGAGAGCGCACGGGCCGTGGATGGGCTGAGCTTCTCCGTAGAGCCGGGGCAGGTACTGGGCCTGGTCGGTCCGAACGGCGCCGGCAAGACCACCACGATGCGCTGCATATGCGGCGTTCTTCAACCAAGCGAAGGCACCATCCGCGTCGCCGGCGTCGACCTGTCAGTCGACGCCGTAAGCGCAAAACGCAACATGTCGTTCATCCCGGACGACCCTCAGCTGTTCGACTACCTGACCATCGCCGAGCACCTCAAGTTTTACGGCCGGGTTTACGGCGTGGCTGATGCAGAAACCCACGCCGCCGAGTTGCTCCGCGAGCTTGAGCTGACCGGCAAAGAAGACCAGCTGCCCGGAACACTCAGCCGCGGCATGAAACAGAAAGTTGCGATTGCCTGCGGCCTGCTGCACCGCCCCAAGGCCGTACTGTTCGATGAGCCGCTGACGGGCCTCGACCCGGTCGCGATCCGTCGCATCAAACAGACCATCAAACGGCTCGCGGCGGCCGGCTCAGCCGTGATCATCTCCAGCCACCTGCTCGGGCTAGTGGAGGAGATCGCCACGCACCTGATGCTGATGCAGAACGGCAAGAAAGTGCTTCACGGCAGCCTGGCCGAGGTCAAAGAAAGCATTCCCGACCTCAAGGACGGCGGGCTGGAGGCGATCTTCCTGCGCGCGACAGGCTACGAGGAGGAGCCGGCCTGATGCACCCAGCGCTGCTCTATCTCGCGTTCCGGCAGTCTGCAGGCGGATTGAAGCACCGACTGGTGCGCCTCAAGCAGCCGCGCTACTTCGTTCCCGCCTTGCTGGCGATTGCATACTTCTGGCTCAGTTTCGGCATGCCCGGGCTGCTCTCCCGCAACACCGGTGAGGCAACCAGCAGCCGCTTTGAGCTGTACCGGCTGTTTGTAGTGCCGGGCCTGGCCATGATGATGCTGCTGGGCTGGGCCACCGCGCCGTCACGTCCGGCGCCGGCATTCACGCGCCCCGAGGCTGCGCAGCTGTTCGTTTTGCCTCTGACCCGCCGCGACCTCGTGCGCTACCGCCTGCTGCGCCCGCAGATGGTGTTTGTGCTCCTCGGCTGCTTCTTCGCACTGGGCGCATTGCGTGCGCCGGAGATGTCTTCGCTCTATGCCGGCATCGGCGGATTTCTGTTGCTCAATCTGGCGTCACTGAATGCCATGACCGCCGCGCTGCTTGCCAACCGCATGAAGCATGCCGGCCTTCGCGGGTTCTGGCTGCACATACCCAGTGCCTTGTTGCTGGCCGTGATCGCGGTGCCGGTTGCAATGAATTTCCAGGCAATGGGACCGATTGAGGGCGGCGCCGACAAGTGGCTCGCGCCCCTGCTTACGGACGGGCTGGCGCGCTACACGCTGTGGCCCATACGAGAGATCGGGCTCGTGCCCATGGCGACATCCCTGTCCGAGTTCGGCGAAGGCCTGAGTGCTGTCGGTGTATTGGTCGTTGCGTACTACGTGGCATGCATGCTGCTTGTGGCGCCGTTCGAAGAGAGCGCGCTTGAGCTTGCGGAAACGACCGGCCGAAAGGTCGACGCCATGCGCAGCGGCGGTGGATTCGCCGCTCTGGCCGCATCGCGCATGAAAAAGGCGCGCACCACGAAGCTCAAGCTCGCCCCCACCGGCCCGAGCTGGCGTGCCGTGCTGTGGCAGACGCTGGTCGCCGAATGGCGCGTCGGCCCCTGGAAGCTGGCTGTCGGGCTGTCGGGTATTCTCGTGCTGCTGGCAGCATTCGGCGAGCGCCTGAGCCATTCGAGGGCGACTGGTGTATTCGCGATCGGGCTTTCGGCCGCGATGGGCATGATGCTGATCATGATGTGCCCGCGCATGATGGCCACCGGACTGCACACAGAGATGCGGCGACTGGCCGTGTGGAAAGCGCTGCCCATCAGCGGCTACGCGATGCTGCGAGGCAAGGTGTGGGCCGGCGCGATCCTGGTGCTTGTGCCCGGGGTAGTTGTGCTATCAGCCGCGATCACCGCGGCGCTTGGCGTGGCCAAGTACGACGAGATGGTGATTGTGCTTGGTATCTTCCTCGCCGCCGTGCCACTGGTGCCGGCGCTTGCGATGATGATGATCGGTCTGGAAAGCGCCGCAGTGCTGATGTTCCCGGCGTGGCTCAGCAGCATGAACAGCGAGCCGGGGTTTGAGACCATCGGCCGCAACCTGCTGTCGCTGGTGGTGCGAATGCTGGGTGGCTCACTGCTGTCGATCATCCCAGGTGGGTTGTTCGCGGCGATTGCCGTGGTCGGCGCAATGTCGGGGCAGATTGCGCCCGCGCTCGGGACGGCCGGGCTGGTGGCCGCGATTGCACTGGTCGGCGAAATGGAATTCGTGATCTGGCTGGTCGGCAAGCGCTTCGACGAAATCGACGCAACGCCGGAATAATGGGCTGCGCGCAACTTGCTTTGCTACGCATGCCTGATCAACGAAAACGCCCCGCATGTGCGGGGCGTCTATCTGGCGGAGGGGGGGGGATTCGAACCCCCGTTACCCTTTCAGGCAAATCGGTTTTCGAAACCGACGCGATCAACCACTCTGCCACCCCTCCAAATTGAGTCCGGAGTCTGGTGCATGGAGTCCGGTGTCTTTCGACAAAAGACTCCGGACACCAGACTCCGGACTGACAAGTATTGTCTACCGCGGGTTGGCAGCCTGGCTCGGCTTGCCCTTCTTTGGCCAGCGGTTGGTTGTCTTGCGCCCCTTGCAGCGGTGGCGGCTCTTCATCTTCGCAGGTTTCATTCTGTACCCTTTCTGCCTCTTCGCTTGATCGTGCCTTCCCGGCATTCGCGGAAGAAGCTCCTCAGTATATCACCCGCTTCCTCGCCCAGAACCCCTGATTCAAGGTCTGCGCGGTGATTCAGGCGGGCATCCTGTACCAGATTAAATAGTGTCCCACAAGCCCCGGCCTTCGGGTCACTTGCGCCAAAGACAACCCGCTTCACCCGTGCATTCACAATCGCGCCGGCGCACATCGGGCACGGCTCAAGCGTGACATACAGCGTGCAATCCTCCAGCCGCCAGGCGTCGCGTTGCTCCGCGGCGGCGGTCAGCGCGATCATTTCGGCGTGTGCGGTCGGGTCGTTCAGGGTCTCGCGCAGGTTGTGCCCGCGACCCACGATACGCGACTCGTGCACAACCACCGCACCGACCGGCACTTCACCCTTTTCATAGGCCGCCAACGCTTCCTGCAGGGCAACCCGCATGAACGCCTGGTCCGCGGCCGGGCCTGACTCATTGAGCGATCCAAGCAGCGACGGTGGTTCACCCGGTGTGGGCGACTGTGATGAGGGTTTGCTCACGGTAACCTAGCGGTTGATCTCGGGCTCGGACTCGTGCGTCGGTGCGGTTGAGCCTTCTTCGGACGAATCGACCGGCACGGGCGCCGGCGCGACGGCACCCTGTGCGTGGGCAGCACTGGCCGCCAACTCGGCGGCGAGTTCCGCCTCGGCGTGGCGGTTGATCTCTTCTTTCATTTTCTTGCCGGGCTTGATGGTGACTACGCGTTTTTCAGGTACGCGCACTTCAGCGCCGGTTTTGGGGTTGCGCGCTTTGCGCGACTTGCGGATCTTGACCTCAAATACGCCGAAGTCCCGTAGCTCAAGCCGGTTACCACGGGCAAGTTCGTTGATGACTTCATCAATGAAGAGTTGGATGATGTCGCGGGTAACCGTCTGCTTCTGCTGCGTGTTCTCCGCGATCCGGAGCACGAGCTCTTTCTTCGTAATGGTACGACGGGCTGTCATATGGGACTCACCAAAATGACGAAGCGACAGCAGTACAATGAGAGCGAACTTATCCTAAAGCATAGGCTGAACAAGACTTAGTGTATCCGATCAACGTAATATTGCAAGCCGCTAATTTTTCCGTCCACGCTTTTTCCACACGGCAAAGCATTGGCAAATAAAGACTTACAACAACCGGACTCGGCTGAGATTTCGATCTCAGCCGGACCGTGGGCCAAGTTCTATGCCGAGTATCCCATCGGTTTCGTACAGGCCATCGTGTGGCTGGCCGCCTCTACCGGCGCACAGCTCGGCATGGCGAAGCTGATCAAACAGGGTTACGTCACGATTCATGATGGCCTGCCAGAGTTCAGCTTCCAGATTCTGGTGATGCTGGGCTTTACGTTCGTTCTGCTTGCTTACTGGAAGTTCGTTCGCAAGGCGCAGTTACGTACACTTGGATTGCGCATCGACCGGCTCGCCGGCGACTTGAAGTTCGCGCTCGTCGCGGCCATCGCCATGGGATTGCTTTATTTGGCACTCGCCGGGGTCTACTGGACTGTGCTGCAGGTCTTCTTTGATGATGGCCAGGAGATGTTCCGCAGCCACCTCCGCGGTGCGATTTTCAAAGACTCCAGCGCGCTTTACTTCGTCGGCGTGGTGATCTTCTTCCCCATTTTGGAAGAAATCTGGTTCCGCGGACTCATGTACACACCCATGCGACGCGAGTGGGGACGTTGGCCCGCGATCCTGATTTTGTCAGTGCTGTTTGCGGCCGCGCACAACGTGACGTTTCCGATCAATCAGTTTCTAGGCGGGCTGATCTTCGTGTGGGCCTATGAGAAGCGGCAGTCACTGGTTGCACCGATCCTGCTGCACATCGCCGGCAACGGGTCGCTGGCGGTGATCGGTTGGGCGATCGTGAAGTGGCAGCTTCTATAGAAGCTCCCGCCCGTTGACACTTTGAGGACCTCAGATACCTTGCTGCCGCGATCACACTGCGGAGAGGTGGCAGAGTGGCCGATCGCACTCCCTTGCTAAGGGAGCGTCCTCTAACCGGGACCGAGGGTTCGAATCCCTCCCTCTCCGCCATTGAAAACCCCGCCTCCAGGCGGGGTTTTCAATGGAACACCTGGCGAGTCAAAGGTCGACCCGACGATCTTCAATAGCACTGGAATTCTGCCACCCCAATCGCGCATTATCTCACCATGAAGCCAGAGCCGGATGAAGACCTGCCAGAGATGCTGCGCAAGCGCGTAAAGCGCCAGCGTTCACGATTGAAGTTTGTTCGCGTGTCATTCGCGATCACGGCCGTGATCTCGGTGATCCTTCTGTTCGCCGCGAACCAGTCGCAAACGCTGGCACCTAACGCCCGGGTGCTCTTCGTGCTACCGCAGGCGGACACGCTCTGGCTGGTGGACCAGCACCTCGACCTTACCAACAAGCCGGAAGGCACCGGCGGCTCGTTCGCGCTGCTCCGCCTTGAGGGCGACAATCTAAAGCAGGGCACTCGCTATGACGGGCTGATCCGCACGGTCACCATCATCGGCCCAAACGAAGTCGGCATCACCACGCCCACTCGATTCATGCGCTTCGACACCTCCGGTGAAAACTGGGAACTAAAGCCGCTGCAAAGCCTGGGCGTCAATGACCCCACGGCTTCGCCCCTGGTCGTCAACTTCCGCGAGACTCTCTGGCAAGTCTGGGCCCGGGGCAGCGAAATCATGGTGCAGCCGTTTGGCCGCCAGGAAGTTGCCGCCCAGGCCGTGGCCGAGGGGAAGTCGCCTGAGCTTGATCTGCAGGCCAGGGTCACCAGCGACGCAGTCTGGATTTCGATCATTGACCGACGAAGTGGTGATCTCTCGCTACTCTCGTTTACCCCACAGATTGAGGCGGCCGTCAGCGATTCCGGCACGAGCCCCGACCGCGATGCCGACGCCACGCCCGACGCCCCGGACAGCGCGACGCCGGCAGCACAACAGGTCACCGCGCAGAAGCACTTCCACCAGGACGTCACCGGGAACGTGAAGCGCGCATCGTTCGCCGTCATTGAAACCGGTACCGGGCCGCGGCCCGTTGTGGCATTCCTGCGCAACGAAGACACCAGCCGCGCGTGGCACCTGATGGTCTGGACGCGCGACAGCAAGTCAAGCAATGGCAGCTGGGTCGACGCCGAGCCCCCTGCCCGCGAAAAACCAGCAGCCGGACTTGAGTTGACAAACTTCGTCACGTTGGCATCGCGGGACGACAAGCTGGTCGCCGTCTACAGCGAAGCCGGCAAGGTGCGCGAAGCCGAGTCTGCGCTCGGCGTAGATGGTGGGCTGGAATGGTCTGAACCGAAGATCCTGCCTCTCGACCAGACGAATGGGCCGACGGCCTACATTGTCTGGATCTCGCTGCTGTTCGGCGTTGTGCTGATCATGGCGAGCCAGGGCGTATGGCTGATGCTCAATCGCGAACGGGCAATGGATCGCACGCTCGCCGACATCCTGGAGAAGCACGAGNAGCAGAAGCCGCCGGAACAAAAGGCCAAAGAGCTACCCAAGCTGCTCTACGCCAACCCGTTTGCGCGTGCGCTGTCACTGATGCTGGACGTGGCAATCACCAGCCCGATCGTGATTCTGCTGCAGGGAATTTACGGCTACGAGTGGGAGCAGGCATACGGCTTCCTCGCAGTCGGCTCCACCCTGGATATCCGAACCACCTTGCTGCCGACCATCGAGGCGACGCTCGTTACGCTGCTCGTGCTCACCATCTACAGCATGGTCTGTGAACTTCTGTGGGGCCGCACGTTTGGCAAGTTGCTGTTCCGCCTGCGCGTAGTCGACGCCGAGGGTGAGCCCCCGTCCGCATGGAGAATCGTCGTTCGCAATGCACTGAAGATCTTTGAGTTGATCCACTGGGCCGTGCTGATGATCCCCATGGGCCTGATGATGCTGACCAGCAAACAGCAAAGGCTCGGCGATCTGGCGGCCGGCACGTTCGTCATCGTAGACGTCGTCCCGGATGAAGCGCCGGATGACATCGACATCTGATCAGGGGCCTGAACCCATGACTGAGACCATCCGACACACGGCCGTTGCGGGACACTTCTACACTTCCGTTCCGGGCAAGTTGCGCGACGAGATTGCTTCGTACGTGTCCAATCCGGCCGCGCCCAAGGCAAAAGCATATGGCGTGCTGGTGCCGCATGCGGGCTACATGTATTCCGGAGCGGTCTGCGGCCACGCGCTGGCGAGCGTCGAAATCCCGGGCACGGCGCTGATCCTTCACACCAAACATCAGCTCGGTGGTGGTACGTTTTCGCTGGCGGCCTTCCGCGAATGGGAAACGCCGCTGGGCAAAGTGCACGTCGACGAGAAACTCGAAACCGCGCTGGCAAACGTTGACGGAATCGACATCTCGAACTTCCCCCACTTCCAGGAACACGCGGCAGAAGTCGTGCTGCCGTTTCTTCAATTCCTGAATCCGGCTGTGAAGGTCTGCGTCATCAGCGTCAGCCACGCACCCACCGAGACCGTGCAAGCTGTCGCAGCGGGCATCGCAAGCGCCATCCTCTCGCAGGATGGCGGCGACACCCTGATCGTCGCCAGCAGCGACATGAACCACTACGAAGACCACGAAACGACGCTGGCCAAGGACAAGCTTGCACTGGACAAACTCGTGGCCTACGACACACAGGGCATGATCGATGTCTGCTTCGCACGCGACATCAGCATGTGCGGGCTGCACGCGACAGCCCTGATGCTGGAGGCATGCAAAAGCCTCGGCGCCGGCAAAGTCGAATTGCTCGAGCACACCACCAGCGGCGAAGTAAGCGGCGACATGCACCAGGTAGTCGGCTACGCATCCGCGCGCGTGCTGTAGTGATTTCCTGACCCCATTGACCCGAGCTTCGCATTCCCGCTGCAGACACCTGTCCATGCGGGGATGACGATGACGAAGCGGATTGCAGCGTTTGCACTCACCATGTTTGTGTTCGCGCTCTGGGGTTGTGCCGGCGGCGGCTCGGGCGGCGGCGGCGGAAGCACGGGCGGCACAACCGTCGGCCCCGCAACCCAACTGGCAATGATCACTCAGCCGGCCGGCGCGACGACCGGCAATGCGTTTGCCACCCAGCCGGTCGTTGAGATCCGCGATGCGGCCGGACTGCGTGTCACTACAGATAACACGACAGCCATCAGCGTCGCCATCACCGGCGGGACCGGCACGGGCGGCGCGATTCTCTCCGGCAACCTGAGCGTGATCGCCACTTCAGGCCGCGTGAGCTTCAGCGGGCTGAGCATCGATCTTG
>JAGQRH010000020.1 GCA_020425605.1 Planctomycetota bacterium | reverse complement strand
GACAACAACGGCGACGTGGTTGGCCCGGGCTCGGCCACGGACAATGCCATCGCGCGCTATGACCTGACTTCCGGCAAACTGATCCAGAACAGCGGGGTATTGATTGACGACAGCGCCAACGTGAAGTCGGCGAGCTCGATCACCTTCAATGAACAGGCCTCCGCCCCGCTGCCCATTTCGGCCGGGGAGGGCATGTTCTGGTCGAAGGCGGACACGCCGACCTCGCCGTACTTCACCGACGACGCGGCCACCGACCACCAGCTCATGGCAGGTGACAACAACCTGAGCGAAATCACCAACGCGGCCACGGCCCGCAGCAATATCGGCGCAGGCACCGGCGACGGTGACATGCTCGGCAGCAACAACCTGAGCGACCTGAGCAGCGATGATACGTCAATCGTGAACCTAATTGGCGGTGCCACGCAAGAAAGCGCGGTCGGCGGTGCTGGTCCAAACCTCGCTGGGCTGCTTGCACTGAGGAACTCTGCCTCAGCTGGAAGATCAATCCAATTGCAGTATCTGTTCAATGCCGTCGCCAATCTGGCGAATGGAACGCTCAACATCAGTTCGTCGAGGCTTCCGTTTCATCAAGCCGCTACCGGCACTCGTTACGCGACGCCGCAACAATTGTTCAATCTGTTCGGCTCTCTCGCGTCGGTCGCCCCCGTTTACAACGACCTGATTGCCGCGTGGGACGCTAGTGGTTCGGCAGCTGCAAGCATCAGCTATGTCAACCTGATCGGAGCATCAACACTCAAGTCATTCACTCATACCGGGACGGGCTCTAGCGGCGCGACGCTTACACTTACCGGGATCAACCGTGCCCATGTTATTCTGGTTTCCCGGCAGGGAACGACGACTCAGAACCGGAATTGGGGGCTTCCCCGCGGATCTACCGGCAACTTCAACCGCACGTCCATTTCATCCGGTTCAGTGCAGGGGAACGGTTTCAGCCTCGACGCGCCTGCATCGGGCTCTTCTCAGGTACTCACGTTCAACACAAACAGTTCGGATTGCAACGGGAGCGGAGTGGGCTACGACATTATCGTCTGGGGCACGCCTATCTAAGGAAACACATGGACTGGCAAGCAGCAGCAACACAGCTCTTGAATCTTGTGCTTGTCGACCGTTCGTATCCACCGGACTTCGACTGGGAACGCGAGTGGCCGAACTTATTGGCTGAGTTTCGAGATGCTGCAAAAACCGATGGGCGCATCGAGCAACTGGACTATCAGCGCAAGCAACGTGAAGCTGATCTCGCAAGCGCTCGCGCGAAGATCACTGCAGGAGACTGGAATCTAACAGAGGTCGAAAAGTCCGCCCTGCAGACAGAGTAATCAAGCGAATCGCGTGTGCATCTAACTAAGAGGCCCTGTGCAAGGCGCCGGTGTCGTTCCGGCTATCAAGTGGTTTGCAAGTACATGTCCTCGCCCCGCCCTTCGGAATGGTGTCTTTTGAAGCTTCTGGACCGGCAGGTCCACTTGCAGAACTACAGGCGTTCAAGCGCAGAGAGTGACATCAGATCGCACAGTAGAACGGAACCGTCTTCAGGCGCAATTGCCCAGGCGGACCAAGGTCGGTCTTGGCCTGAGTACGACTACTGCCGGCCGTCCAGCAAAGCGCCATTTTCTTATATCTCATAAACACACGATTTCTGGCCGCACCACAAGTCGCCGAAGAAGCTGGTCTAGTAGGCCTGCGTCCGTTGTGCCCAGTCCGGGCGGCGGTGCCCTTGCTGGGCCCCGCCGCCCTGGCACACCGGACGCGGCCGTCCACCTTCGAGCGACTTGTGGTCGCTTTAGGGCTCCGACCACTCACCCTCTTCCGGACGCACCGGCAGGTCCGGCATCGGCCAGCCATGCGCCTCCACAGCAGACCGCAGGAACGCCGCCAGACGCGAGGCCACACCACCAGTTACCCAGCTTTCGCCCAGCAGCTGCGCGGCCTGCACCAGCAGGTCAAACACCTGTCGGTTGCCTGCGTTGACCTGCGCGACCATCTGGTTGGGACTAAGACGCACACGACCCTGGGCGTCGTCCGCCCTGCCCGTCTGGCCGGAATCTCCCGCCAACTCGACCACACGCCGCGACCACTTGCGACACAGCTGCGCCAGGTGCCGCCCCTTCGTTTCAGCCAGCAACCGGCAGGTTTCACTCCCCGGCATCCTTGTCAGGTCCTGACGTTTGAATGGGTACCCCAATACTTCTTCGAGGCCTTGGCCTCGGTCACGCAACTCCTGTACGTGCGTGCCGTGCGGTGGAACCTCCGGGCCGCCGGCGGTCTTCATGCTGCGCGTCCAGAGCGCCTTGATCTCATCCATCGGCCACAGGTCGGCCTCGACCAGGAAGTGGAAGTGGGGGTTGAACCCGTTGCGCTCATTCCAGGGGATCTCCATGCCCCGCACCCAGCCCTTGACGTGCCGCTTGAACGCTACGGACCGCTGGAATCTGTGCACCGCCTTGAACATCCATTCCATCAGCTGATGCAGGTCGTCGCTGCGGCTGTGAGGGATGGTCAAGGTAATCATGGAGAACCGCGCCCCTGCCTCAAACCGCTCATCTATCACCTGCTTGAGGTCACGCTTCACGTCGGCTGCGTGCAGCGAGTCGCAGACCGAGCAGCCGCGGCATCCGCATCGGTTCCTGGCTACACCGTCAACGCGACCGTCCAGAACGAACACCTGCGTCACGAATTCGCCGCAGAGGGGCATGCCCCGCAGCTTCGCCCTGAGTTTCTTTCGGTATCGTTCGGGACAGGCCTCAAGAGCGCGCATCACGTGCCTCCGCGCAATAATCATCCGGGGGTCGTCACGAATATCCCCTTCCCAACGTTTGCGCTTAGGAGGCATTGGCGTCACCTCCCGCAGCGTTGGCCGCCGCCGCTTCGGTAGGCGACAGGGCCATCTGCCGCTTGCCCGCCACCTCCTTCAGCCACCGCTCCATCTCGGTATCAGAGATCAGGATGGGCGCGTTGCACCCTGGCCGAGCGCGGACGCACCGCAACCGTCCAGCGTGTATCTCTGCGCGCAGCGTCGAGGCCGGTATGCGGCCCTCAAAGAAACCTTCCCACTCCTTGAGAGTGAGGTACTTCGGAATAGCCATTGCTTCACTCCACTCCGAGGCGGTTCCGAGTGGTTGGCCCCATGCCAACCCACATTCATTTGCCTCTGGAAGTGGGGGCGTGCGTGCGCCGTTGTTGCGTTGCGCAACAACAAACCCGCCTAGTTGGCGGGCTTTGAGGACAGACAATGCTGCGTGTCGTTGCGCTTACCCGAAAGATTCTTCGGGGTCGTCGATGCCATCCACGTGACCCATGCCGTCAGTGAATCCCTTGCGCGGCGTTCGGCGCGTTGCCAGCAGAGGACCGATGATTTTGTCACGAAGGATCGTCGAGCGATTCTTGCCAACTGCCTTACCCACCGCTGCCGCAGATGCATCGGGATGGCGCGTCAGATACGCAATTGCCTCGCCGTGCCACGGTTTGTCGTACTCCCGATCCTGCTTGGCATCCCATCCGACGCGGTCCCAAAGCGTGGCGAGCTCGTCTAACAGGAAAGCGAAAAAGCATGCGCGCTGATGCCCCGTCTCCCCGCCGATCATCCCTGTAGGGTCGTCGCCGGTGATCGCCGAGAACGCTATCCAGGTCGGGTAGCACCTCGTGTGAGCCAAAGGCTTGGCAACTCCACGCTTGTCGCCCTCCGTCAGCAGCCAGCGCCGGAAGGGGACATGTAGAGCCGTCGCCCAGCAAACACGGTCAATGCTCGCCTGTGCCATATCCGGTGCTTCCGGGCCGCCATCGGGCTTGGCGAGCTCGCAAAGGGCGTGCACCACCGTCCACGGACAGTCCTTTACGGCCTTGTGCCCTTTACGAACATCCGCCTTCACGCCCTCAAGCAAGTCGTCCCAGACCACACCTGCCATAGATGCCGCGATCTGCAAAGCCGATGGGGCTAGGTCCGGCTGGTCTGCCCCGACCACTGCATTCCACTTTCGCCGTCGCCACGGGAAGCCGCCGTTCATGTAGTTGTCAGCCCACACGCCACAGGCAGGGTGGAAATCCGGTACGTCCAGACACTCCGGGTCCGCACCCACGAGAGCGAGGAACGGACGCGCCAGGGGGTGCTGTTTTGCATCCTGCATCGACGCCTTCAGCCCGGTAAGCCAATCGAGGATGTGCGGAAGCAGGGGACGCCAAGTCACCCTAACTGTGCCGTTTGGAACCAGGTAATCGGATTCGAAGTGAGCCGCTTTGAAAGCCTCGCGCGCGCGATCAAGCCACATCGCAACATCACCGTATGCCAGCCGAAGCTGCTTGCGGAGTATGTTCCGCGCATCGGTGAAGGGCCGCTCTAGAGTGGCCCGGAGGCCTTCTAGCGTCTCACTCAGCGTCGCCTGGAACTGCGCGAGCTCCACGTCATCCTGCTCTGAATACCTGAACGGGTTGGGGCGCAGACTGGCGGGCATGGAAGTCCACCAGTCGAACAGGGCATCCGCTTTGCTCATGCAGCGACTCTGCCCCAACACCGGCGCTTGGGCAAGGCCAGCCAGCTAGGCCAGTCCCATCGCATCCTCAATGGTCTTTCCTTGCCGCCGCTCTAGCACCTGCGCTCGGTAGTGACGCTCAGCCACTCCTGCGGAGTGGCCTTGCCACAGAGCAGCTACGGTGGACGGAATGCCCATCGACGCGGCATAGCTGGTGAAGTTCTGACGTAACATCTGAGGACCGATGCGGTCGAGCTTGGCCCGGGCGTTCACCATCTGCCACGCGGACTTTGAGAAGATCGGCTCGCCCGTGCCATTGTGCGGCAGCACATAAACAGCGTTCGGCGCTTCCTTCCGCCAGGCCTTGAGCGAGTTGAGCAGGCGAGGGGCTACGTTACCCTCTGGAGCGCCGACCAGCGGGAGGATTCGCGTGCGGCCAGTCTTCTGTGCGTGGATGGTGAGTCGCCCGCGTTCAAGGTCAACGTCCTCCCATTTGAGCGCCAGTGCCTCGCCAAGGCGGCAGCCGGTCAGGGCGAGCAGCGGAAACAACTTGCTTATCGGTGTCGCCGGTCGCTTCGACGGGGCTTGGCCGAACTCTTCCAGCTTGCCCTTCCCGCGACCTTTGCGCCGCTTCACTTTGAGCTTCACGTCCGGTGCTTCCCATTCGACAGCGGCCTTCAAGAACTTGCGCAGGACTTCTGGCGTAAAGGCGTGCGGCTGGTCCAGCTCTACCCTTTGCGGCTTGAGCGCCTTCTTGAGCGGCTTGAAGTCAGGGAAAAGTGGGGGACGGACGTCGTCCAGGTACGACAGGCACGCCTTCAGGTTTCGCCGATAAAGGTTCTGCGTCGCTGCGGACCGGCGCACGGTCCGTTTGCCCATCCTGGTTTTCTCTTGGGCTACGTCCTGAAAGTACGCCGTCAACAATCGGCCGTCGAGGCGGCCGGTCGTGATCTGCGCATGCCCCTCCCGCGCCAGCCAAGCGACAAAGTGGTCGACGGTGGTCTTGATCATGTGGCCGCTCTTGGCGCTCAATCCTGCACGGGCGGCAGGGTTCTTTTCACGCGACTCCACCCGCTTCTCGCAGTCCTTGAGATAGAGCTTGATGGCGTCGATCAGCGGCGTGTCGTAAGCAAGCCGTCCACCGCGGCGCACAACCTCTGTTTCGTCCAGCTTCTCCGTCAGCCGGTATTCCTTCACCAGCTGCGCGCGATCTTCCGCGTTGCTCGCGCCGAGGGCGGCACAGAGCACGCGCTTCTGCTTGCCGGTCGCGTGGTCGCGGTAGAAGAGGTAGTACTCGCCGCGCCACTTGAGGACGCGGGCCTTGGCTTTTTCACGGGGCATAGATCGTTTCGTGTACCAATCGTGTACCAGAGAGCGACTTGCACTGACTTGGTCCTTGTACACGATTCGTACACGTTTCCCAACGATTTTGGCCGAAAATCGCCGAAAGTGACCGTTAGCAACGAATGGCGGTACATACGTATTTATACGGTGTATGCGGGCAGTTTAGCTTCGCCTGCAGACTGCTCAAAAGGGGACTGCACAGACTCTTAATCAGCGGGTCGTAGGTTCAAGTCCTACCGGGGGTACCAAACACAAAGCGGCCTGAGGCATATGCCTCAGGCCGCTGTGATTTTAAGACGGCTCAGGCGCGGAACGGCCGCAGTCCCAAGTGCGCCTGGCGTGCGGTCGTGCATGAATCCTAGGGAAGGATAACGCTGGAATCCTCCACGATGTCGCGTTGCGTTGGGTCCCACTCGCTGTCCGGCCGGTCCGACTCGGGCACGAGCTTGCGGAACCGTGACAGGACGAACCACGCCAGCGGCAGCACGCCCCCGACCAGGAACAGCGTGCCACCGATCGTGCGCAGATAGACCAGCCTTGACCAGATCGAGCCCGTTACCACTTCCTGCGTGCGCGCCTGAGCAAGCCCATCGGTCAGAACGATGTTCAACTGGTAGACACCCAATGGAAACAGGGCGAGGAACATCATCAGCGCCAAACCGATCTGCAGCGACCAGAAGACGACGCGAACGAGCTTCTCGTTCCAGGCGGAGCGGCGAAACAAGTGGCGGCAGCAGAACAGCATCCCGCCGATGGCGACGTTGCCCTTCACACCGAACATGGCTGCGTGTGCATGGTTGCCGGTTAGGTAGGTGCCGTGTTCATAGTAGTTGACGATCGGCAGGTTGATCAGCGAGCCGAAAACGCCTGCGCCAAAGACGTTCCAGAAATTGACGGCGAGGACAAACATCCAGACGCCATCCAGCGCAATCTTCTGGTGGCCCTGATTCACGGCCCCGCGCGCGCGCCGCATTTCAAGACGCGTGCGCCAGGCATCAAGCGTCAGCAGGAGAAGCGGCAGCACCTGCAGGGTCGAAAACACACTGCCCAGGGCAATGATCGGCGTGGGTTTGGCGATCCAGTAGAAGTTGTGCGAGATACCGATCAGCGCCGTCAGGAGAAACAGTGCAACAGCCAGGAAGATCACGCGCTCGGCCACGGCACGCCGCACGACACCCATCTTGACCAGCAGATAGCCGATCACGACAGTCGTGAACACCTCAAAGGTCGCCTCGACCCACATGTGCACGACCATCCAACGCCAAAAGTCCGAGATCGCGAAATTCTGCCTCGGCGACACCATCATCCCGAAGAAGAGGAAGGCGACCATGATCCCGCTGCCGTACAACAGCCACGCGGGCACAGACCATGCGTTGAAGCGACTCAGCCACGGCCTCACCGCCCGGTAAATGATAAACACCCACAGAACGAATGCGCCAAGCAGAACGATTTGCCACAGGCGACCAAGCTCCATGAATTCCCAGCCCTGGCTGCCGAGCCAGTAGGCCAGTTGCTCGTTCAGGTAACCCTGAGGGCCGAGGTAGATGCCGAACAGTACGCCGGCACCCACAAGTACTGCGAGCCCGAACAACAGGTTGATCAGGAAGGTCTGCCCCCGCGGTACCCGTGATAACTCGGGCAGGAAGAAGATCGTGTAGCCGATCCAGCAGACAAAGAACCAGAAGATCTGCAGGATGATGTGCCAACTGCGGACGACCGTGATCGGGAACCACTTCGCTATGTCAATTCCGAGCATGCGATCGGTACGGACGAAATCATTGGCGGAAAGCACGCCGGCCAGCACCTGGATCAAGAACACGACCATCGCGAAGGCGAAGAACTTGTAGACCAGGCGCTGCGATGGCCGAACCTCTTCAAGACCGGATTCAAGTTCCTTCGTCGTCAGTATCAGGGAGGCGTTCTCATTGCTGTCGAACGGATCACCGATGTTCCGCAGCTGCCCGTAGACATACAAGACGCTGCCGATGCCGAGGAAGAGCGCCAGGATCGACAACACGCTCCAGACAATCGTCGACTGCGTGGGGGAGTTGCCCGCCAGCGGGTCATAGGGCCAGTTGTGCGTGTAACTGTAGTCCTTGCCAGGCCGGTGCGCTCCCGATACCCAGCCGCCCCAGAAGAAGTATGCGGTCAGGGCTCGCAGGTCTTCTTTGTCAGAAATGTAGTCGGTTGGGTGGAATGCCTCCGGATAGTCGGGGTCGGTAAACACCCGCCGATAGTGTTCGTTCAGGCGAGTGAACGCGTATGCCTGCGCGTCACTCACCTGAATCGTGCCGGCGCCTTCGTTCCAACCATTGTATTGGATCTCGCGGCGCACGCGGGCAGTGATGATGTCGTGATCTTCCTGAGAAAGGCCACTGTCACGGGCCCGCTTCGCCTCATAGTACTCGGTCATTGCCTGTGCTGTGTGGTTCAACGCCTCGGCTGTGAAATCCGGGCCGCGTTCAGCGCCATCGCCCCAGAATGAGCCGTAGCTCATCAATGCCCGGCTGTGAAAGACCTCCTTGCCGCGTTCGATGTCGGAAACGGAGAACACGATCGCGCCATCGGGTGCAACGAAGTCGGCCGTCGGTGGTGCACCGGCGTAGGTTTCCATCGCCAGATAACCGACGCCGATGATGCTGACGGCCGCGACGAAAATCAGATGGATGGGCCAATACTTCTTCTGAACCAGCAGCCGAGAAAAACCGATCGAATTGACGGAAGGCTCCGGAGGCACTGCCCGTCTGGCAGGTGGCGAACCGTTTGCCATCTTGCTTCCCCCAGAGAGTCGTCGCCGCGATTCCGGTGGCATCGCAAGAACGCCTTACCGTCGGCGGCAGTATTCAGATATCTAGACCCTGTAATCCATTTATAAGCCCTCCGGAAAAGATGTCCAGACAAACCGCGGTTTTCGCGACCCGACAAGCAAACCCCAGCCCTTATAGGCTGGGGTTTGGTTTCGTCCGGGCTTGCTGTTACTTGTTCGATTCGGCGAGTTTGGCTTCGAGTTCTTCGTCGCTTACCTGGGTGAGGTCGGCGGCATTTGTCTTCATGTCCTGGTGCTCGACGGCGCGCGAGAGCACTTCTGCGCGCGTTGCGCCTGACTGCTTGCCCTTGAACGGCTTGCTGAGCAGCGTGTAGATGTCCTTGATCGGCATGTACTTTGTGAAGCGGCGCAGCAGCTTGAAGGTCTGCCACGGGTGCAGGAACAGCTTGCGGAAGAACAGACTGCGAAGGCCCTTGGCGCGAACCCGGTTGATGTCCGGCCCCTTCATGCAGGTCGGGTCGATCTCGCTGCACTTGAAGTACTTGTACCAGTCCTCCTGGTCGTTCACCAAGCCGCGTGCCATGTACTCGTGCCAAAGCGGCGTGCCTCGGTAAACACAAAGTCGATTAAAGCCGAATGTGTCCAGCGGCAGCTTCGCTGCGAACTTGAACGTCTTCTTCATGTCCTCTTCGGTCTCGTCCGGACTGCCGACGACGAAGAAGCCGTGCACGATCTCGATGCCCGCCTTTTTGGCATTCTTGACGGCCGTCTCGATCTGTTCCAGCGTCTGCTGCTTCTTGAGGCGGTCCAGGATTCTCTGGCTGCCGCTTTCCAGGCCGAACATGATGATGCGGCAGTTGGCCTTGGCCATCAGCGGGAACAGCTTCTGCACCACGCTGTCGACGCGGCCTTCCACGCCCCACTTGACGGTGATGCCCTCGCGGATGATGCCTTCGCAGATCGCCTCAATGCGCTTGGGTTGCAGCAGGAAGTGGTCGTCCACGAAGTAGACGCTGCCGACACCCTGTTTCTGCAGAACCTTAAACTCCTCGACGACGCTTTCGGCACTGCGATAGCGCCACTTGCCTTCGTTGAAGATCGGGATGTCACAGAAGATGCAGGGCCACGGGCAGCCGCGGCTGGTCTGCATCGTGGTGAACTTGTCCTTGGACAGAATCACCGGCACGTCGAGCGGCATGCTCTCGACGAAATCGAGCTTGAGGCTTTCGCGATCCGGGAATGGCCACTGGTCAAGCTCGCGCTCGAGCTTGCGGTCCGGGTTGTGGACGATCTTTCCGTCCTTCTGCCACGTCAGCCCAAGTACGGGCGACGGGTCTTCCAGATTCGCAAGCAGGTCGAGAATCAGCTGCTCACCGTCGCCACGGCAGACGAAGTCGATGTACGGGCACTGCTCTTTGACCTGCAGCGCGTTCAGCGTGGCAAACACACCGCCGAAAGCGATCTTGGCGTCCGGCACCTCGGCGCGGATCAGGCGGCCGAGGATCTTCGCGTATGGATAGCTTGTGGTGCTCAGGAAGCTGAGGCCGACCAGATCCGGCTTCTGTTCCTTGATTGCCTCAATGATTTTCTCGTTCGGCGTCTCCGGGTTTGCCTGGTCGAACATGATGCATTCGTGGCCTTCCTTCTTGAGCACCGACGAGAGAGACATGATGCCGATCGGCGGGAAGCCCATCACCTGAATGTTGCCGGTGGGGCCGCGTTCGCCTTGCTGGAGTGCATAGAATTGAGGGTCGCGTACGTGAACCAGAATGACGCGCATGGACGGTCCTTAAGAGCAACTCATTGAACTACAAGGCCTTCGGATCGCCCGTGAATTCGAAGGTGCCTCGATCATGTCAGTTTCCTTGCGCAATTGCCATGACTTGCGCAGCCCATCGGGCAAATTCATTGCCGCCGTGATGTGAGTTGCGAAACACGTCGTGCAAGTATTTTGGCGGCAATTCGGGCCGCACCCACGCGTCAGACTCATTAGGATGACGGGCGATACTGCGACGGAGACAGCGATGCGTTCTTCACTAACGATTTTCCTGATCGGGCTCGTACTGGGCTCAACGCTTGGCATCGGTGGTCTCTGGACGCAAGTGGTGCAGCCGGCCTACACCGAGATCAAGCAGCTGAACGACGAGCACCAGGTGATGCAAACCGCACTGGACGAAGCAGGTGAAACGCTTCGTGAAGTTGCAGGCAGCCTTCGCGATGAAGCGGCGTCTGCACCGGCACCTCTCAGGCCGGGAGAGATTCTTCCGAAGGGCAGCGGCACTTCCGGACTTGCGCCTCAACCCAGCGGCGTTACGCCCGCTGAGACAACACGCAGCCTGCAGACGACGGACCGCAAACAACTGGCAGACAAGCTGGATGCACTGGCAACTCGATTGGACACAGCCCGGAAGACGCCGGAGCGGTAGGGCGCCTCAGATTTCGAGCAGACGTGCGGACTCGGGTGAAGACTTCTGCAAGCGTGCCGAGGCTGCGCGACGCAACTCCTTGGCCAGCTCACTCACGATGTGGCCGTTGACCAACTTCCCGGCCTTGGCTGCGGTGACTACTTCGCCGCAAGTCTTGAACGCGATGGCGACCTCGCCCGTCGCCGCAAGTTCGCCTGCTTCCTGCAACGCGTCGGACAGCAGCTTCTCGGCAATGGGCAGCTGGCCGCGTTGCGCGTGCAGCCGGACCTGTAGTGGCAACAGGAACTGTTGGCGGAAGCTGCGTGCATCGCGCCCTTGCAACAGGGTGTCAGCCTCAAGAAGGTCTGATTCGGCCGCATCGTCTTCGCCAAGCAATAACTGCAGCGCACCGCGCAACGCCAGAAACGCGCCCGCGGGCATGCGTGCGTGCTGCTCGACAAGCAACTCGATGCCTTCACTGAGCGCGGTGTAGGCGTCGTCGACTCGGCCTAGTTTCTGCCGTGCCAGCCCAAGGTTGCCGAGGCACACGCCCAGCACCCGCGGATGGCCGACCTGGCGCAGAATCTCCATTGCCATCTCGTACATGCCGACGGCCTGCACGGTGCGGCCCGTGTCGTCCAGCAGGTTTGCGAGATTTGAGAGGTAGCGCGCTTCCATCGGTCGATTGCCGTGCTCACGCAGCACGTTCAATGCCCGGCGGTAGTGGAGTTCCGCCTCTTGCGATCGCCCTTGCGCCTTCATCAGGATCGCATAGTTGCCGCTGACAATTGCTTCGTCCGTGCGGTTGCCGAGCAGGCGGTGGGTCGCCAGCGCGGCCTGGAAGAAGCCTTCTGCTTCCTCGTGTCGCCCGGCCTCAGTCATCAGGATGCCGAGGTTGCCGCAATAGATCGCCTCCCCGCGCGGGTCGCCCGCTGCCTGGTGAATCTGGTAGGCCCGGCGATACAATTCGCCCGCTTCGTCGTTGCGACCGCGCTCACTGAGGAACGTGGCGAATCCACCAGCGACTTTCGCCTCGGAAAGCTCATCACCGTGTGCCTTGTGCAGGCGCATCGATTCGCGGAAGAGTGACTCGGCCTCGTCGCCATTGCCCGCGTCGCGAACAACGTACGCCAGCGTCCCCAAGGCGTCGGCCCTTTGCTTTTCGGATACGGCCGACTCAACGCCCAGCCGCGCGCGCGTTTCGGCCTCTTTCAACTCACCCATGAGTCGCAGCAGGTTGGCGTGCGACAGCAGCGCACGTGTGCTCTCGGCTTCGTTGGGCGCCAGCGGCTTTGCTTCGTTGATGCAGGCCCGCGCATCCTGCAGACGGCCTGCGTGGCGCAGCGCGTCACTGGCCCGCAACAGTGCGTCAAAGCGCTCTGCCCGCGCGCACAGCTCGTGGTCTGCAACCCGTTGCCACAGGTCGGCCGCTTCGCGCACGTCGAAATTCTCGTCTGCCTTGGCTGCTGCCGCGCGCAGGGCCCGTAGCTCGGTTTGCGCCAGAATGTCCCGCGTGGGTGCAGCCGGAGGAAGCGTGCCGCCCTTGAATGCCTCGGCCGCATGCCGGGCAATCGCGCGCGCGATGGTCCCGCGTTCGGCACGGGGAAACATCTCTTCCATTACTTCCAGCGCCAGCCCATGCAGCTCCGCACGTTCGCTCGGCGACTGCACATCGTAGGCGGCGTCGCGGAGTATGGCGTGACGGAACAGATACTCGATCCCCGAGTGCGGCATGGAGGGATTATCCTTTGCGGGCGCCCCACGTCGAGGCGGCTGGTAACGCGCCTGCACGTTCTTACACTTGTCACTGACGCCGCGAACCGGAGCACATCCATGAAACGCACTCTTCAAGCCGCATCGCTGGCCCTGATGCTCATTGCGCTGACACTCGCTGCGCAAGCCGCACCATCCGCGGCGGCCGCGGACAGCGCGGCCGTCACGAAGCTGAAGGAATCCATCAGCAAAGAGCTGGTGGCGCTGGCTGACACCGCATCCGACAACGGACTGAACGGCAAGGCCGAGACCTTCCTGAAGGAAGCACTGGTCCTCACGCCCGACGACCGCAAGGCGACCAAGGCACTGGAGAAGCTGCCGGATGAGACGGACACATCCGACGCAGACGCAATCGCCAAGTACGACAAGAAGGCTGAGAAGACGCTCAAGAAGGCTTCGCAGGCGTACTGCCTGCTGTTCAATGAGCTGTTTGACGACAAGGACAACTCCATTGCCGATGCCTGCCTGACGCGCGCCTATGAGCTGCACGCCGAGACGGCCGACAAATGGGTCGAGGGCGAGTACCGGGCGCGCTACGGCAAGAAGGACTACGCGAGCACGCACCGTATTCTCGATCTCGTTCAGGGCGTTCAGCTCGACGACGAAAAACAGAACGCAGCCCGCACCAAGGCGCTGATCGAGTGTGAGGCTGAGCTCTCGTTCAGGACGCCGCTGCTTAAGACCTGCCGCACGCACACCATGAAGTACTACCTTTCGCTGCCCAGGGGCTGGACGGCCGACAAGAAATGGCCGGTCTACGTGGCCGTGGAGGGTGCGGGCAGCAACTTCCTCGGCGCGTGCAACGGCGGTCGCGGCAAGGACAATGACACGTTTATCGTCGTCACACCCTGCGGGTTCACGAACACGAACGAGCTGAATGAAGGCATGCGCAAGAAGTACCCGTATCCCGATGACCTCATCACGGAGGCCGACAAGGACCGCATGGGCTTTGATGATGCCGGTCTGTGCGCGGTCATTAAGGACCTGCAGGAGCTCTACAACGCGCAGGAGAAGGTCTGCATCACCGGCTTTTCAGGTGGCGGCATCCTGACCTGGCACATGGTATTCGCGCACCCAGACATGCTGGTCGCTGCGGTCCCCGCCTGTGGCAACTTCGCCGGTGCACGCGCCGTCAGTGACGACGCGGAGGCGAAGAAGGCACTGATCATCCACGCCTACCAGGGCGACAAGGACGAGTACAAGGAAAGCATGCTCGATGCGCAGTGGGAGGCGGCAAAGAAGCTGGCGGAAGACAACGGCTATGAGCATGTCACCCGCGACATTGTCCCCGGCGGTCACATGGGCTGCCACAGCTATGCCCGCGAAGTGTTCCGCAAGGCACTGGGACTGGATGAATGAGCCGGATCGGCGCTCGAACACAAGAGATTTCCGACCGTATCAGGCGCTTCGACCAGAACAGCGACAACCAGACGAGCTCGTCAATCGTCGACGAAACCGATCAGTCAGACGTCACCCACTAGACCGGCGGCACCTGCAGGAAGTGATCGAGCATAAACCACAGGAAGATGGCCAGCCCGATCAGCACGGCCAACCATGCCCACCACGGAAGATTACGTATGGAACCGGGTGCGGCCTGCGGGTTGGCTACCGGAACGGGGCGGGGTCCATCATCGTGTGGCACACTGGACTGCGCTGGCGGCTTCTCGTTGGCGTTGGTCTCCGCGCTCATGACTCTCCCTCCTGGAATCACAACGCCGGCCGAAGTGATTCTCATCCCCACTGTATTCAGTACCTATTGACGCGTCATGTTTCTTGAGGATTTCCTGTAAGGCTTGAGTGGCACTCGCTACCCTACTCTTGACGAGTCAACGGGGTGAACCCCTGCGACCCGAGACGACCTTAGAAGTCGATTCCACAGGCTTGCCCGGCCACCGGGCTGTGCCGGCGAAAGGCCGGCAGATGGCCTCTAGCGCGGCGAGACAGCCGCACCTTGCGGATTGGTACCATCCGCCTTCGATACGCAGGCCGCGTCGGCAACCGGCGCGGCCGCGAGACTTAAGCGGTCTCGTACCGAAACGGGAATTCCTTGCACTTCGGGCACTTCTGCAGCTTGACGATGATGCTCTCTCGCCCGCTGAACTTCTTCTGGCAGTCCAGGCAGCGCACCTTGATCACGCGCTCGGTCGGCTCGGTCGCGACCTGTGCCTTAAGGACGGTTTCTTCGCCGACGCTGGGCGCCTGCTTGACCGTCTCTTCGCCGACGGTCTCAACCTGTTTCACGGTCTCTTCGCCGGGGCTTGAACGCTGTCGTACAGTCTCAACAGATTCCTGCGGGATGACGCCCGCACCGTCAGGCAGGTAGTCGATTTCGGGGCCCTCGCCTCCGGCCGGCTTCATGGAAGGATGGAAGCCCAGCCCACAGCTCCAGCAGTCTTCACGGGCCACGCCGTTCTGCTGTCCGCAGCGCGGGCAATTCAGGAAACCGGGCGGTGCAGGCGCGACTGCCACGGGTGGGGGAGGCGCCATCGGTGCTGCGTAGGCTTGCTGCGGCGCGAACTGCGGTGCCGACGGCAATCTGCGCCGTGGAGGACCCGGCCGACGAGGACCCACCGTACGACGACCACCATGGGGAATCGGGCCACGGTTGGGGCGACGCATCTGTGTGTATTTGTTCCCGCGGCCCTGGGTTGAGTAGATGATGATCAGTGGGATCACCGGCCCAATGAAGAACGAAAGCAGCAGCATGGACGTGCAGAAGCCGTCATCATGGCCACGCGCACGCGCCGAGTTACGCACAAGGAATGCGAGGCCCACGGCGGCGCCCGCAAGTAGCAGCAATACCACCAGCGCTAGCACCATGGCACCGGCGCCGGTATTGGGATTCGAGCGCGCCGGCTCACCGTACGAGCTCTGTGCAAGCACAAAAGTTGCGAGAATGTCCATTCCGCACCGGTCTTTGCTGTTGCGCACTCTAGTCAATTTGGGCCATCAAATCGACGCTTTGAGGCTGCGCGTCCGCGAATGGGCGTTAGTCCTGACACACACTGCGGAGCAGCGGGTCGAGCGCAACGTCTTGTCGGCGTGGGGTTTATCGACTAACCTTGGTTCGCTCGCGTTGGTTATTGCCGGGGAAATTGCTTGTCGACCGTACTCATCGCTGACGATGACGCGTCTATCCGTTCCGAACTGAAGACCGTTCTGGAAAAGGCCGGCTATTCGGTGATCGAGGCCGCGACCGCGCGCGACACCATTTATCAGGCGCAGGACCACGACCCCGACCTGATGCTGCTCGATATCAAACTGCCGGACATGCCTGCTCTTCAGCTGCTGGAAGAGCTGCGCAGCGAAAGCAGCCTCGCGCGAGTGCCCATCATGATGATGGCTGAAGACGCAGAGGCAGACCTCCTGACCCGCACTTTCCGCTGGGACATCGTCGACTTCCTGCACAAGCCGCTGAACTTCGACCTGCTGGCGGCAAAGGTGGGCGCGCACACACGTCTCAACCAGGCCTACAAGTTCAGCCGCAAGCTGAGCAAAGAGATGTACATGAGCCGCATCGACCGGCTCGAAATCGAAATGAAGGCCAACGAGGAAGACCTCAGTGAGGCCGAGCGTCACTTCACCTGGATGCAGCCCAAGCCGCCACAACTGGAGGGCTATGAGGTCGACCTGCTGTATCGCCCGTACGGGCGCCTGGGGGGCGACTTTTACGACTTCGTCTGGCTCGATCGCGACCGACTGGCAATCGTGGTGGGGGACATCTCCGGCCACGGCATCCAGGGCGCAATCCTGCAGGCAATGTCGCGCAAGCTGATCAGCCTCGCACTGCGCCAGGAGCAGGGCGACCTGCACAAGGCAATCGGGTTCGCGAATCGTGAGTTGACCAACGACCTGCCCCCGGGAAGCTTCGCCGCCTGTATCATCGGCGTGCTGAATACCTCGGACCATTCCTGGAAGCATGTGCGCTGCGGTGTGCCGTACCCGCTGGTGATCAAGGGTCGCGAAAGCGAAGCGGTCATGACGCCTGGCGGGCCGCTGGGCCTAAGCAAGAAGTCCGACTGGCACATGCAGGTCGGCGAGTACGCGACCGTGATCGAGCCGAATCAGGGTGTCATGTTGATGTCGGACGGCATCATTGAGTGCTATCAGGATGACGACAAGAAGCGTCAGTTCGATGTCGAGGGCGTCACGCAGGCAATCAAGGACACTCCCGACGGCGAGCGATTCATAGCTACAATCGTTGACCAGGCGAACCTTGAAGCCCGGGCAGACGATGACGCGACCATCATCAGCATCCTCAGAAAGTGAACAACCGGCCGAGAAGATGGCGCATATCCTCCTCATCGAAGGCAACGCGGAACGACGCGAAGAGATCCAGAAGGCTCTCGAGCGCGACGGCCACAGCGTAGAGGCCGTCGGTAGCAGCGACGACGCCCGCAACTCGGTCACGATGAAGATCCCGGCGCTGCTGATCAGCGACCAGAAGCTGGGCGAAGAGTACGTCGATTTCCTCGATGACATGACACGCAACCGCAAGCTGAGTCGTGTGCCGGTCATCCTGATGGTCGGCGGCGACGACCTGTCGGGCGCACTGACCAGCTACGAGTGCGACATCTTCGCGATTCTGAAGAAGCCCGTCGACCTCGACCATCTGCGCATCCAGGTCGAGACTGTGCTGCGCCAGACCCAGCGGCAGAAGCAATCACGCAAGCGCGAACGACAGGAGTTGCGCGGCCAGATCATGCGCCTCGAGCGCGAAATGCGCGCAACCACGGAAGACCTGACCGACGCGGCGCAGAACTTCGTCACCATGCTCGCCAGCCCGCCAAGCCCGCAGGGCATCCGCATCGACGTGCACTATCAACCCAGCGGCGGCTTCATCGGAGGCGACTTCTATGACTTCTTCTGGCTGAACCCTCGTGAGCTGTGCGTGGTCATCGGCGACGTTTCCGGCCACGGCATCCAGGCGGCCGTCATCCAGTCGATGGCTCGCAAGGTGATCAGCATCGGCATGCGCATCAAGGAAGGGGACCTGCGCGAAGGCCTGCGCTTTGCCAACGATGAGCTGGCAGAAGACATCCCGCAGGGCAAGTTCGTCGCGGCGATGGTCGGCGTGCTCGACATCGTCAGCGGCAACTGGGAACACGCGCGCTGCGGTGTGCCGCACCCGGTGTTTCAATACGCCAACGGCAAGCACGAAGACGTGCTTACCGCCGGGGTTGCGCTCGGTCTCAAGCGCAGCTCAAGCTGGGCCGAGGCCATCCAGGTGCACCGCACGAACCTCGAGCCCGAAGGCCGTATCGTCATGTTCACGGACGGCATCATCGAGTGCCAGCAGGACGACGGCGAGGAATTCGACTACGCCGGCGTCCACAAAGTGCTCGAGCGCGCCAAGCTTGATGACAACGTGCCCGAGCAGATCTACCTCGCCGCCCAGGCGGGCCACCGCGCCGTGGATGACGTACTGATCATCAGCATCACCCGCGAACAGGCCGAGCTCGAAGACAGTGGCACGCTGATGGGCTTCTTCAACGACGACACGGAAACTCCGTTCGGTATGGGGTAGCAGCGAGGGCGCCGAAGGCCCCACACAGGGCCCAGTGGGTTGTCCAGACGGCACCGGCACCCCCGCTGAATCCCTAGAACGCGGTCTTCAGGCTGGTCAGGTTCGGTAGGTTCACCGATTCCGGCAGCCTGCTGGCGCCTCCGTTTGGAACTCGCTCTGTCGCGAAATCCGCACCGCTGTTGCGGGCAACGATGGGCTTCGTTTTCATTCCGCCGTCACCGATCCGCATGGAGCATGTGCGCGGGTTCAGCTCGCCCAGCTTCAGGGCAAACGTCACCCGACCCTCAAAGCCGGCCGTGAATGCTGCAAACTCGAAGACCTTTCGAACGCGACGCTCGATCTTCTCGACTTCGTCGATGCGCGCCCGGCAGATCCAGCAGTCGTAGCCGTCGCTGGCCGGTACCCAGCCTGCGGCTTCCAACGACTCCGCGACATCTGCCCGGACCTCTTGGGGAAGTGATTCGTCCACTGCGAGGACAATGCGAATGCGATGACAAGTTGAGTTAGAGTTGGACATGGCCGGCCTCCCTCAGATCGCCCCATCAGAAGTGCAACTTGGGCGATATATGCAATATACACCGTGGTGAGAGAGATGGCAAATTTATCTGCCAATGCTTTGATTTCAGGTGTTTGGTGCGCCTTTGTAGTCTGAATCAGCTATTTGAACAGCAAGTCAAACTGCATTGACTAAGTCCCGCTGACCTCGTACCCGGCCGCACGCAGCTTTTCTGCCGTCGCGTTCGGGGTCAACAGGTCCGACAAGCGTCGCGCCGGCTGCGTGCTCTTGAGCAGCGCCTCGGTTGCCCAGACTGCCGGCCATGCCGGGACGTCCAGTCCGTTTTCGCGGGCCCGAACCTCAACGCTGCCGGTGACCGCGCCCGATTCGTCCAACGCGTCCAGTGAGAGGATGCCGACCTTTGTGCCGAACGGCCCAAGCAACGGTGACACCAGAGCAGCCCACCAGGCCTCGAAGCGCAACAGCGGGCGCGGTAGCAACCCGATCATCGGAGCAAAGATCAACAACAGTCGCGTATACGACCGGCGGTCGAACCCAAAGCCGAACTCGGCCGGGACGTCGCGCCCGCCCACCCGAAGGCTAGCAGTCAGCCCCGGGTAAGACCCGTAGCGCCGTGCAGCGATTCCGTCATGCGCCCGAAGCCAGCTGCTCCGAAAGCAACCGTCGCGACCAACCGGTTGCAGCATGCTGTACAATAGAGTGGTGGACGCAGGGTTCTTCGTGCCGATGCTCAGCTGGGCACGGATCCGCTTGGGGGGCTCGGCCGCCCACGTCTGGGCCAGCACCTGCACCAGCCCGGGCACTGAGCTTGCGCCGCTGACGGCCGCGAGCGAGTCGTGGGCACGGGCCGCCTTCGCGATGAAATCTTCTGTCTCAGCGATGTCCACGTAGTGCGCCCCGGCACCGTGCGAAGCGTTGACCAACCGGGTGGGGTCATAGTCAAACGGACCGACCGCGTTGATCAGCACGTTGACGCCCTCGAGCGCCGCCGCGTCCGGTTCCTTCACGTCCAATGGCCTGTCGTTGGCGGCACCGCGCCCGGCCGTCAGAACTTCGACATCCGGCAGCGTCTGCTTCAACAGCCGCACGATTCGACGACCCATGAAGCCGCGCCCGCCCGCGACCAGCACTCGACTCACGGCTGGTCCCCGTGCATGGCCGAATGCGCGGCGAGATACGCAAGGTAGTGCTCGTCGACGCGTTCGCGACTGCTGGCCAGCGGGTTCGCGCGTGTCTCGGCCTCAAGTGTCCCCTTCATCGCTTTGCCCCATGGGCTTTCCGGCACAAGCGGGTACGTAAGGCGTGCGTTCAGCGCGAGCACTTTTGAGCCAAGGCTCAGCCGGTCCCAGTACGTGCCGAGTACATCGGCGTATGGATTGTGTTTCGGCTCGGCTACTTCGGGCAGCGCCCGCGGCTCACTCCAGGGCGCGTCGCCGAACAGGACATAGTCCGACGACCAGCTGAAGCTCGTCAGAAACGCCACGGGCAAGGCAAGGCAGCCCACAATCCACAGCAGCCTGCGCGGTGGCGCGAACAGCAGTTTGCGAATCTTCAGTAGCCGGCCTTCCGCCGGTGCCTCACCTTGTGGCACAGCTACGGCCGCAGCGGCAACGGCGCCGATCGCCAGGTTCTGCGCGAACATCACCAGCAGGAACGTCGGGTAGACCATCGTGGTGACACCGATGCTGTAGAGCGCGAACTCGCCAAGGCTGGCCTTCCAACCCGAAACGACCATCAGCGGGAAGTAGCTCAGCCGCCAGGAAAGCAACGCACCGAACAGCGCCAGCACATTGCGACCAAGGTGACTGTCATGGCGCATGCCAAGCCGCCAGCCCAGAAGCGAGCCGCCGAGCCCGAGCAGCAGGAACGACCAGAACAACTGCGGCTGCGTGATCGCCGGCTGAGCGTCCAGCCAGAACCCCCGCACGATTGCCGCAACGGCAAACAGCGCAGCAAAAACTAGTACAAGCTTCGTTTGCAGGCTCATGCCTGCTTCACGTTTGTCGTCCACGACGGCTCCCAGGCCCCCGCACAGACAATAGTCGCGCACCGCCCGGCGCGAAAGCGGGCGCGGACACTGCTGAGCTGTGGGGCACTAGGCCTCCACTGATTCCGGGAACAGGATGTCTGCCACCTTGGCGAGCGAGTCTTCGTCGTCCGGGTCGAAGCCGTAGCGTCGCACCATCTCAATGATCTCCGGCCGCGGGCTGTAATCGCACGGCTCGTCGCTGTCGATTGCCTTCAGCAGCTGTTGCGAGCTTTCCAGCGAATGCTCCATCAGCATCGTGCGATCACGCTCTAGCTGGCCGTCGGAGTGGTGCGCCTCGGCGGCCACTGCCGGCGCCGGCCGTTTCCCCGCCTTCTGCCCGGCGCCTGACTCGCGCAACTCAAGCGCCCGGTCGCGAACCTCCAGTGATGCGACCTGCGCAAGCTGCCTCGCGGCCGCGCGTCCATCGCCCATGACGGCGCGGGTTTCGGCGACGTCCACCCTCTCGCCGCGTCGCAGCGCCTCCAGCTTCTGACGCAGCATCAGCTGCGAGACTTCAATGCAGTCGCGCAAGAAGCCCTTGCTGGCGTCGAGTCCTGCCTGTGTTTCGGTATGCATGACGATCTCCGGTCAGTTGTCCGGATAGAGCATACACCCCGTTGCGACATGGATTTCCGCAGCAGACGAAAAGGGCTTGGGGCATAGGGTTTAGGGCCAAATCCCCAACTCCTGTGTCCCAAGCCCCAGTGCGCGGAGCAGGCTAGTACACCATTACGTCCTTGAGCTCCGGGGCGGCCTCGTCGAGGCGCTTGCCGAGCTTGGCCCAGTGACAGGTGGGCACGGCCGGGAACAGGTGGTGCTCGATGTGGTGGAACATCTGGTAGCTGATGGCGTTCTTGAGCCAGCCGCGCTGGGTGCGCGCGATGTGATGCGCCTCATCGCAGCCGTGATGCACGGTCCAGACGGCGAAGAAACCAGTGCCGCTTTGGCCCGCCCACATGGTTACCAGGAACAGTCCAAGCCACCACTGGCCTAGCGCGAACGTCAGGTAAGCGACCACGCCGTACCAGATCACGTTGCCGATCAGTTCCGCACGGACCCAGCGCAACTGGTTCGGCTTGCCGATCTTGAATGCAAACCAGTGCAGCTTCAGCGGGAAGTACGGCCCGACGGCCATTGCCTGCCACCATTTCAGCTTCGCCGTAAAGCCCTCGACGTCTTCTTCGCCGAGGTTATGGCGGTGATGATGCAGGTGGTTGATCTGCACGGCGTGCATGCTGCCGGTCATCACGATCGACAGGAAGAACATCAGCAGGTCGCAGCCGCGGCGCGAAATGCCGACCGCGTAGTGATACGCGTTGTGGGTCTGCCGCAGCCCGGTCAGGAACAGATAGAACGCGCTGATCTGCGCCGGGATCATCCACCACCACGAGCCGGTGTACTGGATCAGCCAGAAGAAACCGAGGCTGGCGGCGATCCACGGCAGGCTTAGCGTGACTTCCTTGAATGCCTGGAAGCGCGACACCTTCACCAGGTCTCGCCACTGCACGGACTTCACGCGCGGGTCCTTGGTGACGTGGTAGCCCTCGTCGCCCGGCAGCGCGCTGAGCGGGACGACGATTTCCATGCCGGAAACCTCGTCGGCCGTCGGCAGCTCGCCGGAGGCGTGAACGGTCAGGTCTTCAGGCTTGGGTGCGTCCTGCGTGGCAGGCGCAGTCTCGGCCGACTCAACAGGAGTCTCAGCCGTGGCTTCCGCGGTTGGCGACACTTCATTCCCCTAAGGCAGTCGTGCATACCCCTGCACACCCGCAGGATAGCGTATGTGGTTTCCAGCGCCAAGATGGGACGCACCAGGGCTGAAATCGCGTGGAGGACATTGCGCCATCAGGATTCGGCCACAATAATGAACAGCACTTCTGGAGGTCAGGCAATGGAAGCAATGCCCGCAATCAGCAAGGAACCGCCGGTAGCGACGACGCTCAAGGAGATCGCCGTTGGGTGTGAGCGCCTGGCCGACAAAGCCTTTGCTGTGACACTGGCTCTTGGGGGTCTTGCGCTCACACTGGCGCTGACGGCACTCGTGATCGGCATTCTGCAGATGTACTACTTCGGCCAGTTCCGAATGGTTGAACAGGGCGGCTACACGAGCCTCTCGATCGGGCCTTCGCTTGTGGGCCCTGCAATCCTCCTGTTTGGGACGACTTTGGGGGTGGTACTCAGTAGTTTCAGCCGCCAACACTGGAAGCACACGCTGAGACTCAGAGACCAAGCGCGAGGCTACAGCGCACTGCGCGATCTGGTTCTGCTGGACCCAAGCACCGAGCCCGACATCCGCGCAAAGTTGATAAGCCGACTCTCTGCAGCGACGTCAGATCGGGCCTCGGCCTAGAGCCCTACCGGTGAAGGGAAGTTCCAGTGACGGTTGCCATTCAGGAGACAACGTCCCAGCTCATTGAGCGAACCCGCAGTCGCCTCGAAGCACACAAGCGGGATACTCGCACGGACTCCCAGCGAGCCTCGGTGGCATTCTGGTTCGGGGCACCGGGGTTGCTTGCAGGTAGCGGACTGCTGGGAGCGTCGCAGGCCCACGTGTACAACTACACTTTCCATGTTTCTTGGGCCGGCCCGATAATCGCACTGGTGGCTGGGATCGCCGCTACGGCTGCCGCAGTCTGCCTGTTCCAGTTGTACTTGCGCTTGGTGAAGGCAGCGCACGACGTCGAGAATCGCTTAGAACGCCTTCAGTGGCTCGAGACTCAGGCTCGTGACGGGCTGTTGACCGACGAGGAAACTCGCGCGGAAGTACTGCTGCTGACGCGCTAATCATCCAACGAAAACGCGCCGGGCACCGCCCGGCGCGTTTTCAATTTGGATCCGCCCTAGAAGCCCTCTTCTTCCTCGGGGCTGTTGTCCTTGGGCTCTTCCTTGGTGGGGGCGGGCAGGTCTTTGACCAGCTCATAGAGCACCTTGATGCCGGCTTCCTTGATGGTGTCCTGGCCCGCTGCGTACTCGAGCAGGTCCTTCACCGGGTGGGTCGGCTCGACGGGGTTGCCCTCGAGCTCGGTTTTGCCCCATGACAGGTCGCGGGCGTTCTGGGCCGGGTACAGCAGGTAGCTGCCGTCCGGCAGCTCCGCAAATGTGCTGCCCAGCACCGCGCCGGGCGTGCTTTCGCCGACCAGCGGGCCGATCTCGAGGTACTTCCAGTTGTGCGCGTAGACTTCCTTGGCACTGCGTGAGCCGCTGTCCTGCAGCGCAACCACCGGGCGGTCCCACTTGGGCATGTTGTAGTCGATCTTCCGCCCGGGCATGCCGGGGAACATGCTCATCGGCGGTGGGTCGCCGAACGGCGCGAAACACGCATTCATCACGTTGGGGCTGCCGCCGCGCCCGCGCAGGTCGATGATCAGCCCGTCGCACATGTCCCATTCCTTCTTCAGGGCGCGCTTGAGGGCGCTGGTCATGCCGTCGTGCAGGAAGTGCCAGAAACGGATGTAGCCAAACTTGCGGCCTTCAAACTCAATGATCGTCACGCTGTTCTTGGTGGCCTGGATCATGTTGATGTTGGTGGGCGTAACTTCGAAATTCATCGGTTCGCGGTCGTCGGCGTGGCGGCGAACCTTGACGTTCAGCACGCCGTCGGCCGGATTACGCACGAAGTAGTGGGCGTGCTGGTTGGGCAGCCCGGGGTCGCCGCCTGCATCGAGCAGCAGCTCATTGCCCTCGATCGGGTTGCCTTCCAGTTCAATCACGCGGTCGCCGCGCTTTATGCCGGCCGCTTCAGCCGCGCCACCCGTCAGGACGTCGCTGACGAAGTACTCGCCTGGCTCAAGCTCAGAGATATCGAAGCCGGTCTGGCGGCGCTTGGTGTTGTCCATCTCGGGGGCGAAGTGCTCGGTGTAGGCCTCGCCCTCCATGACCGTGAGGTGGCTGACCTTGAACTCGCCCAGCATGGTGCGAAGTACCTTGTGCAGCGGCACGCCGGCCTCGGCCTTGGCAACGCGCTCCAGGTAGCGTGCGCGCATTTCCTTCAGGTCGTGGCCGCCGTACTTCTTGTCGTAGAACTGGGTGCGGATCGTGCCGAGGACCGAGTCGAGAACTTTTACGTTCGCCTTCTGTTCATCGGAAAGCTTGGCCTCGTCAAAGCCGGAGCCGCCCTGGTCTTCGGCGACAGTGTCCTGCGCCAGCGCAGGGAATTGGACCGCCCAGCCGAACAGCAGCAGGGCACAGATCAGAAAGGCCTTCGTCTTCATCAGTGGCTCCGGTCAATCGGCCCAATGGCCGTTACTCAATCAAACTGCAACCATCGGTGAGCATCTGTAAACATGCGTATAGTCGCATGTTCACCCATGTGTACGTATGGTTGCTTTGCGTGTAAGTCAGCACCTCGTTGACGCTGTACGATCCGCCTATCAAATACGCGCGAACTCAATGTAAAGGATAGTCCGCACATGAACTTTTCTCTCACGGAAGAAGCCCGCTTTTTTGAGGGCATGGGTGCAGGTTGGCTTGAGCAGGCGGCAGACGCCAACGGGCGCAAGGCCTTCATGAAGAAGGGCACCACGCCGAAGTGGTGCCGCGACCGCTTTGTCGACGTGCGCCACATCAAGCTGGAAATCGCGGCTGACTTCAAGGCCCGCACCATCAGCGGAACAGCGACCCTGACGGTTGCCCCAATCAATGACAACGCGGACTTCCTCACGCTTGACGCCTGCGAAATGCTGATCGAGAGCGTTAAGGCCGACGGGCAGACCGTGAATTTCGACCACGACGGCGAGCACCTCACCGTCTACTTCGGCCAGACGCTCGAGGCCGACCGCAACCTGGAACTGGCGATCAAGTACAGCGCGACGCCCCGCCGTGGCGCATACTTCGTTGGACCGGACAAGGGCTACCCGGACAAGCACCTTGAGTTCTGGACGCAGGGCCAGGATGAAGACAGCCGCTACTGGTTCCCGTGCTTTGACTACCCGAACGAAAAAGCAACCAGCGAGATCATCGCCCGCGTGCCCAAGGGCATGGTCAGCCTCAGCAACGGCGCGCTGATCGACACTCGCGACGATGGCAATCACGAATGGCACCACTGGAAGCACGACGTGCCGCACGTGGCCTACCTGATCACGCTCGTGATCGGCGACTACACGAAGGTCAGCAAGGACTACGACGGCATTCCGGTCGACTACTACGTGCCGACCGGGCGTGAGGAAGACGGGGAACGCAGCTTCGGCCGAACGCCCGAGATGGTGAAGTTCTTCAGTGAAAAGACCGGCGTGCGCTATCCATACACGAAGTACGCGCAGATCACGGCCGCGGATTTCATCTTCGGCGGCATGGAAAACACCACGGCGACCACGCAGACCGAGCTTACCCTGCATGACGCGACGGCCGCGCTGGATTTCAGCAGCGACCCGCTGAACAGCCATGAACTGGCGCACCAGTGGTTCGGCGATTACTTGACTTGCCGCGACTGGTCACACGCCTGGCTGAACGAGAGCTTTGCTACGTACTTTGAGGCCATGTGGCAGGAGCATGCAAACGGCGACGACGAGTTCGAGTATTACCTCGACGCCGACTGGCGCAGCTACCTGGCCGAGGACCGCGGCGCCTACCGCAGGCCGATCCAGACCAACGTCTACAACGAGCCGCTGGACCTGTTCGACCGCCACCTCTACCAGAAGGGTGCGGTGATCCTGCATCACTTGCGCAAGACGCTCGGCGATCGGCTATGGTGGAAGGTGATCAACCACTACCTGACCAAGAACGCCGAAGGCAGCGTGATCACGCAGGACTTCGCGAGCGCGATCGAGGACGTCACCGGCAAGAACTACGACTGGTTCTTCAGCCAGTGGATCTACGGCGGTGGCCACCCGGACTTCAAGCTCAAGGCCAAGTGGGACGACAAGACCGGCAGCCTGGACTACTCGATCCTGCAGAAGCAGAAACCGGATGACATCACGGCGATCTTCCGCCTGCCCGTGAAGGTGCGCTTTGTGTACGCCGGCGGCGAAGAAACGTGCGAGTTCCAGATCGACAAACCCGCGCACCGCTACCACGTCAAGCTGCCCGCCAAGCCCAAGTGGATCAGCTTTGACCCAGGCAACTCCGTGCCAAAGACAGTCGATCTCGAATACTCCGAAGAGATGCTCATCAGCCAGCTTGAGCACGACAACGACGTGATGGGCCGCGTGTACGCCGCCCGCGCACTCAGCGGCAAGGCCACCAAGAAGGCAACGGAAGCACTGGCCAAGGCGCTGGCCTCAGACAAGTTCTGGGGCGTGCAGGCCGAATGCGCCGCGGCGCTGGGCAAGGTGCACACCACGCAGGCGCTTGAGGCATTGCTCGACAACACCAGCGGCGGCCACCCAAAGGCCCGGCGCGCAGTGGCAAAGGCGTTGGGCGAATTCCGCGACGGCCGTGCGGGTGCGGAGCTGTGCGCGATTCTCGAAAAGGACGAAAGCTATTACGTCTCAGCCGAGGCCGCGCTGGCGCTCGGCAAGACCCGCAGCGGCGTGGCCTTCGACCTCATGGTGAAGTGCCTGTCCCGGGAGAGTCACAACGACGTGATTCGCAGCTACATCTTCAACGGTTTCTGCGAGTTGCGTGACATGCGCGCGCTGGAAGTCCTGCGCGAGTGGACCGCCTACGGACGCTCGCAGCAGGCGCGGCTCTCCGCGATCTCTGCGCTGGGTCGGCTGGCCCACGAGAGCTCCGAAGACTCGCACAAGGCCCAGGCGCGTGAAACGATCGAGCCGCTGCTTGAGGGCGACTTCCGCACGGCCATGTCCGCCATCAGCGGGCTGGAAGCGCTGAAAGAGCCGAAGGCCATGGCGGCGCTAGCCAAGCTGGCAGGCACCACCCACGACAGCCGCATCAAGAAGCGCGCGCAGGGGGCGATTGACTCGATCCGCGCATCACAGGGAACCCGCAAGGAAGTGCAGGAGCTGCGCGACGACTACGACAAGCTCAAGGAAGAGCACGACAAGCTCAAGGAGCGTCTCGATAAGCTCGAAGACCTCGACAAGGAATCAAAGAAGAAGCGCCCGACGGAGAGCCTGAAGAAGACCGCCAAACTGACCGCGAAGGTTTCGGCAAGGACCGGCAAGGCCTCATCCAAAAAGGTCGCCAAACGCAAACCGGCCGCGAAGAAGAAGGCCCGCAAGCGATAGACGGACTACTTCGGCCAGAATGGTTGTTCTGATCACGGGGGCATGCTTGATGCGTGCCCCCGTGTATTCACAAAGGAGCACCATGTCGAAACTACCGAAAGACAAGGCGCCAACTCGTTCCAAGTCGACGTCGGACGGCAATTCCGGTTCCATGCTGGATGACTTTGAAAACTCGCTTGAGCACGCGGTGTCAGACGTCCCCAACATCGGGCTGGACCCGAACGCGCGCAAGGCCATGCGCGCAAGGCTGGACGCCGCACAGCACGAAGTCGACGAGGCCGACAAGGACACCAAAGCAGCTGAGAAAGCGCTCGCCGAAAAGCGAGCGAAGGCCAGGTAGCCGGCTATGACGGCGGATATGCGAGGAAGTACCCCAGCGCAGCACTACCGGCGACCGCGCAATAGAGGGCAAACCAGCGCAGCTTTTCTTTCTCCACGACCAGCTTGATTCCCCACAGCCCGATCAGGCTGAAAAGCAGGCTCGTGAGAAACCCGGCCGCGGCAGGCCCGATCTCAATGTGGCTGATCTCTTTGGCCTCGATCAATCCTGCGCCGCCGATGGCAATCAAACCCATCAGGAAGCTCAGCTTGACGGCGTCACTCTTGACCCAGCGCAACATCAGCGCCATGCAGATCGTCGAGCCTGAGCGCGAAATGCCGGGCAGGATCGCAATCATCTGCGCCACGCCCACCAGCGATACAAGCCAGAATGCGGGCCCCTTGGCGTTATCGAACGTAGTCACAAGCTCGCGCTTGCGCTCGGCAAACCAGAGCAGCCCGGCCGTGAACAACAGCCCGAAGCACGCGACCCACGGAGACTGAAGCAGGTTGGTCTCAATCCACGCCTCCTGCGCGTCCGGCAGCAGTTTCTTGATAGTGATGCCGACGATCGCCGCCGGCAGGCTGGCGATGAACAGAATCCCGAATGAACGCAGGTCAAATCGCGGCCAGACCAGCTTGATGATGTCGTTGCGGAACACGATCAGGATGGCCAGCCACGAACCCAGGTGCAGCAGGACGGACTGCGCGGTGCTGCCTTCGCCGCCCAGTTCCCGGCCCAAAATCTCGCCCAGAATGACCAGATGGCCGCTGGAACTGACCGGCAGGAACTCCGTGAGTCCCTGCACCGCGCCGAGGATGATCGCCTTCAGGATCTCCATTCGCGCTTCATCGGCAAATTCGACCGGAAAGTGAAGCACGTCCGCCACTTGACTCGTTTAGGGGCAGGGGTTATTTATTCCGCCCGCAAGCGAGGGGGCGTAGCTCAATTGGTTAGAGCGCCGGCCTGTCACGCCGGAGGTTGCGAGTTCAAGTCTCGTCGCCCTCGCCAGCAATTAGAAGCGGTCGCGCAATGCGCGACCGCTTTCTTTGTTGGGTGATGAATTCCCCCGCGGACTTGAATGTCCGCGATCCCGGTTGGCCAGGCAGAGCTACCAGGCCCGGTTGCGGGCGGCTTTCAGCAGTACCGAAACAACCGCCATCAGGACTGTGCGTGCGATGATCATGGTCTGTCTCCGTGACTCCACAGAAGACAAGTACCCCGGTAGCGTTAAGACGCTGCGCTGGCCGGTGCCAAGCTTTGGTTAAGATTGATGACACACTCGTTGGTCGTCAGATTTCGTCGGCGCCGATGCCGCACTGCTTGAGCATGTCCTTGATTTCGTGGCTGAGGTAGGCGGCCGCGCGGTCGATCTCTTCTTCGCTGGTGACGTCCAGCCACTGCACCTTCGGGAAGGTCTTGAAGAATGTCATGCTTTTGCGGGCGAAGGTTTTCACGTCCTTGATCGTCAGCCGCACGCACTCGTCCCAGTCCAGCTCGCCGCTGATGTACTGCTGCAAACGCCGGTAGCCGTGCGCTTTGCCGGCCGTCTGTGAGAAACCGCCCTCGTCGAGTATGCGTTTGACCTCGTCCAGCCAGCCGTCCTCGAACATCTTCTCGGCGCGGGCCTTCACCCGCGCATACAGTTGCTCGCGCGGCCAGCGGACGCCGGTGAACATCCAGCGATAGTTTCCGCGCGGCTCGCCCCACTGCTCGACTTCGCTGGGCAGCTTGTCGCCGAACTCGATGATCTCAAGCGCGCGCACCAGACGCTTCATGTCGGTCGGACCGATACGATTGGCCGAGGCCGGGTCTTTCCTCATCAGCTCGGCGTGCAGCTCCAGCGTCGGCCGGGCTTCCATCTTTTCGCGGAACTCGCGCTGCGGCTCAGGCCCGCGGTCCATGCCGTAGACGAGCGCCTTGAGGTAGTAGGGGGCCGTCGCATCCAGCACCGGCACGCGCCTGCGCTTCACGATTTCGGCCAGCTTTGCCTCGGCGTAGTCCAGGTACTCGGAAACGCTGAAGATCTCGCTCGGCGGCACAAGGTCGACCCCATGGTGGGGGACGCGGGCGAGCTCATCGGCCGTGGGCTTGGCGGTGCCGACATCCATGCCCTTGTACACCTTCAGGGCATCAACGCTCAGTATCTCGCCGCCCACGCGCTCGGCCACGTGCACGGCCAACCGCGACTTGCCGCTGGCCGTGGGGCCAAGCACAACCAGCACCGGAAACTTCGCATGCGGGTTGAAGCCGTGTAGGTGGTCGAGTTCCATGGCTACGGATTAGCCCACACGAAGGCACGAAGCCACAAAGAACTGCAACGGCATTCCGCACAGAGACCACAAGGCATTAGAGAAAAGCAGATCTCCGTGCCCCCTGTGGTCTCGGTGCGAGATTGCCGTTTCTACAAGTTGCGTTTGTCTTCGGCCTGGACGGCCGTGCCGCTTACGGTGATGAGCACGAGGTTGTCGCTGGCGAGGCTGGCGAAGTCGAAGCTTACGCCGATGATGGCGTTGGCGCCGAGTTCCTTGGCCTGGCCTTCCAGGCTCATCAGCGCAGCATGGCGTGTCTCGAGAACGAGCTGCTCGAATTCAGGGTGACGCCCGCCGCCTTCGCGCCGTATGAAGTTGGCGAAGTCGCGCAGCTCAATCGGCGCGATTGCAGCTTGCCCGGCGACCAGCCCGAGGTACTTCAGGATGACCTGTCCCTCAAGATTGGCGGTTGTTGTCATCAACATGGCTTGACCTGTCAAAGCCTGATATCAAGCTATCACGCCCTGAAACCCCGGTCAAAGGCGGGTCATGCGCACACTCTCAATCGCCGCGGTCCTGATGCTACTTGTCTGTACCGTTCTGGCCGACGACAAGCAGCTCACTCCGCGAGAGTCCTTTGAGAAGTTCGTCGATGTCGTCATGCGTGAGGACATGACCGAGGCCGATCGCGCGGCCGCATTCGAAAGCTATTTCGACTTCGAGACTTGGCTGGGCGAGCGCGAGAAGTCAGACGGCAAGACGTACGGTGAGAGCGAACGCGCGGACATGAAGCGTGACTGGCTGGACCTGTTCCGCAGCGCCGAATTCCGCGACTCCTGGCGCAAGCGCAAGGTCCGCGTGCTGGAAGAGCCGAAAGCAGACCGGGAAAGCGGCAAGGCAGAACTGCTCATCAGCATGACCGGGTCGGCCGGCACGGAAGAGAAGTTCCGCGTGCTGATGACGCTTGCCGAAGACGGCAGCCACTGGCGCTGGTACTCGATCCCGCAGATCGAGGCCGAGCTTCCTGCAGCGAGCCTCGCTGAGCGCCTGGAAAACGCGGAGAAGCAGCTCGACGAAGTCATCAAGCAACGCCGCCGACTCGAGGCCTTTGAGCAGGCCCTGCAGGAAGATATCTCCCGCATGCGCGCGGAGCTGGCTGAGGAGGGCGCCGGTGACTCGCCATACGCGACGCCAAAGTCCGTCGTCGAAACGGCCTGGCGAGCGATCGAGAAGGGCGACGCGACCGCACTGCTCGACTGCCATACGACGCGCCGCATTGCTGCCGCAAAGACTGACGAGCTGAAAGCCAGCCTTGCAGGTACACGCGAGCGGCTCATGGCATGGGAAGTCGTCGATTCGACGATCGACGCATCTGACGCCGCGCGTGCAGTTGTGCGGGTGAAACTCAAGCTGCAGCAGACCGGCGAGGCCGACCAGCGAACCATCAGCGTCAGGGTCGTCAAAGTGGGCGACAACTGGAAGATCGACGAAGAACCATGAACGAGCGCACCGCGGCGGGGTTCATCCTCGCGAACTTGTCATCCGGCAGCCCGCGCTACCTGTTGCTGCGAAGCGCACGAACTGGTGACTGGTTGCCGCCCAAGGGCCATACGGACGAGGGCGAAGACACTCTTCAGACGGCACTGCGCGAGACCGCAGAAGAAACCGGCATCACCGATGTGCAGGTGGTGGACGGCTTCGAGCAGGTCATCGAATACGACGTGGACAGTCGAAAGCGCGGCTCCTACCACAAGAAGGTCACGTATCTGCTGGGAACTTCGGCCACCACCGATGTGGAATGCAGCAGCGAGCACAGCGAAGCCGACTGGTTCACACTCGAAGACGCCCTTGAGGCGATCACCTTTGACCAGATGCGCGAAGTCCTGCGCGCCGCCGATGCATACCTGACCAGCCATTGAAAAGGCCCGCTGCCGAAGCAGCGGGCCCGGTCCACTCCGCCACAATTAGTCCTGCTTGGCATCTGCTGCTTCTTCGTCCGCGACATCCAGCTTGAGCGCGTCAGCCAGCTTCTCAAGCCACGCGGCCGTCTTGTCAGGCGAGAACAGGTCTGTCTTGGAGATCTTCGGCGGCTTGTTCTTCATGCCATCGACAAAGTCCTTGTCGCTCCAGACCGCTGCAATCACCTTCATCAGCGATCGGATCGAGTTGTCCGACTTGGCTGCCAGGATCAGCTTGGCCTCGTGGCGCGCGGCGCGTTCCTGCGCGGCACGGTCGCCGATCAGGATGATGGCCTTGCTCAGGTTCTCCTGCAGCTCTGCCTGCGCGTCGGACTTGAGCTCCGTTTCCTTCTCAAGTCGTGTGGCGAGCGCAGCCGCCGCGTCTCTCAGGGCCTGTTTCGCGACCTTCAGCGCCTCATTTGCCGCCTTCAACTTCTCGGCAGTCTTATTGGCAACCTCCTCCGCGGCCTTGGCCTTGTCTCCGCCTTCCTTGGCTGCCTCTTCGGCGTTCTTCTTCGCTGTCTCGTCATTTTGGCGAGCTTCGTCGGCCGCAATGGCCTTATCCTTCACATAGTTCAGCGCAGTGTCGGCAACCAGGAAGGCCGCAATGCCGGAAATCTGTCGAATACGGTTGTCCAGCTGGCTGACGAAGAAATTCAGTGAGCGCTCCATGCGGAAGCGCGGGCGGCCCTTGAGCTTGATGTTCTCCTGCGCCATCGCAAGCGAGGCACCGAGCTTCTCCATGTCGTCCTGCGACACGTAGCTCTCATACAGGTCGATCAGACCGTCTTCGGTCGGGTTCAGTTCGATCTCGAGCAGCTTCAGCAGATTCTCAAGGACGTTGCGCTGCGACGCCGTCAGGTCCGTCGTCTCGAGATACTTCTTGAGCCAGTCGCGCGCCGCCTCCGGGTCGCCCTTGGCGCGATAGATGAACTCTACGTACTGACGCGCTTCCAGCCCGTGAAGCGTCATCGGCAGATACTTGGTCTCAATGTCCGCACAAATCTGATGCTCGTCTTCGGCCGCGGCCAGATAAGCGTCAAAGTCTTTCTTGTTCTGCGGATCGGCCAGTGACTTGTCCTGGGTGCGAAGATTCATTGCCTTCGTCCCCCAGCAGAGCGCGAGGCGCTTGTGGGCCAGCAGGGCTGCATCCGGATTGTCCTCGGGCTTGATCCACGCCAGCATCCTGTTCAGGTCGTCGATTGCCTCGTCAAATCCATCTGACTGCAGTCGCAGGCCGGTCTGGACCTGATAGGCGCGGATCTTCTGCTCATTGCTCAGCTTGCCGCTGTCCACCAGCTTCTTGACCAAGGCGATCAACTCGTCGACCTTGTGGCAAGCGGCGTAGAGGCGCAGCGTGTCTTCAAAGTCGTCGCCGGCGGCGGGAATCTTGGTGGAAACAAACGGCTCGACCATCTCGCGCACGTCTGCCGCCCGCGGCGGGTTGGCGCCGAGGTAGACCTGGGACTTCAGCAGCACGGCGCGCAGGAAGTCCGGGCGGATTGTCAGGGCCTTCTCGAGTGCCTGCAGCACCGGGCGCGGGCTTGCCCCCTCGATCTGCTGGAATCGTGCGAACTCAAAGTTCGCCAGCAGGAACCACGGGTAGGCATAGTTGGGTGCGGCCTCGGTCGCTTCGCGCAGCAGCTTCTCGGCCTCGGTGGTATTGGGCTGCCCGGGCGGGTAGTACATCAGCACCACCGCGTACAGCACCTTGAACGTAACCTGGTTGCCCTCTTTGCCGCGGGCGTACTGATCGAACTGCTTGGCGATGGTCGAGCCGAGACCCAGCTCAGACATGTATGAAATCAGCAGCTGAGTCATGGCGACGGTGTAGTTGTGCCGCTTGTCAGCGTCCTTGTAGTCCTTAAGATTGAACAGGTCGTGCTCGCCGCCTGGGTCCAGCTGCGGGAAGCGCTTCTTCAGGTACGCAGCAAAGTCAGCCGGTATGCCGAGGTCGACGGCCTCTGCCTTTTCGTCCTTCTTGTCATCCTTCGCAGGCGTCTGTGCGAATGCAGGTACGGCAAGAAGCAGAAGCAGCAGTATCGCGATCAGTCGTGTCATCTAAGTCTCCGGGGCCCCGGACGTTCAGGCCGTCACTTCCTCAAGCAATTGGTAGCGCGAATCGCGCCGGCACGGTACACGGCCGGCATCTCGGATCAGTTTTCGGACGTCTTCTTCGCCAAGTTTCTGCGGGGTGCCGCTGCCGGCGTCGTGGAAGATTCTCTCGTGCTCGTAGACGATGCCGTCAAGGTCATCGACGCCGTAGCCCAGCGAAACCTGGCTCAGCTTCAGCCCGGCGCTGATCCAGTAGCACTTGATGTGCGGCACGTTGTCGAGCACCAGCCGAGAGATGGCATAGACCCTCAGGTCATCCATACCGGTGGCACGTCGCGCCCTGAGCGCATTGTTTTCCGGGTGATAGGCCAGCGGGATGAATACCTGGAAGCCACCGGTGCGCTCATTGAAATCCCGCACGCGCATCAGGTGGTCGACGCGGTCCTCGATGGACTCGACGTGGCCGTACAGCATCGTGACCTGGGTCTTCAGGCCCATCTCATGTGCGATGCCGTGGATTTCGAAGTAGCGATCGGCGCCGATCTTGTTGGGGCAGATCTGCTTGCGCACATGCTCAGCGAAAATCTCCGCCCCGCCGCCGGTCAGTGAATCCAGACCGGCCTCGTGCATCTCACGCATCACGGTTCGGGCGTCCTTGCGGCTTATTCTTGAGAACCAGTCGATCTCGACGCTGGTGAAACCCTTGAGCGCAGTGTCGGGCAGGACTTCCTTCAGCCCCCGCAACATCTGCAGGTAGTAGTCGTATTTGAGGGCCGGGTGCAGACCGCCGACAATGTGCAGCTCCTGCACGCCCTGGCCCTGGAACTGCTTTGCCCAATCAACGATCTGCTCGACCGGCTTGGTGAAGCTGCCGGGCTCACCGGGCTTGCGGTAGAAGCTGCAGAACTTGCAGGTGTCCCAACAGACGTTGCTGTAGTGCAGGTAGCGATTGACGATGTAAGTCGTGGTGTCGCCGTGCAGGCGCTCGCGCACGAGGTTTGCCGCATAGCCAAGTGCGGCAATGTCCGGGGTGCGGAACAGCCGCAGGGCATCTTCGGCCGTCAGGCGCTGTTCGGCCTCGACTTTCCCGACTATGTCTGCGATGTCACTGTTCGCGAACAGTGGGTTCATGCTGGAGGTACTCTCCTTTACCCCGTCCCCGAAGTGTAGCAGTCCAAATGCCCGTTCCAAAGCCCCCGCACGGTTGTTGAAGGGTTGTTGGGCGTATACAGTGTTACAGTCCCCGATTCACCCCGAATGAGGGCCTTGCAGTGAAACGATTCCGTATACCCGCACTGGCGTTGCTGTTGGCGATGCTTGCCGGTTGTGCCGAGTACAAGGAATACACGTACAAGGAGTTCTCAGTCAGCCGTGAGCAGGCCTACACGGCGATGATGAGCATTCTGTCCGACGAAGGCTACGAAATCCGCGACAAGGAAGAGAACTACGTAAACGATCTGCCTGAAATCTACGTCGACACGGAATGGAACATGGCCCAGACCGGCAGCCCGTACGCGGGCAATGACTTCCGCCGCCGGGCCTACATCAAGATCACGACTGTGTACTCCGAGCGCAAACCGTTTGAGTACCAGCCGCTGACCGAAGCCGAGGCCAAGCGCTGGGCCGAGCAGCAGGAGAAAGACGGCAAGAAGACCGAGGCCGAAAAGAAAGCAGACCTGGAGCAGACCCGGATCGGCGTGGCAGTGCGTCTGGAACGCCGCAGTGACATCAAGCGGCCGCTGGAAGCCGATTGGTACTACGAGGGTCCGGACAACTACGAGGTCGGAGTTCTGCTTGGTCGATTCGAGGCTGCCTACGGCACTTCGAAGACGGGCGGCACTGTTAGCCCTTCAGGCAAGAGCCAGAAGATGTACCGCGACGAACTCGAACGCAGACAAGGCCAGAAATGAGCGAAGACAAGCCCAAGATCATCGTCGACTCCGACTGGAAAGAGCAGGCGGCGCAGGAAAAGGAAAAGCTGGCCAAAGAGTCAGAGCCTGAGCAGCGGGGTTTGCCGCCGGCTGACTTCATCACCCACTGCGCGTCGCTTGCCACGCAGGCGATGATTTTCATGGGCGCCATCGCCAACCCGCTCACCGGCGAAGCTGACATCGACTACGAACAGGCCCGCTATGTAGTAGACACGCTGGCGATGCTGCAGGAAAAGACCAAGGGCAACCTGAACTCCGACGAAGAAGCAACGTTGGAGAACCTGATCGGCGAGTTGAAGCTGATCTGGGTGCAGGCGCAGCGCGGGGCAGAAGGCCCGGGCAAGTGACCCGCACATCGATTCTGCTTGCTGCTGCCTTCGCGATGCTGTTGGGTGCCTGCGGCAGCGGCGAAAACACCACACAGCCGCCACCTGCGCCGCCGCGGAAGTCGCGGCTGGTGGTGTTTGAGCCCGGCGAGTTGGGCAAGGGCATCGAGTATCCTGACTTCACCGAGTACTGGAAACTCGCCGAGCAGCGCAACGGAAACGTCTTTCCAGTAAAGGCAACCGTCGAGGATGACGGCGTTCTTGCAACGAGGCTCAACGCGGACGGAACGTTCTCCGTGTTGGCCAGAGGCGAGTTCCAGCCCGCAACACTCATCTCGCTCAGCTCAAGCATGTCGAGCCTCGCGACATCCCACTGGAACGACGACCTGCGGGCCAGCTCCGCCGCCTTGATCCTGTTCGCGGACAAGCGCGCACCGTATGTCCAGTTACTCAAGTTGTGCAAAGAGCTCGTTGACCTGCGCGTGCGCAATCTCTGGCTGGTGAGCCTCGACGCCCGCGACGACGCGCTGCGACTGCTACCGCTCAAGGTTGATACCGCGCAGGTATTCAACGAGTGGTACGACCTGCCGCCGGCTGAAGCTGAGCCGACGTTACGGTTCAGCCAACGAGGTGAAGTAGTGCGCTTCGGCTGGTTCGATGGCAAGGGCGACCGGATCGAGGCCCGGCAGGATTCAGACTGGAAGCCGAAACTGAAGAGCGGCCTGCCCAAGCTGGCAAAGCGGGCCCAGCGCGTGCAATTTGACCTGGCCAATACGGCCACGGTAGGCGACTTCGCTTCGCTCGCGGACCTCTGCGCGCCGTTGGGATACCCGGAAATCGAGCCGTTCTGGCCTCGCCTCGACATCCCCGAAGAGACAGGCAGCGTCGAGAAGCGCCGTGAGCTGGCGGCGTTCCATGACACGCTGGGCGTTGCCAAGGACATCGATGTTCCGACGCTGTCCGACTTCTGGCGCGTCTCAGCCGCGGATCGTGGCTTGCCGCCGGCTGCGATCGTCGATTCCGACAAGCCCATGCTTGGCCTTCGTGCGATGACAGACGGGACGTTCTCCACGCGTTCGCGTGATGAGCCGGAATGGACCCAGCACGCCGACGACCTCGGCGTACTTCAGGCCTTCCAGCGCAATGCCGGCGAGATCGACTTCGACAGCGGCCTCAGCGAGCTGCAAGTAGTGCTCGCGATGGATCGCAACGCCAGTTGGGAGTCATTCCTGGGCGTGCTGGAGATGATGAAATCGGTCGGTGTCCATCGGCTGTTTGTCATCACCAACGACGTGCTTGGGCCAACCCTTCGCCTGCTCGACCTGACGCTACCAAAGGACGACCTGCCGGCCGGAGTCGCAATTGCGGCGGTCCTGGTCAAGCGTGAAGGCTCGGTTGCCGAGGGCAACTACGACGTCACGTTCCTGTTGGACGGCGAAGAGAACAAGATCACTGGTCCTCGCTACTCGTCCTCGCTGGCCTCGTTGACCACGCGACGAAAAGCCGACCCCGAAGTGTTCGCCCTGTCGCTGCCGCGGGATGAGCCGTTTGAAACCCTGTTCACAATCCTGAATTCAGTCGCGTTGCTGGGCATGCACAGCGTTCGTATCGGGGGCTGACTTCCGCCGGCCGACTGCTAAATTGCACAGACTCGCGGAGGATAGCTGTGAAGATCGCATTCCACGGGCAGCGTGGCTCGTACGCTGAAGCCGCGGCTGCCTGGATGTATGCCGACCAGGACATCGCGACCACGCCATGCAACACGGCACAAGGCGTGTTCGATGCGCTGGCGGATGAACACTGCCAGGTCGGCGTCGTGCGTGTCGAGAACTCGGAGTGGGGGACCAGCTTCGACATTCTCGATCTGCTGCGTGCCACACGCGTCCACTTCGCGCGGGATATCCGCTTTCATGAGCGATACAACCTCGCCGGGCAGAAAGGCGCCAAACATTCGGACATCAAGCGCGTCTACGCCCACCCGGCGATCCTGAACCTGAGCAGCACGTACCTCGCCATGCAGACCGGGCTTGAGCTGATCGCCCGCTACGACAGTGCCGAGAACCTGGCCGCGATGGTCCAGCGCGGCGACAAGAATGAAGCGACGGTCTGCGGCGACTTTGCGGCCAGTATTTTCGGGCTGCAGGTTCTGCAGCCGAGCGTCGAGAACTCGGTGACCGGTGTGACCCGCTTTGTGGCCATGACCAAGGCAAAGCAGCTTCCTGCTGAGGGCTCCGCCGACGTAAAGACCACCGTGATGTTCGAGCTGAAGCACCAGCCCGGAGCGTTGATGGAGGCGCTGGCCGCGTTCCGCATCAATGAGATCAATCTGACCCAGGTGTTTGCACGCCCGAATCGCACGAACAAGTGGGACTACACGGTGTTCGTTGAATTCCCCGGACGCTTTGACCAGGACAACATCCGAACGGCGTTGGCCGAGTTGCGAAAGCACACGACGTACCTGCAGTTGATCGGAAGCCATGACAGCGTTGAGCCCAGAATCAAGACGACCTGAGACGAGACATGATTGAGCTGAAGCTTGCACAGCGCATGGGCCGTATCCAGCCCTCCGCCACCCTGGCATTGACCGCGCGGGCCAAGGCGCTGGCCGCCGAGGGCAAAGACGTCATCGCGCTGACGGCCGGCGAGCCTGACTTCGAGACGCCCGACTATATCCGCGACGCCGCCATCGACGCGCTAAAGGCCAAAGGTCCCGTCGACCGCTACACCCCTGCCTCGGGCCTTCCGGCAATCCGCAAGGCCGTCGCGCACAAGTTCAAGCGCGACAACGGGCTCGACTATACGCCGGAGCAAGTGATGGTGAACTGCGGCGCGAAGCACTCGTGCTTCAACCTGATCGCAACGCTGATTGACGAAGGCGATGAGGTCATCATTCCGGCACCGTACTGGGTCAGCTACCCCGAGATGGTCAATTTCTTCGGCGGCAAGGCCGTCGTGGTTGACACGTCAAGCACCGGCTTCGTGCTGACGGCCGACGCGCTCAAGAAAGCGCTGACGCCGAAGACCAGGCTGGTGATGGTGAACTCGCCGGGCAACCCGACCGGCGCGGTATGGTCCCGAGAGGCGCAACAGGCGCTGGCGGACGTGCTCAAGGGCACCAATGTGGGCGTGCTGTCGGATGAGATCTATGAGAAGCTGGTGTACGACGGCGAGCACGTAAGCTTCGCGTCGCTTGGTGAGGACGCCTACTCGCGCACCGTAACGATTAACGGCGTCGCCAAAGCCTACGCAATGACCGGCTGGCGCATCGGCTATGCAGGTGGCCCCAAGCACGTGATTGCGGCGATGGGGGCCCTGCAGAGCCACAGCACCAGCAACCCCGCCACCGTCTCGCAGCTGGCCACATTGAAGGCGCTGGCGGAAGACCCGGCAGAGCTGCCTGAATGGAAGCGCAAGTTCGTGGCGCGCCGGGACATGATCGTCGGTGGGCTGAATGACATTGAGGGCGTGAGTTGTGCCCGCCCGGGCGGCGCGTTTTATGTGTTCCCTGACTTCCGGGCCTGGCTGGGCAAGGCGCACGGCGAGCTGCAGCTGAAGGATGACCACGTGATCTGTGAGGCTCTGCTGACGCGCGCCCATGTCGGCGGCGTACCGGGCAGCGAATTCGGTGCACCCGGCTTCGTCCGCTTTTCGTATGCCGCTTCGGATGACGAGATTCGCAAGGCCGTCGAGCGCATTGCGGCCTTCGCCAAGGAGCTGAAGTAGCGCTGGGGATAACTATTGGAATGCGTTGATAACTCCCCAAGTAGCAAGCACGTATGCAGTAGGGCTGAATTGTAAAGACTCTGTCAGTAATCTTCTTTGACTGGGTGAAGCAGAAGCGATAGTGGTTAAGCATTCACCGGGGAGAGCATCATGAACGCCCACACGCTTGCCATGTTTTGCGCCGTTCGTGAGCTGGACTACATCGAGCAGGGTATGAGCCAGGGCGTCAAGGGCGCCTGGTTCCAAACCCGCAAGCGCGTCCGCAAGTTCTTCACCGAGGAAGAGGTGCTCGATTTCACCGACAAGGTGAAAAGCAGCTCGGACCGGCACACCCAGGTAAACCCGACGTTCACCAGCTAGACAAATGAGGCCCGCGCTCAACGCGGGCTTTTGCATTCGACCGCGCCGATGGCGCCGCTATGCTTCTCGGCCATGCCCGATTCGGTCGAAATCCCACCACCGCCGCTCGAGACGGTCGAGCACATCGCCCCTCCGCCGCCACCGGCGTATCTGGACAAGACCTCGCCCCTGGCCAGCGGTGCATGGGTGCTGTACGACACGGCAAACACGGTCTATGCGGCCGTGCTCACGTTCATTTTTGCGCCGTATCTCGGAGACCTATTTGGCGGGCGCTCAATCCAGGGCATCACGAACAGTGCGTCCATGGTCGCGGCCGGGCTGTGCGTGCCGGTGTTCGCTTCGCTGGCGGACCACACTGGTCGGGCGCGGCTGTACTTGATCATTACTACGTTGGCATGCATCGGCGGCATGGCGACGTTCGGCCTGACCAGCGTGCCGTTCCTGGTGATGGCCGCGTTCTTTGTCGCCAACTTCGGGTACAACGCGGCGCTGGTGTTTTACAACTCGCTGCTGCCGAGCGTTGCCGCTGACAAGCACCAGGGGCTGGTCTCCGGGCTGGGGGTGGGTTGTGGCTACGTCGGCACGATCATCATTGTGGTGCTGCTGGGCCTGCCCAAGGCGGTCGGGTTTCCCGCGACGTTCGGGATCGCGGCAGCGATATTCCTGGCGCTGGCGTTGCCGTGCTTCGTGCTGGTGCGGGAGCGCCGGGTGCAAAAGCGCACGCCGTTTTCGCTCGGGCTGGTCAAGCGACAGTTCGGCGAGGTGTTCGCCACGGTCAAGTCGCTACCCAAAGATCGGCCGGTCATGTGGTTCCTGATCGGCAATTTCTTCTGCGTGGATGTGCTGAACACGGCGATCCTGTACTTCGGCGACTTCACTCGCGGCACCTTCTTTGTGAACAGCGGCACTCCCACCGATCCCGTATGGATTGCCCGTGAAGGCGCTTCGCTGGCCGTGTTTGGGCTCGCGATCGACACGCCGACGCAACTCCTGACGTGGTCTGGCCTGAGCCTGAATGTGCTGGCCCTGGTGTTCGGTATCACGCTCGGATTCATGACCGACCGGTGGGGCAGCCTTCGTGTGCTGCGACTGTCAGCGGCGTTTCTGGCGCTGGGTTTGATCGGCGCCGCTGTCGGCGGGGGCTTCAACCTCACGCTCTACCTGGCCGGCATCTGCGGGTTCGGCGCACTGGGGCTGGCCGGTATCTGGACCGCCGGCCGGAAGCTGCTGATCGAGCTCAGCCCCCGCGAAAGGCTCGGTGAATACTTTGGCCTGTACGGCATCACGACCAAGCTCTCGGTCCTGGGCAGCGCCGTGTTTGGCCTCGTGTTCGACACGGTCAGCGCCAAAACGGGCAACGATCTTTACGGCTGGAAGGCAGCGCTAAGCCTGCAGGCGGCGCCACTGTTGTTCGGCCTGCTGCTGCTGGCCCTGGTCAAGAAGCCTGGCGTCACCGCTAGTGCCACGTCTTAACGATTTTCCCACACGGTTGCGGCAAAGGGCCACCCGCCTACACTGCCCGCAACTCAGGAGAGAGCCATGCGCGCAACCCGTGATGCCTTTGGAGTCGCCCTGCTTGAACTCGGCCGCGAGAACCCGAATGTCGTTGCATTGACGGCCGACCTTGGCGGCAGCGTGAAGACCGGCGCGTTCGCCAAGGAGTTCCCCGACCGTTTCTTCCAGATGGGCGTGGCCGAGGCCAACATGGTCGACGTCGCCGCGGGCATGAGCACGGCCGGCAAGATCCCGTTCGCCACAACCTTCGCCATGTTCGGCACCGGGCGCGCGTGGGAAAGCGTGCGCAACACCATCGGCTACCCGGCGCTGAACGTGAAGATCGCCTGCACGCACAGCGGGCTCGGCGTCGGTGAGGACGGCGCCAGCCACCAGTCGCTGGAAGACATCGCGTTGATGCGCGTGATTCCGAACGTCACGGTCTGCGTCGCGGCCGACTACGCGTCAGCCTACGGACTGACTAAGGCCGTGGCAGCACACAAGGGCCCGGTGTACCTGCGCCTCGGCCGCCCGAAGGTGCTCGACGTCTACAAGGACGGCGAGAAGTTCGAGATCGGCAAGGCGAAGATCATCCGCGAAGGCGGCGACGTGGCGATCATCGCCTGTGGCCCTCAGGTCGGCTTCGCGGTCGAGGCCGCCGACGAACTGAAGAAGGAAGGCATCAACGCGACCGTCGCCGATTTCCATACGGTCAAGCCGCTTGATGAGGCCGCCCTGGTCTCGCTCGCCGAGAAGTGCGGCGCGGTTGTCACGGCCGAGGATCACAACGTGTTGGGCGGCCTGGGCGGTGCAGTGGCGGAAGTTCTCGGTAGAGAGCGTCCAACACCGATCCGCTACATCGGCACCCAGGACACGTTCGGCGAAAGTGGCGACCCGGACGCCCTCTGGCGCAAGTACGGCGTGCACACCGCCGACATCGTCAAAGCAGCCAAGGAAGCCATCTCGGCCAAGAGGTAGAGCAGTCTACTCAGCCTTGATTGAGCGGGTCATCAGGCGAGTGACCGCCTCTAGCGGGTTTGCGCTGTCGTAGATGACGTTGCAGACTTCTTCACAGATGGGCATTTCAACGCCCTTCTGGCGTGACAGCTCACGCAGGGCCTTGGCGGTGTTGTAGCCCTCGACCACCATTTCCATCGACGCGATGATTGCCTCGGGCTTTTCTCCGCTACCGATGCGCCGGCCGAAGTTCAGGTTTCGGCCGTGACTGGACGCGCAGGTCGTGTACAGGTCGCCGATGCCGCTGAGCCCGCTAAAGGTGCGCTCCTCGGCGCCGATCGCAACTCCGAGCCGCACGATCTCGGCCAGGCCGCGTGCAATCAGCGCGGCCTTGGCGTTGTCACCCAGCTTCAGGCCGTCCACGATGCCGGCCGCGATGGCGACCACGTTCTTGGCAGCGCCGGACAGCTCCACGCCCGCAAGGTCGGTGCTGTAATAGACGCGAAAGCTGGGTGTGCTCACCAGTTCCGCCAGCGCCTGGGCCCGTGACTCGTCGCCTGCACTTACCACGACGGCCGGCAGCCCGCGCGCAACTTCCTCGGCGTGGCTGGGCCCCGAAAGACACAACAGGTGCTTTGCGTTGGTGACTTCGCTCAGAATCTGGGTCGGGAAGCGGACGGTCTCCTGCTCGATCCCCTTGCTGAGGCTGACAATTGGCAGCTCGGGCGGCAGTCGGTCAGACAGCTGGGAGAACTCAGTGCGAATGTACCGCGTAGGCACCGCGCTGATGCACCAGTCGAAACGGCTCAGATCTTCCAGCTTGTTCGTTGCCTCAAGCCCGTCTGGAAACGAAATGCCGGGCAGGAAGATGCGGTTGACCCGGGTTTTCGCCAGCTCGGCCGCGTAGTCGGGCAGTCGCTCAAACAGCGTCACCTGGTTGCCCGCGCCCGCGAGCAGCACACCCACGGCTGTGCCCCAGCTCCCGGCGCCGATGATCAGTACGTTAGCCATTCTGTGCCTCAGGCTTCTTGCGGCCGATGCGCGGCTCGCTGCCGTTCATGATTCTACGGATATTCGCACGATGTTTGACCAGCACAGCCAGTGCCATGGCGCAGATCAGGATGAAACGGCGATCGTAAGGGGAATCGAACGTCGTGGCTCCCAGCCAGGCATAGTAGAACGCAGGCATGCTGAGCGCCGCCACGATGCTGGAAACGCTAACCATGCGTGTTGCCAGCAGCGTCAGGCCGAACACTCCCAGAGCACACAGGGCCGGCAACGGCGCATGAATCTCAGGAAGAGTTGTGAGCACGAGTACCACGCCGAGGCCCGTCGCCACGCCCTTGCCACCCTTGAATTTCAGGTAGACCGAATACAGGTGCCCGGCCAGCGCGCCGATAGCGGCAAACAGCACGAGGTCCGCACCCGCGCGCGCAGACAGCCATAGCCCCAGCAGGCAAGGCCCCGCGCCTTTCAGCGCGTCGAGCAGCAGCACGAACGGGAACCACTTCCAGCCAATCACGCGGGCGGCGTTGGTAGCACCGATGTTGCGGCTTCCGTGCTGACGGATATCGACGCCCTTCAGCAGGTAGCCCGCAAGCAGCCCGAACGGGACGCTGCCCACAAGGTAGGAAGCCAGCAGCGTTCCGATAATCCAGGCCCAGGTCATGCCTTCGCCGGTGTGAGTGTGTGCGCGAAGCGGGTCAGCTCGCTGATCATCTCGTAGCGGTTCATTGGTGTGATCATGTAGAAACCCTGCACGTCGGGCGCGATCTCTTGCATCAGCTCTTTGCTGATCTTTACGCCTTCCGCGCGACCGCTTTCGCCGCGTTTGCCTTTCATGCGCTCGCGAATGTCCTCGGGCACGTCGATGCCGGGAACCTCGTGGTGAAGGAAATCGGCGTTGCGTTCACTGACCAGTGGCATGATGCCAAGAATCAACGGAACGCCGAGCGGCCTCGCGGACTCGGTCACGCGTCGGGCCGTGGCGATATCAAACACCGGCTGCGTCATGATGAACCTGGCGCCCGCCTGCACCTTCCGCTGAAAGCGTTTGACCTCGTTCTCCAGCCGCAATGACGCACAGTTGAACGCGCCACCGACGAAGAAGTTAGTGGGGGAGCTGCCGTCACGGCCGGTGGCGAACTCGCCTTTGTTGAAGCGCGAGATCATCTCGATCAGCTTGTGACTGGCCATGTCGAAGACGCCGCTGCTGCCCTTGTAGGCCTGCGTCGCAACGGGGTCGCCGGTAACTGCAAGGATGTTGGTTATGCCCATCGCGTAGGCACCAAGCAGGTGCGACTGGGTACCGATCAAGCTGCGATCGCGGCAGGCGATGTGGAGCACAATGCGCGCATCCACCTGCTGCATCAGAAGCCCGGCGAACGCCAGGTTGCTCATGCGCATGATCGAGAGCGCGTTGTCCGCGATGGTGATCGCGTCTGCGCCGGCCTTGACGATTTCGGCCGCGCCTTTCAGCTCTCCCGACGCATCAAATCCACGCGGCGGGTCAACCTCGGCGATGACGATGCGGCGCGTCTTGAGATCTTCTTCCAGCGTCGGCTGCAGCTTCAGCGGCTCCGAAGGCTGGGCCTTTTGTACGGGCTCAGCAGCCACGCGCAAATGGCGCATGGAGGGCTTTCGCGCACTGACCTGCCCTTTGAGCTTGCGGATGTCCTCGGGCGTCGTGCCGCAGCAACCGCCGATGAGGTTCGCGCCAAGGTCTGCGAGGCGTCGGGCGCTGCGGGCGAAATAGTCGCTGCTCTCAATGTAGATAGGACGGCCGTGATCGTCGAAATCCGCCAGACCGCGGTTGGGGTAGATGCTGATCGGCTTTTCGGTCAGCTCCACCAGCCGCTTGCAGACCTCGATGGCCGCTGACTCGCCGCCACCGCAGTTTGCGCCAATCACGTCGACCGGTTGCTTGTCCAGCTCACGCACCATGCGCTCGGGTGAGATGCCCGTGGTAGTCGTGCCCGCCAGGGTAAAGGCCATCTGCGCGATCAGCGGGGTCTTCGGCGCAACGGCGCGAACGGCTTCAATCGCAAACAGCAGCTCGGCCAGGTCAGGAAAGGTCTCTAGCAGTAGCGCATCCACGCCGCCTTCCACGAGGCCGGTCACTTCTTCCTTGAAACACTCGCGGCGTTCGTCGTCGGTGAGCTTGTTGCTCGATCGAAACAGTGGCCCGACGGCGCCGACAACATAGGCGCGGTCACCCGCCGCGTGCCTTGCCAATTCCGCGCCGGCCTTGCAGACATCGTGACTGGTGACGTTGGCCTCTGCTGCTGCGAGTGCCATCCGGTCCGCGCCAAAAGTGTTGGTCTCGATCACGTCGGAGCCTGCGTCGAGGTATTCCTGGTGCGCGGCGATCACGAAGTTGGGCTTGGCGAGGTTGAGTACCGGGCCGATGCCGCCGCCAGCCACAAGCCCGCGGCTGGCCAGCAACGTGCCATAGGCGCCGTCGCCGACGAGGACCTTGTGCTTCAGCGCTTCGAGGAACGGCTCCATGCGAACTCCGGCAGACGTTGCGCGAGTATATGAGCGCGCGTCAGGCTTCCAAGCGCACGTAGCGCTTGCCGGGCAGGGCTTTTGCGAGGCGCTTCATTTCAAGGGTCAGCAGGCCACTGCTGATTTGCGCCGCGGGCAGGCTGGTTTTGCCCATCAGCTCATCTACCGTCAGCCCGTCACTGGGCATCAGCACTTTCCAGAGTGCAGCCTCGGTGGGGGACATGCCTTGTGGCGTGGCGGTGGCCCGCTTCTCGGGGGCCTTCTCCTCAGGAAGCAGCTTCAGCATCTCGAGGCCTTCGTAGACGTGCTCCGGCTCGGCCACGAGGTGCGCGCCTTCGCGAATCAGGTCGTGCGGGCCCTGGCTGAGGTCGCTGTCCACCTTGCCAGGCAGGGCGAAGACTTCGCGGCCTTGCTCCGCCGCGAGTCGGGCCGTGATGAGTGAGCCGGATTTGCGCGTGGCTTCCACCACCAGCACGCCGAGGCTGAGCCCGGAAATGATCCGGTTGCGTTGCGGGAAGTTTCGCGCACGGCCGGGAGTGTGCAGCGGAAACTCGCTGATGACCGCTCCGTTTTCGGCGATCTCCAGCGCAAATCGGTCGTTCTCCGGTGGATAGATGTCGAGCAGGCCGCTGCCGACAACGGCAAGTGTTCGCCCGCCGGCATCCAGCGCGGCCCGGTGCGAAGCCGTGTCGATACCGCGTGCGAGCCCGCTGACCACCGTGACTCGGCGGATCGCGAAGTCGCGGGCGAAGCGCGCTGCCTGCGCGGTGCCGTAGTAGCTGGCACTGCGTCCACCGACGATGGCCAGTGCAAGGTCATCCAGCTCATTGATTTCACCGCGCACATACATCAGCGGCGGCGGGTCGTCGATGCGCTTCAGCAATTGAGGGTAGGCCTTGTCTTCCAGCTCAAGGAGCCTGATTCCGTGCTTCTCGCACTCCTCAAGCTCGCGCAGGTGATCGCCCTTCCGGATTACTTCGGCCAGCGCCTCGGCCCCCTGCTTGTTCACCTTGGGAACCTTGTTGATCTCCGTCCTTGGCGCGGCCACAACTCCGCTGGCGCTGCCGAAGCGCTTCAACAGGTTCGCCATACCGAGCGGCGTAAACTTCTGAGTTACGGCCAGAGCAAGCTTTGCTTCAATCTCACGCATTTGCCCGGCCCAGGAGTAGTGCTGCCAGGTCGTCATCCAGCTTGCAGGGGAGCGCGCCGGCCTCGCCCAGCTCGGACAGCACGACAAACCGCACGACGTGGCCCGCGCGTTTCTTGTCAGTCTCCATGAGTTGTAGTACCTGTGCGGCGCCAAGTTCGGCGGGCGCTTCAACCGGCAGGCCAAAGCGTTCAAGCAGCGCGGTCACGCGAGACGCTACATCGCCGGATAGCTGGGCACGTTCTACCGACAGTCGCAGTGCGGCCGCGGTCCCGATCGATACAGCTTCGCCGTGCAGGAATCTCTCCGGGAAGGCGGTCTCAATAACATGCGCAAGCGAGTGCCCGAGATTGAGTGTCGCCCGACGGCCGGAAACTTCGACCTCATCCTCGGCGACTACTTCGGCTTTGAATCGTACGCAGGCCTCGATCACGGAGTGCAGCGTTGGCAGGTCGCGCACCACGATCTTCCCTGCCGATTCCTCCAGCGCGGCCATCAATTCTTCGCCGCTGAGTGCCGCGGTCTTCACGATCTCGGCCAGTGCGCTGGTGTACTCGCGATCCGGCAGAGTCTTGAGAAAGTGAAGGTCGCAGAATACGGCGGCCGGCTGGTGGAAAACGCCGATCAGGTTCTTGCCTGTCGCGTGGTTGATGGCTGTCTTGCCGCCCACGCTCGAGTCCACCATCGCCAGAAGGCTCGTCGGCACCTGCACGTATCGGATTCCGCGCAGGAGTGTCGCCGCAAGGTAGCCGCCAAGATCGCCGACGACCCCGCCACCGAGCGCAAACACCAGCGAGTGCCGATCCAGTTGGCGGGTGGCGAACGCTTCGTCGTAGAGACGGCCAAGCTGGGCGAGGCTTTTGCTGTTTTCGCCGGCCTGGATTGTCAGCACCCGATTGGCGACGACTGCGTTCTGAACGGCATCCGCGTGAAGTGGCCCGACATTGCTGTCAGTGACGATGAAGGAAGAAGTCGGCTTCTCGGATTCGGCGAATTCGCGCAATTCGCCAATCAGACGCTCGCCGATCACGACGTCGTAGCTGCGCTCTCCAAGAGACACCGGCACGCGGGTAACATCCATAGCCAGAGACTAGCAGATAGGCGGCAAACGACTATTCCTTGCCATCGCCTGAAGGATCTGCTGCCGCCTCGGAGCCTTCGGGCGGACTGCCCTTTCCGCCCGGCAGCGGCTTGAGTTTCAGCCCGCCCTGTTTCTTGATTCGGCCACGCGACAGCTCAAGCGTGCTAGCCTCGAAGCGTGCGCGTTCCCGGCGCTCGCTGACGATAAACCACGTCAATACGGCCAGCAGCAATACGACGCCGCCTATACCGCCAACTGCATAGAGCCACGCACCCTCATCGCTGTCTTCAGCGATGCCCTTCATCTTGCGCACAATCAACAGCGGCCGAACACTTGAGCTGGTGCTATTGCTCTCGAACACGTTTCGATAGTAGCGCGCGTCGATGTCGATCAATGCCCGGGGCTCAAGCCCGGTGGGGGGCTCAATCATGTCGCAAAGATAGCGCTTGGGCGACTCCAGGTCGCTGGTGTCGTGCAGCACAAGCGCGCGGAACACGCGGCGCAGGCCGCTGATGTTCGGGGGCAGGATGACCGGCGCATAGTCATCGCCGATCATGCCGACGACATGAATGCCCTGGCCGCGATAGCGCGGGCCGGTTTCCTCGCCGGCGAGGTCGAAATAGCCGATCTCGTCGACGACGTCGACTTCGTCGTCCGGGTCATTGGCCTTGGCAAGCATCGCGTAGTAGGCCGCCTCGGACTCAAGATACACCGGATCTTCCCGCATTGCGTCGCGAACCTGTTGCAGCAACTCGTCGGTCAGCTCGTACGGGGTCCTGTCACTCCGGGCCAGGTCGGCAGTCAGGAGCAACGGCAGATGATCCTGCGTCAGTACCTTCTTGGCCTCGGTGCTGTACGGCTTCACCTCACGGCTGTAGATCCAGCGGCGCAGGAATGCCCCGGTCATCTTTACCATGACCTTGTTCGTGACCAGCTTGTCTTCGTGCGAGACGGAGCCTTTGTCGTTCACGTAATCCCTGAGCCCCTCCGGGATGCTCAAGGACTGGAAGAGCACGGTGCGCTGCTCAATCTTGTGCTCCTTGCGTACCATGCCAGCGCCGAGCAACGCGACCACGCCCTCAAAGTAACTCTCGACCTTCGTGCCATCCTGCAGCACGATCGGCTTGTCCGGCTTGATCTCGTACAGGTCAAACAGTCGGCCCTCGGCCGAGAACCCGCGGCCTCGATACACTTCGCAGACATCCTGTGACTTGCCGTAGAACCAGCCGTCCTTGTCGATTTTGGCCAGGTAGTCCGCATAGTCCGCGCTTCCAGCGTCGGGAAGCTTACGCAATATCTGCAATGCCAGAACTTCATTCGTCGGGGCCTGCCGCCCGCGGTAGGCATCGAACTCGTTCATTGATTTTTCGCGCGACGCGTCCGTGAACTGGACGAAGTCGAGCAGGTTCTGTGTCTCGTCCGTGAGGTTGAAGACGGGCGGAAGATTCAGCTTCTCGGCCACCGCAAGCTCGCGCTCGGCATCCTGTCGCGCGAGGTCACGTTGGTCTACGCCGCCGCTCGATGGAAAGGGATCCGGTGGTGGCAGCTCTTCGCCGCCATCAAACGGCAGGCCGATGTCGTTGGATTTTGGCTTGTTGGAGCTGGTCGGGTCGGGGTCCGTTTCGAAATTACCCGGCAGCTGGTTGATCGGGTTCTTCGTCTGCCACTCGTCACGCAGCTCTTTGAAGCGTTTACGGATCTGTTCGGTCGTCAGGAGAGGATCAAAGTTGGTGCGGATGCTCTCGGGCTCCCAGTCCCAGGACTTGCGCTCATCCTGCCACGAATAGGTCAGCAGCATGAAGATGACGCCGACCAGCGTGGTCGTCATCACCACCAGGCCCGCCAGCTTCACGAACATGGCCGACGCGGCGGGGGCCGGGCCGTGGTCAACTGGCTTGAGCGAAATCTTGGCCAATGGCGCACCTCTTAACCATAGGAACGGGGAATTCCGCTCCCGGTTCAGCTGCGGCTATTGGAGCCTATTCCGGCTTCGTTGTGAACTGGAAGATTCTGGCGCCCTTCGGGTGCTTCAGCGTGATGGCGACAACGATCTCGTCCCCGTCGCGCAGGGGCACAGGCTCATGGACCGGCAGCCCATTGAGATAGGTCCCGTTGGTAGAGCGCATGTCTTCAATCATGAACGCATCCCCTTCCTTGCGAATCTGGAAGTGGCGCTTGCTGATCGTCGGGATCTGGAACACGAGGTCGCTGGGCGGCTCGCGGCCGATCATCATGGTCTTGCGGATCTCATGGCGTGTACCGCTCTCGACATCCACCATGTAGCCGACTTCAGCCTTCGAAGCCTTTTCTACCGGGCGAGAGGCGCGGGTGGGCTTGGTCTTCTTGGCCGGCTCAGGTGCAAGATCGGGTGCCTCCGGCGCCAATGCTGCCGGTGGCGCCATCTCGGTCATATCCGATTGAATCGGCTTGGCGGCCTTGACCGCCTCGTACTTTGAGCCCTTGATGTTCGCCTTGACCTTGGCGGCGTCCATCTTGCCGTTACCTGCCAGAGGCTGGACCACATCGACCTCGACCATGCGGTACAGGTTGGCGTGCCGGAAATAGCGGTCGACGGATGGAGGAATCCGAATCAGGACTTTTTTCTCCGCAGCCTCTCCGCCGATCAGCTTGATGGCGATACTGCGGAACGCGTCTTCCGAGATCTCCGCCGTGCCGGTGATGTCCATCTCAACACGGTCGTACGGAAGCTGCAGCAGTTGCGGGAAATAGTCGAACACCGCCGAGATGAATTCTTCTTCACTCTCAGCGGCGATGACAAGTCGATTCCAGCGCAACGTTGCGGACATGGCCTAGTCGTCTTCCCCGTCGACGAACCGGAGCGCTTCATTCTGCAGCAGCGTCAGCTGCGCATCAGAGTTGCCGGTCGCCTCGATGAGCCCGCGCATCTGTTGCTTGCGCTCGTCACCCTCGATCAATGTGTCAATCAGCAGGCGGTAGAGGTGTGTGGTGCTGATGGGGATGGCATGGATAAGGTCGTCGAATTCGTCATCGGTGAACTCAAAGTTCCCGTGGTCAGACTGCAGAGTGGCCGAGCCGTCGTCGTTCTTGATGATCTTCATTGAGGTGTGTTTCCCTGTTACGGTTTAGCGCTTCTGGGTGATGCGTCAAGAAAGGCCTGCGTCCTTGAACCGGTCGCGCACGCCTTGTGCCTCGTCTTCCGAGACGCCCTTCACTACAGGCACGATCATCTTGCCGGCCAATGCAATCGCCGAGTTCATGTCGATGCCCTGAATCTCCGCGATGATCTCGGCCGCGGCCTGCTTCTTGTCGGCCCCCTTCGGAGGCGAAAGGAATACTGTGAAATTGCCTGCCCCTTCGGCCGCTTTGCGACCAGAGCCACTAGACGACGGTCCGACGGCGCCGGTTACCGGCTTCTTGAGCTGTTTGGTGATCGGCTTCTTCGCAGCCCCGGGCAGCTTCGCAGCGGCTAACGGCTTTGCGGACGACTTTGCAGCGGGCGCGGCCGCCTTGTTCAGCTTCGACGTTTCCTTCTTCTTTTTCTCGAGGTTGGGGTCCTTGTAGCTGCTGGCCTTTCCGGTCCAGACCGGGAGAGTATCTTCCGGTCCGGGCTTGAACTTGGCCTTTGGATTGCCGTCTGCGTCCAATTCAACCTCCTCGTCATCCAGTGACAGGTTGTCCAGCGAGAGCCCTGCGTCGTCATCCTCGATGGAAAGCGATTCTTCTGCCGCCTTGCGTGTCGGCGGCAGCATGGTCATGGCGTCTGCGTTGAAACCCGGCTCGTCGTCCGCGGGGATGTCGATGGAATCCGCTTCAAGCCCGAGACCGCCAGCATCGTCTTCGGGAATGTCGACGCCGGCCGACACGGACTCTTCTTCAAGGTCGCCCTCGAGATCGCTGAGGTCGAGGTCCAGGTCGTCTGATTCCGTTACATCCTGCGTTCCGACCGTCTCTTCCATCTGGAGACCGCCATCATCGCCATCAACGTCGTCGAACGGGATATCCACGGCCATGGGCTCACCGCCGAATGGCTCGACCGCTGCGAGGCTTTCGACCTTCTGCGCCGGCATGGGCTCATGCGCGCTTTCATCTTCCAGGGCGAACTCTTCCGTCAGATCAACCGGTGAGGGATCATCGTGAAGAGGTGGAACGCCGCCAAAGATGGTCGGGGCGCCCATCGGCACGGGCGCTGACACGGACACGCCGTCTGGTGTCAGACTCATGTCAAGGCGCAGGGGCTGACCGGGCACCTCGAGTCTTACAGATATTGAATCGCCGGGGCGAAGAACTACTTCTTGTGTGGCCATAGGTCGTTTTGCACCTGTTCAGGCGTTGCCCGTGTTATGCGGCTGCAATGCATTGGGGTTGAGGAATTGTCGCGGTCGGCGGCAACTTGTGTCAAGCCCTTTCACGAAGCATCACAGCAGAGTCAGATTCCCATCCTGCGAGAATCCGCGCAACAGGCAAGGCTTCATTGAACACCCGTTGCCAAAGCCACGAAGCAGTGGTTGCATACCGCCGACATGGCAGCCACCGACCCATCCGCACCACCGGCCCTGCAGATTGAGGACCTGGTTAAAACCTACCCCGGCGGGATCGAGGCCGTGAAAGGCGTAAGCCTGACCGTGCCGGCTGGTGAGATGCTGGCGATCATGGGCAAGTCCGGCAGCGGCAAATCGACGCTATTGAGCCTGATCGGCACGTTGGACAAACCGGACAAGGGCAGGGTGCTGATTCACGGGCGGGACATTGCCCACATCAAGGACCTCGCAAAGTTCCGCCGCGAGGAAATCGGATTTGTCTTTCAGTTGCACTACCTTTTGCCGCACCTGACGCTGCTGGACAACGTGGCATTGCCGATCCAGGGTAAATCAGGCGCGCAAGAGCTGGCCCGCAAAGCGCTTGAGCAAGTTGGGCTGTCACACCGCCTGACCCATGTCCCGGCAAAGGTCAGTGGCGGCGAACGCCAGCGGGCGGCAATTGCCCGCGCCATCGTGAATCGTCCGCGCGTTCTGCTCGCAGACGAGCCCACTGGCAACGTCGACAGTGAAAGCGAAGCGGCGCTACTGGACCTGTTTCATAGCCTGCAGAACGAGCTGGGGATGACACTAATTGTGGTCACTCACGAACGTGGAGTCGCGGACAGGGCAGACCGGATCGTCCACTACAAGGACGGCCTGATTGATCGCATCGAGACCAGGGAACCGGCGTGAAGCTTCCAGCATATTTGCTGATCTGTGGAATGGGCCTTCTGGCCGCGGCATGCCTCGATTCCGGCAATATCCCCGGCGTTACGGCCGACCCGGACGCCTCAGCCAAAGCTGCCTTCCCTGAAGTACCAGCTGCCGGCGACGCAATGAAACTCAAGGAGCGCGGCAGCAAGCTGTTCCAGGGCCTGGGTTGCCAGAGCTGCCACTCAACGAAGGATGACCGCAGCGGACTGATGGGGCCGCCGCTTGGTGGCGTCAGCGATCGCGTGCTCGAACGCAACGATCATGACCCGCTGAAGGGACGCCGTTGGCTGGTCATGCATGTGAAAGACCCGCTGATGTACCCCAGCCCGTTTGCTGATCAGCCAGAGTATCGGGGCACCCATATGCCGCCCAATCCGCGCGTCACGGACGAAGACCTCCGTGCGCTGGTTGAGTTTCTCTGGACCCTGCGCTAAACCCGCTTCCTTAGCGATTCCCGGAAACTGCAATGCCCGGCCCGGCCGACAAACTTTCATTCCCTCCGGGGACCGAGCTGGTGTTCGGGCCACAGGCCACACGTCGCCAGTTCATCAGCGACAGGATTGCCGAGGTTTCCCGCGGCTGGGGCTTCACCGAAATCATCCTGCCCGCATTCGATAGTGCGGAGACATTCCGGGACCTTGGCGGCGAGACAGAGCTGTACAACCTGGTCGACCGTGAAGGCCATCGGCTCACGCTGCGGGCCGACTTCACGCTGATTGCGGCCAAGGCGCTGGCCATGGAACTGCGCCGCGACGCCCGCCAAATCCGCGCCAGCTATGAGGGTCGGGTCTATCGATTCGCACCCAGCGGGCACGGCCATCGGGTTGAGCAGACCCAACGCGGGCTGGAGTGGGTCAACGCCAGAGGGGCCACATACGACGCCGCCGCACTGGTCATGGCCCGCGAGTGCCTCGACGCCGCTGGCGCGGAAAACGCGATCATCGTGGTGGGGCATGGCGGGTTCATTCATGCAGTGCTCGGGGAGAAGGGCCGTGTTGAACGCCGCCTGCATGAGGCATTGGACCACAAGAACCCCAGTCGAATTGCGCAGCTGGCACAACGCATCGGCATTGACGACGATACTGCGGCCCTGCTTGGGTCATTGCCTTTGCTGACCGGCGGCCCCGAAGTGTTCAAGGCGGCCCGTGGCTTCAAGCTGAGACCCGAGGCGGATGCTGCCCTCGCCGAGCTTGAGGGTCTTTACCAACTGCTGGACGAGGCAGGCGCCGCCGACCGCGTGCTCATTGACCTGGGCGAAGTGCGTCGATCCGACTACTACAGCGGCTTCATGTTCAAGGTCTATCACGAGGCGGTAGGCGAGGAGCTTGGCGGTGGTGGCCGCTACGATAGGCTGTTCGACCGTTTCGGGATGGATGTGCCCGCCGTCGGCTTCGGCTTCAACCTGGCCCGGCTCGCGGAAGCCACTTCGCGCAACGGTTATGCAGGCGGTACCGCTTCCGCAGTCGCGGCATCTGAGGGCGCCAAGGGCCTGAAGCGAGTTCTCGAGCTTCGCGCGCAGGGCAAGCCGGTCGACCTGAAGGGGGAAGCCTGATGCTGCGCATGGCGCTCCCAACCGGTCGCATGCTGAAGCAGGCCACGCCGTTCCTCGAGGCGGCGGGCTATGCACCGGCTGAGCCGCTCAGTGACACCCGCAAGCTGACTGTTCCAAGCAAGTGCGGCCGCGTCGAATACCTTCTGGTGAAGCCCGTAGACGCACCCTTGTATGTTGAGCAGGGGGTCGCGGAGGTCGGCGTGTGTGGCAAGGATGTCCTGATGGAAGTCGGCGCGGACCTGCTTGAGCCGCTCGATCTGGGCTTCGCGCGCTGCCGGATGGTTGTCGCCGGCCGTCCTGAAATTGAGCGCAAGCTGGACAACCTTTTGTCGCCGGTTCGTGTCGCAAGCAAATTCCCGCGCGTGGCCCAGCATTACTTCTTCAAGAAGGGCACTCCGTGCACGGTGTTCAAGCTGTCGGGCAGTGTAGAAATCGGTGCGGTGCTGGGGCTTTCACACTACATTGTGGACATCGTTGAGACCGGCGCGACACTGCGAGAAAACGGGCTGGTGGTGCATGAAGAAATCGCAGAGTGCAGTGCACGGCTGGCCGTTAACCGCGCGGCATGGTACGCGAAGCTGGCGGAAGTACGAGAGTTGCTGAACAACCTGAAACAGGCTGTGGAAGGGGGCAAGCCATGACTGACTCGCTGAATATCTATGAAATCGGCTCGGATGAATTCACGGCCTTCCAGAAGCGACTGGCAGCGCGGGCACTGTCCGACGACATGTCCCTCGGCGGCAAGCCCGGCGAATTGCTTCAGCGCGCGAAGGACAGCGGAGATTCCGAATTCGCCACCTTTGCCGCGGAGTTCTACGAGGGCCTGCCTCACACTGCTCGCGCGACAGTCGAGCGCGTGATTCAACGCGTCGAGGCCATGGGGGATGAGGGCGTGCGCCAGTGCGCCAGACTGTTCGACGGCCAGGAACTTCCTACAGCACGCATCCAGGTGAACAAGCTCGACCTGATGAAGGGTGCAGACGGCGTGGATGAAGCACTGCTGAAGAAGTGCACCGAAGAAATCATTCCGCGCCTGCGCAAGTTTCATGAGAAGCAGAAAGAGGAGTCCTGGCAGATCGAGGACAACGGCGGGTCGGTTGGCGTAAGGGTGCAGCCATTGCGCCGGGTTGGGCTCTACATTCCCGGCGGCACGGCCTGCTACCCCAGCACCTTGATGATGACCTACGTGGCGGCGCAGGTCGCCGGCGTGCAGGAGATTGCAGTCTTCACGCCGCCGGAGACGCTGGAGAAATCGCCGCTGCTCTGCGCCCTGATCAACGAACTGGGCATCAATGAAGTGTTCCGCGTCGGTGGCGCGCAGGCCGTGGCCGCTGCAGCCATCGGGACCGAGAAGATCGCACGCGTCGACAAAATCGTCGGCCCGGGCAACATCTTCGTGGCCATTGCCAAGCAGATGCTGAGTGGTCGCGTCGGAATCGACAGCTTCGCCGGCCCAAGCGAGATCGTTGTTGTCTTCGACGCATCTGCTGATCCGGCGCTGGTTGCGGCGGACATGCTCGCACAGGCGGAGCATGACGTTCACGCAGCCGCGATCGGCATCACCGACAGCCCCGAACAGGCTGAAAAGGTGAAAGCGGAAGTTGCCAGGCAACTGGCCGACCTGCCGCGCAAGGACATCATCGAGGCGTCGCTGAGCAAGTACGGCGGAATCCTGTGCGTCCCCAGCAAGGGCTTTGCCTTCCGTCTCGCGGATTCGATCGCACCGGAGCACCTTGAGCTGATGACCGAGGACGCCGAAAACGACGCCAAGCAGATCAAGAACGCCGGCGCGATCTTTGTCGGCCCGTTCGCACCTGAGGCGTTTGGTGATTACAACGCCGGGCCCAATCACACTCTGCCGACGGCAGGTAGTGCGCGCTGGGCGAGTGCGCTCAGTGTTCGTGACTTCGTGCGGCACGTCAGCATCATCCGCGGCAGCAAAGAGTTGCTCACGGCCAACAAGGATGCGGCAATCGGGCTGGCCCGGGCAGAGGCGCTGGAGGCCCATGCCCGCAGCATTGAGAAGCGTTTCTCCTGATGGACAACACGACGCTCAAGTACTTCAAGCAACAGCTCCCGGGCCTGGCCGGCGGGTATACACTCGACGTACCCGACTGCGCCATCAAGCTGAACCAGAACGAAAACGCGTGGGACTGGCCGGCACACCTCAAGCAAGAAGTGTTTGAGCGCGTTCGGGACCTGCCATGGAACCGCTACCCGCCGTTCACGCCGGACGCTTTCGTCGGGAAGGTGGCCGCGCACATCGGGGCTGAGCCGGGACAGGTCCTGGTCGGCAACGGCAGCAACGAGCTGCTGTATTCCGTGTTCGTCAGCACCCTAGAGCGCGGGCGAAAAGTGGTCATCCCGCAGCCGACATTCACCGTATACAAGCTCCTTGCCGACCTGCTGGGCGCCGAAGTTGAAACCGCCGGGCTGAACGCAGAGCTCCAGTACGATGCAGCCGCGCTGGAAAGGGCGGCCGAGGATGCATCCGTCGTGGTGTTGGCGACGCCGAACAATCCGACTGGCAGCGTGATCGACCCGACTGACCTGGAGCACCTGGTAAACACCAGCGGGGCGCTCTGGGTGGTGGACGAGGCCTACTTCGAATTCCACGGCGAGACGGCCATCGAATTGACACGCAGCTGCCGCAACCTCGTGGTCTTGCGCACGTTCAGCAAGGCGCTTGCGACGGCCGGGCTGCGTTTCGGCTGCATGGTCTGCCACCCGGAGGCGCGCCCGATTTTCGGCGCGGCCAAGCTGCCCTACAACCTGAACATCTTCACCATGGCGGCGGTGGAAACGGCGATCGAAAATGCCGTGACCATGAAAGGCCGCGTCGAGGAATTGAAACGCGAGCGCGACCGCGTTGCCCGGAAACTCCGCGAGTATTCCGGCGTCAACGTGTTCCCCAGTCGCGCGAACTTCATTCTGTTCGAAACCGAGCGCAACCCGCGAGACATCTGGAAGGCAATGGTCGAGCGCGGGGTGTTGATCCGCGATGTCTCGGGCTACCCTCGGTTGAGCAAGGCCTTGCGGGTAAGCATCGGCCGACCGGAAGAAAACGACGCATTCATCAAGGCGCTTGAATACGCGATGACGGTGGTGGCATGACGCAGCGCAAGGGAAACTTCACGCGCAAGACCGCCGAGACGGCTATAGACGTCGAAATAAACATCGACGGCGAAGGCGCCTACGCGATCGACACGGGGATCGGCTTCCTGAACCACATGCTCGAGTTGTTCAGCAAACACGGGCTGTTTGACCTGAAGGTCACGTGCAAGGGAGACCTGGAAGTCGATGCACACCACAGCGTGGAAGACATCGCGATCGCCATCGGCGAGGCGTTCAAGCAGGCCGCCGGGGACAAGGCCGGCGTAAACCGCTATGGCCACGCCTACATCCCCATGGACGAAGCCCTGATCCGCTGCGCACTGGACCTGAGCGGCCGGCCATACATCAAGTGCGAGCTTGGAGACATGCGCCGCGAGGAAGTGGGGGGCCTGCCGACAGAAATGGTTGAGCACTTCTGGCGCAGCTTCAGCACGCACTTCCCGATGAACCTGCACATCGACGTCATTCGGGGCGACGACACGCACCACATCATTGAAGGCATCTTCAAGGCCGTCACGAAGGCGTTGCGTATCGCGCTGGACTTTGACCCCAGGCGCAAGGGCGTACCCAGCACCAAAGGCGTGCTCTAGCCATGGCCGCGGTTACGATCGTTGATTCCGGCATCTGCAATCTCGCCAGCATCGCCCGTGCACTGGAGCGCGCGGGGGCGAGCGTTCATGTTGCTTCCGGGCCGGACAGGCTCGGCGACTCTGAGCGCTTGATACTGCCTGGTGTCGGGAGCTTTCCGGCCGGAATGAAAGCCTTGAATTCGCTCGGGCTCAGTGACGCGATTCGCGACTTTGCCGCCATCGGCAAGCCTGTCCTGGGAATCTGCCTGGGCATGCAGCTGCTGTTTGAGACCGGTGAGGAATTTGAATCGACGCCCGGCCTAGGTTTGATCCCGGGCCGCGTACGCGACATTCACGCAGGCGCAAACCCGGTGCCACACATGGGCTGGAACCGGATTGAACCGCGGGCGGAAGACGCACTGCTTGCCGGCCTGCCGGATGAGGCGTTTTTCTATTTCGTTCACAGCTTCATCTGTGAGCCGCGCGACGCGGGCGACAGCATCGGCCAAACCGAGTACGGTGAAGTCTTCTGCAGTGCGGTCGGGCGCGGAAATGTCCGCGGCATCCAGGCGCATCCGGAAAAGAGCCAGCGCTGTGGTGCGCGCGTGCTGGAGAACTTTCTGAAGCTATGAGCGACTTCACACTCTACCCAGCCATCGACCTTCGCCGGGGACGCGTTGTGCGCCTGCAGCAAGGCCGCGCAGATGCGGAAACGACCTATGGCGAAGATCCCGTCGAGATTGCGCGTGACTTCGCAGCCCAGGGGGCGAAGTGGCTGCATGTCGTCAACCTGGATGGCGCATTTGGCGAAGCGGGAGAGAACCTGGCCGTTCTGCGGGCGGTGTGCAGCAGCGTCGACATCCCGGTCGAGTTCGGCGGTGGTCTGCGCAGCAGGGAAGACGTTCAACAGGCCTTCGGCCGCGGCGTATCGCGAGTGATCATTGGTACTGCCGCGTTGCGCGACCCGGAACTCGTGCGATCCCTTGCCGCTGAGCATGGTGCGGCCGTTGCCGTCGGAATTGACGCGCGAGACGGCATGGTCGCCGTCGAGGGCTGGGTTGAAACCAGCGAGACTCCGGCCATGGAGTTGGCCAGGCGCATGGTGGATGCCGGAGTCAGCCGCTTCGTTTACACTGACATAGCCCGTGACGGCATGCTGGTTGGGCCCGACCTGGAAGGCGCGGCGAAACTGGCCGAAACGGGGGCAGGCGTGATTGCCTCAGGCGGCGTCGGTACTCTGGAACACGTGAATGCAGCCGCCGCACAGCCGGCCGTCGAAGGATTGATCATCGGCAAGGCGTTGTATGAAGGGCGATTTACGGTAAGAGAGGCGCTTGAAGCGGTGAAAGGAACACGGACATGAGCGACTTCCTTGTAATCCCTGCAATCGAGCTGCGCGGCGGCATGGCACTGCGCTATGAGTCGGTAGGCATGGGGACTCGCGCCAACCGCGTTGAGCCTGTCGGTTTCGCCCGCCAGTTTGTCGAGGCCGGCGCAAAGATGCTCCACGTCTACAACCTTGACGGTCCCTTCATCGTCAGCCAGGCCGAGCATTCCGGCAGCGTGCTTGCGGGCGCGGAACGCAACCTCACCGTGATGGGCGAGATGGCCAAAACGCTGAACGTCCCCATCCAGGTGAGCGGCGGCATACGCGACCTCGAGAGCTTCAAGATGGTCACTCGCCTCGGCATTCACCGCGCGGCGATCGGCAGCTCAGCCATGCAGGACCCTTCTCTTGTAGCCGCTTGCGTCGCCGAGAATGCCGACGCAGTGGTCGTCTACATTGATGCCAAGGACGGCCGACTGGTTTCCCAGGAGTGGATCAAGGATCCGAAGGCCGGCGTTGCCGACGTCGCGGCCAAGGTCCGCGAAGCAGGTGTAAAGCACTTCATTTACCAAGACGTCGCTGCCGACGCCGCCGGTAACGGGCCACGCGCAGCGGACGCTGCACAGGTCGGCGCGGACGTCATTGTCACGGGCGGCGTGCAGTCTCTCGATCACATCAAGGCCGCGGCCGCGGTGAATGGCGTCAGCGGGGTACTTGTCGGGAAGCCGTTGATGCAGGGCGAATTCACCCTGCAGCAGGCGGAAGAGTACGCCAAAGCCGGGCTCGCGGCGCGAAGCTGATTATGCTGGCAAAGAGAGTCATCGTTTGCCTCGACGTGAAAGACGGCCGCGTCGTGAAGGGCGTCAATTTCGTCGGGCTCCGGGACGCGGGCGACCCCGTCGAATGCGCCGTTCGCTACGACCGCGAAGAAGCCGACGAGCTTGTGTTCCTCGACATCACCGCCAGCAGCGACGAACGCGACACGACGGTAGACCTTGCCCGCCGTTGCGCGCTGGAGCTCAGCATCCCCTTCACCATCGGCGGCGGTGTACGCACCGTGGAAGACTTCGAGAAGCTGCTGCGGGCCGGCGCTGACAAGGTCGCCATCAACAGCGCAGCCGTGAGGAACCCGGAACTGATTCACGAGTGCGCCGAGCGCTTTGGCAAACAGGCGGTTGTCCTTGCCGTAGATGCGCGACGAACCGGCGCCGGCTGGAACGTGTTCGTTAAGGGCGGCCGCGAGGATACCGGCAAAGACGCGCTTGAGTGGATCAAACAGGGCGTGAAACTCGGTGCCGGTGAGATCCTGCTGACCAGCATGGACCGCGACGGCACGAGCCAGGGATTTGACCTTGAACTCACAAAGGCGGCGGCGAATGCGGTTGACGTGCCCGTGATTGCATCCGGCGGCGTTGGTAAACTGGAGCATCTGGCTGAAGGCCTTCAAAGCGGCGCGGCCGCAGTGCTGGCCGCCGGGATTTTCCACTTCGGGCAGCACAGCGTCGCTGAGGCCAAACAGTACCTTCGCGACCACCAAATCGCCGTTCGCCCACCTGAGGCATTGCCCGCATGAGTGACATCACCGAACAAGCACCGGTCGAAGGCCTGAAGTTCGACAGCAACGGACTGCTGCCTTGCATCATGCAGGACGCTAGCACCGGCGAAGTGCTGACGCTTGCATGGATGAACCTGGAAGCCTTCAAGCACACGCTCAACAGCGGGCTGGTGACTTTCTATTCGCGCAGCCGCAAACAGCTCTGGACCAAAGGCGAAACCAGCGGGAACATCATGCGCGTCGCCGAGCTGAAGCTCGACTGTGACGGCGACGCGCTGATCGCACGCGTCTTGCCTCAGGGGCCCGCCTGCCACACCGGAGAAGGCGACTGCTTCTTTCAGACTGTGTTCAAGAACAAGGCGGTTCTCAGCGAGATTGAAGAGGCGCCACCGGCAGCTAACGGCTGGGGTGCGAGGCTCGGCACGCTGATGGATGACGTGCGCTCACTGTTGCAGGAACGCAAGGCGACGCTGCCCGAAGGCAGCTACAGCACCTACCTGTTCACCAAGGGCCTCGACAAGATCCTCAAGAAGCTCGGCGAAGAAACCACAGAGACGATCGTTGCGGCCAAGGGCACCGATCGCAACGAACTGATCGGCGAGATGTGCGACCTCGTGTTTCACCTGATGGTACTGATGGTCGAGAAGGAAGTCAGTTTCGAGGACATTCGACGTGTCATGGAAGATCGCCACCGCGGCGACAGCGTGAAGTCCCTGCCTGACACTGAACTGAAAGTCAGCCGCCCAGCCGAGTGTGAACCTCTCGAGAAGCGGCTCTTCCAGCAACTGGACGCCGGCATTCATCGCGACGTAACGCGGGCACTCGAAGTCATGTATCGCGCCCACAAGGGGCAATTGCGCGATGGGGGACTGCCCTATGCGACGCATCCGCTGGAGGTCGCGTTGATCGCTGTGGAGACTGTCAAGCTACGCGAGCGCGACGAAGTCATCACCGCACTACTGCATGACGTGCTGGAAGACGACATGGAAACCACGCCCGCCGAGCTGACAGAGAAGTTCGGAGAGGCAGTCTCGGCCGGCGTTGTGCTGCTGACCAAGATGTACAAGCGCGACGGTTCACCGAAGGAGCTTGGCATCCAGCGCTACTACCAGGGCCTCCGGACGGCGCCGGGATGGGTGCGCGCAATCAAGATGTGCGACCGCGTGCACAACCTGCGCAGCCTGCCGGATTCCGGCCGAAGTGCCGAAGAGGTCGCGCACTACGTGAAAGAGTCGCGCGCGCACCTGCTGCCGCTGGCAGCCAGCACGACCGACCAGCGCCTGCTGCGTGCCGGTGATCTGCTGCTGAAAGAGCTCTACAAGTAGGCGCTATGCCGTCGGGCCCTAGACCCGAGAATCCTGCAGTTCGCTATCCGACTCCGGCAGTGGCTCGGCGGGCTCGCTCGGCTTGGTCTTGCCGCGTTTGAACCAGCCAAGCACGTCATCGAGCAGAACATAGAACGCCGGCACCACGAGCAGGCTCAGCACTGTGGCGACCCCCATGCCGCCAAGAACACCAATCGCCATGGGCCTGCGAATCTCGCCGCCTGGGCCAAGCGCAAGCGCAGCAGGCAGAGCCGCCATCATGGTCGCAACACTGGTCATCAGGATCGGCCGAAGACGAACGGGGCCAGCTTTCTGCATGGCCTCGCGCGCGGAAAGGCCCTTCAGACGTAGCTGATTGGCATAGTCGACGAGGATGATCGAGTTCTTCTTTGCGATGCCGATCAGCAGCAACAGCCCGATCATGCTGAATATGTTGAGCGTCTGGCCGGTCGAGATCAACGCGAGCGTCGCGCCCGCAACCGTGATGGGCACGATCGTCAGCACGGTTACCGGGTGCCAGAAACTGTTGAACTGTGCAGCCAGAACCATGTAGGCGACCAGGATTCCCATCAGCATCGCAAAGATCAGGCTCTGGATCGCGTTGTTGTAATCCGCAGCCGCGCCACTCATGACAACCCGGTAGCCTTCCGGCAGCTTGGCGCCAAGTTCTTTGCCCTTCTGCAACGCCTCATCCTGCGTATGACCCGCGCCGGGATTGCCCATGATCGTGATTGACCGCTCGCGGCCTTCACGGTTGATGCTCTGCAGCACCGGGCGCTCTTCGTGCTTCACCAGCAAAGATAATGGCACCAGCTGGCCGCTACTGCTGCGAACCTGCAGACGTTCAATGTCTGCAGGGCTCTGGCGCTGGTCCTTCAACAGGCGCAGGCGCACATCGAGGCGCCGGCCGGAATCGGAGAACTTGCCGACCCGAACACCGCCGATCAGCGCGTTCAGCGTTACGGCCACGTCCTGCACCGGCACGCCCAGGTCGGCGGCTCGGTCACGGTCCGGCGTGATGCGCAACTCGGGCATACCGACCTGGTAGTTCGTGTCCACGTCGGTCGCGTAGCCGCTGTCCTCAAGCTGCTGTGCGAGCTGTTGGGCGACCTCGCCCAGTTTCTCGAAGTCCGAGCCGCGCACGGAAAACTCGATGGGATAGCCGCGACGCGCTGCAAACCCGCTCTGGGACAGGTCCTGTACGCGGGCCTTCACGCCGGGGATGGAATTGATCTTCTTGCCCAGCTCGGCTCCGATTTCGTTCTGGGTCATGTCGCGTTCTTCGGGCGGCACAAGCGTTACGAACATGCGTCCTTCATTCACATTGCCGCCGCTGAAGCCGCCCACGATCGCGAACGCGCGCGTCACATACTTGTGGTTGTTGACGATCTCTTCGGCTTGCTTGAACAGTTGGTCGCTCTCGTCCATGTTGCTGCCGACGGCCGATTTCAGCGACACCATCAGGCGGCTCTGGTCCTGGCTGGGCACAAACTCCTGCGGCATGATGAACATCAGCCACATCGCGCCGGCGAATACACCCGCGGCGACAAGCAAAACGAACGACGGGAACCGAACCGTCGGCTTCAGTGCGCGGTCGTAAAGTCCCTTCAGCCCTTCAAACGCCTTGTCTGCGAGCTTGCCAACGCCCCTGCGCTCCAGCTTGCCTGTGTCCCGCAGTAATTGCGCGCATCTTGCCGGGGCCAGTGTAACTGCCTCGACATAGCTGAACATCACGGCCAAGCTGAGGGTAACGCCGAACTGCAGGAAGAACCGGCCGATCACACCATCCATGAAGATCACCGGCACGAAGATGGCGATCACAGCCACCGTTGCAGCCAGTGCGGCAAATGCGATTTCGGTGGTCCCGCCAATGGAGGCGGTCAGTCGGTCCGCACCCTCCTCACTGTGACGGAATATGTTCTCCATCACCATGATGGCGTCGTCGACGACGATGCCGACCGCCAGCGCAAGCGCGAGCAATGTGAAGGTATTCAGCGTGAAACCCAGGAAGTAGATGACCGCGATCGTGCCGAGCAGCGACATAGGGATCGCGAGAATCACGTTCAGGGTGCTGCTCAGTGAGCCCAGGAATATCCAGCAAACCAGCGCCGTGAGCAGCACCGCCAGAATCAGCTCAAACTCGATCTCATGAACCGACTCCTCGACGAACTTCGTCGAGTCGAAGTTGATACCCAGTTCCATGTCTTCCGGCAGGCCGGCCTTAATCTCCTCGAGCTCTGCGCGAACCGCCTGCGCGACGGCGACGGCGTTCGCACCGCGCTGCTTGCGGATACCCAGGCCCTGCGCAGGAACGCCGTTCACGCGCGAGATGCGGCGCTCATCTTCGAAACCGTCTTCAACCAGCGCGACTTCGTGCATATATGTAGGCACGCCGTCGACTTCGCGAATCACTAGATTGCGCAGCTCATCCAGCTTCAGAGCCTCGCCCATCACGCGGACGTTGACCTCGCGACCAACTGTCTCCATGCGTCCGGCCGGCAACTCCACGTGCTCGCGGCGCAGCGCATTGGTGATGTCGGCGACCGTCAGGCCCTTGCCCGCCAGCTTGTCGGCGTTCACCCAGATACGCACGTTTCGCTCCAGGTAGCCGCCGAGCGTAACCTCGCCTACGCCCTCGATTGTCTGCAGGCGTTCCATGACTCGGTAGCGAACCGTGTCGGCCAGTTTCTGACGCGAGTACGGCCCGCTCAGGCTGATGTACATGATCGGCCGGTCTTCCGGGTTGGTCTTGCGCACCACCGGCGGGTCGATGTCTTCAGGCAGTCGCCGCTGTGCCTGCGCAATCACGGCCTGCACTTCCTGCACGGCCAGGTCGATGTCGCGGTCGATCTCGAACTCGATCGTCACCCGACCGCGGCCCTGCTCTGATTCGCTGGTAATGTTCTGGACGCCCTCAACCTGAACGAGCGCTTCTTCGAGGATTTCCACGACGTCCTGCTCAACCGCTTCCGGGGCCGCGTTCTCCCAGTCCACGCTGATGCTGACGTTCGGGTAGTCGACGTCCGGGAACTGGCTGATGCCGATCCGCATCGCCGCGACGACGCCAAACACGATCGTCGCGCCCATGATCATCCAGGCGAGCACCGGTTTGCGTACGCAGAGCTCGGTCAGTTTCATGGCTTGGCTCCGGCCGGAGCCCCCGTGTCCGGTTCTTTCTGTCCTGCAATCTTGACTGCCGCCCCGTCCCGAAGCGCGTCCGCGCCGCGGATCACGACGACCTCGCCCGGCTCAACACCGCTACGCACTTCGATGCGCCCGTCCGGGGTCCGCAGGCCGATCTCGATCACGCGCTCGTGCGCCTTGCCGTCTTTCACCACGTAGACGAGCATGCCCTTTTCACTAGCGCGTACGGCCGTTTCGGGCACGGTCGGGGCGTTTGGGCTTGAGCCCACAGGAACCTTGACGAGTGCAAAACTTCCAGGCGTCAATTCGCCTGAGGATTCAGCAGTCACTTCGGCCGTGACGTTGACCATTCGGGTGGCCGGGTCGGCCGATGCGCCGATGTGAATGACGGTCGCGGAATACTCCGCGTTCTCGCCGCCAACGCTGAAGCGCGCCGCCATGCCCTTGGTCATTGCAGCTGCGGCGTCTTCGGGAACGGTGAACTTGAGGAGCAATGGCTCGCGACGCAGCAGTCGGGCGATAACCGTGCCGGGCTGGACCCACTGACCGGTCTGAACGAGGCGTGACTGGATAATGCCCGCCATAGGCGCGGTGGGGGTGGCGTGCTGAAGGTCAAGCTCGGCCTGCGAGAACTCGGCCGCGCGCGCGCGCTCATTAGCTTGTGCGACAGCGACTTTGGTGCGCCAGGCCTCGATTTCTTCTTTTGAGAAGATCGAGCCCTTGGGGTCCTCGCGGCGTTTCAGGCCTTCCTCGGCTTCCTTCAGCTCGGCCTTTGCCCGGTCATGTGCCGCCTGCGCGGCGTTGTACGAGTACTGGAAGCGCTTTGGCTCAATTTCAGCGAGTACAGTCTCAGGAGTGACGGCCTGGCCTTCGCGGAAGTTGATCTTCTCGACAACGCCCTGAACCTGCGCCGTGATCAATACTTCTTCGAATGCGTCGACCGAGCCGGTGGCGTTGACCACATACTCGACTTCACGCCCCTCAATGGTCTCGACGCCGACCGGAAACGCGCGTGCCTTCGGCGCACCGGAACCGCCGTCGTCGCCGCTTCCACATGATGCGGCCACCAGCGCTGCCAGGCAGCCACAGACCAGAATGGACACTACCCTCATTGGGCTACCCCTCAGGTGCATAGCTCGCTTATACGATGCGAGAGTTTGCAACAGTCTGTATATCGCCGATATTCCAGCCGTTGTCCTGCCGCCGCTTTGCGCTATCTTTACGGCGACGGACGTGTAGCTCAATTGGTTAGAGCATCTGCTTTACACGCAGAGGGTCGGGGGTTCGAGTCCCTCCACGTCCACCAACAAGTCGGCGGCCTTTCGGCCGCCGACTTGTTGGTGTTCCGAGCCTGCAACCGGGCCTATCGGGAATTATCCAAAGCGCTTCTTCGCGCGCTCTTTGGCCTTGGCTGCTTCTTCTTCGCGGGTCTTTGGATTCGCGTTCGTCTCAAGTGACTCTATCAGCCTGCGAGCCGCAGCCGCTACTTCGCGAACGCCCCGGTCGAACGCCTCTTCGTTGGCCTGGCTGGGTTTCGTGAATCCGCTGATCTTGCGGACGAACTGCAGCGCCGCGGCCTGGATTTCTGCCTCCGTCGCGGGCGGCTCGAAGTTGAACAGCGTTCGAATGTTTCTGCACATGGCTCGCCTCCGGATCGCTTATACACCAAGCCGACTGGTGATATGGTCTCAGCCATGGCCGACGCCGCCAACAAGCAAGTTCGCGCCCGCACAGTTCTGGACAAAGCGCTCCTGCTCGGTCTGGCGGTGCTGATCGTCGCGCCGTTTGTCGTCTTCTTCGCAATGCAGGGCGACACCCCGGACGTCTGCCAGTCTGCCGACGACCTCAGGAAGATGTCCGGCGACGAGACGCTTGTCGTAACGCGCGCCCTCAAGGATGAGGACCTGCCAGAGCTTGACCGCTTTACAGCCATCGAAGACCTGCAACTTCACTATAGCGACATCACCGATGGGGGCATGCCGCACATCGTGCAGCACAAGGGGCTCAAGCGTCTGATCCTGCACGCCACCGCGCTGACTGACGACGGGATTGAGAAGCTCAGCGCATTGAGCGAGCTCGAAGAGCTGGTGCTCATCGGTTGCCTGGATGTCACCTCCAGCGGCCTTCAATTCCTGTCGCACCTGACAAAGTTGGAGCACCTGGTCCTGCACCAGCTGGCCGGCGTCGACGATGAACTGGCGAGGATTCTCGCTCAGTGCGACAGTCTCAAACGCCTTGAGCTTGAGAACCTGCGAGGCATTCATGATGAGGGCGCGGCCAGTCTCGCAGGGATGTCCCAGCTGACTGTGCTAACCCTGGACCTGTGTCCCAACATTGGCAATGACGGAGTCCGCCAGCTGTGCGGGCTCGAGGGCCTGGAGCAACTGTCATTGCATGGCCTGGACGGCATCACCGACGATGTATTGCCGGACCTGGCGAAGCTCAAGAAACTGAAATCGCTGAACCTGCCTGTGCGGGCAAAGCTGTCCAAGGACGCAATCAAACAGCTGAAGGCCGCGCTGCCTGAATGCGCCATCAATCGCTGAGGAAACCCATGCCCGATGACGACGCCATCATCACCCGACGCCACTACAACTACATCGCCGAGCACACACGCGGGGACGACGAATTCTTGATCGAGCTGAAGCAGGCGGCCGAGGCGGCGGAAATACCAAAGATCTGGATATCGCCCGCGCAGGCCAGCCTGATGCAGGTGATCCTGAAATTGCACGGTGCGAAGCAGGTAATCGAAGTAGGCACGCTGGCGGGCTACAGCGCGATCAGTATGGCCCGCGCGCTGCCGGATGACGGGAGGGTGCGCACGATCGAGCTTGAGTCCAGGCACGCCGACTTTGCCGAGCAGTGGATCGCCAAGTCAAACGTCGCGAACAAGGTGAAGGTTCTGCGCGGCGCCGGCGTGGACGTTCTGAAAACCATCGATAGCGGCAGCGCAGACGCCTGTTTCCTTGATGCAGACAAAGCCAACTACCCCCGGTATCTCGACGAGTGCCTGCGGATTCTGCCGGTGGGGGGCCTGATCATGGCCGACAACGCGTTTGCCTTTGGCAGGCTGTTTGACCAGGTTGAGGATGATTCGGGCGTCGCCGCCGTCCGGCGCTTTAACGACTACATGGCCGCGGAGAAGCGCGTACACGCCGTGATGGTCGGCATCGGCGACGGCTGCTGGGTGGGGGTCAAGGAAGCTTGACGCTGCTGCCGCAGGACTGGTACTTCCGCGACGTGGTTGAAGTCGCGCGTGACCTGATTGGGCGTCATGTCCGTCGCGGCCGGGTCACGCTGCGAATCACAGAAGTCGAGGCGTACCGTGGACCGACGGACAGCGCAGCGCACACAAGCATGGGGCGCACCCCGCGCAACGAGCCCATGTGGGGCGACGGCGGCCACAGCTACGTCTACCTGTGTTACGGACTGCACAACATGCTGAACATCGTCACCGGCCGAGGCGAAGGCGCAGCCGTGCTGATCCGCAGCGCCGAGCCGGTGGTGGGGGAGGCGCTGGTCCGCGCGCGCCGTGGTGGCAAGTCGGGAACCGTGTTGCTGACCGGGCCAGGCAAGCTCGGCCAGGCACTTGACCTGTCAACCAAATGGTCCGGGCACCCGCTGTTCACGCCCGGCGGGCTGGAGCTGCTTGAGGGCACGCCCGCGCGAAGACTGATCATCGGGCCGCGCATCGGCATCGACTATGCCCGCCCAAAAGACATCCGCGCCCGCCTGAGATTCGCGGACGCGGACAGTGACTGGGTGACGCACAGGTCAAAGCTGCGCTGAGCTACTTCTTGCCGTCCTTTTCGGGCGGGTTGGGATTGTCGCCGTCGGGCTTGTCCGCTGCCTTTTCGGGTTCTTCAGCGCCTTCGTCTGTGGTCTTCAGCGCCGCGTCGATGTCCTGGCGCAGGTCTTCGTCGTCCGGCGTCACCTTGCTGGCATAGAACTTGATCACTTTGCCGTCCTTGCCGACAAGGTACTTACAGAAATTCCAGCTCGGCAGCTCGTCACTCTGTTTCTTGAGGTTGGCATAGATCGGCGACTGGCCGTCGCCTTCCTTGGTCTGGACCTTCTCGAACAGCGGAAACGTCACGTCGTACTTGTCGGTGCAGAACTTGCGGATCTCTTCGGGCGTGCCCGGTTCCTGCCCGCGGAAGTCGTTGCTCGGGAACCCCAGAATCACGAAGTCCTTGTCCTTCAGGTCTTCATACAGCTTCTGCAGCCCGGTGTATTGGAGCGTGAAGCCACACTTGCTCGCGACATTGACGACCAGCGTTACCTTTCCCTAGTAGTCCTTCAGGTCCGCGTCTTCGCCCTCGAGTGTCTTGGTCTTCAGGCGGTACAGAGAGTCTTCCGGCAGTTCCGGCTTGTCGGCGTCCGCCTTGTCGGGCGTTTCTTTGCCGTCCTTGTCTGCTCTCTTGGCGTCTTCCTTCGCGGGTTCGCCTTTGGTTGTGTCGTCCTGCGCAACCAGCGTGAACGCAGGCATGGCAATCAACGCCAACAGTGCTGTGAACTTCAGTATTCGGCTCATGATGGCTCCTTGCCGGGTCTCGGCGATTCAGTGCGGCCTATTTCAGTGCGGCTTCTATGTCTCGCAACAGCTCCGGGTCATCCGGCTTGGTGGGGGGCGCGTAGCGCTTGATCACCTGACCGTCCTTGCCGACCAGGAATTTGGCGAAGTTCCAGTCCGGCTCGTCATGGGAGGAAGTCAGGAACTGGTAGACCGGGTGTTTTCCGGCACCCTTGACCTCCACCTTCTCGAACATTGGAAAGTCGACGCTGAACTTCGTCGTGCAGAACTCTCGGATCTGCTCGGGCGTTCCGGGCTCCTGCGCGCCAAACTGGTTGCAGGGAAACCCCAGCACGTTGAAGCCCTTGGCCGCCAGTTGTGTCTGCAGCTTCTGGAGCCCTTCGTAGTGAGGGGTAAGGCCGCACGCACTGGCGACATTGACCACCAGGCTGACTTTGCCCTTGTACTCCGAAAGGTCTGCGGGATTGCCATCGAGTGTGTTGGTCTTCAGGTCATACAGTGATGCCATGATTGCTCCCCTTGCCCTGGTTCGCCCGCAGCAGCATAGCGAGCTAACACGGCAACGGGCGGGGCTGTTCCATTGAAAGTGGATTGCTAACGTAGCTCGCAGCACCGGCACGGAAGGCCCACATGCCGCACCGACTCGCAGTCTATCCCGGCACTTTCGACCCCGTCAGCAACGGGCACCTCGACGTGATCGAGCGTGGCTCGCAGCTGTTCGAGCAGCTGGTGGTCGCCTGTGCCGTGAACATCTCCAAACAGCCATTGTTCTCGCTCGAGGAGCGCATGGAGATGCTCCGCGAATGCACGAGCGACCTGACCAATGTCCGCATAGAGAGTTTCACCGGCATGGTCGTGGACTACGTTCGCAGCCTCAGCGGAAAGGTCATTCTGCGCGGGCTTCGCACGTTCAGCGACTACGAGAACGAAGTCCAGATGGCGTACGCCAACCGCACGTTCGCGCCGGACATCGAGACCGTGTTCGTGTGCGCCAGCCTTGAAGAGAGCTTTATCTCGTCCCGGCTCATTCGGGAGGCCGCGGCGCTGGATGGCGACATCTCGCGCTTCGTGCCGGACAACGTCGCCAAACGCCTGCGCAGCAAGGCCACAGCGCTGAAGGGCGACGTCAAGAAACACAGTGAGGGCCGCTGATTTTTGCGCCTTGCGCCTCCGCACCCTCATCCGCACAATGCCGCCGCCTTACCGGAGAGGGAAGCAATGAAGATCCATGAGTATCAGGCCAAGGAAGTCCTGCGCCGCTATCGCACTCCTCTGTTGCAGGGACGCGTAGCCTACAGCGTCGAGGAAGCCGTAAACGTTGCCCGTGAAATCGGCGGCGAAGTCTGGGTCGTCAAGGCCCAGATCCATGCCGGTGGGCGAGGCAAGGGCGGCGGCGTCAAGTTGGCCAAGAGTATCGACGAAGTCCGCAAACATGCCGAAGCCATCCTCGGAATGCAGCTCGTCACTCACCAGACCGGTCCCGAGGGCAAGAAGGTGAATCAGCTGCTGATCGAAGCCGGCTGCAACATCGACCACGAATACTACCTGGCAGCGGTGCTGGATCGTGAAACCGCGCGCGTCGCGGTCATGGGCAGCTATGAAGGCGGAATGGACATTGAAGAAGTGGCTGCCAAGACGCCCGGCAAGATCAAGAGAGAGTTCTTTGATCCCAGCGAAGGCATGCACGGCTTCCAGGCCCGCCGCCTTGCGCTGGCGATCGGAATTCCGCAGGCGCTTGTAAACAAGGCCGCCGGGCTGATCCTTGGCGTGGCGAAATGCTTTGTAGAGGAAGACGCGGCGCTGGTTGAAATCAACCCGCTGGTAACCACGAAAGATGGCGGCGTGCTGGCACTCGACGCCAAGATGAGCTTCGACGACAACGCCCTGTTCCGCCACACGGACATCGAGGCCTACCGCGACGTCAGCGAAGAAGTGCCCGAGGAAACGGAAGCCAAGAAATACGACCTGAGCTACATCAAGCTTGAAGGCAACATCGGCTGCATGGTGAACGGTGCGGGCCTGGCGATGTCAACGATGGACATCATCAAGCTGCATGGTGGTGCGCCGGCCAATTTCCTCGATGTAGGCGGAGGTGCCAGCACAGAGCGCGTAACGGCGGCATTCAAGCTGATCCTGAGCGACAAGGCCGTGAAGGCAGTCCTGGTCAACATCTTCGGCGGCATCATGAAGTGTGACATAATTGCAGCCGGCGTGATCGCTGCGGCGAAAGAAACCAAGCTGCAAGTGCCGGTTGTCGTGCGGCTTGAAGGCACGAATGTTGAAAAGGGCCGCAAGCTGCTTGATGAGAGCGGACTGAAGATTCAGTCCGCAACTGACTTGACCGATGCGGCCAAGAAGGTAGTCGCTGCGGCCAAGGGATAGGCGCGTGAGCGCCGGGCGCTTACCTTGACTATCGGGGGTGCCGGACTAGTCTGGTCCGGCCTTCCGCGGGCGTGGTAGCCGTGTCATTTGGGCATTTAACTCGGGACAGGTCGGAAGAACTAAGTGGACGTCTTCGCCAAGTGCTTCGAATTCACGCGCGACCTTGAAGTTCAGGCGGCGGGGCTTTACCCCTTTTTCAAGACAATTGAGGGTAACCACGGCTCGCGTGTCATCATTGACGGCCGCGAAGTGGTCATGGCCGGGTCGAACAACTACCTGGGCCTGACGCGGCATCCCCGCGTCGTGGAAGCCGCGATCAAGGCTACCAACGAGTTTGGTACATCCTGCAGCGGATCGCGCTACGCCAACGGCACTTATGTGATCCACGTCGAGCTCGAAGAGAAGCTCGCGGATTACATGGACAAGCCCAAGGCGCTCTGCTTCACCACCGGCTACACGACCAACATGGGCGCGATCAGCGTCCTGGCAGGTCGCCGCGACATCATTTACAGCGACCGTGAGAACCACAGCTGCATCATGGATGCCACGCAGCTCACGTTCGCGGAAACCAAGAAGTTCAAACACGACGACATTGATGACCTCGCCAGGATTCTCGAGAACTCGCCCGCGGACGCCGGCAAGTTGATTGTGTCCGATGGTGTGTTCAGCATGAAGGGCACCATCTGCCGCCTGCCGGAGATGGTCGAGCTCAAGAAGAAGTACGGCGCCCGCATCTTCGTTGACGATGCGCACGGCGTTGGCGTTGTCGGGCCCACCGGTCGCGGAACAGCCGAGCACTACGGGCTGGACAAGGACGTCGACGTTGTGATGGGCACGTTCAGCAAGTCATTCGCGGGCCTCGGCGGCTTCATCGCCGGCGAGGAACGGGTGATCAACTACGTGAAGCACCACGCACGCCAGCTGATCTTCGCGGCGAGCATGACGCCGGCCAGTGTCGCCGCCGTCAGTACGGCACTGGACTTGATTCGCAGCGAGCCGGAGCACCTGCAAAACCTGCGCAAGGTGATTTCCAACGTCCGCTCTGAGCTGCGCCGCATTGGCTATCCGGTTGACGACCAGCCCACTCCGATCGTCTACATCAAGGTCGGCGAAGACATTGAAGCGTTCCAGTTCTGGAAGGAACTGCTTGAGCTTGGCGTGTACACAAACCCGGTAATCACACCGGGCGTGCCGCAGGGCCAAAGTGGCGTTCGTGCCAGTTTCATGGCTATTCACACTGAGAGCGACATCTCGCGAATCGTGGAAGCGTTCGAGAAGCTGGGCAAGAAGTACGGCCTGCTGAAGTAGTAACCCACAGATGCAATCCGGGGCCGGCAATGCTGCCGGCCCCGTTCGTTTGGGCTGCTACTTGTCATACCAGATCACGTCCGGGACCTGCCAGTCGCACTGCTTGTCCATGTATTTCTCGTTCAGGTACTTGTCGGCCGCGTGCTGGTCGCCTTTCAGGTATTTGTCGAAGAAGGCCGTGGTCAATGCCGCGATGATGATGTTGGCACGCGCTTTCTTGCCCCAGTCGTTGGGGGCGTTCGTGAAGTCCAGGTGGCCGACGTTGCGCAGCGCGATGAAGTACTTGTCGCCGCCGGGCATGTCGTCGTAGCTGGCCTTCTTGCCGAGCCAGCCGTCGTCCGTGCCGGTGATCTGCATGCACGGCACTTCGTAGTGATCAAAGCTCTTGTCGTCGAACCACGGGCTGCTGCCGCCGATGTCGCCGGCCGCCATGGGCACGACAGCCTTCACGCGGTCATCGCGCAGGTTCTCATAGTGGTCGTCGAAGTTGACGTCCGTGCCGCCCATGAAATGCGCGGTCGCGCCGCCAAAGGAGTGGCCCGTGACGCCGATCTTTTCCATGTCGAACTTACCGGCCAGCCTTGCGTCGGTCAGGTTCCACTGCTCGGACATGTCCAGGACAAAGCTGATGTCGGCCGCTCGGTCACGGGCCTCATTCTCGTTGTAGAGCGCCTCGGCCAACTCCAGCACATTCAGGCGTGAGCTGCTGCCGACATGTTCAGGCACAACCACCACGTAGCCGTGGCGGGCAAGGTGCTTGTCAAGGTACGTGTAGTGTGAGCGATCGCCGCCCAGCCCGTGCGACAGCACCACAACCGGGAACGGGCCGGGCTCGTCGCTCGGGTAGTAGACCGTTGTCGGAACTTCACGACCGCGGGCTGAATCTTCGAGATCGTCGAACTTGACCGACTTGATCTCGTGCCCGCCCTCTGAGCCCGGACCGTTGGCCGGCTTCTCCTTGTCACAACCAGCAACGAACAACACCAGCAGCGCCAGCGCGGCGTAGACCGTCTTCATGGGATGCCCCCGGAAATCGAGGATGTGAGCGACGCCCGGTTATTATGACTAGCCTGTCGCCGCTTTCACGGAATTACCGGATTTGCGGCGCCCCGAAACACAAAGAACGCGGCCGCCACCAGGCACAGCGCCGCCCAGAAGTAGTCCATCTTCAGCGGCACTTTCAGGTACATCACGGCGAAGGCGGCAAAGACGGTCATTGTGATCACCTCCTGCATCACCTTGAGCTGGCCGAGCGAATAGACCTTCGCGCCCAGCCGGTTGCCCGGCACCTGCAGGCAGTACTCGAGGAACGCGACGCCCCAACTCGTGAGGATCACGATCCAGAGCGCCGAGTTCTTCTGGTCCTTGAGGTGGCCATACCAGGCATACGTCATGAACAGGTTACTGCCGATCAGCAGCAACGGCGTATAGAGCTTTTCCAAGCGGGTGCTCCAGAAGGGTCAGCTTTGGGATCGATCAGCCAGGGGATTCGCACGACGAAGCATTCGCTCAAGCAGACGGTGGACCCGTTGTCGCCTAGTCCAGCTGAAGAACGGCATCTCGGCCACAATTGCGGGCCGGGTATCGTGGCGCAGATGAAATCCAACCTGACTCGGGCCGTGGACGAAGTGTACGGCCCAAACCTCTTTCCAGTCCAAGCGCTTGGAATGTCGGGCGTAAATCGTTGCCCGGTCAATCTCGACGATGGAAGGATGCCCCTTAGCCCATGCAACCAGCATGCCTGCGCCGAAAAGTACGAGCGCGCACGGCAACGCCAACTGAAACTGTAGTGTCGCGTGCATCCGGGTCAGAACAATCCCGGTAGGCACGGCCCCCGTCACAAGAACGAGTCCACAAAGGGACCGCCATCGTCTCGCTGCAACGCCGGTAACAATCTTTGTCTTCACGCGAAGTCTTTTGCTGCGGGGTACCATCGGCCGATCAGATCACGTTCGCTTCTTCGTGCTGGCGGCTGGGATCGCTGAAGCGGCTCAACTCCAGCGCCGTGATGTCCGCGCTGCTGGCCTTGCCGTCCAGCACCAGCTCGGCCGTGACGATGCCGGCGGCCGGCGCGTGCATCAGGCCGTGGCCGCTGAAGCCGGCGCAGACGTATGCACCCTGCAAGTGGCCGAGCTTGTCGATCACCGGGTGGTGGTCCGGCGTAACTTCATACAGGCCGGCCCACTTGTGCTTCGGCACGGCGTTCTCGAGCACCGGCGCGCGCTCCATGGCCGTCACCAGCATCTGCTCGCCGAAGTCCTCGTTGAAGCTGTCGTCGAAGCCGGCCGATTCGCCGTGGTCGCTCATGCCGATCAGGACGCCGCCGGACTCGCGATGGAAGTAGAGCGTTGTTGACAGGTCAACAGTCATCGGGAACGGGTCTTTGATGTCGTCAAACTTGTCCGTCACGATGATCTGCCGCCGGATCGGCTCGATCGGGACGTCAATGCCCGCCAGCGCCGCAACCTTGCGCGTCCAGGCACCGGTGCACAGCACGACCTTGTCGCACTTCACCTCACCCTGGTTGGTCTCGACGGCGACCACGCGCCGGTTGTTGTCATCCAGCTTGATGCCGGTGACCTCGACGTTGTTCTCGATCACCGCGCCGGCCTTGCGGGCGGCCTTGGCAAAGCCCTGGGTGATGTCGCTCGGGTCACCGAAGCCGTCGCGCTGGTGGAACGTCGCGCCCTGCACGCCGTCGGTGTTCAAGTACGGCAGGCGCTTCGCGACTTCCTCGGGCGACCACCACTCGACGTTCATGCCGAGGCGCTTCCACATCTCGTAGGACTTCGTGAAGCTGGCAACCAATTCGTCGCTGGTCAGCAAGAAGCAGTAGCCCCACTGCCAATACTGAAGCGGCTCGCCGATCTCGGTCTGCCAGTTCTCAAAGGCATTGATCGAGAGCAGGCTGAGCCGTGTGTTGACCTCAGTGCTGAACTGGGCGCGGATACCGCCCGCGCACTTGCCGGTGCTTTCCTGGCCAAGGAACTCATCACGTTCAAGCAGCTGGACTTTTCCCGCCCCGCGCTTCGCAAGCTGGTACGCGACCGACACACCGATACACCCGCCGCCGATCACCACGATGTCTGCACTGTCCTGCACGATCACTCCTGCCTGTTTCGCGCGACGTTAGCGGTGGGGTGATGCAAACTCAACGGCGTGCAAGTTCGACGCTTCGCGTCGTCCCCGGCGCCCCTCGCGAAGCGGTGCTTCGCTTCAGGAACATTGCCTGCGGCAATTAGCCGGGGCTCTAGGCCCTTGCCGCGATGGCCTCTTTCATGCGCTCGAAGTCGGCGGGCGGGCAGCCGCGCTTGCCAAAGAACTTGCTGCGGGCGTGCTCCGGCCCATGGAAATCCGCGCCGCCGCTGACGAGCATCTCCAGCTTACGGGCAATCGACACGTAGTGCTGCGAGACGTCGTGGTTGTGGTCGCTGTGATGGCACTCGATGCCGTCCAGGCCTTCCTTGCGCGCCTCAAACACAACCTCGTCGCCGTTGCGATACAGCCCGGGGTGGGCGATCACCGCCACGCCGCCGGCCGCCTGGATTGCTTCAATCGCCGTCTTGATCTTGATGGTGGAGTGCTCCACGAACCCGGGGCAACCCTTGCGCAGGTAGCGCGCAAACGCCTCCTGATAGCTCGCCACCTTGCCCTGCTGGATCAGCATGCGCGCGAGGTAAGGGCGAGCCAGCGACACGCCGTCCTCAACGCCCTCGGTGCTAAGTGGAACGCCGTGGGCGCGCAGCTTCTCGACCATCTCAAAGAAGCGCTTTTGCCGCCGCTGCTGCACATCGTTGCACAGGCGCTTGAGAACAGAGTTCAAGCGGTCGATGCCAAGACCCAGCAGATGCACTTCCGTACCCGCGCACTCGCAGGTGATCTCCACGCCCGGCACGAAATCGACGCCGTGCTCGGCCGCGGCCGCCTCGGCTTCATCCAGTCCGGCCGTGGTGTCGTGGTCGGTTAACGCCAGCGTGTGGACGCCACGCGCTGCGGCCTCTTCAAACAGGCGCGCGGGCGCAAAAGCGCCGTCCGAGCGAGTGGAGTGGCTGTGAAGGTCAATCAGGGGTGAATGCGGGCTGTCGTTCATCGTTGACTAGAAGGTAGAGTCCTCACGGAATTCCTGAAAGGGGGCAAGGTGAAACAACTTGCACTGGTATGCCTCGGCGGCGCGATCGGGGCGTCAATGCGCTGGGGCATCGCAATGGGCCTGCAGTGGAAGTGGCCCAAGCTGGCCGAGTCATTTCCGTACGCCACTCTTCTCGTAAACTTAACTGGCTGCTTTGCCATTGGCATCGGCGTCGGGCTGCTCGGCCGAGATGGTGTAAAATGGGGACCCGAGCTGCAGTTGCTTCTGATCGTCGGCGTCTGCGGCAGCCTGACCACTTTCAGCACCTTTGCGAACCAGACGCTCGATCTTGCCAGCGGCAAGGCGATCTTGAATATCATCGCCAGCGTGGCCGGCGGTCTGTTTCTGGCCTGGGCCGGGATGCAACTCACCGGCGGAAAGGTGGCCTGATGTCGGGCATCGTGAAGGCCGTCCACTGCAGCGCCGGACATACGCTGGCAAAGCTGAGTCAGCCAAGCATCACGTTGGTTGCCGGCCTCGGCGTAGAGGGGGATGCGCATTCCGGTGAAAAGGTGAAGCACCGCTCGCGCGTGCTCCAAGACCCCAATCAGCCCAACCTCCGCCAGGTGCACCTCATTCACTCCGAGTTGTTCGATGAGCTGCAGCAGTCCGGTTTCGAAGTTGGTCCCGGCCGTATCGGGGAAAACGTCACGACTTCCGGCATCGACCTGCTGGGTTTGCCAACCGGGGCCCGGCTTCGCCTTGGGCCCGACACCGTGGTCGAAATCACGGGCCTCCGCAACCCATGCAGCCAGCTTGAGACCATTCACAAAGGCCTGATGGCAGGCTGTTTGGGGCGGGATGTCGATGGCAACCTCATCCGCAAGGCCGGCATAATGGGCATCGTGCTTGAAGGCGGCAAAGTCAGTCCCGGCGACACCATCCAGGTGGAACTCCCCGCTGGTGTCCACCGCCCGCTCGAAAGGGTCTGAAACCCGCACTCCGACTGCAACGTCCGGACGTCGCGAAATCCCGTTAAGCGGGGGTGACAAACGTGCCGGTGTAGCGCAAGCGTCATCGCCCTGGGTCTTGCCTCGCACAGTGCTGATTGGGCGTGAACTGCCTTGCGCGAAGACGCGAAGAGCTGTCAAAGCAACCATAGGTGAACATCGATGAACATGTGGACCCATGTTCACCGGAGAATTTTTCGCAGTCGCAGTTCTTCGCGTCATCGCGTGAACTTCGCGTCTTCGCGCAAATCAGTGCCAGCAATCGCCAACGACCGTGCAGCCTACGCCACGGCCGTCTCGACCGGCGGAGAGGCCTCCGCCCTCTCCTGCTTCCAGTCCTTGAGCGCTTCCATCGCTTCGCCAAGAAATGCATCAAGCTGATCGGCCTGTTTCATCAGCCCGACATCGCGCGCCGCGGGTTGGCCGTGGCTCACGCTGCGTGGCGCGGCCTCAGCCACATGCCCGCGCTCAAGCAGGACATGTTGCAAGCATTCGGCCCGCAGCTCGGCCTTGCGTTTCTGCTGGCGCTCAAGATCTTTCTGCACGCGCAGCCCGACACTGGGCGCAATCCGCCAGCGGTAGGGCTTGTCGAACGGCAGTGTCGCGACATGGTCCAGCTCGCGCTCATGCTCGGCCAGCACCTTGCGGTCGCGGGTGATGGCACGATCAATGTCCTCGCCGCCCAGTTTCAAGTAAAGCTGAGTAAGTTCCCGGCGGATCGCGTCCTGCTCATCGGCCGAGAGTTTCGAGATAACACACATGACTAGCCTCCGTGTGTTCGGTTTCCCCGAGTATCCACACACGTGCGACATTTGAGGCCGAATAGAGGCCGGAACGGGTGTCAGCAGATGCCTGGAATCCCACGCGTTTAGGGCGTAGAGGGCGGCGACAAACTTTTTCTTGTGTCGTCGCGCAGGTGTGCGGATAGGAGCCTCTTCCACGACTCACACCGGACTTGACATGCTTAGTGTAGGTGTGACACTATTGTCGGAAGGGCGGACTAACGTGGGGTAACGACGAGTCCTCTGGAGCGATCCAATGAAAACCCATGTGCTGTTTGAGGTTGTCCTCTTCGGGCTTGGGCTCATCGGGTTCTTTGTGTTCCCGAGCCTCGGTTGGGACGTCGCGTCCGACTTCCAGCTAATGCACGGCGTCCACAAGTACTCGGTGCTCGGCTTCGTCATGGTCGCGATCGTGATCACGGCTGGCTTCCTGGCGTTCACCATCGGTTTTTTCGTCCGAGAGTTCCTCTTGCCAGCAAAGCCGGAAGGCACGCCGGAAAAGTAGCCCGCCCCATTGCGGGCGAGTCTGGCGCCCATATACTTCCCGCCCCTTCGGTGACGTGTTTCCGGGCGTGTGCCTGGGCGTTGCTGGGGAAACAATAGAGCCCGGCCGTGCGGCTGCCAAATAGCCGTCCGAAGTCGGGGTCAGGATCCCTTACATGTCATCATTGCGTGCCATTAATCCGCTCATCCGTCGCTACGGACCCAAGTCAGAAGTTGTCGAAGCGGAACTCGACTCAATCTGGAAAGAACCATCGCTTGAGCAGATGGTCGTCAGCGCCCGCCACTTCAGCGAAGACTCGCTGGTAAAGGGCCGCGTCATCACGGCCGAAAAGGACCGCGTGATCGTCGATATCGGCGCCAAGACCGTCGGCATCATCGACGCCCGCGAGTTCGCCAACGACGAAGAAAAGCCCAAGGTCGGCGACGAAATCACTGTCCTGATCGAAGAGCTTGAGAACGATGACGGCCTGATCGGACTAAGCAAGCGCAAGGCCGACCGCAAGATCAACTGGGAAACGGTCGTCGCCAAGCACAAGGAAGGCGACACGGTTCGCGGCAAGGTCACCAAGAAGATCAAGGGCGGGCTGCTGATCGACATCGGCGTGCCGGCCTTCCTGCCCGCGTCACAGGTCAGCATCCGCCGTACCCGCGACATCAACGAGTTCATCGGCGATGAGCTCGAGTGCGAGATCATCAAGATCGACCAGGCCCGCGAGAACATCGTGGTCAGTGCGCGCAAGCTGCAGGAGCGCAACCGCGAACGCCTCAAGGACGCGCTGCTTTCAGAAATCGAAGAAGGCCAGCTGCGCGAAGGCGTGGTCAAGAACATCGCCGACTTCGGCGCGTTCGTCGACCTCGGCGGCATCGACGGGCTCATTCCGACGCGCGAGCTGACCTACGGCCGCAAGC
>JAGQRH010000001.1 GCA_020425605.1 Planctomycetota bacterium | reverse complement strand
GGCGGGGCTTTTCTATTGCCCGGCCGTTGCTGACATTCCTCGTCGCCCGCCCTACCATGGCGCCCATGTCTGCGACGTACTTCCCATCCGATGAAATCGTTTCGCGCTACCGCACGCGCCGGGCCGTGATGGGCTACGTTCGGCTGGCACGGCCGTTCACATTGGTCGCGCCGGCGCTGGGCATGGCGTCGGGCGGGGTCGTGGCCTACTTCGCGGCAGGCAGGAAGGTTGACGACCTTGTGTTTCTGCGCGTGCTGCTGCTCGGCACGATTGCGGCAGCGTTGCTGAACATCGCCAGCAACGCGCTGAACCAGATCTTCGACCTCGACATTGACCGAATCAACAAGCCGGGGCGCCCGCTGTGCACCGGCGAGGTATCACCGCTCGGCGCGGCAATCCTTGCAGGTGTCGCGGGTGCAATGGCGCTGGTGCTGGCTGCCGCGGTCAGTGCGCTCACCGGCCACTGGAGCACGCTCGCACTGTTCATCGTGGCGGCGCTGTTCAGCGCGGCATACAGCGTTCCGCCCGTGCGCATGAAGGCGCGCGGCTGGTGGGCCAACCTGACGGTTGCCTTGCCACGCGGGACGCTGCTCAAGGTCGCCGGCTGGTCGCTGGCGCAGAGCGTGCTGTCATGGGAAGCGTGGTACATCGGCCTGGTAATGGGCTTGTTCCTTGTGGGGGCGACAACGACGAAGGACTTTGCGGATGCCCGTGGCGACGCGGCATATGGCGTCAAGACACTGCCCGTTGTGCACGGGCCAGCCAAGGCGGCGAAGCTGGTTGCGCCATTTCTCGTGCTGCCGTTCCTGTTGCTGCCAGCTGCCGTTGGCGTCGGTGAGTTGAGCGGCTTCCGGCTGCTGACCGGCCACGCTGTGGACCTGTGTATCCTTGGCGGAATCTGTGCGGTGTGGGGTGCGCAGATCGCGGTGAGAATTCTCAGTGATCCGGAGTCCCTGACCAACACCGAGAACCATCCCGCCTGGCGACACATGTACTACCTGATGATCTTCATCCAGGTCGGCTTCGTGCTCGCCTACGTGCCCTACGAATTCTACGGCAACCTGATCCGGAAGCTTACATGAGCCGCATTGCTGACCGCATGCAGCACCTGGTGCAGTCCGACATCCGACGCCTGACGATCGAGTGCGACAAGGTCGGCGGGATCAACCTCGGCCAGGGCATCTGTGATCTGCCCACCCATCCGCTGGTGAAGCAGGGCGCGATTGAAGCCATCGAAGGTGGCAAGGCAATCTACACGCACGCGCGCGGGTTGATCGAACTGCGCCGCAAGATCAGCGAGAAGCTGCACGAGTTCAACGGGCTTACGTACGACCCCGAGACCGAGCTATGCGTCACGGTCGGCAGTAGCGGAGCATTTGCCTGCTCCGTGCTTGCCACACTGAACCCGGGCGACGAAGTCATCCTGGTGGAGCCATTCTATGGCTATCACCTGAACACCCTCATTATGGCGGGCATCAAGCCGGTGTACGGCCGGATTGACCTTTCGACCATGGCACTTGACCGCTCAAGCATCGAGGCATCCATCGGCAAGCGCACGCGCGGAATCGTGATCTGCACACCGAGTAACCCGGGCGGCATGGTCTATTCGCGCGAAGATCTGCAATGGCTTGCCGCGCTTGCGGTCAAGCATGACCTGCTGGTCTACAGCGATGAGATTTACGAATACATCACCTACGACGGTCTTAAGCACATCAGCGCTGCGACGATTGATGGATTGCGTGAGCGTACGATGACTCTGGGCGGCTACAGCAAGACCTTCAGCATAACTGGCTGGCGCATCGGGTATCTCGCCGCGCCCGCGGACATCATGGACAAGGCGGCCGTCGCAAGCGACCTGCTGTACATCTGCGCCCCCCACCCTCTGCAGCGAGGCGTGCTCAAAGGGCTGAACGCGCCGCCGCAGTATTATGAAGACATGCGCAAGGACTACGCGACCGGGCGTCAGATGATCTGTGAGGCACTTGAGGCCGGAGGGTTCAGGCCCTTCTGGCCGAAGGGCAGCTACTACGTGATGGCTGACTTTTCAGAGCTGGGCTGGGCAGACGACAAGTCCGCCAGCATGGAGTTGCTCAAGCGCGCGAAGATCGCCGCCATTCCGGGCAGCGCGTTCTATGAGCCGGGCTCAGGTCGTGGCAGCAAGCTGCTGCGCTTCTGCTACGCCAAGGAGCTGCCAGTCCTGGAAGAAGCGTGCAAACGACTTCGTGAGCTCAAGTAGGCACAGAGCCACCTGTAAGTGCAGTTCTTAGAGGCCTGGTGTGGGACCCAATGAGCTTTCCCGTCGGGATTGTTGCTGCAATCTTGTTCGTGACCAACCTGGTCGCGTTCGCTGCGCAGGGCTGGGACAAGCGGCTGGCCAGGACCGGCGCCGGGTCACGCACGCCTGAAAGGACGCTTTTGCTGCTGGGCCTGCCGTTCGCCGCACTCGGCATGCTGCTTGGAATGAACGTTTTCAGGCACAAGACGAAAAAACGCAGCTTTCAGGCCAAGGCCGCTCTTGTGGTCTTCGCCAATCTGCTCATGGGCTGCCTCATTGGCTGGTTGGCAATGCAAGGCACCATCAGGCTTGAACTTGCGCTTTACTAAGCCCCTGGCATGCCCGATAATGAACCTGCGTAGAAACGACCCCGGTACTCCCCGCGGAGTTCCACCCCATGCAGGCAGTCGCCATCTCAGCCCCACCGAAGTGCAGCCGTTGCGGCAGCAAGCTGGTCTATGAAGGCCGGCCTTGTCCCGTCTGCTATTCGCCCGCCGTGCACGAGTTGCATGACGGCAAGATCCGTGAGATTGCCGGCCTGGAACGCCCGGCCAACGTGCGGCTGCCGAAGTTCGCACAGCCGGCCCTTCTACGCGGCAAGAACATCCGCAAGCCGCGCGGTGAACGCGCCATCGCAGTAATCACGCAGTTCGGCAAGTGGACCTGGAACAGCCTCGGCATCGCGGCGTGCATCCACATCCTGGCACTCTGCATCGCACTGCTGTTCAGCAACGACATCCGCAAGGCCGTCGACTTTGTGCAGCGGGCCAATGTCGTCGAAGACATCGCCGCTGCTCCCGTGACGGCGCCCGAGCCGGACGAAATCGAAATGCTGAATCTGCTGCCGAAAGACGACGACCTCGTCATGCCGGATCAGATTCTTGAAGACCCGGACATTCTCGCCGGCGACCCGGAGTACGAGGCACCCCCGGAAGACCGGCCCTACACGCCCTTACCGCAGGTTGCACCCCCCGCACCGAACCCGCCGGCCCGCAACGCGCTGCTTCGTCCGGACTCCAGTCAGGGACTCGGCGGCGGACAGCCGAGCCCCAGCAAGGACACGCCCGCAGGCTCAGGCTTGTTCAGGAACCGCAAGGGCGACAGCAAAGCTGCTGCAATCAAGGAGCACGGCGGCGGTGCGGACACAGAAAACGCCGTCAACCTCGGGCTCGAGTACCTGGCCAGGGCGCAGCAGAACAATGGCAGCTGGGACCCCAACGACGGCTTTACCGTTCGGCCAAGCTGGGCAACCAGCGACAACGGCTACCGCGGGCCTATGACTGCACTTTGCACTCTGCCCTTTCTGGCGGCCGGCAACTCGCCGGAAGAGGGCACCTACAGCCGCAACGTCTCGCGCGCTGTGAAGTGGCTGATGCGTCAACAGACCAGCGATGGCTGCATCGCGTATCACAACATCTCGCAGATGTACACGCACACGGTCGCGACGCTGGTGCTGTGCGAAGCCTACGGGCTGTGCGGCGACGAAGAGATTGGTGACGCGGCGGAGTCGGCCGTGCGTTTCCTTGAGCGCACACAGGGCGGGGGCGGCGGCTGGGACTATACCGGCTACGTGACCAGCAGCGCCGAGAATCGCCCCTTTGAGCGCAACGACCTTTCCATCAGCGGATGGGCGACGCTCGCGCTGAAGAGTGCCAAGGCCGTCGGCATCAGGGTCAACGCCCGCACCTGGACCGGCCTGGCCGACCTGTACGATCGCTACAGCACCAAAGATGGCGAGACGTACTATGCGGACCGCAACTACGGCTCATTGCCTTCGACCCGCAAAGGCATCGGCATGGTGGGCGTTGGGCTTACCGCCCGCACGATTCTGGATCGCGAACGCTTCGAGCAACGCAACATTCACGCCGAGCGCCTCCTGCTGAAGAACCCGCCGAGATACGAGGGATTCTTTGAGCCCAGCAATGGCGCCGAAGACCCGAACTACAACACGTTCTACGGGCTGTATTACGGCACGCTGGGAATGTTCCTGCTGAACGACGGTGACGGCCCGGGCTGGGCAAAATGGAACAAGGCGCTGAAGGAAGAGTTGCTGCCGCATCAGGTATTGCGCGGCTCGCGTAAGGGCTCATGGCCTGCAGACGACACCTGGATCGGGCCGATCATGGGCGATCTCTACAGCACTGCGCTGTCGGTTCTGTGCCTGGAGGTCTACTACCGCTACAGCCCAATGCACCAGTCAGCCGAAGACATCGCCGCCGTGCCGGAACGCAAGTCACGCGAAATGCCCACCGAGACTCCGCGCGTTAAGACGCCTGTGGTGGAACGCCCGAAGAATGCGATTGAGATCGACGGCGAAGTCCTCGACATGGACAAAGCCGGGCACCGCAGCAAGTACCTGCGCCTTCTGGCCCGTGACAAGGGCCTTGGTGCTGTACCGGTGCTGCTGAAACACCTTGAGGATGAGTCGGTCAGTGTCCGCAGCACGGCGCTGCTCGAGATCGGCAAGCTCAAGGCCAAGGATGCACTCACGCCCGTGCAGGAGATGTTGTCCGACCCGGATGATGAGTTGATCGTGCTGACCGTGATTGACACGCTTGGCGCAATCGGTGAGCGCAAGGCAAATGCTTCATTGATCCGGCTGTTGTCCAACTCGGATGAAGCCATCCGCTCAGGCGCGCAGCGGGCACTGGGCAAGCTTTCCGGTGGCAAGGACTTCGGCACAAACAAGCGTGCCTGGGAAGACTGGTTCTCTCGAAACCCGTAGTCACGACAGCAAACGGGCTATCCCCTATCCGCCGTTGCCTTCTGCATCGTCCTTGACGGGCGGCAGGTTCGCGCGCTCGGCCTCGAGCAGCTTCGGGTACAGCTCGAGCAGGCGGGTGTGTACCTCCGCATCGTCATGCGTGCTGAGCCCGCGTGCCGCCCACAGGTACTTCACCGCGCGGTCGTAGCGACCCAGTTCGGTCAGCGAATCGGCCGCGCCGACGTAAAGTCGCGGCTCCGTCGGCAGCAGGTGGATGGCAAAGTCGTAGTTCTGGACGGCCTTGCGCCAGTTTCTGAGGCGGTAGTAGCAGCGTGCTGCGCCTTCGTATGCGGCCGGGTTGGTCGAGTCAAACTGCGTTGAACGCTCATAGGCCTGGGCGGCATCGCCGAAGCGCTGGTCCTGCTCATGCAACGTTCCGTAGTGGTACCATAGGTAGCCTGACTTGGCTTCACGCGAGGCGGCTTCGTCGTAGTACTCACGTGCCTTGTCGAGTTTGCCCGTGCGCTGGTAATAGAGGGCGATCGCCACCAGCGGATACGCTCGGTCTTTCTCGACGTCTGCGGCCTGCTTCAGTCGGCTGAGTGCCGCGACATCCCGCCCCTGCTTCAGGTACGTCAGCCCGAGGTTCACGAGTGTGTCGCCATCACGCGGATCGTACTCGAGTGCCTTTTCGTACCACTGGACGGCCTGGTCGTAGTCGCCTTCATCGAAGTAGCAGACGCCCAGGTTGTAACAGACGCCAAGCCCCTCACCGTGCTGTTTAATGTGCGAATGGAACTGCTCGATCGCCCGGGGATAGTCCGAGTAGTCCATGTACTCGACGCCCTTCTCGAACGTCGTCAGGCGCGGAACACCTCCGCAGCCCGTCACTGCGGCAAGGAAGAAGGCCAAAGTCAAAAGGCAAAGCAAGGCCCGCACCGGTGTACGGCGATGGCGCAATTCTCGTCTAACCTCTGTGCTCATGCTTTTGCCTTATGGCCGCCGTCGACTAGTCGGATTCCTTGCGAGGCCTGCGGCCGGAATTCCGGATTTCCATTTCATCAACATTCGGTACGGGACCGCTGCGGTCAAGGGCCGGGTTGTCCGTCTCGCTGCCGCCCCAGATCAGAAGGCTCGGGTCATTCTCAATCCGACGAGCGAAGTAGCGCAGGCTGTCCGTTGCTTCGCGCACGTTCTCCAGGCTGATCTGGATGTTCAGCTGGTTGTCGAGCACGAGGTCGTTCATGCTGCCCACTAGCGAATCCAGGTTGTCGGCGATCGAGTTCAGGTTGGCAACCAGTGTCGGAACCCCGTTGCCTTCGTCGCCAAGCAGCTTGTCGAGCTTGCCGGAGGCACTTTGAAGGCTTGCCATCGTGTCGTTGATTGCCTGGCTGTTCTGACTGACCAGTGCGTGCAATTCATCAAGCAACTGCTGCGCAGAATCGAACGTCGGCCCGACTTTTCCGAAGGCCGGCTCCATTTCCTTCAGGCCCTTGTCCAGGCGCTCAAGCGCGCTTCGCATGGCGGTGAGGCTTTTGTCAATGTTGTCCGTGAAGCGGTCGTCCTTCAGCAGGTCGGTGACTTTCTTGATGCCTTCCTCAAGTTCCTTCATGGTCTTGCCTGCGCCTTCAACGATGTCGTTGATTTCGATCGGCGGCTCGCCCTTGGCGGGGAAGCGCTGGCCGGGACGCACGACATCCTTGCTGTTGCCAAGGTTGAGCACGAGCTGGTTGCCGCCGAACAGCCCTCCCATCTGGACCTTTGCGATCGAGTCCGCGGGAATTACCACGGTCTCGGCGTAGTCCTGCAGGATAATGATCCCGACTTCCACCTCGACCTTGCGGGCGCCTTCGGCCGAGACCACGGGCACGGTCTTGATGTAGTCAACTTTGCCGACCTTCTGGCCTGCGACGATCACGGGTGCGTTGCCGCCGAGCCCGCCGACGTCCTCAAACAGGATCGCGTAGCGTGCGCCCTCCACGCCGGTCGGCATCACCTGCAGAATCATCACGACACCGATCACGCTGCCGAGCACGATCAAGGCGAACAGCCCCATGATCAGATCGGAACGACTCTTTGCACGCGCCATGTCTCTCTCCTTACTTCACCCGCTTGAGGTCTTTTACACCCGGAGCCACACCGGAATCGTCACCGGGTGCCCGCGGGGGGTTCTCGTCAATGGAAGTGCCTTTGGTCGGCTCGCCGCCGTTGAAATAGGGGCGCGTGCGTCGCCAGTTCGGCATGTCGCCGGCCTGTGATGGGTCGTACTTCGCGCGCTCCATGGATGAACGCAGCCGCGCCACCATCTTGCGCAACTCGATCCCCAGCTTGTCCAGTTTCATCTGATCCGCGCTGGAGGCCATGTTGTCTGTGCCTTCCTTCATGCGCTCGACCTCGGCCAGGGCCTTGCTCAGGTTTTCGTCGACCCTGTCCAGCTCTGTGCTCAGTTGCGACGTGTTGTCGGCGATCTGGTTCAGGCCGTCGGTGGCGGGCTCGGACTGCGCGCTGATCTGCTTGCGGACGTCGTCAATGCCCTTGGTGGCTTCATCAAGCATGTCGCCAGCCTCTGCGGCGCGACCGGTTGTGTCGGCGATCTGCTGGTCTGCCTTTTCCAGCGCGTCTGCGATGTCGCCCAGCTGGTCCTTGAGCCTCTCGAATTTCTCCGTGTCATCGAGGTAGCTCAGTAGCCCTTCAATTTCAGTCTGTGCCCGGACGATGTCTTCGTGCCATTGGCTGAGCTGATCCTGCCCGCTGGCACTGCGGGTGTTCTTCCACTCGCCGCCTTCGGCAATCGGGTCGTCATCGTTGCTGCCGATTGAAATCAGAAGCTGAGGCCTCCCCATGAACGCGGGCGTCTTCACCGAAATTGTGCTGTCGCCGGGTATCGCAGCATCCTTCAGCCACTGCGAGCCTGAACCCGGCGCAATCTCGAACTCGACGCGAGTAACAGCCCTGCCCTCGTGGACAACCACCCCGACGGCCGTGACCTTGCCGGCCCGGCGGCCCTGTATGCGTACCGAGTCGCCTTCCTGGATGCCGCCTGAGTTCTCGAAATACGCCACATACTTCACGCCGGGCTGGACGTCGCTGCTGGGCAGCGCCTTGATCACGACGTACACGCCGATTGCGAGCGCGATGACCAGCACCACGACGCCGGTGATCAGGTTTATCTTGCTGTCACCCTCTTCAGCCATTCGAGCTCCCCTGCCTGGCCGAAGGACCGATCAGGCGCTCAGACAGTTCAGACAGCTGGCGCGGCGCATTGATTGGGCCTTCCGGGTCGCCCTTCAGGAACTGCCGCACGAGTGGGTCACTGGAATTGCGCAGACCTTCCGGCGAGCCCCGGAACACGATGCGCCCGTTGAACAGCATCAGCACTTCATCGGCGATGCGGAAAATACTCGGCATCTCGTGCGTGATGACGACGCTGGTGATGCCCAGCTTGCTGGTCAAATCCTTGATCAGCTTGTCGATCACGCCAATCATCACCGGGTCGAGCCCGGCACTTGGCTCATCGTAGAACACAATTGCCGGGTCCAGCGCGATTGCCCTTGCCAGCCCCGCACGCTTCTTCATGCCGCCTGAGATTTCGTAAGGGTACTTGTCCAGCGCACCGCCCATGCCGACCAGTTCGAGCTTCAGCTTTACCATCAAATCGATCGTGCTCTGTGGCAGGTCCGTGTGCCGTTGGATCGGCAGGGCGACATTCTCCGCGACGGTAAGGCCGTTCAGCAGGGCCGAGCTCTGGAAAAGCACGCCGAACTTGCGGCGCGCCTCGTCGCGGACCTTGCGAGAATGGCTGTGGATATCGATGCCGTCGATCAGCACTTTGCCGGCATCCGGCATTTCGGCGCCGATCATCTGGCGCAGCAGCGTGCTCTTGCCACAGCCGCTGGGGCCCATGATCACGTAGACCTTGCCGCGCTCGAATTCGAACGTCATGTCGTTGATGACGTGATTGTCGTCGTAGGACTTGTCGAGACGCTCCACTGAGATGGCAGCGCCGTCGGATCGCAGGTGCGAGTCCTTCCGGGCCTCCGGCAGCTCAATGCGCACGTCGCCGCTCATCCGACAATCCCCAGCTTCGACAGGAAGTTGTAGACCATCGATAGCACGAAGTCAGAGAAGATGATCAGGATCAGCGAGATCACGATCGCCTGCATGGTCGCGCGGCCGACTTCCATGCCGCTGCCCTTCACGTTGAAGCCTTTGAAGCAGCAGGTCAGCGTGATGATGATGGCGAACACGAAGCTCTTCGCGATACCGAACGTGAAGTTCGAAAGGTTCACGAACTGCTTCGTGACGTCCATCCAGCTTTCATGAGAGATCCCGAACTGCTGGGTACCCGCCAGATAGCCTCCAACGAGCGCACTCAGGTCGAACAGCACAGTGCAAGCCGGCAACATCAGGCAGGCCGCAAGGAAGCGCGGTGCCACGAGATAGCCGACTGGATGGATTCCCATGGTGTCGAGCGCGAGGATCTCTTCGCTGACTGCCATGGTCCCGAGCTCGGCCGTGAAGCCGGCGCCTACGCGACCGGCAAAAATAATTGCCGCAAGCAGCGGACCCAGGGTGCGCAGTACCGAGACACCCACGACGCCCGCTACCAGTTCGGCGGGTCCGTAGCGTGCCAGTGAAGGCGTCGTTTGGATCACCAAAGAGGCCCCAACCAGAAAGCCGAGCAGCACCATGATCGGAGTGCTGCGGGCACCGGTGTAATCCATCTGCACGATCAGGTCGTGGCGCGGGTAGATGCGCTTGTTGAACACGCCCAGCACACCGTACATGATTGCCGCGCCGCCAAACCGCACAGCCGCGCCCAGAGTCGCTATGTAGCGATTCACAAAAGCGCCAACACTACTGATGAAGTCGGTTGCTGCGGCCATATTGCGCTATTCGACGGGCTTGGTCGGGTCGTGCAGGCGTTGCCAATTTGCCTGCAGCTTCTTGGTGGCCTTCAGGCCGGTTTCCATGTCGGCGTAGATTTCGAAAACTCCCAGCAGCTCAAGCAGGCCTCTGACGGTCTCGGGGGTGTTGATCAGCCCCATCTGCCGGCCTTCCTGCTTCAGCCTGTCGTGCATTTCAACCAGCACTGCAATGCCTGCGCTGTCCATCTTCCGCACGTCCGCAAGGTCGAGCAGCACGACCGGTGGCCCATTCTGAATGGCCTTTGCCAGTTCGGAGCGCAGAATGACGGCATTGCCGGAATCCACATCGCTACTGAGCCGGGCGCAGAGTGTCTTTTGTACGATCTGCGTCTTAAGCTCGAACTTCCGCATATGTGGATGCCACAAGGCCTTTTGAATCACCTACTTCTGGTCAGCGGCGCTACCATACCAGACGCCCCGCTTGAATCCACGGTATGGAGCCCGCTTGCCCTTCCTGCGTGACACCGACCCTCCTCGCTCCCGCTTGTTCTCCCTGCCTGTCCTCGCAGGCAGCATGGGATTGGTGGGCTTCGTGCCGTTCGCGCGAGGCACGGCCGGAACGCTGCTGTGCGTCCCGCTCGCATACGGGTTGTATTTTGGGGTCGATTGGTATGCGGCGGCATGGCTGCCGCTGGCCGGCGGCTTTGCACTGTTGAGCTGGCTTGCAGGAGTAGGCGTCCTGAGGGGCGCTTCAGATGTCAAGGACCCAAGCTGGTTTGTGCTGGATGAGGCCGCCGGGTATTTTTTGACGTTGGCGCTCATAGGCGCACATTCACCCTTGGACATTTTTGCTGGGTTACTAACATTTCGTCTATACGACATCGCTAAACCGTGGCCAGTTCGGAGTTTCGAACGGATTCCAGGCAGCCTTGGCATCCTTATGGATGACTTGGCAGCAGCGGCTCTCGCGGCCTGGACATGGTACACGATTGCGATGCTTGGCTCAGCGTTGAGCTAGCGGAGCAGAGATGGCCCAAAGGCCCGATCCACGCGGAACACGCCCACCCAGCACTGGGAACAACCGTCGCATGATGACGCCTCCGCCTGCAGGCAAGGCGCGTCAGTCGACTGGGTCCGTGCCGGCGCAGCGCGGCCCGAGCGCCACTTCGGCTGGCGCCGTACCTCCAGTTCGCACACCTCCACCGCCGGGTGGCGGCGGAGATGGTGGTGGCAGCGGAGGCGGCGGTAGTGGCGGTGCACCACGCGGTCCCGGCGGCGGTAACACGTCCGGCCCACCCAGGCCGATGGCGCGTCCCAAGACCCAGGGCCTGCCGATTAAGACCAAGATCGTCGTGGCGATGTCCGGGCTGACGGTCGGCGTGTCGTTGCTGATCTTCATGATCGTCATGGTGATTGCGACGAACAGCCTTGAAGACACGATCCAGCAGGCCGGTGTCGGCATGCTGCAGCAGGCCGAGGCCATTCACCGTCCGTACAAGGCTGGTTTGAATGAAAAGGGCCTGATCGCCTACTTCAGCCAACCGGCAAACCGTGAGGCGAAGTTTGGTGCCTACTGGGCGCAGGTCCAGAAAGACTGGTTCGATCCACGCATTCCCGGCTGCCGTGAGTTTGCGAACTGGGACCAGTTCAAGGACGATCGCATATGGGTGAAGTGCGCGGCCGAGGCCCTGGCCAACAAGGCACGATTCCCGCTCAGCGACCAGCAGGGCATCGAGATATTTGGTGAAAGCTGGCCACAACTGCGCGACCTGTCAGAGTCGGGCAAGCTGCCGGAGCCGACTTCTCCGCGCCACATCAACGATGCGGCCATGGAGCGAAACAAGCACCTCTTCCCCGGGCTGTTCCAGCGCTACAGCATGGACTCAAGCCGCGACACGTTTGCGCGCCTGAAGACGAAAATTCAGGAAGAGACAGACACCAAGCTCATCTACCACGCTAACGGCCTGCGCAAAAAGATCTTCCGCGAGTTCCATGAGGACTTCGTGCGCGACCTGGATGAGATGACCGGCAACGAGGCCAGCCAGGTTCGTTTCATTATCTTCCGCATTCCGCCGAACGAGCTGCCGCGTTTTGACACGGCCGAGCTCAATGTGATCAGCCCGACACCGACGGGCCCGCAGCTTGAAGTCGAGGCCTCCACCAATGTCTCGGCGGATGGCGAGATCAAAATCGACAAGGGCGCCACCGTGAAGGGCATTCCGGCCTACGGCTTCAGCAAGGACCTCGGCGCACAGGAAAGCATTTCGATCTACCTCGACCGGCAGGAGATTGAGAGCCGCAAGACCAGCCTGCTGATCTACATCCTTGTTGTTTCTGTGCTGGGCATCGGGCTTGCCATCCTGCTTGCCTTCCTGATCGGCAGCAGCATCACCAAGCCGCTGCAGACGCTGATGAACGACATCCAGGTCATCAGCGGCGGCAACTTCGACCATCGCCCTGCCGCGCGTTCGCGTGACGAAATCGGCATCGTGGCGCGGCTGCTGGGCGACATGGCGGCCGGCCTCAAGAGCGCGCAGGACGTCTGGCTGGAGAACCAGGGTCGCAAGCACGACCTCGATATCGCCAAGGAGATCCAGGAAAACCTGCTGCCGAAGCACGTGCCCCGCATCGCAGGCTATGACGTGAGCGCGTACTACTCGCCGTCAAAGGAAGTCGGTGGTGACTACTACGACTTCTTCCTGGTCGACAAGACTCACCTGGGCATGGTCTGCGCGGACGTTTCCGGCAAGGGCATCCCGGGCAGCATGGTCATGATGATGGCTAAGGCACTCGTCAGCTACGAGGCCTCGGACAACCTCAGTCCGCGCGACATCTTCTGCAAGGTGAACCGCACGCTGGCCAAGGACATCAAGCGCGGCATGTTCGTGACGGCGTTCTACATGCTGCTGGACATCCCGACGGCTCGCCTCACGGTTGCTTCGGCGGGCCACAATCCGCTGCTGCTCTACCGCGCCGCCACCAAGCAGTGTGTTGAGGTCAACCCGGGCGGCATCGCGCTCGGCTTTGACAAGGACGGCCGTCTGTTTGAGCGAAACATGAAGGAAGAAGTCATCCAGCTTCAGCGTGGCGACCGCGCGGTGATCTACACCGACGGCGTCACGGAAGCCATGAGCCCCACCAACGAGGAATTCGGTGAAGAGCGCATGCAGGCCATTACCATCCAGACGGCCGGCCGAAGCAGCTCCGAGTACCTGACGACGCTGGTGAACGCCATCCAGGGGCACGCGCAGACGGATGACCAGCATGACGACATCACCATCGTGACTTTGAAAGTTGGATAGCAACCGGGGATAGCAGGTGTCAGATTCACACGTAACAGACAGGCTTGAAGTCGAGGCGGAAACGCGCAATCTTGCGGTTGTGCGAGAGTTCCTGCATGCGGCCATCAAGCGCTCGGTTCTGCCGAACGGCGACGCCAACAAGGTGGTGCTCGCGGTCGACGAGGCCGTGGCAAACACGATCCAGCACGGCTACGAAGGCATGGAGCGCGGCAACGTCGAGGTCCTGATCGACGCCGACGACCAGAGCTTCCGGGTCCGCATCCGAGACAACGGCGTCAGCTATGACACTGCATCGGGCTCGGCCGAGAAGGCTGAACTCGATCTGCAGGCCCACATCGCCAGCGGCAACAAGCGCGGGCTCGGGTTGTTCATCATGCGCAAGGTGATGGATGAAGTCCGCTACACGTCGCGCGAAGGCGAGGTGAACGAATTGACGTTGGTCAAGTACATCAAAGTGCCGGGCTAGGTTGTAAGCCGTCCATTGATTCCCCAGCAGAGGGTAGTAAAGGCATAAGCACATGAAGGAATTCGAGATCAACCTGGAGCAGCTGTCGCCCGATGTGACGCTCATTCACATCGCGGGTTGGCTCGATGCACACACGTTCGAGTACATGGAACAGACCATCAACAACCTGTTCGACGAGGGCAAGGTCCGCCTCGCCGTGGAACTCAGCGACGTGGAGTACATCAGCAGCGCCGGCGCCGGCGTGTTCATCGGTACGCTCTCGGCCAGCCATGAGCGCGGCGGCGACATTGTGCTCATGAACCCGACCGAGCCTGTGCAGGAAGTGTTCGATATGCTCGGGCTGAGCCAGGTGTTCAAGTTCGCCAACAGCCCGCAGGATGCCCTGAAGGCCCTGAAGAAGTGAACGTGTAGGTAGCTGCGGTTGTCGCGCGGCGATCCATAGGTTAGAAACCCGCCGACGTTGATCGTCGGCGGTTGTCTTGAAGGCTGGCATGGCAAAGATCCAACCACGTATCCTGAAGGGCTTCCGGGATTACCTTCCCGAGGTGATGGTGCCGCGTACGCGGCTGTTGCGCCGTATTGCCGAGGTGTTCGAGCGCTACGGCTTCGAGCCGCTGGATACGCCCAGCATCGAATACTCCGAAATCCTGCTCGGCAAGGCCGGCCCCGAGGCCGAGAAGCTGTTTTACAGGTTCAAGGACGCTGGCGACCGCGACGTGGCCCTGCGCTACGAGCTGACCATTTCACTGGCCCGCGTGATCGGCCAGTACAAGACCGACCTGCCACGCCCGTTCAAGCGCTACCAGATGGGCCCCGTGTGGCGCGCGGAAAGCCCCGCCAAGGGCCGCTTCCGCGAGTTCTGGCAGTGCGACGTCGACATCGTCGGCACCGACAGCCTGCTCGCCGACGCCGAATGCATCGCGATCGACTATGCCGTCATGCGCGCGCTGGGCGTTCCGAATTACGTGATCCGCTTCAACAATCGAAAAGTCTTCCGCGGGCTGCAGGCGCGCATTGGCGTTTCGGACAACAGCGTGATGGACGGCGTCATGCGCGCGATCGACAAATTCGACAAGGTTGGCGAAGACGGCGTGCACAAAGAACTGGCGGCGCTGGTCGGCCAGGGCGGCTTCAGCGAAACCGGCCTGTCGGGAGTGATCGAGTTCCTGAAGATCGCCGACGGCGCCGAATCGAATGCCGCGCGCCTTGAGCGGATGAGAAGCTTTCTCGGAAGCACCGAAATGGGTCGCCTGGGCTGCGACGAGCTGAACGAGGTGCTCACGGCCGCGCAGGCCATGGGCGTGGACGATGCGGTGCTTCGCATTGATCCGACCATCGTTCGCGGGCTTGAGTACTACACCGGCACGGTGTTCGAGACCTTCCTGCAGGATCTGCCCGGCTTCGGCAGTGTGATGAGCGGCGGCCGCTATGACGGTTTGATCGGCCTGTTCAGCGGCGAAGAAGTGCCGGCCGTCGGCATCAGCGTCGGGATCGACCGGCTGATCGCCGCGCTGGAAGAGCTGAAGCTGCTGCCGAAGGCGCGCGCCTCGGCGGCCGTGCTCGTGACGATTTTCAGCCCTGAAACAAAGGCCTACTCCATGCGCGCCGCGAAGGAACTGCGGCGCGCGGGTGTGAACGCGGAGCTTTACCTGGACTCGAACGCCAAGTTGGCCAAACAGCTCAAGTACGCCTCGCGCAAGGGCATCCCGCTGGTGGTGATTGCGGGCCCCGAAGAAGAGAAGGCGGGCGTGGCCAGCCTGCGCAGCATGGATTCCGGCGAGCAGATGAGCGTCAGCTTCGAGACGCTCGCGCAGGCCGTGCAGGACAACTACGTCGACCCGGACCCCAGCGCCGCAACCGGGCGAAGCTGGGACTGGGAGTACGCGGACGACATGATCGACCGCGTGCCCCAGGTCGGCGGCGTGTACCTGCTGCGGAACGCGAAGCACGAAGTGCTGAAATGCGGCTGGGCGCCATTCGGCAAGCTCGCCAACACCATCCGAGCATCAGTCACGGACGAGCAGCGCCCGCAAGTAGCCACCTTCGACTGGTACGAAATCCGCGACGACAAGCTCTCCCAAATGCTCGCCGAGTTCATGAACCAGAAGCTGTCACCCAGGTTCGGCTAACGGCTGTGTGTCGTCCAACAACCACGACATGTCAGCCACCCAGGACGCGCATGGACGACTCCGGGCCGGTTTTCTCGGGCGGCCAAGTGGCGAATTACTCCACCAGTTTCATGGCCCAAAAGGCTAAAGATTTCGTGAGGAGCACAACCAGCGAGTGAGTATCCAAAGGTCGGTCCTGAAGTGTTCAGGCTAAAGGAGTAGGTTCCGATGCCGTCAAAAAGAGCCGTAGAAGATGGTGAGGAGTGGCACTTGTGGGCGTTCAAGTATTTCAGGGAGGCTCACGAAGAGCGCGATATTGGTGTGGTCCTGGTGGCTGAGTTTGCAGACGCTGAGATGGTGTCCGATTCTCTGTTGTTCGATCAGTTGGCTCGTGTAATTGAGGCAGTGGGGCGCATGGGCTACAAGGATCCTCAGAACCATCCTGTTGTTGTTTCGGACAGGGGAAGGGCAGAACAGCGGGGCCCGGGGGCGTTGTGGAAGCTAGTGCGCCACGGGGTTCGCCTTCGCATTTTGATTACAAAGAACGGCATCACTTTCCTGGGGTCCGAGGAATTCAACAGAGAGGATCTTTCGGGCCTCGGCGAACAGATAGCTCACCTCATAGTGGAACTGCCTGAGGGCGATGCAGGAGGCCCTGTCACGCGCCCATGACTTCAGCCTTGTATGCTCCGCACATGATGGTCGCGACTGCAATTGGACACCGACGCTTTCAGGGCGCTTAGGCAGAGGGTGTGCTCCTTCCCGAAATGTTTGTTAGTGAAATAGAGAGAACGGGTGAGGTTACTTGGCACGGTCGTTCAGCGTAGAATGATTAATGGGTGCCTCGTCCCAGGCCCGTCGACTGCCTCTGGATTGGCCCCAATCTCCACTAGCCTTTCCATTTCCTAATAACCTCTGCCGCATGCGCCTCGCTTTCCGGGCGCGAGTATTCTGTAAACCTGTCCCAATCGATGAACAGTTGCTCCTCGTTGCCGGCGCTTAGGCCGGTCATGGCCTGCATGCTGAATTCACTGATGCGGCGGGCTTCGAAGGCGAGGCAGCGGTAGTCGGGCTCGTCCTCGCCGGGCAGGGGCTCGTGGCGCTTGTGGCCCTTGGGTGGCTTGCTGGCGCTGATTACTACCGGGTGTTTCTTCAGCAGTTTCAGCGCCTTCTTCACGTCCTTGGCATCGCGCAGCGGCGCGATCTGGCGCAACAGTACGGCCGCGCCGTCCTCGCCGTGCTTGGCGCGGTCCGACAGCATGGCGATGAAATCGAACGGGGCGAGCTCGCGCAGCCCGTGCCCGGCGATCAGCTCCAGCACGGCCTCGTCGCCCTGCGCCGTCAGGATGCAGATCTGGTCAGGCGACGTGATCTGCTTGGCAATCCCGATCTGGTGTTCCAGCAGGTTCACCCCACCGGCCGAGAGCTTGCCGACCGATTGAATCACGCCGTCCGCAACGCGGACCTGGCGGGTGACTTCGATTCCGACCCAGGTGGTCATCTGGTTGATAGTTGATGGTTGATAGTTGATGGTCAACAGCCAATCCTCGCCTACCGGTGCCGCTCGGCGAAGCTACCATTGCGCACTATGAAGACGGCGCTTGGCAGTGTGGCGTTCATTTCGCTTGGCTGCCCGAAAAACCTGATCGATTCCGAAACCATGCTCGGCAGCATTGCCTCCGAGGGGTTCGTCGTCACGCCCGACTACACCGGCGCCGATGTCGTGGTGGTGAACACCTGCGGCTTTCTCGGGGCATCAAGGCAGGAATCGCTGGACCACATCCAGGCCGTGCTCGACCTGAAGGAAAAGGGCGGCGTGAAGCGCGTGGTGGTCGCCGGCTGCATGGTCGGCAACTACCGCGAGATGCTCGACCGCGAAGTCCCGGGCGTGGACGCCCTGGTCAGCGTCAACGACCGCACTCGCCTGAGCGACGTGTTGCGCGAACTGAGCGGCAGCGGCGAGCTTGCCCGCAGCATCGCCATCAGCGACCCCGACGAGCGCGGCAGCGTTTACGATGACCGTGCCCGCCTTCGCATCACACCACGCCACTACGCCTACCTGCGCATCAGTGAAGGCTGCGACCACAAGTGCGCCTTCTGCACGATCCCCAGCATCCGCGGGCGTTTCCGCAGCAAGCCGCGCGAGCAGATCATTCAGGAAGCGACCGAGTTGGCGGCCGACGGGGCCAAAGAGCTGATCATCGTTGCGCAAGACAGCACGTACTACGGCCTCGATTCCGAAGGCCGCAAGTCAGTGCACGAGGTGCTGGCCGATCTCGCCAAGGTGGATGGCATCGACTGGATTCGCCTGATGTACGCCTATCCCACGCAGGTTACGGATGAGCTGATCGAGCTGCTGGCCAATGAGCCCAAGCTGCTTGGCTACATCGACATGCCGCTGCAGCACATCAGCAGCAACGTCCTGCGCCGCATGCGACGAGGCAGTACGCGCGAGACGACTACCCGCCTGCTGGCCAAGATGCGCGAGCGCATCCCCGGGCTGACGCTGCGCAGCACGTTCATCGTCGGTTTTCCCGGCGAGACCGAGGAACAGTTCAACGAGCTGCTGGATTTCATCCGCGAGGGCCACATTGACCGCGCCGGTGCCTTTCCGTTCTCGGACGAAGACCAGGCCGCGTCCTTCGAGCTGGATGGCAAGCTCGCGCCCGAAGTCATCGAGGAGCGCCATCGCCGCTTTATGGACGTAAATCGCGAAGTGTTGTTCGCAGCCAACGAAAAACTCGTCGGGACGACCATCGAAGTGCTGGCGGAGGGCCCCGGCCAGGACCCGAAGTATCCCACCGTCGGACGCACGCGGGCCGACGCGCCCGAGATTGACTGCACTGCACTGCTCAAGGGCCGCCATGAGCCCGGAACCCTCTTGAACGCAAGGGTTGTACGCTCCATGGGGTACGATCTGCTGTGCGAGCCGAGCAGCTAACCTAGCCACTACTAACTTATTTGCCACGCTGGAGGCGGCCCGCAAGGACCGCCCAACGAAGTTGGTGACGACCCCGTGATACTGGCGAAGCGCGGCAAGTGGCTGCAGGCGTCCACACGGGCTGCACGCCCTATAAATGCGGGTTGTGGGTCGACAGCCGGGTTTCGCCCGTTCTGGAGGTCGTTGCTGTGCCGAAATTTCGGTCATTTCAGGATGCCATTCGAGCCCCTCAGTCGTTAAAGGTTTCAGCGAACGGGGGTATTGGCCTGTGCCTGTGAATGCCCTTCAACAAAGCGCTTTCGGTCGTTGACAGGCACGGTGGATAGGCTATACTAACTTCTGCGGTTGATGAGAGAGCAATAGCTCCACCGGTACGTGGCCCCTCACGAACAAGGTGTTCACCCCTTCCGCTCGAGACAGACATTTCCGTTGCGAAGTGATCGCCCACTGAGCAGCGGTGCCATGCGGCCGAGACGTGATCGAGAGGGTAGCTTTACGCTCTCCTTTCCGGCCCTTTCTTCGCGTCTCGGTCCTCTCCTGAACAGCCCCCGACGTAAGTCGGGGGCTTTCTTTATCTCCGCACGGGAACAGACATCCGGCGCCCGGTGTTTGGGGCATTGCGCGTGCGCGCCCAACATCATTGGATGATCGCATGAAGATCGGGATCGTCTGCTACCCCACCCACGGTGGCTCCGGCGTAGTCGCCACGGAGCTAGGGTCCGCGTTGGCCGAAAACGGCCACAGCGTGCACATCATCAGCTACGCCATCCCGTTCCGTTTTGACAGCTTCCGCAAGAACCTGACCTATCACGAAGTCGAAGTCAGCGCCTATCCACTGTTCCGCTACCCGCCCTATGACCTGGCGCTGGCAGGTACCATCATGGAAGTCGCTGAGCAGCACGGGCTCGACATCCTGCACGCTCACTACGCCATCCCCCACGCCATCAGCGGGCACCTCGCGCGCGAGATGCTGAATGGCGACGGCACCAATGTACGGTTGATTACTACGCTGCACGGCACAGACATCACGATCATTGGCCAGCAGCGCATCTTCCAGCGCATTACGAAGTTCGGCATCCGCAGGTCGGACGGTGTCACCAGCGTCAGCCAGGAGCTGAAAGATCGCGTGCTGGACACGATTGATTGCGGCGCCCAGGACATCGAGGTGATCCCGAACTTCGTCGATACCGAGCGCTTCAAGGCGGGCTGCTGCCCGGACAAACGCTCGCATCTGGCCGCGCCGGACGAAAAGATCGTCATGCACGTCAGCAACTTCCGCGAGGTCAAACGCCCGCTGGACGTGATCAAGGCCTTTGCTATCGCCACGCGCGAGCAGAAGGGCCGGCTGATCATGATCGGCGACGGTCCCGAAATGGGCGCGTGCAAAGAATTCGCCCGGGAGCTGGGAGTCTTCGAGCGCTGCACCTTCGCCGGCACCTACGACGCAATCTGGGAGCTGCTGCCGCAGGCCGACGTGTTCTTCCTGCCCAGCGAATATGAAAGCTTCGGCCTGAGCGCGCTTGAGGCCATGGCCTGTGGTGTCCCCGTCGTCGCCAGCAACACCGGAGGCCTACCGGAAGTAGTTGAGCACGGCGTCAGCGGTTTCCTGCACGCGCCCGGCGACACGGCCGCGATGGCCGAGTCGATTCGCAAGATCATCACAGACGACAAGCTCGCAAAGACAATGGGCGAGGCAGCGCGCGAACGCGCCATCGGCCGCTTCCGCCGTGAAGCTCTGCTGCCTGTATGGGAAGCCTACTACCAGCGAATCATGAGCCAGCCGGCAAAGACCTAGCCCATTGATTCAACTGCGGGCTTGATCCACTTCTTCAGCCAACCGAACACCTCGCCGTACCAGTGCAGGCTGTTCTGCGGCTTCAGAATCCAGTGGTTCTCGTCGGGATAGACCACCAGCCGCGCCTCCAGCTTCTGCGCGTGGTAGGCGTTGTAGGTCTCCAGCGCTTGCGTGTACGGCACGCGGTAGTCCTGCTCGCCGTGAATCACCAGCATGGGCGTCTTGAAGCCCTTGCTGTGGCGGATCGGGTTGTAGCGGTCGAGGCCTTCCTGGTCGCCCCAGGGCTCGCCGCCCAGTGCCTTTTCACGCCCGGGCGTTACGTCACGGGCGTACTGTGCCTGCAGGTCGCTGACGCCTGCGTGGTTCACGAGGCACTTGTAGCGCGTCGTCTGCGTGGCGATCCAGCTGACCATGTAGCCGCCGTAGCTGCCGCCCGCGCAGGCCATCCGGTCCGGGTCGGCCAGGCCGCGCTCGATCAAGTAATCCGTCGCCTTGTCGATGTCTTCATACGGGCGCTTCCCCCACTCGCCCATGATGCAGCTGGCAAACTCGTTGCCCCAGCCGGTGCTGCCGTGGAAGTTGACCATCGCGACGAGGTAGCCCTGCGCAGCAAATGCCTGCGCGCACCAGCGCCAGTGCCACTGGTCGCCGAACGCGCCGTGCGGCCCGCCATGGATCAGGTGTACCAGCGGCAGATGCTTGCGCTCCTTGCCTGCGGGATACAGCAGCCACATCTGGACCCGGTTGCCTTCGGCGCCCTCGAAATAGTGCTCCTCGGGTTCTGCCAGCTTGACCTCGCTCAGCCGTGGCTTGGTGAAATTGCTGAGCTGCCTTTCACCGCTTCCATCCAGCTTGAGGGTCACCACTTCCGGAGGGCTGAGGTGGCTTTGCCGGGTAGTGAATACAGTGTCGCCACGCACCTGCAGCCCGGAGTACCAGCCGCCGCGCGCAATCTGTTGCGGCTCGACTTCGCCGGGGGATTGCAGCGCACGTTTCAGGTCAAGCGTGTAGATCGCGTTGGCACCCTTGTCTTCGGCAATCAGCGCAAGCCTGTCTACGCCCGCGTATTCCCAACTGTCGGCGGAATAGTCCCAGGGTTCAGTCAGCACGTTGTGCTTGCCGGTTGCCAATTCGAATGCGACCAACCGCGTCTTGTCGGCGTAAAAGCCTTCTTCTTTCTGCATACCGTGAATCAGCCACTTGCCGTCCGGCGAATACCGGGGTCGCGTTGCATGGCTTCCGGTCCACTCGGTGACAAGCGTCGGTTGCTCGCCGAGCTTGAGGCGATACACGCCGCTGATCAGGTCATGGTAGGGCGGCTCGCTGCGCACGGCCGTGAACGCAATCTCGCTGCCGTCCGGTGCAATGTCCCAGCTGCCCGTGGCGTCCATCAGCGGAAACAGGCGCTTCAGACCGGGAGTCAGGTCGGTCAGCTCGCGCGTCTGTACGTCGATTGAGAAGATGTGCTGGAATGGCTCGTCGCAAACCCAGCGGTCCCAGAAGCGGTAGAAGCGCTGGTCACTCGTATGGGCCTTGACCTTGGACTCTTTGCGCCGTCTCGCTTCCTCGGCGGTCTCATCCAGGCTCCACTTGCCGTCGTAGAGAGGCGACAGAAAGGCAATCCTGCTGCAATCACTGAACCATCTCGGATCACTGACACCGAGCGGAAGCTCCGTAAGCATCCCAGGCTCACCGCCATCGAGCGGCATCAGCCAAAGCTGATTCTTCGCGTCCTTGTCGCGTGATGCCTTGCGGATGAACGCGAGCCTACGACCGTCAGGACTGAACGCAGGTTGGCTGCTGGAAGCCTGGCCGGTAATCGCGCGGAGCTGCGAGTCCTCTCCCAACCACAACCGCGTGGTGCCTTCGTTGGCCTCCACATCGTAGGTAGTAACGGGTACGACGAACCGCTTACCTTCAGGGTCAGGCAGCGGACTGCCAACTCGCGGAAGCTTCCAGAGCAATTCAGGTGTCAGTCGATCTGCACTCACAGCGAACTCCGTATGCCGAAGGCTACGCCGTGAAAGCTAACGCATCAACGCCACCTGTCCATCCCCGGAACGCAGAACGCCCGGCCAAAGCCGGGCGTTCGATAGGCTGCGAGTCACCCTACTTGCTGACGGTTGCGCCGGGCAGCGCGCCGATGCTGAGAGCATCTGCGTCGCCGAGGTAAACTTCGACGCGTCGATTGCGCTGCTTGTCCTTGTTGGTGCTGCCGCTGTTGATCGGCCAGTATTCGCCGAAGCCTGCGACAAACACACGGTCGGCTGGAACACCCTGGCTGGAAAGGTAGTTCTTCACGGCCATGGCGCGCATCGCGCTGAGGTGGACGTTGTCCATGATACCCTGGGCCTTGAGCTTCTTGACCGGGTCGGTGTCGGTGTGGCCGTCCACGCGAACGAACAGGTTGGCGTCAGTCTTCAACTTCTTGCTGATGATGCCCGCCAGCTCCTTGAGCTTGCCCTTGGTGTTGTCGGTCAGGTCCCAGGAGCCGCTCTTGAACAGGACGCCGCTGTCATCCATGCGGACGCCGACTGCGCCGCCGCTCTGGACCATTTCCCAGCTGCCGCCCATGTCCTTGCCCCACAGCTCCTGAATCTTCTTCAGCATGTCCTCGCCGGTGTACTCGGGCTTCTTGGACATCTCAGCCTGCATCTTGTCGATCGAGCTGAGCAGGTCGGTGCGCTCATTGCGCAACTTGCCGACTTCGTCGCCGAGGCGTACGTTTTCGGCACCCAGCGCGCGGTTCGCCTCCATTTCGGAGTCGAGGTGCTTCTGCACGCGGTTGTACTCGTCCAGCGACACGCAGCCGCTGCCGAGCAGGCCGATCGTGGAGAGGGCTACTATGGACATCAGGATCTTTTTCATGGCTACTCCAGGCGAGTTAGGAAGCGTGATTGGTGTAAGCGCGCGCACAGGCCGCACCGGCTTGCTCATCGGCAGGGATTGGCTGGGCCATTCAGTAAAAGTGGGAAAATCCGGCGCGGCGCTACTTGCCGGCGTTCTTCTCGCGCTCTTCGGCTTGCCTGATCTTGTTCTCGCTGCGGATCGCGCGGGCGAGCTTCTTCAGCTTCTCGGACAGCACGTCGTCCTTCTCGGCATTGACCAGCGCGTCGCATAGCTTGGCGTCTTCCTCAGTAAACGCGCGCGCGTAGTCCTTCTGCAAGTCCGTCAAATCATCCGCGGCGGTTCGCTTTTCCTTATTACTCTCACCACGCCGCACGCACCGGAACTTCAGATCTTTCACGCTGGCTTCGACCAGGCCCTGGCATGCGAGATCAAGGTCCGCCTTCGTCTGTTTGGTCAGTCGCTTCGCTGCTGCTTCGCGCGCTTTGCGAACTTCGTCAAACCGGACTTCCGTGATGATCGCCCCGCGGTCTCGGGCAATGAACAACAGCTCGATGGCTGCATTCTGGGCCGCATAGCCGCCCAACTCGATGTCGTCGATCAGCAGGTTCCAGAAGTCGGCCGTGCGCTCATCGCCGGCGGGCTCATCCTCCAAGGCGATGAACTCGCGTGCAACGCGCAGCTTGTCGGCTTCTTCAGGGTCGGACTCTGCCGTCAGCACAGGCTTGCCCACCAGGTTGTAGCCCCCGTCGGAGAGACGCTTCAGCGCGAACAGTCCGCGCACAGCCTCATCCGTCGTCAGCACGTCGGGATCGGCGAAGAAAACGACCACTTCCTGCTTCTCTTCCTTGCCGTGCAGCACCGTTTCGACCGTGACCTGGACCTTGCTGGAAGTGCCAACCTTGCCGCGCGTGGCGCTGGCGACGCCCTGAAGAATGACGTCGCAGTTCGCCAGGATCACGCGTCCGAAGTTGGACTCATACTCGGCGGCCAGCGGGGCCGCGAGCAGGCTGAAGATGAGCAGGCAACGGAGCATCACTTGCCTTCGGGGTCTTCCGCGGGGTTCTCTTCCGGTTCCTGCGCCGGGGTGATCTTGCTGATCGGGCCGGCCAGGATCTCTACCATCTGATCAGGCACCAGGTACTTCTTTGCAACCCGCTGAACGTCGGCAATGCTCACCTTGTCGACGGCATCGACGTACTTTACCAGATAGTCGAAGCCGAGATGGTAGCGCTCCATGTTGATCAACATTCCCGCGAGCTGGCCGGTGGTTTCGACATCAAAGACGAAGCTGCCCTTCAGATAGTCCTTGGCCGAGGTAATTTCCTCTTCACTGACCGGCTCATTGCGGATCTGTTCAAGCAGTTCGTACATGGTCTTGATGGCTAGCTCCACGTTCTCGGGGCGCGTGCCGATGTAGCCGAGGAACGAGCCCTTGTAGATACTCGAGCCGCCGCTGATGTTCGCGTAGGTGCTGTAGGCCAGGCCCATCTGGTCGCGCAGACGGTGGCTGAAACGGTCCGTGAAGCCGGGTGACGTGCCGAGGATGTTGTCCATCACGAGCAGCGCGTAGTAGTCCGGGTTGTCGCGCGTGATGCCCAACGTCTGGAGACGCACGACGACCTGATCCTTTTCGGGGTGGTCGATCATGATGCGCTTGCGGCTCTGGTCTACCTTGGCTGCCTCGAAGTTCTTGAAGCTGAACACCTGCTCGCCCTCGAGCTTGGCGGGGCGCTGGAAGTCAAAGTCAGGAAAGCTCAGCGCGGTCGCCGGCTTCTTCCACTCCGCGAACTTGCCCTCAATGCGCTTGAACATCTCTTCTGCATCAAAGTCCCCCACCGCCGCGATTACACAGTTGTCGGGCCGGAACCAGCGCTGGTGCCAGCTCTGGACCATCGAGCGGTTGAAGGCCTTTACAGTAGCTTCCGTGCCGTCCGCGGGCCGGCCCAGCGGATTGCTGGGGCCATACAGGGCCGCACTGGCAGCGAGCCTTGCGAATGAGCTGGTTTCGTTCTTGGCCGCCTCGATGCCCGCCAATGTCTGTTTGCGGGCGAGGTCAACCTCGGCCTCGGGGAACGTCGGGTACAGAAGGCACTGCGAGAGCGCGTCCAGGCCGACGTCCAGCTTGTCTGCGAGTACGCGGATGCTGCCACCGTCGGAGCCTACACTGAGGTTGCCGCCGATCATCTCCATCGTCTCGGCGAGTTGCTGTTTGCTGTAGTCACGAGTTCCGCAATCAAGCAGCGCGCCAGTGAACTGCGCAAGCCCGGCCTCATTGGCGGCCTCACCCGCGCGGCTGGCACGAACATTGGCACTGACGGAAACCACCGGCAACCCGCGACGTTCAAGCAACAGCACGGTCATGCCGTTGGCCAACACTCGCCGTTTCACGTCGAGCGCACCCGGCTTGGCATCCGGCCCGGCCGCGTCGTCCTTCGGCGGCGACAACTCAGGCACAAGCCAGCCGCTGGCCGCATTCTTCGGAAACAGGTAAGCGGCCGCGACCCGTCGCACGTCGCGTGCGGTAACGGCGCGGATAAGATTGGGGTATTCAAGCGTGTACTTCCAGTTGCCATAGACAATCTGTGACTGGCCGAGTGCCTGGGCGAGGCTGCTGGCGCTTTCCTGCGCGAACACCTGGCTTGAGATGAAACGGTTCTTGGTGCGCTCAAGCTCGTCGGCCGTGACCCCGCCGTCGATGATCTTCTGAATCTCTGCCTCGATCGCGGCAACAAGTTCCGCCCGGGTGTGGCCTTCCGCCAGCTGTGCCCAGAGCCAAAAACTTCCCGCCAGCATCTGGTCGCCGTTGCCGGCCGAGATCGCGTTGGCGATGCCCTGCTGTTCCACGACGCTGCGGTAAAGGCGGCTGGTGACGCCGCTGCCAAGGATCATGCCCAGCACATCGAGTGCCGGCACGTCTGCACTGCCGCCGCGCGGCGTCAGGTACTGGCGGCCGAACTCGACCACTTCGGAATCACTCTTCACCTCAAACTCGACGGGTCCCTTGAACAGGATGTCTGTCGGCTTGGGGCGCTTGAGTTCCGGCCCGCGGGGAATCTTGCCGAACAGATCCTTGACCGTGGTCAACGCCTCATCGCCTGTGATGTCGCCGACCAGCACCATTGTTGCGTGGTTCGGATGGTAGTGCGCGTCATAGAATAGCCGCATGTCGCGGCGAGAGATGTCCTGCACGTCCTGCGGCCAGCCAAGTACCGGGTGCGAAAGCGGGTGCGCGGGGCCGTACAGCTCCTGCCCCATTCGCTCCCACATGTGGTCGCTGGGATCGTCGGCGCTGATATCGGATTCACTCTGAACGACCTTCTTCTCGCTGGTGAATTCGGCCTCATCGAGCGTCAGGTGCCGCATGCGGTCGGCCTCGATCTTGAGGGCTTCCTTGTACCGGCTCTTCGGCAACTCGAAGTAGTAAGCCGTGTAGTCGTTGCTGGTGAAGGCGTTGTTGCTGCCGCCGTTCTTGACGGTGACGTCGTCAACTTCGCCGACAGCGTAGTTGGCGCTGCCCTTGAACATCATGTGCTCAAGGAAGTGTGCCATGCCGGTTTTGCCCGGTTCTTCGTCGACGGAGCCGACCTGGTACCAGACATAGCTACTGACCAGCGGAACGCCTGGGCGATTGACCACCAGCAAGTGCAGCCCGTTGTCGAGCGTGGTCTCAAAGACGTCTAGCCCAGCCTGCCTGGCCGGGGCCGGTGCATCCTGGCTGCTGACGAGGCTGACGGTCGCAAGACCCATCAGCACCAGCAGGAACAATGACTTCTGAAAGAGGTTGGTGCGCACTTGTGTTTTCTCCGTTATCAAAGCGGGCGCCCCAGCCGGGCGCCCACTCGATTCTAATACGTTTCAGTCCGGCCGCACGGTACAGGAATCAGTCGCCGAGGTAGTAGCGGTCGGAAGGCAGTTCCGGGTCCAGCTCAAAGCTGACTACCACGCCTTCGCTGTTGGGAGTGGTGGCCACCCAGCGGATCTGCGGCAGGAAGCCCGGCGCCGACACCCGGAACAACTCGGGTTTGCCGGTTGCTTCAATCACGATGTCCTCCGTCGGGGTGTTGCCTACAGCGACCCAGGTGCCGTCGCCGTTGTACCACTCAACGAGGGCGCCGGCAGGGTTGCTGCGGATCACCGCGCCGGCCTTGGGCGTGATGTAGTCGTAGTAGTTCTGGGCTGATTTCTCGGCTGCCAGCTCGCGCTCCTGGCGCGGGTTGAAGCCTACTTCACCCACCTGGCTCGTGCGCGTCTGGGAGGCGCAGCCAGTCGAGATGGCGATCAGCGTGATCGCACACACAAGCATCACAAAGCGTGCAAATGCCATGGCACGTCTTCCGGTTGGTTGGGGGGTGCCCTACAGCATAGCGGCGGGCGTGGCCGTGTAAACTTCCATCACGACGGCTTCTTGCCCTCTTCGGCCTGCCTTCTGGCGGCTTCAAGTGCCGATTTGTCGATCTTGCGGGTCTGCATTTTCAGGCGGCTTTTTGCCAGCTTCACGATGCTCTCGGCCACCTGATCGGGGCTGAGCTCGCTGGTGTCAAGCTCCACAGCGTCCATGGCCTTTTTCAGGCCCCCGAGTTCACGGCCCATATCGAGGTAGTCGCGTTTGGAGACATCCTCGAGCACTTCCTCATACGTCGTGTCCGCGCCGCGAGCCTGCAATTCGGCATGGCGACGCCGGGCACGCACGGCCGGCGTGGCGAACATGTAGACCTTGAGGCTGGCCTTGGGAAACACGAGTGTGCCCTGGTCGCGGCCTTCGGTAACGAGGTTGCCGTTTTCGCCAATCTTGCGCTGCATCTCGACGAGGAAGTTACGCACTTCCATCACGTCGGCGACATAGTGGATGTTCCGTGTGACTTCCTGTGTACGGATCTTGTCTGTTACTTCTCTGTCGCCGACGAAGACCCGCATCGGGCCTTCCAGCGACAGCTCGACCTTCAGCTCTAGGCCGTTGAGCGCGCCTGCGATCGCCTTGGGGTCATCCAACCGTACGCCCGCATGCATGCAGTGATAGGTCACGGCGCGGTACATGGCGCCGGTATCAAGGTAGCGCAGGCCGAGGCGCAGCGCCGCCAGCCGCGCAATCGTGCTCTTGCCGGCCCCGGAAGGACCGTCGATGGTGATGATGTTTCCGGACATGCCGCCCCTTTTACTTCGACTGGCCGTTGTGGGCCAGCTTCACGCTAACCGTCAGCTTCTTGCCCGTCACGCGGGTAACCATGGTCCGCTCGACCCTGCTTTCGCCCACGATGCTGCCGCCTGCACGCTGCTTCAGCGCCACGGACTGCACGCCCTCAATGGCGACCCCGGTATCGGCGGGCAGAGTGATGTTTGCGCCGCTGACGGTCAAGGTGCCATCGGGCTGCCGGCTGAGGCGACGCCCCGTGATTGTGTATGGGCCTCTGGATACCTCGATCGGCCCGCCGGCGACGACATCGACGATCTGACCGAGCCCGTCAAACGTAAAGAGTGCTTCCAGCATGGTCAGGGTCAGGGGCGGAACCCGTGGCTTGCTGGACTCGAACGTACCGGTCACACCGCCAGAGCCGACAACATCCACGAGGGCTGCAAGCAGCGCCCTGGCCCGCCGTGCAGAGCGCAGGGCCTGGGTCGGCACAGGCTGCGGGCCGGTGTTGCCGGTCAGCAGCGGAATGCATGCGCGCTGGATATGGCCGAGGGCCTGCTCGGCCTCATCGAGTGCAGCCCATGGCTGGTCGGCACCCGGCGCCATCGGACGGTCTATGCCCCGCGTAGCGGCACGCAGATGATCGGTGGCCTGCTCAAGCCAGTAGGCGCGGTCCAGCAAGTGTGCATTCATGCGTAGCGCCCGGCTGAACGCCTTGCGCGCCAGCGCGAGCTCTGAGGCATCGGCGAGCGGGGCGTTGAGCGGGCGGAAGGTAACCTCCAGCCGGTCTGAGGCAACCAGCGTCCAGCTGCCGTCATATGAGAACACGCCCGTGCGCACGTATTCGCCGAAGAACACTCCCGAATCCTCAATCTTCAGCTTGGCGTTCTTGAACAGGACGACTGACAGCGGCGCATCTTCCGCGCGCTGGTTTTCCGAGCCGCTGAGCTCAATCGCCTGCTCGGCGTGGGCGGTGATGCCGTCGATTCGCGAATCCAGCGACGCATCGCCTTCGAGGCGCAGAACGTTGATCGGTGTGCCGTTCTCGCCGCTGCGTGAGCTGCTCGCGAAAACTCGCAGGGCGCTCACGCGGTACAGCAGGAGCACGGACGGGTCTTTCAACTCGTCGAGATCGTTGATGGCCGTGCGGCCGGCGCGTGGCCTTTCGAAATCTCCCGAAACGAGGCGGAAGTCCGGTGAATCTGCTTCAAGCGTCCGCTCAAGCGGCTGATCGTCAGCCTGGAAGTATTGGCCGAAATCCAGCCAGCCTGCATCAGGTTTGCCCCCCTGTTCCATCTCCTCGGGGCGTTTGGGCAACCGGTCTACCTGGGTACGGAAGTACTCGACACTGCTCGGGTCGCGCACTACCAGACGGCCGGGGCCGGTCATGACCGTGCGGAGCCCATTGTCGAACTCGGCCACATCGATACTGCGGCAGATCAACAGGTCGTAGCCCAGCGTCGCGAGCGCGTTCTCGCCCTCCAGCGCATCCATATGGGCAGAAACGACCGCACCGCCGCGTGTCTGCAGGGCGATGGTCTCGCCTGTCAGGCTGACGAGTCGGCTGTCATCGCGCGGCAGCGGGGCATGGTCAAGCTCTACATTTCCAGTAGCCACCAGCGTCATGTCGTAGCCTGCGCCGACGGTCGTGAGCATGTCGAGATCGAGTTGAATATCAGCGCGCACGGACATCAGCCCGTCACGCGAGGGCGGAGGTATGCGATTGCCTTCTTCATCCTGCATCGGCGGAATAAGCCCGACGGCGATTTTCATCAGGTCCGATAGCGGCGCGTCGGACACAACGACCCCCAACACCTCAGGCCCGTACACGCGAACTTTGGCGCGGCCACTGATGAACGAGCCTTCGGCGCGTGAGCCATACACCGCAGCCCGCTGTAGCACCGGCTGGCCCTTCACTGCGCCCTGCTCGGGCTGGATACCAAGCACGCGCAACAAGGGCGAAAAGCCCTCCGCGTATGCGTCAAACGTGTGGTTGTAGCGCGTCTCGGACTTGACGCTCTCGTCAAGGAACGAAAAGAGCCGCACAAGCCGCCCGTTGATCTGCCACTGCAACTCGGTGCCGAGCGTGCGCCGAACATGGGCGCTGGCCGATAGCTCGGTCGAGATCTCCATCGGGGGCGTGCCCGGCTCTGCCTCTGGGATCTGTATGTCGATGTAGTCGCGGGCCCGGAACTCGATGCTGGCAATTCGTCCGTCGTCAGCCTGCCCCTGGTCAATCGCAAGTGTGGGGTCCGTCTCGAGGCGCACTTCACGCCGCGGGCCGAACTCACGGTAGCGGAGCTTGCCGGCCGTGCCGCGGAATTCATCACCGCTAAGGCGAACGTTCTGGGATGCATCGATCGCGATGTCGGCGAGCACAGTGCTGAACTTCGGCTGCTTTGGCTCGCCATCCGGCGGCCCAGCGGGTTTGTCGTCCTTCTTTGCCGCCTGCTGGATAGTGCCGCGGATATCCAGCAGGTTGGACGTAACCGAAAAGCTGCGGTCTTCGTCTTTCAAAGACATGCTCGCTCGGCGCAGCATGTGCAGCTCCGCGATGCTTGCGTTGTCCTTTACGGTCAGGGAGACGTCGCCAAAACAGCTTACGCTGGCCTCTGCGGGGCTGTCGCTGCCTGCCTGCCCGAGGGCAGGCAAACGCGCAAGCCGGAGTTTGAGTTCGCCGCCGCGCGTGCCCTTGATGCTGATGGTGTCGATGCCGAGGCGGGTTTTATCGCCGCTGCGCGTGTCGGCCATCGCCACGTCGATCACGGGATTCACAATCGTCGCATCGACCGGAGACTCGCCATTTTCGTCACTCTTCAGCTCAGCCTGTCCATCGACGGTCATGTGGAGCTTCAGGCCGTCGCTGAATTCAATCTGGCCCTTGCCTGCAGGCACAGTCAGCGTGCCGCCGTCGGGCAGCGTGGCCGTCAATCCGGTCGGCGTATCAAAGTCGTGGGTAGCCGGCGTGTAGTTGAATTCGTCGGCCGTCATGACAAAGGCGCCCTCATCGCGAACGACCTTCAGCTCGGCCCCCTCAACGTGCACCTTGCCGTCACGCTGCTTGCGAGCCAGGTCGCCGCTCAGCACACCCACTCGCCGGCCGCCGGCATCCAGCAGGATCAGCCGGGCGTTTTCGACCTCGAACTGGTTGATGTCCGGCAGGAATTGCGCCGCGAGGCCGCCTGAACAGGCGACAATCAATAGCACTAGCGCCAGTCTATTCCGTCCAGGCAATCGTGATTTCCCCGATCGGGAGGTACTGCTCGGCCGTCACGTTCTCGTTGAAGAACTCGTAGGTCAGGCGCTCGGTATTGATGTCGAGCGAATAGTACCAGTTCAACACCTTGGCGCGTCGCGTGTTGGTGCCCTCGACGGTTTCGATTTCGAGTTCATTGCGCGTAAGCATTGACAGGTCAAGACGCACGTGGACATTCTGCTCATTGAAGTTCGGCCGCTGCGAGCCGAGAATCTTCATGTCGACCTGGATGTTATTGGGCAGGTTTTCGACGTGGGCCGACTTCTGCGCCAGCCAGTTCGGCAGCACTACCTCAACGGCGAACTCACGACTGACCTGCACGAAGTCCTGCAGCGGCGTGTAGGTGATACGTACGTTCACGAACGAGACCGGTCGTGTCTGTTCTTCGCCTCGTTCGTCCTTGTAGCGTTCTCTTACCTCAACGCCCTCGATCGGCAGCAGCTGCATGTTCGATACCAGCGAGCCTTGCTGCAGCACTTGCTCCTCACTCTGGGCGTTCACGCTGGCGAAGTTCTTGAGCGCCTGCAGCGCATCAATCGATACCTTGACCTTGGCCAGCCCGTTCGGATCAGTGATTGCCTCTACCAGACTTGCGGGACCGCGTACTTCGAGCGGATTGGCCGGCCGGGCTTCGGCGGCGTATGAGTAGGGCCGCGACTTGCTTGAGCCCTTCAGCTGAATCTGGATCTGCCCCTTGGCAAATTGTCCCAGGTCGATACCGGCAGTCCGGTCGATGTAGCGCTCAAGCGTCACCTGGAACACGGACTGGCCTGCACCCGCCACCACTGGACGTACGGTGAGCTCGGGCGGTGCCACGGCCTCGCTGGTGGCTTCAAATCTTCGGATATCAACCGTCAGCTGAATCAGGTGGCGCCGGTCGGGCTGCAGGTTGGCAATGTCCGCCGCCGTGATTTCGTAAAGGTAAGTAAACCGGCCGGGCGTCTGCTCAAGCTGTGAGGCGAAGGCGTTGATTTCCTTGGTAGGCCCGGCCGCCTCCAGGCTGACAGGCATACTGGGCTGCGAAAAGACCCGCCATTCGCCACGCAGGTCTTCGCTAAGCTCGAAGCGCACGCGGCCTGCATCTTTCAGTGACTGGGTGACCGATACCATGTCGCGCGCAATCCACCACAGCAGCACGGCCAGCGCCATGATGATGATGTGCACGGCAATGCCGCCGCCGGTCCAGCGCTCGACGCGTCGGGTGTCGCCCCGGCGCGATGCGCTGGGCGCGCGGATGCCGCTTACGCTGGTCGCCCCTGAGCCGCTCATGTCTGCCCCACCGTTGTGGCCTCGGTGTGCATCGTCGGCAGCACCGTGCCCAGGTTTTCGCGCAGAGCTTTCTCGAGCTGGTCACGCGACAAGTCCTGCTGCAGCTCGCCCTTCAGTGCCACGGACACCTTGCCGGTTTCTTCGCTTACCACAATCACAAGCGCGTCCGTTTCTTCACTCAGTCCGATGCCCGCGCGGTGGCGAGTGCCGAGGCGCTTTGAGATGTCAGGGTTCTCGGTCAACGGGAAGAGGCAACCGGCCGCGACCACGCGCGAGCCACGCATGATGATCGCGCCGTCGTGCAGCGGATTACCGGGGTAGAAGATGCTGTCGATCAATTCAGGCGTGAAGACGGCGTCAATCTCGATGCCGCGCTCCACGTAGTTGCGCAGGCCAACGCCACGTTCAACCGCAATCAGGCCACCGGTCTTGCCTCGCGCCAGGCGGAAGATGCTGGCAACAATGCGAGGCACCACGTCATCCTTGGGCGCCAGCAAGCGGTTGAACACACGGTTCTGGCCCAGGCGCGAAAGACCCCGGCGCAACTCAGGCTGGAAGACGACGATCACCGCGATGAAAAGGTAATCAACGACCTTCTCAAGCAACTTCTCAATGCGGTAGAGGCCGAGGGTATCGGCAATCAGGTAGATGCCGATCAGCAGGATGGTGAAAATGATCGCGACGCCGCGAAGTGCGCTGTCGCCGGTGCTGCCCTTGACGAACTTGTAAATGACAATCAGGAACAGGTAGATGAGCAGGATCTCTACGCCGTAGATGATGTACTCGTTCATCCCTGCCCTCGTGAAGCTCTCCGCGCCCCGGGCGCCATCGCCTGCGCAACCGTGAGCGCCCTGCGCATCGGCCCCGGCTGGTGCACCCGCAGGATGGCCGCGCCCTTCAATGCGCCGATCAGCCCCGCGGCAAGCGACTCCGGCTCGCGATCGTTCACCGGCCTGCCAGTGAGGTGCCCCAGCGTGGATTTACGGGAAGCCCCCAGCAGCACCGGGCAGCCGAGCCCGGCCAGTGTTTCGAGCGCATCAACCAGCTCGCAGTTGTGCTCAGGCAGCTTAGCAAAGCCGAAACCGGGGTCTATCCAGATGCGCTGCTTCCGTACACCCGCTTCAACGGCGGCGTCAATTCTGGACTGCAGATACTCCCGGACCTCTTCAACGACGTTCGTGTAATCGGTCTGCGCCTGCATGTCGCGGGGGGTGCCGCGCATGTGCATCAGGATCAGCACGCACCCGCGCTCGGCACACAGTGCCAGCATGGATGGGTCCGTGCTCGCAGCCGTGACATCATTGACGATCTCCGCGCCGGCATCGAGGGCTTCGGCCGCAACCTCGGCCTTCATCGTGTCGATGCTGATTGGCGCTGTGACATCGGCTTCGCGGAGGCGCCGAATCACCGGCACGGTTCGATTGATCTCTTCTGCCACACTGACCGCAGCGGCGCCGGGGCGTGTTGATTCGCCGCCGATGTCGAGAATGTCCGCTCCATCAGCGAGCATGGCCAGGGCGTGCTGTACCGCACTGTCCGTCAGGTTGTGTCGGCCGCCGTCGCTGAAACTGTCAGGAGTGACATTCAGGATGCCCATGACCAGCGGCGGTCGAAACGGACGATCCCCGGACGGGCCGGGGATCATGATGTCTGGAAGATTCGGAAAACTTGCGCTCATGCCGTGCCCGGCTGCTCCGCGCCTGTTCCGAAGGTGGATGTGTCCGGCTTGGCCCTGTCCTTGGGTGCGTCTTCCATGGCCCGATGCTTGGCCGCTGCAGCCTCGCGGTTGATTTCCTCGGTGGCCTGCTTGCGGTGCGCCTCAAGATCACGGCCCTCGAGCATCGTCACGATGTCCGCATGGTCCAGGGTCTCGTACTTCAAAAGCGCCTCGGCGATCTGCACCAGCTTTTCGCGGTTGGCCTCGATCAGCTCGACGGTTTTGGCCCACGCGTCGTCAATCATCCGGCGCATCTCTTCGTCGATCGCCTTGAGCGTTTCGTCGCTGTAATTGCCCGGCTGCTTGATCGACTGGCCCATGTAGCTCTGGTCTTCGTCGCCTGCGTAGTTCAGCAGCCCAAGACGGTCGCTCATGCCCCACTCGGTGACCATTTTGCGCGTCAGGTTGGTCGCTTGCTGGATATCGCTAGCGGCGCCGGCGTCGATTTCGCCGAACACGACGTGCTCCGCCGCTCGGCCGCCGAGGAACACCTGCAGCATCTGCTCGGCGCGTCCGCGCGGCATGCTGTAGCGATCCTTGTCCGGCAGGCTCATGGTTGCGCCGAGTGCGCGACCGCGCGGGATGATCGTGACCTTGTGAACCTTGTCGGTCTTGGGCGTCAGTTCCTGGATCAACGCGTGGCCGGCTTCGTGATATGCCGTCAGCCGACGCTCTTCTTCTTCCATCACGCGGCTGCGCTTCTGGCGCCCGAATGCGACGCGGTCGCGCGCCTCGAGAATGCAGTCGCGGGTAATCTCATCGAGGTTGCGGATTACCGCAATCAGCGCGGCCTCATTCACCAGGTTCATGATGTCCGCGCCGCTAAAGCCGGGGATCAGACGGGCGATCTCGTTGGCATCAATGCTGGTACCGGCCTTGACCTTCTTCAGATGCACGCGAAGGATTTCCTCGCGGCCCCGCAGGTCCGGAAGGTCAATGTAGACCTGGCGGTCAAAGCGACCGGGGCGAAGCAGCGCGTTGTCGAGCACGTCCGGCCGGTTGGTCGCGGCAAGGATGATGACGCCCTCACTGCTGCCGATGCCGTCCATTTCGACCAGCAACGCGTTCAACGTCTGCTCGCGTTCGTCGTGCCCGCCACCGACGCCGGTGCCGCGCCTGCGGCCGACGGCATCGATTTCGTCCACGAAGATGATGCAGGGTGCGTTCTCGCGGGCGACGCGGAACAGGTCACGCACACGGCTTGCGCCGACACCGACGAACATCTCCACGAAGTCGCTGCCGCTGATACTGAAGAACGGGCGCTCGGCCTCACCGGCAATGGCCTTTGCAAGCAGCGTCTTGCCGCAGCCGGGCGGGCCGATCATCAGCACGCCCTTGGGAATCTTGGCGCCCAAACGCGTGAAGCGAGTCGGGTTCTTGAGGAACTCAACGATCTCGCTGACTTCCTCTTTGGCTTCGTCTGCGCCGGCAACGTCATTGAAGGTGACCGTGACGTCTTCCTTGTTGAACATCTTCGCGCGGGACTTGCCGAAGGCCATTACGCCGCCGCCGAGCGGGCCGCCCCCGCGCCGGAAGAAGAAGAACCAGATGATCACGCCGATGATCAGGATCGGCACAATGTTCTTCAGGAACCAGCCGAGGTTGTCATTCACTTCCTCAGACTTGACCTCAACGTCGCTGAGCAGGCTGTTCTTGCCTTCGCCCTTGTTGATGGCGTCTTCGTGCTGCTTGACCCAGGCTTCCCACTGCGAGGCATCGACCTTGGCACTGAACTGCTGCGGCTTGTCTTCGGGTACGCCTTCGTACTTGCCCTTGATGTAGACAACGTTGCCGTTGTCAGGGCGGCGCACTTCCATGCTCTTGATTTCGTTCTTCTCAAGTTTGGCGCGGAGCTGTGTGGCATCCAGCTCTTCGCTGGTCCCGCCCATTTCGACCCATGCAACCAGAACCAGCAGCATGATCATCGCGCCGAGCGCAAGGATGAACACGGGGAACCCCTTGGGCTTGCGCCCCGGGCCGCCCGGCCGTTTGGTCTCGTTGCCTTGTTCGTCTTCGAGCTTCATCTATCTCCCTGCGAAAACCAGCGGCGTACTGTAGCAGTTCCGCACCTTTGTTGGGACCGGGTATTCAGGAGTTGGACCAGTCGTCAGCCGCAATCTCCACAATTTCGCGGGCGAGGTCTCGCCACAGTCGGTCCAGCCCTGCGCGCCGACTGTCTCCGCCCAGCCCGGGCGCGTAGCTTGTCGAAACGTTCACCTTGCGCTTTCGCTTCCCGCCGATGTAGGCATCGCTCGTAGCCTCAATTTCGGCCGTCGCGCGCAGCAGGATTTCCGCGGGGTCGCCGGTCTTCAGGTCTTCCACGATAGTGGGCTCACTGAACCGGATCAGGGAAACCTTAAGTAGCACGTCGGCCGCACTCTCACTGAGGACCAAACGCCGGTCCGTGGCGATTTCATCCTTGAGTCGGTCCGTAAGCTCGTATTCCAACCCCGGACGATGCGGAAATGTGCGGTTCTCGATTGTGTTCAACCTGACCGTGCGCTTCTCGCGAGGATGAAACGCGTCCTCCCCCGGGCCGGGACCCCAGACGCATCCACAGCACGCAAGCCAGGCCAGGAGCAGTACCGGCAGCAGTCGCCACATCACTGCCCCTTGCGCAGCTCGGCGATGCGCTTGTCACGCTGGACGCCCCATTCGGCTGCGCGGGCGCTGTAGTAATCCGCCGCGTCGCTTTCACTCAGCTTTGAGTACTGGTCGGCCGCGTTTTCGTCGCGCTCGATCATAATGTTGTAGACGTCTTCCATCAGCTTGATGAATTCCTCGTGCACGGCGGGCGGGATATTCGGGTTCTCGATGGCGTAGAGCTCGTACTCGCCCAGCAGCTCCATGGCGGTTTCATACGGCACAAGGTCGTAGATGTGGCCCTTGGCGTAGGCCATGGTCTCGTTGATCTGCCACATCAGGGCGTAGGGCCGCCAGCGCGTATCGGTATCGCGCAGACCAGCACCGTTGAACAGCAGCGCAAACGTATTGGCCGAAAGGGCATGCGCCCCGTTGCGCCGCTGTGCCTGGGCCTGGATGAACAAAGCGTCGCCCTTGACGGCGGGCGACGGATTCATGGCGAGCAAGTTGTCCGTCAAAAGGATCGTCGCGTCAAATGCCCGCGCGGCGTACAGCAGCCAGGCGACGTCGCGCGTCAGCTCCGCGACGCTGTTGCGGAAGGTGCGAAGCTCGAGTGCCGGCAGGTAATAGGTCAGCAGTGTATCGCAGTCGAACATGGCCGCTTCGAGCTGGCCGGAGTCGTACAGCGAGTCGGCATCGGCTGCCAGCGAATTGACAAAGTCCCCGACCGGGATGTCACGAAGCTCGGTCACGAATTTGCGCGACTCGGCGTCGTGGTTGATCATCTGTTGCAGGCGGTCATCGTGGATCGGCGCGAGATAAAGGAACAGCCATTGGTCGAGTGTCAGTGTGCGCGCCAGACCGACTTCGGGGTCGTCATCGCGGGCCAGCTCAAGCCGTGACAGCACACGCAACCGCAGAGCGTCGACGACGCGCGAGCCATCCGGGTAGTCCTGCGTCAGGCGCAGGCTGGCGTTGATCGCGACTTCGTAGCGACGCTCGTTGAACGCCTTCTCGATGTCCGCGTAGATCGCCTGCTCGGTCTGGTTTGTGCTGGCGGTCTCGCGGGTGATGCCGATGCCCGGCACATAGACCAGTCGGCCCTCGCCCGCGGGGCCTGCATAGCGCGGAATGGGACCTTCAGCGCAGGCGGCGATCAGCAGAACGGCTATCAGCAACGGCAAGTACTTCATCAGGCTCCAGTTACAGCGGTCTGGCGGGGTCCAGCGGGGCAACGGTTCGCAATCTGCGCCCACCCTGCATGGCGATCAGCCAGGCGAGAAGCGTAAACGCCCCGGCATAGGCGTCAACTTGAATTCCACGCCTTACTTCGCCGGTTGCAAGTGACTGCAGCGCGCCAAGCGTCCGGGGTGAGATACGTACCAGGTCTGAGCGGTGCTCGGTATGCGGAGGCGCCAGCAGGCCCATTTCGCGGATGCTGAAAGCTACTTCGACTTTCCCGCTAGGCTCAATGCCGCTGGCAATGCACTCCGTGACCGTCGGCTCAACACCGAGCACGGCCAGCAATCCCCATGCAAATCGTGCCAGGACCTCCGTGGGCGAAGTGTTGTCAGCCAGCGCCCGGATGGCCTTGATTGCGACGAGCAGAGTGGATGGCCCGTCTTGCGGCGAAACCTCGATGGCCAGCAACAGCTCGCGAACGCGCTCGATGGCCGAGAAGGCCTCGTAGCTGTGGCGCGCGCCGGGGAAAAAATCCAGCAGCTCGGCCTGCGCAAGGATACTGAGTGTGCCGCGTTTGCTGCGATCATAGAGCACGACATTATAGAGGCACATCAGGTCCAGCGGCCCGCCGATGCCTGACTTCTCACGTTTCGCACCCTTGGCGATCGCGCCGACCACGCCGAGCTGATCGGTCAGCAGCGTAAGGATCTGGCTGGTCTCGCTGAAGTCGACCTTTCGCAGACAGAGTGCCGTGGTGGTAATCAGGGCCATGGGCGCCGCCCTAGTGCTTCACTTCGGTTTCGGTGATGTCTGAGGTGCGGGTGATCTTGACGCGTTTGATGCGGCGCTCGTCTGCGTCGATTACGGTCAGCTTCAGGTCGCCGATGTCTACATCATCTCCTGTCACGGCCAGTCGGCCCAAATGATGGAGCAGCAGCCCGCCGAGGCTGTTGTACTCAGGCGCCTCGGGCAGATCGATTTCAAGCACGCGGTTGAGCTCATCCAGGTCCACGTCACCATCGGCTTCAGCCTCGTTCTTGTGGAACGGCAGGATTGCGCGATGAGCGCGCTCGACTTCGCCCTCGTCGTACTCGTCGTGAATATCGCCGACGATTTCCTCGAGGATGTCCTCCAGCGTGATCATCCCGGCCGTGCCGCCATGCTCATCGGTCAGGATTGCGATCTTTAGGCGGTCCTCTCGCATCTCGCGCAGCAGGTCATCGAGCACTTTGCTGGAAGGCCAAAAGTGCGCAGGGCGAATGATGTGGCGAAGCTCAAGGCGCTTCTGTTCGGGGGCGACGTTCCATGTAGGCACCAGGTCGCGCGTGTAGAACACGCCGATGATGTGGTCGCGGTCGCCCTCAAACACCGGCACGCGGCTGTGACCATGCTTGACCGCAAGCTTCAGTGCGCCGTCCACGCCGTCTATGACGTCGGCACAGACCATGTCTGTGCGCGGGATCATCGCGCGGGAGGCCGGAGTCTCCCCGAGTTCGACCACCTTCTGGATCATCTCGCGCTCTTCTTCATCGAGCACGCCTTCGCGCTCAGCACCTTCAAGGCTGTCGGCCAGGTCTTCCTCAAACGACTCCTTGGCCGTTTCCGATACGTCGACACCCTCGATGCGCGCCCCCATTCGGCGAACGCTGCTGCTGATGATCGTGAATGGCTTGAACAGCAGCGCGAGCAGCGCGAAGAACGGCAACAGAACCAGCAGTGCAGCTTCTTCCCGATGGCGCAGAATCAGCGGTGGCACGATCACCACGCAGACCAGCAGCGAAATGATGCTCAACAGCCCGGCGATCAGCAGATGCTCAATCTGGAATTCGATTCCCTGGGGCATGATGGTGATCATCCAGCCCGTGAAATGGGCCACGAAGCCGATGATACGGCCGGTCTCTGCCACCTGGATGAACTCGTCATCGTTGCGGCACAGATCTTCGAACTTGCGCTGGGTGGCTTCGTCCTTGTCTGGAATCAGCTCAAACAACAAGGAGAATGCATAGCCATGCAGGGCGTCGCTCACGACGGATACGTAAGCGATCCAGCAGAAAGTGAGGATTACGACCGCGACGCCGATCCAGAACGCCGCTGTTGCCGGGTCCAAGAAATGCTCCTTGCAATGCCCTTCAAACGCCGAGCGTTGTAAGGGCGAACCATCACGTTAAGATAGGCCCGGGCCAAATGCCCACGAGACCGAATATGCCGTCCAAGAGCAGTGATGTTTACGACTACTATTATGAAAACTACCTCATCCTGTACAACCTGTACGGAAGAGGCCGTCCCCGCGTAACCCGTGAAGAGTATGAACAGCTTGATTCCGAGCTGATGCAGATCGTCGGGCAGGCTGAGCTCGGCGACCTTTCCCACCCTCAGATCGTCCGCGTTCGCGACATCGAGTATGTACTGATGGACGATATCGCCGAGGCGCTGCTCGATCGGCCTTCGACCTCGACTTGAAAACCCTTTTCCGGTAATCCCTTCCCGCCCGGCTTGTCGATAGAGTAGCCCGGGCAGGAGAACGCCGTGTGTGGAATCGTTGGATATGTCGGGCCGCGTGAGGCCACCGAGGTCCTGATCGAGGGACTGCGGCGGCTTGAGTATCGTGGCTATGACTCGGCCGGCGTGGCCGTCATGAACGGTACCGGCGTCCAGGTTCGCAAGGCCGTCGGGCGCCTCAGTGCGCTTGAGAAAGTCCTGTCCAGCAACGGCATCCACGGCGGCGTGGGCATCGGCCACACACGCTGGGCGACCCACGGCGTGCCCAACGAGGTCAACTCGCACCCGCACGTCAGCTATGACGGCAAGGTGAGCATCATCCACAACGGCATCATTGAGAACTACCGCGAGCTCAAGCGCGAACTGGCTGAGCAGGGCGTGAAATTCAAGTCCGACACAGACACCGAGGTCGTTGCACATCTGCTTGCCAAGGCTTTTGATGGCGGCCTGCTGACGACGCTGAGCAAAGTAGTCAAGCGGCTGCGGGGCGCCTACGCGCTGGCGGTCTGCCACAGCGACCAGCCGGATCGCATCGTCGCTACCCGGATGGGAAGCCCGCTCGTGATCGGCATCGGCGAGGGCGAAAACTTCATCGCCAGTGACGTGCCGGCCGTCCTGAAGTACACCCGCCAGATCGTGTTTCTCGAAGAAGGTTGCCTCGCCCAGGTGACCCGCGACGGGGTAGAGCTGTTTGACGCCGACCTGAAGCCCCTGAGCTTTACCCCCACTACCACCAGCCTCACGCTCGATGCCGCCGAGAAAGAAGGCTACGAGCACTTCATGCTCAAGGAGATCCACGAGCAACCCCACGCGCTGGCGGAAACGATCCGCGGGCGCATCGACGGCGACCACGTAGACCTGAGCGAGCTTGAACTCGACGCGGAGAGCCTGAAGGGCGTCAAGCGCATCGCGATCCTGGCCTGCGGCACAAGCCTCTACAGCGGCATGGTCGGAAAGTACCTGCTTGAGCGCTTCACGCGCATCCCCACGGAGACCTGGTCCGCCAGCGAGTTCCGCTACGCCGACCCGGTGATCGACCCGGGCATGCTCGTGATCGCGGTCAGCCAGAGCGGCGAGACGGCCGACACGCTTGAGGCCCTGCGCATCGTCAAGGAAGGCGGCGCGCGAACGATCGCGATCTGCAATGTCATGGGCAGCAGCATCCCGCGCATGGTCGATGCCACGTTGTACACCCGTGCAGGCCCTGAGATCGGCGTCGCCAGCACCAAGGCCTACACGACCCAGCTTGCCGGCTTCGTGCTGCTGGCGGTCGGCATCGGCCGTATGGTCGACAAGACTGACGAGGCCACAGAAAAGACGATCGTCGAGGGTCTGAGGCAGATGCCGGGGCAGGTAAAGGCGCTGCTCGATGAAGACATCGTGGCCGTAAAACGCTGTGCCAAGCGCTACAAGGACGTCTTCAATTTCATGTACATCGGGCGGCACTTCAACTACCCGACTGCCATGGAAGGCGCACTGAAGCTGAAAGAAATCAGCTACATCCACGCGGAAGGCTACGCGGGCGGCGAAATGAAGCACGGCCCGCTGGCGCTGGTCGAGGGAACATTCCCGACGATCGCCATCGCGCCCGCCGGCCGCACCCGCGAAAAGTTGATCAGCAACGTGCAGGAGATCAAGGCCCGCAAGGGCGTGGTCGTCATGCTCAGCACCCACGGCGATGAAGAAGCCCGCGAGCTTGCGGATTACCTGATCGAGATCCCCGCCTGCGAGGAAGAGCTCAGCCCGATCCTCGCCGTCATCCCGCTGCAGTTGCTGGCCTACTACACGGCAACGCAGCTTGGCCGAGACGTGGACAAACCGCGCAACCTGGCCAAGTCGGTCACCGTTGAATGATTCTGCTGCTTGCCGCTGCAGGCTGCCTCCGTTAGCCTTTGATGACCCTGATTTCCCCTGGGGGCACCTGAATTGCGCCTTCTTCCTTATGTGATCTGCCTGCTTCTGGTGGCCGCGTGTACTTCGAGTGCACCCGATATCACCAATACGCCCAACGATGAGTTCGTTGCCAGCGAAGCGGCCGGGGACGTGCGCCCGGACAACAACGTCAAGACAGGTGATCCCAAGACCAAGCCGTTGGACAAGCAGGAGACACAGGCGGCGGCGCTGTTGATCAACCAGCTGGAAGACGCCAAGGCCGACGACGAACGCAACGCGGTCATCGAGAAGCTGGTTGAGCTTGGCCCACGCTATCTGGACTTTTACCGGGCTATTGACCGTGAAGAAGTCGCACTCGACATGATGTTCGTGATCCGCCGCATCGAGCGTGAAAACGACATCAGGCCCGTTGAAACCGTCGAGAAAGACGACCCGCTCGGCACCGGCAAGACCGAGGGCGCCGGCCAGATCACCGGCCCGAAGGACCCGGACTACAGCCACGACAAGGAAGACTTCAACCGGTCCGAGGTCGAGCAGTTCCTCGCGGTCAGGCTTGCGCAGGCCCAGCAGATGCTGGATTCGGGTCGCCACGATGCGGCCCGTCAGGTGGCAGAGGCCGCCATTACCCTGTTGCCGGATTCGCGGCTGCGGGGCGAGTTCGACGCGCTGATCAGCAAAGCCCGGGGTGAAAGCCAGGCCGACCTGATCGTAGCGGGCACGATCAGCCTGCAGCCCGAGAATCTCCAGTACGCCAGCGACAAGAAGGGGGCGCTGTTTGCGTCCGCCCTGCAGATTCGCTGTTTTCTCAAGAACGTGAGCAAGGACCCCATCACGCTGCGCCTCTACGAGGGCGAAGGCAAGGAAAGCATCCTGCAGCTTGCGGTGACCTACGAGCAGCTGGACTACGGCGGCAACGTCATGACCCAGCGCGGCAACGTACGCCTGCCGATCACGGGCGGCGCGTCCATCCAGCTGCAGCCGAACGAAAGCTACGAAATGACTGTGCCGCTGGAGAGCCTGGCGACGCTCGATTCGGATGCGCCTCGCAAGAATGCCCTCGGTGTTGTCCAGATCGATGCCGCCCTGCGTGTCTACGGCGCGCTGGACGCAGACGGGGAAACGCTCGTGCTCCGACCCATCAAGTTCCCGATTCGCACGGTGCACGTCTTCCCGTTTGGCTACGACCTCTCGGGCGCCACGTCGCGCCCTATCACGTCCGTGCGGAACGCGTTGGACAAGGGCGAGGCGCAGGCGCTGTTCATGACCGCGCACCTCGTCGGCAAGTCGGACCGGCGTGCTGTGGGTGACCTGCTGGTGGCCGAAGACTTCGACGACAGCACGCTTGCCATGCAGCGCTCGAGGTTGCTGGCCCTTACTGTGGTGTTCGACACGGGCAAGACCTGGGACATCAAGCGGTGGCGCAAGTGGTGGGACGAAAACCGCCTGCGGCAGTAGAAATCTTTGGTTAATCGCTGAAGTTTCCCCGAGCTTATGCCGATCCAGAGGCGGGAGACTCTCATGCCGCTGCCTCGTAACTTTAAGCTCGATGCCGACAAACGCGCCCGCCTCGGGACGCAACTGCTGCGGCTGGCCAAGCGCTATGAACGCGCACTGACAGATCGTCTCGCGCGCTGGAACCTGGCCCCTACCCACTACGAGATTCTCAAGGTGCTCTACGCGGCACCTGATTACGCCATGACCCACTCGCAGCTCGGCGCGGCCATGGGCGTAACGCTGCCTAGCATCACGCTGGCGGTGCGCAAGCTGGGCACGCTCAAGCTGGTTGGTGCACAGCGCGGCCAGGACAAACGCTCGCGCATCGTCAGCCTTTCGGTCAAGGGTGCTGAGTTGTTGTCGATGCTCTACGAGACCTACGAGGCCTTTGCGGAAGACCTGTTCACGGCCATTCCCGACAGGTCCGCCAAGGCGATGGAGGATTCCATCGGCCTGCTTCTTTCGCGTCTCACCGCCATGGAAGAAGCGCGCACTGCTTCGGCGGCGTAGGGACGCTGCTTGCTTTGACCGCGCTTCAATGCCTGATCTTTGCATTCCTGCCGGAATCGCGGGTGAGGTCAGCGTCATCACTTCAGCGGCTGCGCCATCCGTGCCGATAGGGCATGCATGGCTGAGCGACTCCACATCCTCAAGCGTTGGGTGAAGCGTCTGATACTTCTGGTCGCCGTGCCGACAGTCGGACTGTTTGCGTGGGTTGTAGTCGCCGGCGGCATCGAGTCTGACGCCAAGGCCGACTGCATCGTCGTGCCGGGTGCGGCCGTATGGCGCAATCGCCAGCCAAGCGACGCGCTCGAATATCGGTTGGAAAAGGCTGCACTGTTGTACCGCCAGGGCCGTGCGCCCCGTGTGATCGTCACCGGCGGCGGGATCGGCAACTATGCCGAGGGCGAGGTAATGTGCGACTGGCTGGTCGAGCATGGCGTGCCTCGTGACGCGATCGTCGTCGAGAACCAGAGTAGCACCACGCGCGACAGTGGCCTGAACGTCGCACGCCTCATGCACGTGCGCGGTTGGAAATCAGCACTGGTGGTCAGCCAGTGGTTCCACGTGGCCCGCACCCGGATGTGCCTCGAGCAGGAGGGCGTGGAGACCTACCCCATGCCCAGCGGCGGCCGCATACTTGTCAAAGAACCCTACTTCGTCGGGCGAGAAATGGTCGCCCTGCCCGCCTACGCCCTGCGCCTCGACGAGCTGCGCTAGCGCTTCTTGAACACGTCCCCTACTGTCTTCGTACCGACCGGTGTCACGGACTCCTTGCCGCTTGCATAGAAGCGCAGTACGTCCTGCCATGCGGAGTCGTCGATCCAGATGGTTACCGCTTCGTCGGGTTTCTCCAGACTTCGGAGTGTCAAAGTGTGGATCCCCCAGGGCAGCGTCGTATCGAGCCGATCGGAGCCCTTGCTCTCCATGTTGATCCCGTTCTGTCGGGTGCCCGTGTGCAACTCAGGAATCGTGAAGGGTGCAAGCCGCGCCGCCTCTTTGGGGAGGTACAACAGGACACGTACTTCGCCGGCCATTGCTACTTTGAACGGGCCGGTCGGTCCGCTACCTTCTACTCCGGACGTGCCCGAAGCTCGCGTCTCCAGCGGTAGCACTTCCGGGCGAAGGTCGGCGGCCGTGCACTGGAACTGACGATTGCCTGCATAGCTGTCCATTGGCACCCACATCTCGAACTTGCCGTCGGGACCGCTGTAGACGGTCGTGCCGAAGTGCGTGCTTTCCAGGCGAGCCCCCTTCACGGGCGCCTGCCGGTAATCGTTCAGGACAGATCCCGTGACGTAGTCGCATCGATCACCAGCCAGACTGAGACTGACGTTAATCTTGTTGGTCTTCCAATCACGAAGCTTCACGATCTGCGGCAACCCGCTGTGCCAGACTTCACCGGTGGCGGCGACGCGAAGCTCGCCGTAGTGCTCAGGCACTGAAAAAACAAGACGCCCGGTGGAAGGCACCTTCGCGCTCATATACAGGCTGTCGTCGTAGTCGGGCGTCTCGGGCATGCCCCGGCGTTCCAGCCAAACGCGAACACCCGCTTCCACGGCTTCAGGCGGAGTAACGTCGACCACGACGTTTATGATCGGCGCAACCTGCAGGCTGACCTTGATCGGCCCGTCGTCTTTCTTGACTCGCAGGGCCTCAAAGCCGCCGCTGATCTCGAACGCTGGCGAGTGCACCACCAGCCGCAGGCCCTTTGCGCGATAGTCGTCGTCCATGCGCTTGGTCATTGGCAGGCTGAACCAACCTTCGTCGGCATCGACCAGCGTTCGGAACTCCGGCAGGTTATCGAGATACACGACTGCCTGCCGCCGCCCCGAACTGCGCAGCAACTCTTCGTCGGTTTCACTGAGCGCTGGCCAGATCAACTGCCCAACCAGCATCTTCGCGAACGCATCACCAAGCCGACTTGCGTCATCGTCAGGCTTTTCGTGGAGCAACGTACCGGTGCTGACTTCATGGCCGGCATCCTTCACGCTCACAACCGGCAAAGTGATAGACGCTGGACCAAGGCGCTGAATAGCGGGACGCAAGGTCGACACGATGAACGGCTCGATCCCTTCTTCGCCGCCGCTGCCGTCGCGGATGGCGGCGAGGCCCGGTGTCAACTCGGCGACGACCGTGTCGCCGGTCTTGTCGCCGGTGGTGTCGGCGTCTTTGACTTTGCCGCCGGTGTCGATGGGCTCAGGTGGGTTGGCGCGACGGACGGGCTCAGGTGGCGCCTCAAGCGGGCCGCCTTTGCCGGTGCCTGCCTCGCTGTCGGTTTCATCAGCGTTGCCGGTTTCAGCTTCGTCCAGCAGGTCGCCGGCGTCCCGGCCGCTTCGTCCTGCGTCGGTGCCGGCCGTGTGTTCCTGCCCTGGCTCACCGCTCGGCCAGGGGTAATGCTCGAGATAGACCCATGACCCAAGCAGCACAAGCAGCAGGAACAACAGCGCGATCAGCGCAAATACCGGATAGCGCTTCATGACTCCTCCTCGGCGGGTCCTCATCCCGCGGTCAGCGCATGCACCTGCTATTGTAACGTGCTAGTCGTCTTTCGGTTGGTCCTTGGGCTCTAAGTCGGCGTTCTTCTTCAGCGTCAAATCCACGTCCCAGCACTTCTCGTCGTCGACGGTGATCACGAGGTCCTCGCTCGCCAGCGGGAAGTCCGTGTAGCGCACCCAGTCGTCCTCACTGAACTCCTTGCCGCCCTCCATGGCGCAGAACTTCAGCCGGAACGTCGACCCGCGGCTCAGCAGCGGCACGAACACGGTGCCCTTTTCCTGCAGCGTCGGGTTGTCCTTGAACGCGTCGCTCGGGTACGGGCCGAAAGACTGCCCGGCCTTGTTGGTGATCCAGACGAACACCTCCATGTGCTTGCAAACCTCTTCGCCGACTTTCACGGTGCCGAACGCGAACGGAATCTCGAACTTCACCGTCTGCTCCTGCGACTGCTCCTTCGTCACTGTGATCTGGCCCAGGAACACGCTCCCGCGCGCGCCGTACACTTCGTACGTGCCCGTGGCGAGCCCCATGTAGCGCACGATGCCGTCGTTGTCCGTGTAGCCCGAGGCCGTGTAGCTCTGCTGCAGGTGCTGCGGAACATCGATCTGCCGCGGCAGCAGGTTCATGTCGAGGTTGTTCACCGGCACATCCTTCACGTGCGTCACGACTTTCACATCCACCGTGCGCATGTCCTTTGAATACAGGTCCCACTTCAGCTTCTTGCCGACCACGTCGGACAGCTTCAGCCCGTCCAGCACGCGCATCACCTGTTCACTGCCGGCCGGGCGGATCACCACCGAGAAGTCGTTCGGGTCAATCATCCACGCCTGGAACCTGAACGTACCCACCGGCCAGAAAATCTCCTCGCCGTTCGGGCCCTCCTCATCAGGGAATTCGCCATCACTGGTGAAGTTGCGCAACTGGCGCAGATACTGGTTCGTGTACAGGTTGATCGAGGCTGCCACGCCTTCGCCCGTACGCCCGTCAATCACCTGGCCCTCGATCATCGGGCCCTTGGCCAGTGTCAGGTTGATGACCTTGTCCTCGAAGATGCCCGCCTTCTCCTCAACCTTTATGAAGCCGGTCCAGTCGTCGGTGCTTCGGTCAGCCCAGTAGGACCAGACCTGGTAATAGCCCGTCGGGAGCTCGATCTCGTAGTTGCCGTCGTCGTCAGTCAGTGTGCTGTGCGGCTCATCGAACAGGCTGAAGCTGCCGTCCTGGGCGACGTCCAGCGGGGCGAACGCGACGTTCGCGCGCTCGGCCTTGCGGTCATTGCCCTCGATCTTGACCGTGCCGCTGATTTTCACGCGCTTCAGCGGCCGAACCTGCAGCGCCCATTCCTCAATGCCTTCGAACTTCATGTTGGCGATCGGGATGTTCGACCAGCCCTCCGGGATCATGAAGTCGCCGTACGCGAACACGCGCACTTCCTTCGGCGCCTCGAAGATCTCGATGCGCAGCTGGCCCTTGTCGTCCGTGATGCCCGTCAGGTTGTGGTTGCTGTCGTCAGCCTGCTTGTAGAGCACCAGCAGCTTGAAGTCGCCCAGAGGCTTGTCTGAGCCGAGCATCTTCAGGGTCGCCAGAATCACCTTCGGCTTCTCACCTGTGCCGATCTTGACCGTGCTGGAAAGCGCATCCTGCGCCACACCGGGCGAGGGCGACAGCATCAACAGCAGGGCAAACAGGGCCGTCAGCGCGGCACAAACGATGCAAAGGCGTGTGTTCATTCTCTTCCTCGATGCGGGGCGGCCTGACTCTATCAACGGTCCCCGGGCATGCAGCGCCTACAGAAAACCCCTTAGGTGACCAACATCATCATAACCCGACCGGCAACGCCCGGGCATGACTATCCGGAACCACCAATTCCCAAACCAAACGTTCGCAAATCCATCGCCGATACCAAAGCCACCAACGACAAACGCCGAAGACTCGCTTCGGTGGCCTGGGCTCGCCCGTTCCCGGGTTTGTTGCATCGCCCGCTACGTCTCTTTCAGCATGGCGCTGAGTTGCTTGTCGACCCGGGTTATGTCGCTGTAGGGGCTGCGCGGCTCGCGCTTGAGCTTGTTGTGGACCTCCGGGTGCGTGCCGGCCGTGATCTGCTTGATCAGCCGCGAGGCCTGCACGGCCAGGCGCAGCAGCATCATGAACGGGTGCGACGCGCCGCGAGCCTTGGACGTGCGCCTGGGGCCAGGCTCGGCCTCCGCATCCCCGGAAATGGGGTCAGGCACCCTGCGGGAGCCAGACCCCATTTCGGCCGCGCCCTTCTTGGCCGCATCCGGATAGCGCGAGATGGTGCCGTCCGTCTTCACCACGTCGCCGGGCATGGCCATCTCGGCGGCCACGATCTGCCGCAGATCGCCGACCTGGATCGTCTCCGCCACGCGCGCCGTCAGGCTTACAACCTGCCACAGGAACTGCAGGGCATCGCGCAGGATGAACTCCACCCGGTCATCCGAGAGCAACTCTTCGGCGTCGGCTCCCCGCGCGGTCCCGGCGATGCTGACGCGCATGTCGCGCAGGTCTTCCCCTGCGCCGATCGCGGTGCGGTAGACACCCGGCGCAGGCTCCGGCCAGTCGCCCTCGTGCCCGTTCTCGAGATAGTCGTCGGGCAGGCGCCGCAGCCGCGCCGGGGCCTTATGCCCCGAGGCCGTCGTGCTCGTCTCGGGCGGCGCATGCTGAGCAGTCGCCGAGTCTGCCGCCGTCTTCTGTGATTCGCCCGCAGGGGTCCGCCACTTCTTGTTACTCATGACCATGTCCTTTCGTTCAACAGACACGATCAGCCTACAAGCACGTGCGACATGAAATTCCGATGGCCGTTCCACCCATACGGCTGGGTTGCCGGACCGAAAAGAAACAACCCCGGCCTTGGCCGGGGTTGTTGGTTGGTTCTTGTTGCTAATCGCCAGACATGTCCCGGTCGCCTTCTCGATACCAGAAGGTCCGCACTTTGCGGATGAGGTCGCGGTAATTCTCGAACTCGTCACCCAGGCGCTCGTAGCGGGTGCGGTAGACCCACTCTTCAGCCACATAGCGCGGGTTGAAGAATGACTTGCCGACTTCGCTGGTCCCGTCGGCCGGGCTGGGCATGCTGGTCACCTTGCCGTCGAGCGTAAGCCCGGCATTGCTCACCTGTCCTCGCAGCCCGCGGACGTAGACGTTTGCGTAGTCCCAGTCGCGGCTTACGCCCTTGAAGATCGCCACGCCCCACATTTCGCTGACGTAGCGGGTCAGGAAGCGGGGTGCATCCATACCGTCCCAGCGGTTGGCCGGACCGATCTTGTCTGCAAGACGCGTCAGCACCTGCCACTCGCCATTGTCGTCGCGGTAAACCATCGGCGGCGGCACGGTCCAGCGGCTGTACGTCTTGTAGGTCTTGGACATGTCGATGCCGTTGTCTTCTTCGGGTGTTTCCTCGAATTCGCCGGCTTCGGGGCCGGTGCCGCTGAAGTCGCGCTGCGTGTTGTCCTTTACCACCTGCTGATTGCGGAAGCGGTTGACGTAGCGGATCACTTCACGGTTCTCAACGGTCACATTGGGATTGGCTTCGCCCGGCACGCGCTCGCCGTTGTCATCGAAGGTCGCGGGCAGGTGGGTCGCGCGCTCTTCGGCGTCTTCCCATGATTCCGCGCGCTGGTTTGCGCCGACGGACTTGTTGCCGTCCCACACGCCCACCACTACTTCCGTCGGGGTTTCCTTGCTGGTGACGATCTTGACCTTCACCACGTCCGGGCCCGGCGCCTCACCCTTGATCTGCTGGTACTCGTCGGCCGTCACGGAGCGCACGTTGCCGTCCGCATCCACAACTTCGAAGCCATCTATGATCTGCGGCTCGCGTACGACGCGCTTTTCCCAGATCAGACGCATAAGCGGCAGCACCACCTGCTTGCCGTCCGCTTCGCGGCTGACGGTGAACTTGATGTTCTCCTTCACCAGCTGGTAGCGGTCGCCGCCATGCTCGCCTTTGAAGCCGTCGTCGTCCTGTGGCGTGACGTCGTACTCGTACAGGTAGACGTACTCGTACTCGTAATCCTTGAGATACAGGATCTGGTCCTGATCGTCGCGAACAAGCTTGCCTTCGCTGTCGGTCAGAGGAATGCGCGCACCGGAAAGCTCATCACGATAGTCGCGCCAGGCGCCGTACTGGTCGAAGGCCGGCACGGGCACTGCGCCTTCCACTGCGTTGCCGAGCGGCGCGTAGACATACTCTTCGCCCGAGTTCAGGTTCGCACCGGGCGGGATCGGCGCTTCACGGTTCGTGGTGAACTCACCGTCCGGGTCGCGCATGAAGTCTGCGGGGTCAATCTTGCGCGGGCTGAAGCGGCGCCCGGTCGTGTATTCCTGCATGTCCAGGATCACTTCGCCCTGCGGGCCGCGACGCCCGGTATCCACACCGCGCTGGATGACCTCGGCTGCGCCGTGGTCTTCATCGCCGATGAAATTGCCCATCTTGATCTTCGGCAGCCCGATCAGCGGGTCGTCAGCCAACAGCGGACGATTTGTGATGTCCGCCAGGTTCTGGTAGCGCGAGAGCAGCCCGGGGCCCAGGCGACGCTGCCAGATGTCCCACTCGGCCTGGCTGATACGCTCGCCGGCTTCGTAGGTCACGATGTACTTGCGGATCGGGCGGCCCTTATGGTCGATCACCTTGACCGGCTTGCCGACAACATCACCACCGAACTTCTCGGTGCTGCCGCTGACTTCCTCGGCGTTTCCGAAACGGTCGTCGGCCGGGCCGACGATGCGGCCGTTGATGTGGTAGGTCTGGTTCGGGTAGTCGGCGTGTTTGATGCCGGTGTCGTAGTCGAACAGCACCTTGTCGCCATCGCGATACAGGCGGTAGTGCGGGACCATCACCGGGCGGTCGACGGCCGGATGATCCGGCGCTAGCACGCCATAGCTGCCACCCTTGCCGTCGCGGCTGCCCGCAATGCGGGCGTTGAGATAGCCCGGATCGTTAGCGCGCAACGGACGCCCGAAGCTGTCAATGCAGTCGCCGGCCATGTAGCGGCGCTGGGTGAGCTTGCCGTACATCTCGTCAGAGTCATCTTTCACGAGGTGTGAGCCGTCCGGCAGGGTCTCGTCTTCGCCGAACACGCCGGCGAAGGTGTTGTCTTCGTCGTAGACAGCAACATATCGAATGGCCTCGGCGCGCTCGCCACCGACGAACGTGCTGATGCGATACGGCAGGCAACGCAGCCCGCTGAGGTCCGGCGCGTCCAGCTCATGTGAGAAACCGATCTGGCGCTGGAAGTCGCTAAGCGGGTGCAACAGCATCACGGCTTCGTTGATATAGCCGTAGTTGCCCATCCACTCATACAGGCCCTCGGCTTCCGCGACCTTCTGCAGCACCGAGTGGTTGCTGACCGGCTTGTACACCCTCTTCATGTTGGCGCGGCGCTGGTCGAGAGCCTCGGGCGACAGCACTTCGTCGTCCGGGTCAAACGGGTACTCGCCGGCGTCCCACGGGTTTTTCTCGATGTCGTGGGTGAAGACGTGCAGCTCAAAGTCGAGGTGGCAGTCCACCGGCACGCCTTCGCGGTCGGTGCCGCTGTTGTCCTTGACCTCAAGCGGTGACGGTGGGTTGTTCAGGTCAACGTCTTCCGAGTTGGGCGTCGGAAGCTCGGTGTCCTTAATGGTGCGGGTGTTGTCGTTGACGACGCGGAACAGCACGTACCAGTACTCTTCGCTGCTGCCGTCGGCGTGATTGATGACAATGCGCTTCGGATCCTGCAAGTCGATCTTCAGCTGCCACTGCGGGTCATTCAGTTGGCGCTCGGCCTTCTGGATGAACTGCTCGAAGTTCTCGGGCCCGTATGGGTCGGGGCCGCCGAAACGCCCATCGCGGTCGGAGCGATTGCCCTGGCGCGGGTTGTCCGCTCCCTGGTGGGCCTCGCGTGTGCCGTCCTTGCTCAGGTCGCTGTCGGCGCCGTCGGGCAGCTCTTTAAGGGCCTTCTGGGCGATGGCGAGGTTGAACACAAACCCCAGCACTGCCACGATCGCCACTGCGCGAAAAACATAACGCATGCGAAACTCCAGGTTTCGGTCTTGCCCGGCGACGAAAATACGACACCGGGAGGCTGCAAATTGACTGCGGGGGGAGCTCGAATGTTAGTTGAAAGGGCCTAAGCGTCAAGGCTTACGCGTGTCACGGAGTAGCCACAATTTCGGGATTCGGCTGTCAGGCTCAGGGCGTTCGGCGCCTCCGGATTCCCGGCCACTTGAAAGCCGGAACCTGTAACGTGCCTTTCGCGTCACACTTTCCACGGACAGTCATGCTGCACGCGTTTGTTTTATACTTTTGATGTTTCGGAGATCGAAATGCTGAGCAAGTTCCCGAAGAAGACGCTGCTGCTGGGTTTCGGCGGCGCACTGCTGGTGGCCATTTCCTGCGCCTTTGTCAGCCTGACGTGGGCTGAGGACAAGCCGGACTTCCTGCAGGAAGGCGACAAGCAGTTCGAGGAAAAGAGCTATCGAAAGGCCTATGAGGCCTACGAAAAGTTCCTCAAGGACAACGCGGACAGCGACCAGTGGTTCCGGATCAAGCTTCGGATGGGTCACTGCCAGGCTCAGCTGGAAAATCACGAAAAGGCCGAAAAAGAGCTGACTGAGCTCGCGGACTCCGAAAAGCTGACGGATCTCCAGCGCGGGCGGGTGGATTACCGCCTTGGCCACTATCTCGCCGAGCGCCCTCATTATTACTACGAAAACAGCAAGGGCGTAAAAAGCTGGGGCCGCTGGATCGCGGACTCAAGCTACCACAACACCGAACGCGACGACGCCATGCACGCAAAGGACCGGCTCGCCGCGTCTTTCGATTTGCTCCTGCCGGAAGCGCGCAAAAGCATGAAGAAGCTGGGCGAAGATGCAGATGCGTTCGCCATGGTGGAAGAAGCGTTCAACGCGGGCCTGGATGCCTCGGCCGCGCTGCACACCTGGCAGTACCAGGACGGCCGCTCACAGCACAGCTTCGACTACTTCGACGCCAACGGACAGAAGCAGACCTACAACTACTACCGCCACGACTTCAAGGATCGCGACACCATCATCAAGCAACACGATGAGCTCGTGAAAATGTGCACCGAGCTGAAACAGGCCTGCACTTCGCTTCTGACGCAGGGCCGCGAGTTCCCCAAGGACGTCATGGACGTCCTCAGCGCCGGCCCTGGCAAGGCCCAGAACATGGCCGCTCTCGCCATGTATCGCAAGGGAACCTTCCTGGTCGCGCTCACGCAGATCGATGACTGGACGATCCAGAACATGCTGTACCAGCCGGACCTCGAGAAGTTCGATCCGCTGGCCGGCGAGTATTCGCCGATCCCGGTGTTCGAGTCCGTTTACAAGGACTACCACGACACGCCCTACGCAGACGACGCGCAGTACTTCATCGGCTACTGCTACCAACAGGTCGGCCGTCACCTCGAAGCAGACAAGGCCTACACCAAACTGATCGAGGACGAAGCATTCAAGGAAAGCACGGAGACCAGCAGCGCCCGCTATAACCTTCAACAGCTGCGCGTTGAGCGCCTGACCGTCTCGACCGTTGCGGCCGACGCGAACATCCCCGACGACAAGAAAATCCGCAAGTGGGCCAACGGCGCAAGCTGGTATTTCCGCGAAAACGTCGGCACCACACGCAGCCTGTTCAAGAAGGGCGAACATCTCGGCCTGTGGGTCGAGTCGCGCAACGTGTCCAAGTACGAAGTGCGGGCCTTGACCTTCAACGTCAGTGAGCTGATGAAGGACCGCGCTTTCCTTGATGCCAAGGCCGCCGGACTCAGCGGCATCGGCGACCCGGCGCTGCTTGAGCTGGTCAAGAAATACACCGGTGAGCAGGTGTTCACACAGACGTACACAACAGGCGACGAAGGCCAGCACAACTACACCCGCATGACCTTTGAGTTGCCGCAGACCCTGCCGGTCGGCGCGTACCTGATCGAGGTCGACACAGGCTCTGTCATTGACCGCCGCCTCGAAGTCGTCACCGACGCGCAGGTGGTCGTGCAGACCTACAACCCGGACGAGAACCTGGCGATCATGGTCGACAGCGAAAGCGGCGCACCGCTCGCTGACACCACCTTCATCTACAAGCGCTGGCACACCTGGTGGGAAAACGACCAGATCCGCTGGACCATCGACGTCAGCAAGTACACCAGCGACGCACAGGGCCGCATCCGCGTGCCCACGGTCGGCAACAGCGACTGGGACGGCTACCTGCTGTTTGCTGAACAGACCGGACGCTACGCATTCGTGCAGCAGGGCTTCCCGTGGTGGCAGCGCCGCGGCTGGAACGACTACAGCACCTATGACACCCGCATGTACCCGATCACGGACCGCCCCGTGTATCGCCCCGGCGATTCCGTGCACGGCAAGATCCTGCTGCGCCAGCGCGACGGCGGCGAATGGAAGAACGTGGCGGGCGCGCGTTTCCAGCTTGAGCTTTACAACCCGCGCGGCGAGCAGAAGCTGAACAAGACCATCTCCGCCACCAAGTTCGGCGCGCTCGAGTACGACCTCGATCTCAAGAAAGACGATGCACTCGGCGCGTGGTACTTCTACGTGCGCTCAGGCAGCGGCAACTGGATCGGCAGCGGCAACTTCCAGGTTGAGGAATACAAGAAGCCTGAATTCGAAGTCACCGTCACCCCGCCGGACAAGCCCGTCAAGCTGGGCCAGGCGATCAGCGCGACCATCAGCGGCACGTACTATTTCGGCGGCCCGACCGCCGGAGCGGACGTGAAGTACAAGGTCTACCGCGACTTCTACTACCACCGCGTCTACTTCCCGCGCGCCTACGACTGGCTCTACAACTGGCAGACGCCGATGTACTACGGCACGCCCGACCAGCAGTTCTACCGCAACTCGGGCTCCGAGCTGGTGCTCGACAGCGCCGGCAAGCTCAATGAGCAGGGCGAGCTGGTCATCGAGTGGAACACGCAAAAGGCCCTCGAAGAATGGGGCACCTACGATCACCAGTACCGCGTCGAGGTCGAAGTCACTGACAGCTCACGCCGAACCATCACCGGCTCGGGCTCAGTAAAGGCCCTGCGCCGCGCGTTCTTTGCGTTCGTTGACAACAAGCTCGGCTTCTATCGCCCGGGCGATCGCCTCGACATCGAAGTCCGCACGGTCACGGCCGACGACAAGCCGGTCCAGACCCCGGGCAAGCTCGATATCTTCCAGGTGACCTTCACCAAGACGATCGACGAAGAAGGCATGCCGAAGATCGACGAGCTGAAGACACTTCTCAGCACACACGATCTCGAGACCGACGAACGCGGGCTTGCATGGTGGAATACACCGTTCGATACGGCGGGCACCTACGAGCTGGTCTATCGCACGCAGGATGAATGGGGCAGCGACATCGTCGGCAGCACACGCGTGATCGTGAAGGCCGACCACTGGATCCCGGGCAGCTTCCGCTTCGGGACCATCAGCCTCGTGCCGCAGACCAAGGTGTACAAGGAGGGCGAGAAGGCCCACATCCTGCTCGCCAGCGATTTCAAAGACGCCTGGATGCTGATCAGCGTCATGGGCGGCAATGAAGTCGTCACCCAGAGCTTTGTCGACCTGCAGAAGACCGGCGGCCAGCTTGAGCTTGAGCTGACCATGGGTCGCGAACACATCCCGAACTTCCACGTCAACGTGCTGACCGTCCAGAAGGGCGAGTTGCACACCCAGACCTGCGAGATCTTCGTGCCGCCCGTCGACCAGTTCCTCGATGTGCAGGTCACCACCGACAAGGAGTGGTACCAGCCCGGCCAGAAGGGGACCATCAGCGTCACGGCCAAGAACAACAAGGGTGAGCCGGTTGCCGCTGAATTCGCGCTGAGCATCTACGACCGCTCGGTCGAATACATCATGCCGGACCGTACCCCGAACATCATCAAGCACTTTTACGGAGACAGGCGCAGCTACCGCCTCAACTACGCCAACAGCTACAACACGGCCGTGGCTTCGCGCCTGATGGACAACCAGAAGTATGAGCAGTACCGCTGGTACGGCGCACCGCTTGGCTACGGCGTGCACGACTGGATCAACTGGGAGCGCAACAAGTTCAACTTCGCCGAGGAAAAGGAAGCGGCCAAGACCAAGGACAGCAAGTCCGACCGCTACGCCCGGGGCTTTGGCAGTGACAAGGATGAAGTCGACGGCCGAAACGCCGAAGACGACCCGTCCGGCGAATTGGGCGGCGGCAAGGGCGGTGGCACGAGCTTCCGGCGCGCAAGAGGAGGCGGCGGACGCCCAGGCAGCGCCGACGACGAAGGCGGTGAGATGCAGGACGGTGCGTCCAACGAGCCGGCTTCGCCCAATGCCTCTCCGGTGGAATCGCTGAAAAAGGCTGAAGAAAAGCTGGCCGACTCGCTGCAGGAAGTTGCAAACGACGCGGAGTCCGCCACGCCTCGTATCCGCAGCAACTTCAAGGACAGCGTGTTCTACAGCCATCGAGTCGTTACCGGCCCCGATGGCAAGGCCACCATCGAAGTCGAATTCCCGGACAACCTGACCGACTGGAAGATCGCCGCACGCGGCATCACGGAAGTCGCCAAGGTCGGCGAGGCCTTCACGAACGTCAAAACGAAAAAGCAGCTGATCCTGCGCGATCAGGCCCCGCGCTTCTTCGTGGAAGGCGACGTGGTGACGCTGTCAGGCATCATCATGAACCGCTACGACGTCGCACTGGCCGTCAAGGCGATGCTGATGCTCAACCCGCTGGATTCAGCAACCGCCGCCGAGAAAGCTGCGTTCTGCAGCTATGAGCTGTTCCCGGAAACCCAGGACGTGCAGCAGATCACGGTGCCCGCAAACGGAGAAGTCCGCGTTGACTGGCGCGTACGCATGACCGGCGCCGGCAACTTCAAGATCCGCATGCTGGCACTGAGCCAGATCGAAAGCGACGCAACCGAGAAATCCTACCCGTGCAAGATCCGCGGGGCGGAGATGTACCAGGCGACAACGGCCGTCATCAAGGACGGCGAGAAGTCGCAGACGTTTACCGTAGACCTGCCCGACAAGCTGGACCCGGAGCAGACGAACCTCGACCTGCAGCTCAGCCCGAGCGTCGCGGCACTGGCGATGGACGCCCTGCCGTACCTGCTCGAGTTCCCCTACGGCTGCGTTGAGCAGACCATGTCGCGTTTCCTGCCCGCGGTGATCGTGCGCAAGACGCTCGAGGACGCCGGCGTAAGCCTGGAAGAAATTGGTCAGCGCCGCGCCAAGCTCGACTACCAGGGCATCAACCCGCAGGCGGCGTACTGGTACAAGCACAGCCCGGTGTTCAACACCCAGACCATGAACGGCATCATCGACTACGGCATCAAGCGCCTCGCCATCATGCAGCATGGCGACGGCGGCTGGGGCTGGTGGCAGCAGGGTCAGAGCGACACCTACATGAGCGCCTATGTCTGCTACGGGCTGCAGACCGCCAAGGCGGCGGGCGTGCAGTTCGACAACGGCATGCTGGACCGCGGCGTGAAGTTCCTTAGCGGCCTGGCGCGCAGTGAAAAGAACATCCACCGCGTGGCCTACATCGCCTATGTGCAGGCGTACTGCGGCGCGCCTGACAAGGAACTGCTTGACCTCATCTACAACCGCCGCGACGACCTGACGCACCAGTCCCGCGCCATGATGTGTATGGCCGAGTGGCTGGCGGGCGACAAGGAGCGCTCACGCATCCTGATCAGCAACATTGAGGACTACCGCAAGGAAGACCTCGAGCACGGCACCTGCTGGTGGGAAGGCGGCAAGGATTACTGGTGGTGGTACAACGACAAGATCGAGACCAACGCGTTCGTCATGCAGGCGTTCGTGATGGTCGACCCGACCAACAAGTTCCTTGAGCAGCACGTCCGCTGGCTGGCGCAGAACCGCAAGGGCTCACGCTGGAACAGCACCAAGGACACCAGCCACGCGGTTGCAGCCCTGATGGCATACGCCAAGGCCACCGGCGAGTTGAGCCGCAGCTACACCGTCAGCGTGAAGATGGACGGCAACGAGATTCACAAGTGGGAAGTTACGCCGGACAACATCTTCGCGTTGCAGACGAATGTGCGCCTGAACGGCCAGACCATCACGCCGGGCAAGCACACGTTCGAAATCAGCCGCGTCGGCGAAGGCAAGGTCTACTTCAGCAGCTTCCTGAGCTACTTCAGCAAGGAAGACCACCTGAAGGCCAGCGGCAACGAGATCCACATCGACCGCAAGTACTACAAGCTGGTCGAGAAGGTTGAAGAAATCGACGTCAAGAACGCCGACGGTGAAGGCACGCACAAGGAAAAGCGCATGACCTACGATCGCATTCCGCTTGAGGACGGTGCAAACCTGCTCAGCGGCGACAAGATCGAGGTTGAGCTGAACCTCTCGGCCGACAACGACTACGAGTACCTCGCGTTCGAGGACTTCAAGCCGGCAGGTTGTGAGCCGGTGGCGCTGCGCTCAGGCCAGGGATATGCAGGCGGGCTGTGCCAGAACGTCGAGTTGCGCGACGACCGCGTGGCGTTCTTCGTAAGCTACATGCCGCAGGGAACAGCCAGGCTGAAGTACCAGCTCAGGTGCGAAATCCCCGGCACGTTCAGCGCTCTGCCGACGCAAGGCGGAAGCATGTACGTCAAGGAAGTAAAGGCCAACTCCGAAGAATGGAAGTGCACCATCTCTGACAAGTAGGCTGGGCACCAACGCAAACGCCCCCACGACTGCGGGGGCGTTTTGTGTTTGGCATGCGCTACCTACCTGCGGGAGTAGACGCCCTGGTTAGGCACGTAGGTTTCCTCATTCGTGTCGGCGTCGCGCAGCGTGCCGAGCTCGACGACGCGCCATGCGTCGCCGTCCTTGACGACTTTCACGACGAACTTGTCGCTGGCCTTGGAGTCCGTCTTGTTGAACACGACCGTCGCACTGGTTTCCGTCTCGTCGCGCAGCTCTTCAATCTCGGGCGGGTTGTCTTTCCTGTTCTTGTTCTTCTCCGCGCGGTCGTCGCTGGCCTTGTGGACGCCCTCTATATAAGCCTTGGTGAACATGCCCTCGGTCGCCTTTTCCAGCCCCTTGCACAGCACGCCGAAGTAGCGGAATTGCGCGTCGTTGCTGAACTTGCGCAGCGCAACAAACGCCATCGCGGCTTCGTTCGGTGTACCGGCCTTCAGCTCCGGCCTGGTCAACTGCTCGCTGTCGGGCTTGCTGACTTCGTAGGCGAACTCCAGCCCGGAATTTCGCATCGGCTCCCACTCCAGCGCCTTCTCGCCGTCCTTTGAGCCTTTGCGGTCCTCGCGCCCCTGCTCGGCATTGTCGATGCGCCACTTGCCGTCCTCGTCTTTCACCACGTGGTAGCGGAACCATGACTTTCTCGGCTCGCCGACCTCCCACTTGTCATCTCTATTCTTGTAGCGGGAGACGCGCTCCTGGCTCGTGATGACCGTGACGCTGCCTTCCTCGAGCGTCTCTTCACTTTCAACGACGGTTTCCTTTCGCGCGCTCTGATAGCTGCTCTCACGGTTTTGCTCAGTCGTGCGTTCCTCACCTGCCCGGGTGGCCAGCTCGGCACTGAACAGCCCCTTCTCAAGCTCCGAAAGCGCCTTGTTCGCGAGCCCGTTGAACTTCTCGTCCGGCGTAACCGGGGTGTCGTCGTAGCCCTTGGGTGTGTTGGCAAAATGCGACCAGGCCAACACGACGCCTCGCGGCGTGGACGTATCCGGCGCGGGGTCGAGGGCAACCTCGACAGCGAAATCGTACACGGTCTCGCCGGATGTCTTGAACACAAGCTTGGGGACGGCCTTTGGCTCGTCCTGCGCATTGACGATTACAGATGCCAGCAGAACAAGCAGTGCGGCGGCGACGGCTGGTCTTCGCATACCAATCCTCCGTTAGTTGATTCAACGCAGCATAGTATGCGCTTGGCCGCTGTCGCCAACCTTTGGTTCAGGGCGCGGTTTGCGGGAACGCGTGAAGGGTCTATAAATGGACGGCCGGATCGGGACCTGATGAGCGACACCGAACATCCGCAGGACACGCAGCCCGCCGCAGACGCCCCTGCGGCGCAACGGTTGATCAAGCAGTGTGTCTTCGTCTTCCTGATCGCGTGCACTTGCGCCGCCTATTTGCAGATGAACCCGGGCTTTGTGCGGTTCAATGACGGTCACAGCGAGTGGTCGTGGAATCGCTTCGAAGGCATACGCGAGGGCGACAGCTCCTACCACATCAAGGCCGCGTGGCTGTACCGCACGGGCGAAATCCCCGCCGCTGGCAAAGACTTCCACTGGACGCGCGAGTCGGTCTGGAACGGCCACTTCAGTGACAAGGACTTCCTGTATCACCTGTACCTGATCCCGTTCACGCTGACCGCCCAGGACGAGTTCCACTGGCAGGCGTTCACCAACGGCGCGAAGCTGGCGGCGATCATCGCGGGCGGGCTGTTCATGCTCGCGCTGTTCTCGAGCATGCGGCAGCTGAAGACTCCGAAGGCATGGCTGTGGACGCTCGCGGCGGGTGGCCTGATGGGCGTAATCATGGCAGCGCGCCTGACGGAGGTACGCAGCTGGGTGTTCGGCGTCTGCTTCGCCATGCTGGGCTGGGCGGCGCTGTGGCGCGGCTCGCGGAAGTGGACCTTCGTGATCGCGATCCTGTACGTGCTCGCGTACACGGGCTGTCACCTGCTGATTGCCATGGCCGTGTTCCGGCTGCTGTTCCGGCAGGCCCTCGGCCCCGAGGAGGGCGCGCGCGGGCCGGCTCTCAGGCAGGACGCGATTCTGTGCGGCGTCGCGTTGGCCGGACTCATCGTTGGCTGGCTGCTGCATCCGCAGTCTCTTCAGCTGCTGCACATCTGGTGGGTCCAGAACATCATCGTGCCAATCACGCACGCCGGCGGGACGGGGATTGGCAGCGTGGTCGAAGTGCCGCCCCGCCTGCTGGGCACCGAGCTGCGTGGCTGGCCGCTGATGGCGCTGCTGGGCGGCGCGACATGGACGGCCGTCGCCGCCATCCTGCTGCCGGTGCTTTCACTGGCAACCCGCACACGGCCGTCACGAGCCGCCATCGCCACTTTCATCATTGGCTTTGGGTTCACGGTGCTGAGCCTGGGCAACGGACGCTTCATCGAATACGCCGTGCCGTTCATGCTGATCGCCGGTGCCCGCTGGATTTCGGACGTGATTGCAGCGCCGTCCGTGCAGGGTCGTCTGCAGCGCCTCAAGTTGCCCTCCCGCCGCCAGCTGCATGCCGTCACCGGTGTGCTGGTCGTTCTGCTGGCGATCAACCTGCTGCGCACGTCTGAAGAGATCGGCTATCGCCCCCGTGCGCAACTTGAGCAGGTCGGCGTCTGGATGCAGAACCACAACGAGCTGAAGGGCAAAGTTATCTACAACGTGAGCTGGGACTCGTTACCTGAGCTGCTGCTCTTCCGCAGCGACTGCGACTATGTCTGGGGCATGGACCCGATGTTCACCGCAGCCACGGGCGACGAAGACGCACGCCGCGTGATTGGCCTGATGGCGAACGACACCTCGGCCTGGAGCGACGACCCCGCCGAAGTCGCCCGCATTCTCCGCGACGATCTGCACGCCGACTACATCTTTGTCCATGATCGCGACCCCGGCTTCCCCACGCTCAACCGCCTGCTTGGCTGGTCGCGTGCAGGCGTCCTGGAGCCTGAGTTCGCGCGCCGCCAGCAGGGTGTCGCGCTCTTTCGTGTCAGCCCTGAATAGCCTTGGTTGCCCGCCCTCGCCGCGCGGGCTACCATTGCGGCTTCACGCTGTACTGGGCATCCATGGCTGATGAAGAGACTGCTGAAGCCGGGACCATTCCCCCACCGGCCGACGCTTCGGCCGAGCAGCCGAATCGATCCGCCCTGATCAAGCAAGCCATCTTCGTCTTCCTCGTCGCCTGCGTATGCGGCGCTTGGCTGCAGATCAACCCGGGCTTCATGCCATACGGCCAGGGCGAGAACGAAACTGTCTGGAGCTGGCAGCGCAACGAAGGCGCCCTGCGCGGCGACACGCCATACCACATCAAGTTCGCCTACCTGCTTCGCACCGGCGCAATCGGCGACGCGGGCGAAGACTTCCACTGGACGCGCCTCTCGATCTGGAACGGTAGTTTCAGCGACAAGGATTTCCTCTACCACGTCTACCTCACTCCGTTCACGCTCGGCGCTGAAGACGAGTTCCACTGGCAGTCGCTGATAAACGGCGCGAAGTTCGCGACGATCATTGCATGGGGACTCTTCGGCCTGTGCCTGTTTGCCGGGCTTCGCATGCTTGGCGTGAGGCGCGCGTGGCTGGCGACGCTGGCTGGCGGCGCGCTGATGGGCTCGCTGATGGCCTACCGCATGTCCGAGCCGCGCAGCTGGCTGTTTGGTGTCTGCATGGCGATTCTCGGCTGGGGCGCACTGAGCCGCGGCTCGCGCAAAACTGTGTTCGTAGTGGCCGTGCTCTATGTGCTGTCATACACGGGCTGTCACCTGCTGCTGGTGATGGCGCTGTTCCGGCTCACGTTCCGGCAGCTCTGGCAACCGGTCGGCTCAACGCGGCGCAAGACGCTGATTGAGGACCTGCAGCTCAGCGGGCTGGTGCTGGCCGGGTTGATCATCGGCTGGCTTCTGCACCCGGGCTCGTTCGCGTTGCTGAAGATCTGGTGGGTGCAGAACGTGCTGGTGCCGTGGGGCCACAGCGGCGGCGGGGTGATCGGCTCGATCAGCGCCTCGCTGCTCGGCTGGCCAGAAGGCGCGCAGATGGCCACCGTGCCGCCGGACATGTCGGGCGTGGAGATGCTGCCGTACGGATTCGGCAAACTCAGTACCGGCGCAAGCTTCATGCTGGCGGCGCCGCTGCTGCTGCCCCTGGCATCGCTCGCGCTGAAGCACAAACCGTCGGCTACTACATTTGCGACGTGCGTGATTGCCGTCGGCTTCATCGTGCTGACGTTCCGCAACGGCCGCTTTCTCGAGTACGCCGTGCCGTTCACGCTGCTGGCGAGCATGAGTTGGCTGGGCGAACTGACGGCCACCGAGAAGCTGCGCTCCAGCCTCGCAAAGGTGCCGCCCAGGAAGCTGCTCGCGACGGCCTGTGCGTCACTCGGCCTGCTGCTCGGCATCAACCTGTATGTCGCCGGCAACGACATCGGCTATCTGCCGCGCGCGTATTACGAGGAAGCCGGCGTCTGGATGCAGGATCACAATGAGATGAAGGGAAAGGTCGTCTGGAACCACGGCTGGGACTCATTCCCCGAGCTGTTCATGTTCCGCAGCGACTGCGACTACATCTGGGGCATGGACCCGATGTTCACGGCCGCGCTGGCCAACGAAGACGGGCAACGGGTGATCGAGTTCATGGACGGCCGGCTCGACCACTGGGGCGGCGACCCGCGCGTCGCGTTCTACATCATGCGCGAGCAGTACGGCGTGGACTACGTGTTCTTCCGCGATGACATGAAGGACCGCATGATGCTGCGGCAGGTTGACTCCTGGGCCGACGCCGGGCTGCTCGAGCGCAAGTACTACGACGAGCAACACGGCTTCGCGCTGTATGAGCTTCCGAAGAATTGAGTGCTATCGCCAGCTCAGTGAGTAGACGTCCGGCTCCGAGATGAACTCCTTGGTGACCTTGCCGTCCTTTTCCATCTTGTCCTGCCAGTAGCCGGCATCGACGATCACCCACTTGCCGTCGATCTCCTTGACGCGAACTTCAATCGCGCCGGTCCATTCGTCACGGGGCTTGAAGCGTACGTTCTTGACGCCATCTTCACCCAAACCGGTCGCATCGATCTCGCGCTTGGGCTTCTCGGCGCCGTCCTTGGACCACTCCTCGAACTTCTTGTCGAGCCCGGCCATGTAAGTCTTGGTGAACAGGCCCTCCAGCGTGTCCGTCCACGCCTTGAGGCCCTTGCTGTGGATGGAGTTCCCCAGCTCATCGCGGGTTGGCAGCAGGTTTTCGAACAGTGACATCGCCGCCGCCTCCGGTGAGTCCTGCTTCAGTGCAGGCAGCGGTTTACGGTTCTCGAACTGGCGCCGATAGAACAGCATGAAGTCGAGCATCGTGCCCTGTTCTTTCCAGGTCATCACGACGTTGCCGTCCTTGTCCACCTGCTTGCGTTGCTGCTCAATCCGGCTGATGCGCCACTTGCCGTCTTCGCCCTTCACGCAGGCATAGCGCGACTTGCTTTCCTCGGTGGTTTCTTTCCACTCGCCGCTCTGCCAGTCCTTCTGGCGAACCTTGACCGACTGGGTGGTCTCGACCCACGTCGTGCCCTTTTGGTCTGTGCTTTCGCCAGTCACCTTTTCTTCGCCGCGCGTCGACGAATAGGTGACTTCGCCCTTCTCTTCGCCTTCCTTTTCGGCGTCCCGGCGCTTGATGAATTCCTCCGCGAGCAGCTTCGACTCATGCGCCCGCAGGGACTTTGCCAGCGCCGCATCCCACTTCTCGCCAACGACATCCATCGACTTGGAAGTGCTCTCGCGGTTGTCCGTATAGGCGGCCCAGGTCTCGATCAGGGCCTTGGCACTAGACTGGTCGATCGCCTTGATCGCCGTGAACTCCAGCTTGAACGTCTCAACCGTGTCGCCGCTCACTTTCCACTCGAACGGTGGCTTGGCGGTCTCCTGTGCTCCGGCGAGCATCACGGCAGACACGAGCAACGGAAGGGCAAGCAGGCGGGCGGCTTTCATCTATCTCTCCAGTCGTTTGAGCGGACCAATCTAGGCCTGCATTGGATACGTCCAAGGGGCGGACGCGGATGACAGAAACCGGCAGAGACGTTCAAGTAATAACAGGCAGCCGAAAAGCCCCGTTTTCAAGGGCGTGAGGGGCTGTAGACTTGATACCGATGGAAGAGATGGTCGAAAAACAATATGGGGAAAATGAGCGCTTCCAGCGCGACCCCGTCACCCCCACCGCCAACACCGTCTACCTGCGCGTGAAGTCCGAGCAGGTTAAGGGGCTGCTCGGTACAAAGTATTCCGTGCCACAGGGATTTGTCGGCCTCGTTGAGGAAAAGGACGGCAAGTCGCGCGTGCTGATGCCCGGCGAAGAAACCGCCGGCGAGTTTACCGCCCACCTCGTCCGCGACCGCGACGTCCGCATTCCGTTCAATGCGCAGAAGGCCGTCACCAAGGACGGCTTCGATGCAAGCGTGAACTTCGAGCTCAGCGTCACGCCAGACATTACGCGCCGCGACGCCATCGACGCATTCATTGAGCACAACGTCGAGGGCCGGCGCCACTTCGACTGGCCGCTGCTCAAGGCCGAGATGCAGGACGAAGTCGCCGCCGCCGTGAAGGCAGTTCTGAAGGAATACACGGCCGAGCAGATCAATGATGAAGCCGTGCTGCAGAAGGTGCGCCTGCAGATCATCGACCGCTGCAGCGCCGAGCTGCAGACCAAGGGAATTGCCGAGACGAGCCTGGACCTCGGCCGCGTTCGCAGTGAGGGCTTTGAGCAGCACAAGCAGGACCTGGCGGATGTACAGCGCCAGGGCGAGCGCGACCGCGCCAAGCAGGAAGTGCAGGCCGCCATGCTCCGAGACCAGATGGGGCAGGAGCTGTCGCGCAAGGAACTGGAGGACTTCCTGGTCTCGGCCAAGGAAGAAGGCCTGATCAAGGAACACGAGCGCAAGCTCAAGGACCTTGAGCGCAAAGCCGAGCTGGACAAGCTCGAGACCGAGTATCGCGAACAGCAGTACAGCCTGGAGGCGACGCTGCGCAAGCTGGTGGTGGAAGACAAGCTCGAGATGGACTCACTGATGCTCGACAAGCACGTCGAGGTTGTGAAGAAGCTTAAAGACGAGTTGTCCGAAGACCGCATTGAGGTCTACATCAACCTGATCAAGGACGAAAAACTCAAGGCCGACCTGCTGGCCAAGCTGATGCTCAAGAGCATGTCGCCCGAGCAGCTCTCCGCCGTCGCCGAGATCGAGGCACAGAAGGTACGCCAGTTCGAGCTCGCGATCTCCAAGCCGCGGCTTGACCCGGTGCGCGAAGAACACACAGAGCAGGACACCGGCAAGGTCAAGGAAGGCGACCGCGTTGAGATCACGCGCGAAGATACCGAGGCCATCCGCCGCCCGGCCGAGATTGATGACGAAGACATCGCGACAGTCGCTGCCACCGAGATGAATGAGGCACTCGGCACGTCACTCAGCGAGGCGACGCAGGCGGCCACCGTCCACGTGCCCGAAACCGAAGAGCTGGATGACACAGAAGAGCTGAACACAGCCGAGATGGAGGCCGCCGAGCGCGAGACCAGCAACTCACCGGAAATCGACGCTGTCGCTCTCGTGACGAGTGGTCGGCGCGTGTTCGGAATTGATCCGTTGCGGCAAGAGAACCTGACCCAGACGATCGTTTCGCTCGACTATGACGGCGGGCGCCTCGGAAGCCTGCGCAGCGTGCGCACTGAAGGCGAGGGCGCGGACCGCCTGATTCTCGCCGGCGCGCGCAACGGCGTTTACACCACGCTCGTGCAGCACCAGAAGGCACACCGCGAATACCCGATCGGCCCCGGCGTGGACGCACGCACCGGCATCAACGCAGCCGTCGTGTACCAGGGCTTCATTTACGCGACGCACAGCGAATTCGGGCTGCTGCGCTGGCCGAAGCTGCAACCGTACAGCTCGGCCGTGCAGGTGATGCCGGAGTTGATCAGCAAATTCTCAACGACCCGCAACCTGCAGGTCGTCGACGGGCGACTGTTGTTCGCAAACGGCCCGACTGTGCTGCTGCTGGAAGCCACCAACGACTCGGGCAGCACGCTGAGAGTCGCCGCCCGCTATCGCGGCACGCGGCACGAAGTCACGGCGCTGGCGGCTGATGACAAGTACATCCTGATCGCGGACACCGCCGGCGACGTCTACGTCTGGGACCCGAAATCCAGCGAGCCGCCGGTACTGGCATTCTACGCGGGCACGGCCATCAGCGACCTTGCTGCAACGGAGCTGAAGGGCAACCGCCGCTGCCTGCTGGTGGCGATCAAACGACCTGTCGTTCCGATGCTGTTCCGCGACGGCAGTACCGCCCTTGAGTTTACGGCGCCGGAGCCGGTGCGCACCTGCGACGTGCTGAACGGCACGATCATCGGCCTGAGCCGCGACCGCATGCGCATCTTCACCTGGCGTGAAAACCGCCCCGACTGGCCCGCATGGCAATTCCAGTTCACAGAGCCAGTGCTCGACGTGCGTCTGGTTCCGCCCGCAGCCGTCACACGTGGCGCGTTCACCACACCCCCACCGGTCACCGGCATGAAGAACCCGCCTGGGTATAAGTAGCCATGGCAATCGCGAACGAACTCGAATGCACCGGCAGCTATCAGGAAGTGCTTGCTCGCTTGCATCTCGCGCTCACGGAACGGCATGAGCTGGCCGGGGATTTGGACACTGCAAACAGGGCGGAAGAGTGCGATTTCAGAATCCGCGAGTACCAGCCGGGCAATATGAGGCTCCACGCAACTGCCCGGGGGGCCCTTCGAAACGTCGCCAACGGCTGCACAGCCACCTACAGGATCGGCAACAACCTAGTTCATACGCTATCGGCGGTGACCGCCTCAGTGTGCATTTGTGTCGGAATTGCCATTTGGAGTGACCCAGCCACGAGGAACCCGCTCGCATTCGCTGCAGGCATTTCCCCAGTGCTTGGCGGGCTGGCCTTTGTTGAGTTGAGTTTGGTAGTGTCCGCTCGACGTCTGAATCGACTTCTTATCGAACACCTCAGAGGATAGACAAACTTGGGCGATGGCGGAGACTTCATCGGCCTTCCCGACACCGTGCTGTGGCAGCGCGCGTTAAAGTTCTACCGGGCGCACGACTGGTTCATGGTGCATGAAGTGCTGGAAGTGCTGTGGAAACGCAGCAGCGGCAACGACGCCGAGTTCTACCAGGCGTTCCTGCAGGCGGCGGTCAGCCTTTATCACTACGCCAACGCGAATTTCTCCGGCGCGCGGACGCTGGCGAAATCTGCCATCTCCCGCTTCGCCGACCTTCCGGCCGGATTTCACGGCGTCGATGTGCACGGGTTTCTGAATCAGTTTGAAGCTCTTATGAGCCCCATCATCAACGGCGTGCAAGGCCTGCGCCCACTTGACGCGTCCATGGCGCCGAAGATCCAGGCGCCGTAGCCCCCCGGCGTCAGCAGGGGGCTACGCCGTCACGACGGCTTCGCTATAACCACATGCAAGGAGATTGTCATGACGGACGTGCCACCGCCGGCCAAGCCAATCGGCGTCGAGATGAAACTGCGCCACCTTGAGATACCGGCCGAGACCGAGAAGGCCTACCAGGACTATGTCGACAGCATCGACTCGCGTATTCGCGCCGGCGACGACCGCAACATCATCTGCCGCGACGCGCTCACCGAGCTGTGGGGCGAGCAGAATTCGGCGATCGCCAACGCGCAGTTCGACCCGCGCAACATTACCCTTGAGCCGGAATACTACGGCGACTGCGACCCGGTACGCTACGCGCCCGTAAAGCCGCTGCTTTGGCTGTGGTACATGTACGACCGCAGCCCGGCCGGCATGAACCTTGAGCTCGGCTTCCGCCTTCGGCGCATGCTGGCACAGCACATCTTCAAGAAGTGCGGCAAGAATTTTAAGTGCTTCCCATTCGTAGAGTTCACCTTCGGCTACAACATGGAAGTCGGCGACAACGTGGTGATCCACCGCTGGGTGATGCTTGACGACCGCGGCGGGATCAGCATCGGCGACAAGTCCTCCTGCGCCGATTTCGTGAACGTCTACAGCCACACCCACGACATCAACCTGCAGCAGTTCGTTGATAACAAGAAGACGGTAATCGGCCCGCGCTGCCGCCTGACCTATCACTCAACGGCGCTGGCCGGCACACACATGGGCGAAAACAGCATGCTGGGCGCAAGCGGCCTGCTGACCAAGGACGCGCGTGAGCACGCCGTCTACGTGGGCATCCCGGCAAAGAAAGTGAAGGAGAAAGACCGCGAACTCGCCGAGCCCACCAAGCACAAGGAAGAGCGCTTCTAGCGGAAAAGCTTGCGCCCGATCGCGGCTACACGCTCGGCATTCGGATAGCCGACCAGTCCGGCGATCCAGCGGTACCAGTTCTTCGGCGGCCTGAAACCGGGCTGGACCCGAATCGCCTCATGCACCAGCTCCTCAAAGCGATCTACATCGCCGGCGTAGTACCAGACCATGCGGCCCGTCTTGAAGTACCGAAACGCGAGGGCTTCGCGGCGCGCCGATGTCCAGGCGTCGCGGCTATCCAGGTCACGTTCGATACGCTGCAGGACCCGCTGTGTGTCGTGTGACTTGGCAGCCAGATCGCGGCGCGTGATCTGGTCTGAGTCGTGACGTCGGTACAGCGCGACGACTTCGGGCGTGCTCGCCAGCTTCGCACCCGCCAGACCAAGCATCGCCACGAAATGAAAATCGTCGTCATGGGGCACTTCGCCATTCCATGCCTCGGCGCGCAGAAGAGCCGCGCGACGGTGCAGCGTCGCGCAAGTCGCGAACCACTGGTGATTCAGCAGGTCAACAAACCAGTCGTCTCCGAATTCGCGGCGGATCGCCTCGGAACGCTTGCCGCCTTCCAGGTCGCACCACGCCCCAACCGCCAGATCGGCCCCGGCAATCGTACGCACAAGGGTCATCAACGCCCCCGGCTCCAGCAGGTCGTCCGAGTCCAGGAACATCACAAACTCACCCCGACTGAGCCGAGCCCCGCGATTGCGGGACGCCGATGCGCCTTCGTGGTCGGCTTCGCTGACATGCAGCGCGACACCTTCGGGCACGGCGAGGGCCTTCAACATCGCCCGCGTGCCGTCGGTCGAGCCGTCATCGGCGACGATGACTTCAATCGGCCGATAGTCCTGCGCGAACACGGACGCCAGCGTCGCCGGCAGAAGCGCTTCGCGGTTGAACGTGGGAACCACGACCGAGATCAGCCCGGGTTCATACCCGTCTGGCAGCCAGCTTTCGGTTGTCGGAGCATCCGGCATCACTTGCCAGTGTAGGCCTTGCGCACGGCGGTATCGAGGTTCGCCAGCAGCTTGGGGTTCTTGCCCGCGCACTTCTGCAACTCGCGGCTCAGCTCGATGATCTGCTTGTAGGCCGCGCCGGCCGCGCGCCGCGACGGAACCGGCAGTACGCGAAGCTGCTCGACGGTGATGCGGCCTTCGGTGCGCAGGCGATGGTCCTTGAAGCTGTCGCGGTACAAACGACCGAAGTACTCGCTGTTGAACACACCAAGCAGAAAGTCGTCGTCGTGGTCGGGCGCACCGAAACAGGCGATCAGGTCTTCTCGAAAGAACGCCGGCGGATTGTGTTTGGCGGCAATCGGGCGCTGCGCGTCACGCTTGATGACGATTTTCGCCTGCTTAAAAGTCGCGGCCGGGGCGATGCGCGCATAGCGACCACTGTGGCTGGCAGGGGTCGGACGAAGGTACTTCTGCGGCTTGCGCATAGCGAACGGGATTACGTCGTTCGCATCGCGGATCGGCTGTGCGCCCTTCTCCGGCTTATCGGTGATCAACTGGGACATGTTTCCCGGGTTTACGCCCACGTCGCCGAACGCTGTCGGCGGCAGCGGGATGTGGCGCAATATGCTGGTCTGGTAGACCTGTTCGCGCTCATCGGCGCGTGACTCCCACGGCTCGCCACTGACGTCGCCCTTGCCGGCGGTCAGCACAAATACGGCGGCGTCGTCCTTCACCCCAGGCAACGCGCCCTGGCCTTGCGGCACGATTTGTTCCGGCGAAACCAGCTGGGCCATCGCACGCCTGAATGCTGCATAGTCAGGGCTGTCGGCCACGCGCAGCGGCAAGAGTATGCCCACACGCCCTCCAGACCGGCGCACCAGGCGGCCTGCAAGCTCCGTGAAGACGGTGTGCAAAGCCGGTGTGCCGGTAAACGATCCAAAGCGTCGCGCAATCGCCGCGCGCTTGGTGGGCGGCAGGTCCGCGGCGGCGGCACCGGTCAGGTCTTTCCACGGCGGGCAGGCAATGACCGCATCGCAGATCTCCTGGTCAGCGCTTTCCAGCGCGTCGCGGACCACCAGTTTGGGCCGCACCTGCAGCTTCAGGCACTTTCCGGCGATGGTGAGCACGCGCCTGGTGCCGTCAGAAAGCTTGCGCGAGATCTCCCAGCCTTGCAGCTTGCCGCCCTGCAGCCACGCCTGCACCCATTGCGGCCGAGATACGCAGGCCCACTCAATCGCCGCCAGCATCAGCGAGCCCAGTCCGCAGCAGGGGTCCAGGACGGTGGGTACATCGTTTCGAGGGAATTTCGAAAGAGTCTCATGCGCCACCCGCAGCGCCAACGCGCGGGGCGTGAAGTCGCCGCCAAGTGTCTCACGCAGGGCGCGCGGCACGGACTTGGCCATGCGATCGTGCTCTTTCCATGCGGCTGAGAAGTCGACTTTCATGCGCAGAGGTTAGCCTGTGCGCAACCTCCCTTCAAACCAGCAGATGTGTATAATGGACTAACTGAGTCCGGAATGTACGCTGACGTCCAAGGCGTTTGAGAACCATGCTGACCTACTCCGACAAAGTCAAAGAGCACTTCATCAACCCGCGCAACGTCGGCGTTCTGGCCGATGCGACGGTGGTTGGCGAAGTCGGCTCCATGGCGACCGGGCAGGCCCTCAAGCTGTATCTGAAGCTCGATGAGGGCGAAGTCATTCGCGACGCAAAGTTCCAGGTCTTCGGCTCGCCGAGCGCGATCGCAGCATCCAGCGCACTGACCGAGATGCTGAAGGGCAAGAACATCGACGAAGCCGCGCGCATAACAGCCGACAACATCAGCGAGTTTCTCGGCGGCCTGCCGCCCGAAAAGATGCACACCTGCGTAATGAGCATGGAGGCGCTGGAAGTCGCCTACGCGCGCCATCGCGGCATTGAGCTTGAAACCGAGCTTGATGAAGACGCTGAGATGCACATCTGCCGCTGCTACAGCGTGCCGGAACACAAGATTGAGCGCGCGATCCGCGACAACGGGTTGACCTCCATTGAAGAGATCACGCACTTCACAAAGGCCGGCGGCGGTTGCACAAGCTGCCACGTCGACCTGAAGATGATTCTTGAGCGCGTGCATGCAGACAAGCCGGCCGAAGTGAAGAAAACACCTGTGACACCGCGGGTGGGCGCTGACGCCAGCACGCTCGAGAAAATGAAGGCCATCCAGGACGTGCTCGACCGCGAAGTGCGCCCGGGCCTCGCGATGGATGGCGGCGACATGGAGCTGGTAGACGTGCAGGGCAACAAGGTGTACGTCTCGCTTCACGGCCACTGCAACAGTTGCGCGTCGAGCACTACTACCATGAAGTTCTTCGTCGAGGACCGTCTGCGCGAAATGGTGGACCCGGAGATTGTGGTGATCGACACCACCGAACACTCAGACGAGCTGCACGCCCCGCCGATGCGCTAATGACCGACCGGCCGATCTATCTCGATAACAACTCTACGACCTTCCCTGCGCCGGAAGCGGTTGAGGCCGTGTTGCCGCTGTTCGGCGACATCTACGGCAACCCCAGCAGCAGCCACTCGTTTGGCCAGAAGGTACGGCATCAGATTGAGCTTGCGCGCGAGAACGTCGCCAAGCTCTTGAACTGCAAGTCCGGCGAAGTCGTCTTCAACTCCGGCGCGACCGAGGGCAACAACACCGCGATCTACGCCGCTCTCGACGGGATGCCGGATCGGAAGCACATCATCACGACCGGCGTCGAGCACGCGAGCGTGCTGGAAGTGATCCGCTATCTCGAAGAGGCCGGCTACCGCATTACCGAGCTGAACGTCGACCGCATGGGCCACATCGACCTCGACGAGCTGAAGAACGAAATCAGCGGCGACACGGCGCTGGTCAGCCTGATGTGGGCAAACAACGAGACCGGAGTAATCAACCCGATCAACGCCGCCGGCGACATTGCCAAGCAGTTCGGTGCGCTGTTCCACGTCGACGCTGTCCAGGCGGCGGGCAAGCTCAAGATCGACCTGACGGACGAGTCGGCGGTCGACTACCTGACGATCTCCGGCCACAAGTTCCATGGGCTGAAAGGCGCCGGCGCGCTGTTCGTACGCGAGAAGGCGCCGTACTTGCCCTTGCTTCGCGGCGGACACCACGAAGACGGCCGACGCGCGGGAACGGAAAACGCGATGGGCATCGTCGCCATGGGCGCAGCCGCAGCGCTGATCAACCGCGAGATGCCAGAGCACATTGAGCAGATGAAGAAGATGCGTGACCGCCTGCAGGCCGGGCTGCTATCAGCCTGCGACGACGTGATCATCAACGGCGACCAGCAGGACCGCCTGCCGAACACGCTCAACGCCGGCTTCAAGTACATCGACGGCGAGGCACTGCTGATGATGATGGACGCCGCGAATATCGCCGTCAGCGCGGGCAGCGCATGCAAGTCCGGCAGCATGGAGCCAAGCCACGTGCTGATGGCTATGAACGTGCCGCTGAGCGCGATTCACGGCAGCGTGCGCTTCTGCGTCAGCCGCTACACCGAGCCGGAAGAAGTCGACGCCGCCGTGGAGCAGACGGCTGCCATCGTCAAGCGCCTGCGGGAGATGAGCCCCTTCGGCCACGCTGAGCAGCGCGAAAACGGACTCAGCGCAGAAGCGCTTGAGAAGCATAAGTCCTACTTCGCCACCGCCTAGCCGGTATCGAAAGTACGCAACGCTTCCCGCCTGAAAACCAAAACTGGTAGCCTGTCCGAATGACCGACCAACCCACAGTGGAGCAGATCCGCGCCGACCTGGAAGCAGGTGAGGGCCCCCACGCAGTGCGCCTCGCACGCAAGCTGGCCGAGGGCTGTGATGTAGACACCATGCTGGAGCTGTCGGCGGCGTTCTCCGATTTTGCCACGTTCGGGCCGCTGGTAGACATCTGGCGGCGGCGCATTGCTAAGCAGCCCCTGCACGAGCGCGAACATGCGGCCTTTGCCAACGCGCTCAACGGTCTGGCCAACGAGCACCTGGCGGAACGCCGCGAAAAAGAAGCAATGGAGCTGCTCACTGAGGCAATCGGGGTCGCCCCAAGGCTGGACTACATACGCCGCAACATCGCCAGCATGCTGGTGCACCAGGGCGATTTCGACGCGGCGCTGGTTGAGCTCGATACGCTGCTGGCCAAGTCGCCGAACGACCCTCAGGCAAACCTTCTGCTCGGCGTGGCCCGTTACCAGTCCGGCGACCCGGCACTGGCTATTGAGCCACTGACCCAGTCGTTCCAGGCTGGTTTCCCGGATGCCGGGCTTTGGCTCCTTAAGGCCCAGTGCATTGAGGGCCGCAACGCGGAAGTCGAACGCACGCTTGAGCGCCTGCTTGCCGACCACCCGGAACGCGCCGCCACCATGCTCGAGCTGGAATTGAACGAGCCGGGCAGCCCCCTGCAGAAAATCAGGGACCACCCGGCCGTCGTCAAACTACTCAGTTAGCGGCTATTCGTAGGTGTGGTCGAACGGCTTCTTCTTGCCGAACAGCTGGCTTGGATCGGCCCATTCTTCAGCACTGATGTTGTACTTCTCGGCGGCATCGGCCGAGGTCAGATATTCGAACTGGCCGTCGGACCAGGCCACGAGAACCCCGTAGTCGATTGAGTCGTAGTTGTGCCAGTTCCTGCTGTTGAACGCGAACAGCACGGTGCGTTCCTTGGCCTGCAGCAACTGCTTGAACTCGCCCATCTTCGGCGCAGTGAAGCTGCAATTGGCCGCATCCAGCTCGAACTTGTCGCCAAGAGTGGCGCGGTCGGCCGCCGAGTTCGGGCCTCCGAGACTGACAATCTCATCAAGCTGGTCGGCATCCATCAGCTTGTGGCGGAAGCAAACTTCAAAGAACTCATGCCCGCTCTTGTCGCGGTTGGCCTTGTCATTAGCCCGTTTGGTGAAGGTGCCGTCGTTGGCAAGTGTCTGGAGACTGCTGTACAGCTTGCTCATGTTGACCTTGTCGAGGTCGGCGTGGGCCTTGGTGAAATGCCGGGTGACGCTGAACGCGAGAACCGTGACCAGCAGGCCAAGGATCCCGATGACAACCATGAGCTCCACAAGGGTGAAACCCGCGCGTGCGCGAGAATGCATGATGACTCCGAAATAGAAGTTGGCGCGCCAGAGAAGGCGAGGACCCGACACCGAAGCATCACCCGTGAGCCCGGGATCGTCAAGTTTTCTATAGTCTTTTCTCGTAATTGTATTGTTCTTCTGGTTTATGCCAGGCCAGTAGGGAACCATCTCACCGGGCAGCCGGCGAAATCGCGAACAGCCCGCGCGGGCGCGCGGACAGCATGCTTTGGGTACGGTCTATGGTGGCGTCATCGCGGCCGGGCAAGGCAGCCGCAGTTGGACAGAATCGAGGCAAGTCAGGCGATTGGAAGGTCTACAGTCGGACTCCATGGCAAAGCACCCCTGGCGGGAGATTGCGCGCGGGGAGACATCCGACCCCCGTATTGTCGCTGCCGGAAGGCACAGAGTCAAATCAAACAGCCCCGGGATGATCCCCGGGGCTGTCTTTCGGCTGCATCACGATGCTATTCGAAAGTCCGGTCGAAGGGTGCCTTCTCGCCGATGATCTCGGACGGGGAGTTCTCCCATGCTTCGCCGTCGAGGCTGTAGTCGCCACTGACTGCGTCGTCCTTGATCAGGTAGGTGGCAGTGTCGCCGTCCGACCACTGCACGATGACGCCCTGGTCCTTGTAGTTGTGCCAGTTGCGCGAGTTGAAGGTCAGGATGATCTTGCGGCCTTTGCCCTTGAGACCCATTACAGTCAGCAGATCACTGGCCTTAGGGGCCGTGTAGCTGCAGCTGTTCTGCGGCATTTCGCCGTTTTCGTCCTCGAGCCATTCCTTGCCGGCCTTGGTGTCGGTGGTCGAGTTCAGGCTGACGATCTTGCTGAGCAGCCCGTCTTCGAGCAGCTTGCGCTTGAAAGCCACTTCGTAGAACTTCTCGCCCTTGGCATCCTTGACGTTCTTGTCACGCAGCCGCTTCTTTTTGGCATCGTCGGCGGCGATGTTCTGGAAGCCCGCCATAAGGTCACCCATCTGCTTGACCTCAAGCTTGTTCTTGGCTTCGGTCAGCTTCGGGATCACTGCGACGGCAAGGATGCCGACCAGCAGACCCAGAATGCCGATAACGACCATCAGCTCAACCAACGTAAATCCGCGACGATTATTGCGTTTCAATTCAGTTCCCCTTGTTTGGGTTAAAAACGAAACCATCCCTGTATTTGGAGGGTATCCGACGCACCCAGTATCCTGCTGGGTCCGGGGCCCGTCAAGCACCCGGCGCTCAGCCGGGTGTCAGTAACACCGGGGAGAAGTGCGTAAGATGAATTGTGACAGAATCTTACACGCTAGCGCTTGGGAGGCGTAAAATCGTCCTCGAGACCCTTCAACGAGTCGGGAACGTTTGCATCCGCCTCTTCCTGCTGCGCCTTCTTCAGCGCAACCTTGCGGTCGCCCTCGTCGATACTGCCATCGACCTTCAGCGCCGGCATGGTTACCGGACGCTCCAGCTCCGGGTGGCCGCACTTCGGGCACGGGATCTTCATGCCCTCTTTCCAGTTCAGCACATTGAACTTGCTGAAGCAGGCCGGGCAGCCAAGGATTGAGATATTCTGGGTCTGCAGCAGCTCATGCACCTGCTCGGCAGTCAGGAATTGCTTGCTGACCAGCACTTCACCCAGCCTGAAGAACAGGTTGAACCGTTCCAGCTTGGCCTGCTCGCGGATGGCGTCGTGAACCTGCTGCTCGTTGCAGTAGCCCTTTTCGATCGCGAGGCGGCCGAGCGTCATACCCATCTTGCGCACGGCCGGCGACATCTCGAGGCGCGAGCGGTTCTCGCGCTGGATGGCCAGCACGGTCATCAATTCCTCATCACTGAGGAAGCCCAGGTCGACCATGATCTTGCCGAGGTGGGCGCCGTCGGGTGCTTTTTCCTGTGCTTCAACGGCCTTGGCCAATTGCTCTTCGTTGATGAAACCGCAGCTGACTGCGATTTTACCGAAAAGAACTTCAACCTTTGTGGTGGCCATTGTCCGTTCCATCCAAGCCCTGCAAGCCCGGATGATAGCACCGTGTGTCAGTAGATAAAGCCAGCTCGCATATGCGAGGTTGCACGGGAATGTTGCAGGCGAGTCTTCGCGTTAGTCCTGCTCATGCCCAAGACGATCTCGAATCTGGCCGCACGCGCCACCATTGTCGTGGTGGGCATGCTGTTAATGTTCGCAAGTGTCCAGGCGCAGCCCAATCCCGACGAAATCACGCTCGACCAGCTGAGACAGCTCCAGGCCCAGGCCGCGTCCAATGAGGCACTGTCGGAAGAGGTGCGGGCACAGCTGGCAAAGGTCTATGACGGCGCGATTGTCGACATCTCGGCGCGCAACGAGTGGCGGACCAGGAAAAAGACGTTCGAAACTGCCGCGGCTTCCGCCCCGGACCTGCTGACCACCGTCCGGTCCCAGATCGATTCCCTGCCCGCAGAATTGCCGACGACTCTGGGCGAATCACCGACGCTCGAAGAGGCGCAGGCAGCATTTGACGCAGCCACGGCCGAGCAGCTGGCAGCCAGCACACTCCTTTCAGACCTGAAGGCCGAGCAGGCCAAACGCGACACTGCCCGCAAAGAGCTGCCTGACAAGATTGCCCAGGCGCGCCAGCGCAGCACTTCCCCCATTGAGAACGAATCGCTGGCCGTCGCGGAAGACGACCCACCGGAACTGAAGAACGCGATCGAGCTGGGCACTGCCAGCCGGCGTGCCAACCAGGCCGCCGAGCTGGCCAGCTACGAGGCCGAGCTGAACAGCTACATCCAGCGCTCGGACCTGATTCTGCTGCGGATCGAACTGGCGGACCGCTCGCTGCGACTCGCCAACGACCTGGTCACTCGCCTGCGGAAAGTACTGGAGGACGCCCGGTCACGCGATGCCGACAAGCAAGCCGCGAAAGCGGAGGCGGATCGGCGCAAAGCTGCACAGATGCACCCGGTCGTCGCCGCCGTGGCGGAGGCGAATGCCGAGCTCGCGAAACGACGGACCGGTGAAGACGGGCTGCCGGCCCTGATCGCACAGGCATCCACAGACCTCGCACAGGCCGAACAGCTTCTGAAAGAGGTCACCAACGACTTCGAAGGCGTCGAAGAGCGCATCAAGAAGGTCGGCATGACCGATGCGGTAGGCCTGCTGCTGCGCCGAAAACGCGGCACACTGCCGCAAGTAAGCCAATACGAGGATCGCATCTCGGAGCGCGAAGAGACGCTCTCCACGATCCAGCTCGAGTTCCTCGATGTAGACGACCGCTTGCGTGCGGTGCAGGACCTCGATGCGGCGGTGGCCGTCCGAATGAACGAGGTTCCTGCGGACTTCCCGGATCGCGCTTCGATTGAGGCATCGCTTCGGGCGCAGCTGGAATCCCAGCGAACATACCTCGAGGCGCTAAGGGGCGACTACGATCGATACACCACCGTGTTGGTCAACCTCGACAGCACGGAACGCCAACTCGTTGACCGCGTCATCGAATACCGCGACTACATCGACCAGCGCGTTCTATGGATTCGCAGCACCGGCTACATCCGCCCGACCGACCTGGAGCCGGCTGGACGTGCCCTGGCCTGGCTCCTGTCGCCGCGGGAATGGTCCGCACTGGCCGGCGACGTCAGCACGGACATTGCGGACAGCCCGTTCAGCGCCGTGGCCAGCCTGCTGATCCTGCTGGTTGTGCTCGGGCTGCAGCCGCTTGCTCGCGTGCGGATTCGCAAGACATCGGAAGTGGTGGCAAAGAACAAGTCGGCGCCGTTCCTGCTGACCCTTCGCTGCTTCGCCTGGACGCTCGTTGCCTCAACGCCGTTTCCGACCGTGCTCTGGATGCTCAGTTGGCGCATCAGCCAAGCGCACAGCGTGGATGCATTCGGCGATGCGCTCGTTGCCGGCCTGCTTCTGTCCGCCGTCCCGGCACTGGCACTCTCTTTCGCGCGCCATGCAACGCGCTCTGACGCTTTGGCCCAGAGTCACTTCGACTGGCCCGACCGGATCCGCGTTCCCATCCGCCGCCACCTCACGTGGTTCATGCCGATCGTGGTTTCATCCGCCTTTGTGTTCGGAATGGTCTCGACATCCATGGACGAATCACGCGCCAACACACTGGGGCGCATCGTGCTGCTGGGCGGCGTGGTGTCCGCCATCGCTTTCACCCACCTGATGCTGCGTCCCAACGGCCCGTTGTTCGCTCCCCCTGACGACGAAGAAGCAGAGGGAAAGAAGCCGTCCCTCGCCGTTCGGGCGAAGGTGCCGATTTACCTGCTGGCGCTGCTGGTGCCGCTTGTGATCGGCGCGCTGTCTGTCGTCGGCTATACCTACACGTCCGGCCAGCTGATCGTGCGCTACGCAGAGACGGGCATGCTGCTCGTCGGGATCGTGCTGTTCAATGAACTCAGCAGGCGCTGGTTCGACTTGTCTGAGCAGCGGATCGCGAGAACCGTCCGAAAACGGAAGCTCCGGCGGAAAGCAGACAAGTCGGCTGCTACAGAAGAAGTAGACGATCTCGACCTCAAGGTCGTTCGCGAACAAACGCGCAGCCTGCGGCACAGTGTCGCGTTTGCGCTGTTCGGCGTTGGCGTGCTGTTCGTGTGGCTGGATGTTCTGCCCGCACTCGGTTTCCTAGACGAGATTGAGCTCTGGCGCCACACGGTCGATCAAACCGACGCGGAAGGAAACGTCGTCGCCAGTGTCGTGCCCGTAACCCTCGGCCGAGTCTTGCTGGCCGTGGCGTTTGCTGCACTGACCGTAGTCATCACGCGCACCGTGCCGGGCTTTCTCGAGACGACCATCCTTCAGCGCCTGAAGCTCTCGCCCGGCATTCGTTACGCATTCAAGTCGATCTCGCGCTACGTGTTCGCGGCCGTCGGTGCGGTGATCGTCTTCAATATGATCGGAATCGGCTGGTCGCAGGTGCAATGGCTGATTGCCGGCTTCTCTGTCGGCCTGGGCTTCGGCCTGCAGGAGATCTTTGCGAACTTTGTCAGCGGCCTGATCCTGCTGATTGAGCGGCCAATCCGCGTTGGCGACACGGTTACAGTCAACGGAATCACCGGCCGTGTCACTCGCATTAACATGCGCGCGACCACGGTAGAGGACTGGGACAGCAAAGAGCTGGTCGTACCAAACAAGGCCTTCATCACGACAGAGATCGTGAACTGGAGCCTGTCGTCAGAGAACCTGCGCCTGGTTCTGAAGGTCGGCGTCGCCTATGGCTCAGACGTCAAGTTGGTCGAAGAGACACTCCTGCGGGTCGCGCGCGAACAGCCGAAGGTCTTGAGCAAACCTGCGCCGAACGTGATGTTCCAGAGTTTCGGTGACAGCACCCTGGATTTCGAACTTCGCTGCTTCGTATCCGGCATCGAGAACTTCCGCTTCGTGCGCCATGAGGTCAACAAGGCCATCGATGAGGCGTTTCACCACAAGCACATCGAGATCGCCTTCCCGCAACGCGTGCTGCACGTCCGCAATTTCGAGCAGCCGCTGCGAGTCTCACGCGAGGCGGTGGACAAGCCCGCCATCAATGAAAAGCGCGAGACACAGACGGACACGGAAGGCAAGTCCGACGAAGGCGATGCTTCGGCGGCCGCGGACTCTGCCTAGCCGCATGGGCGTGCCTTCCACGCTCCATTTCGATTTGTAATGGCAGGCTCGCACACCTTCGGCCACTATCGATGCTCGAAGGGAGCCCGCATGAAAATGAAGATTCTGCCGTTGACGCTACTGGTAGGCCTGCTGTTCGCCGCGCCACTGGCTGCCAAGATCAACCTGGCGCCGCCGGGGCCGCGCGAGTTCATCCTCGACAATGCCCACATGATCTCGCCGGCCGACGCCACGGCCATTCGCGCGATGTGCGACAAGCTGCTAACCGAAAAGGCAACGCCCATCGTGGTAGTGACCATCGAGTCCATGGCCGAATACGGCGGCGCAGGCATGAGCATTGAGGCCTTTGCCTTCACGCTCTTCAACCAGTGGGGCGTGGGACATGCGAAGATCAACGGTCAGGACTTCAACACCGGCATGCTGCTGCTCGTCAGTCAGCTCGATCGCAAAGCGCGCATCGAGTTCGGCGCGGGGCTGGGCCATCAGTATGACGCGCAGGCCCAGCAGATCATGGACGAGCTGATCATCCCCAACTTCAAGGCAAACCGGTTCAGTGAAGGCATCAAGCAGGGTGTGACCGGGCTTGAGGCTATCGCCCGCGGCCTGGAAGTACCAAGGCGTTCGACGCCGGCGTGGGTGTACTTCGCAATCGCGATATTCATCGGACTCGCGATCTTCACGGTCGTATCGTTGATCCGGCGCGGCAGCAGCGGCTGGGCATGGTTGTTCTGGGGTGCCGTGTTCGCCATTGTCGGAACACTGATTTACAGCGCGCTCACCAATCGTGGCGGCCGCGGCGGCGGGTTCAGCGGAGGCTCATTCGGCGGCGGATTTTCAGGAGGCGGCGGCGCCTCGGGAAGCTGGTAGGAGCAGACATGAAAAAGGCATCCAGGTACTTCCCCGATGAAGACCGCAAGCGCATCGCCGAAACCGTCCAGGCGGCCGAGGGCAAGACGTCGGCCGAGATCGTGCCCGTGGCGGCGACCTCCAGCGGACGCTACGACCGCAGCGAAGATGTGATTGGTCTCTGGATCGGGACGATCGCGCTGGTAGTGGTCTGGATTCTGTTCCAGGACGCGCAGCCCGACGACTGGGGCGGCACGAAGCTGGTGATCAACCTGCCGATCGTACTGGGCATCATCGTCGGCGGCTGGCTGCTGGGCGTGGTGGTCGCCAACCAGATCGGCTGGCTGCGCCGCCTGTTCACCCCGCGCAAAGAGCTGCGCCAGGAGGCCCAGCAGGCCGCCAGCAAGGCGTTCTTCGACAGCCGCGTCCACCACACGGCCGGCTCAACCGGCGTGCTGATCTACGTGAGTCTGTTTGAGCACGTGGCGGTAATCCTGGCGGACCAGCAGGTAACGGAGAAGCTGGGGCAGGAAAAGCTCGACAGCTTCCGCGATGACCTCACGGCCGCATTGAAAGAAGGCAAGTACACCGACGCCTTCTGCCAGACGATTGAGCAAATCGGCACGGCCCTCGGCGAAGTACTGCCCCGGGCCGAAGACGACAAGAACGAGCTCGAAGACGCGCTTGTGCTGATCGACTAGGCACGGGTTGCCAATCCTCTTTGTGATTGGCAACGTCCGGGCGGAGGCCAACATGAAACGGCTCGCACCATTCGTGATCTTCGCACTTCTGTTGTCCGCCTGCGGCGGGGGACTGCCGCCGGAAGCGCAGTCTACGGCCACTTCGGCCGCAAGCGCGCTGGCATCGCATGACAAGGCGGCGATTGCGAAACTGATCGTTGCGAGCCAGCGTGAAGGCGCGCTGGGTCTCGACGCCTCGTACCCGATCGAAACGGAACTGAAGAAGAACGAGCTGACGCTCTCCGACGTGCTCGATCTTCAGTTCTTCACGGATATCACGGCCGCCGAGGTCGCTGAGGATGGCGCCGCTCTTGAAGATGAATCCAACGCAAAAGTCATGCTTACGCTCGACTACGGCGAATCCACATTCGTCGTGAAGTCCTTCCTGCTGAAGAAGGAAGGCGACGCATGGCTGATCGACATGAAGGCCACACTCGAGCTGTGGCACCGGCTGGACGGCGCGGATGCCCTCTCAGTGCTCAAGATGCAGAAGTAGTGCTCGGCCAACACATCCGGCTGCCAAAGACAAAGACTGTGCAGTCAGGCCCAGCCCTGAAGCTGAGGCCATGCCTCGGCGCTTAAACAAAGACTGAGGCCAAAGCCTCAGTCTTTTCTCTACCGTTTCCCGTCCGCGGGAAAGGGGTTGATGGACGTTCAGGTCCGCCCGTCTCAACTTACGAGGAGTATACCCCATGGCCGCCCAAGTGACAAAAACAGCCTAATCCCCCTGACAAAGATGGGTTATGGCCATCTATCGAGCCGCAAAATGAGGTTGAGCGCTTTCGCGAGACGGTTTCAGCCAACGGCTATGCGTCGATGCGATATACTCCGTGGATGCGCTTGCTAGCTCTCACCTTTTTGCTGTGCGCCGCTCCTTGTGCCGCCCAAGTGGTTGTCAACGGCACGCTGGACAAGCAGCGTGCACTGTACATCTTCGATCTCGATTTCGGGGCCACCGCGCAATCGGTTGCGCTGACAGCCGACGTCACGCTGACCGCAGGCGGCCAGTTGGAGGTAGAACTTTTCGACCTCGACGGTGCGGCAGCGCAGACAACGGCGGTACGTCAATCCGCACTCGACTTCTCCAGCGATACGACGGGAACGGTCAGCGGCAACGCCGTGGCCACAATCAACACGCGCAGCTACAACGGCGTCCATCAGTTTCTGATGATCCTGTTCGACGGGGATCTTGGTGCCGACTACGACGGCACAGTCAGGGTGTCGACTGGGATCATCACGCAGATTTGGCAATTGACCGATCCCGGTAGGGACTACAGTAACCGCGATTTATTCTGGACCCCACGCAGCGTCCACATGTGGGGCGACTTTTATTCTCGATTCAACCATTTAGCGCGCTTCGGCACCGATTTCGGCTCATCAGGACAGGTCCTGGATTTTCACTTCGAGTGGTACGGTCAATCTGTCGGTGGGGTCGGCGTGAGGGACCCGCAATTCAACACTATCTACTCAAACAATACCGCCCCCACCGCCTTGGCTGATGGAGGCACAGTTGTTGGTTGCGGATTCATGAGTGGACTGAATACGTTCACCATTGCAGGTGGCGCGACTACCCTGCACCCCGCACCGGGTGAATTCGTCCAACTGGACGCGTTTCTGCCGTCTGGCTTTGCCGTAGTTTCCGCCGACACCGACGACCAGCCTCTCGGCACATCGGGTCCGAAACCAGGATCGTCTTGTAGTGCGCACGACACCGGCTTCGGGAGCCTGCTGGGGCTGCTGGCGGTGTTGTGTTTGAGTAGTTGGCGGCGTCGTGTGAATCTGGCAGCTACACCTTCACGCGGGCGTTGAACCAGGCTCCGAACATGGTCTTCATCAGCCAGAGCTTGGCGCGGGTCAGCGGCCACGCGGCGGGGTTGGGCATCAGGCCGCGACACTCCTCAGGCAGCATGATCAGGCTGACCTTCACGTTCGGCGCGATGCCGATGGGTAGGCCCTTTTCCATGCAGCGGCGGTAGAAGTGCTGGAACACCGGCACCATGTCCTCGACGCGTGGCGGCTTGCGCTTGCCGTAGGCCGCGCCGATCACCGGTCGGAACACGCAGACTGTAGGGATGGCCCCGTGGTCCACGATCCAGTCAATCGCGCGCATGGACGATTCCACCGGCTCCAGCCCGGCGATGATCTCACCGTTCACTGTGTCAAAGCCGACGTCGTTGGCGTTGAAGTCGATCGCGTCGAGATAGCGTCGCAACCCTGAACGGCGCGCCTTGCCCGGGCCGATCTCTTTAAACAGCTCTTCGTCAATCACTTCAAAACACAGGCTCACGTTGTTCACGCCGAGCTGCTTGAACTTGCGGTAATTCTCGAAGTCGGCATCCGGCGGCGCCTGCAAACCCAGCAGCAGCCCAGTGCGTTCTTTCACTGCGCGCATCACCGGCTCAAACAAGCCCCAATAGTCGTTGCTGTCGATGAAGCCCGTATTGATGTGCACGAAGGTGATCTTGCTTTCCTTGCGCGCGGCGAGCACGGTTTCGACCACGTCCTCGATGCTCTTTTCGGCCTCTTCCTGGCTGCCGAGGTTCTGGCCCTCGGTGCAGAACTTGCAGTATTCGTTCTCGCCGTTCGGGCCCCAGTTCTGGCAGCGCGGTCCCCAGTAGATGCCGAGGTATGTGCCCTGCAGGCAGCCAATGCGCTGCATCAGCTTGCCGCTGCTGGTGCGCTGCTTGTACCACTTGGGCTCTTCGGGGATGCGCACTGTGTCGACGTACTCGGCGTTGTCGCGATCGAGTTTGCCCAGCCACGGCCCTTTGCCGACCGGCTTCAGCGCGTCGTAGGCGTCGTAATCGAAGGGCCGGCGGTCACGCCAGATTTCATAGCGCGCACCGTTCTTCACCAACCAGTACGGCGAGTTCTGTACCCACCACTCGACCACGGGAATGTTGGTGAACATCTCCGCACCGATCACGACTTCCAGCCCGCTGCCGAGGCCTGCCCGGTTGCGGATGATCTGCCGCGCGTCATCACCCAGCGCGCACGACTCGTCGATGCGCAGTCCCTTGCAGTACAGGTCCAGCTTCAGGTACGCGGGATTGGCGCTGCCGTCAGGATAGAAGAGTCCAACAACCATAGGGCTCAGGCCGGGGCGGTGCGGGGAGACAAAGTGTAACGGAGTTATGTGCCGCGTCCACCGGGATGCTTCGCGGTTGGCCGGCACGTCACATCGTTTGCTGTGCCCTCGTGCGTTAATGGGGTCAGGCACCTCCGCTTCGCTGCGGAGCCAGACCCCATTGACGCACACGAGGCCGGCGTGGGATCCGGCCTCGCGTATCGCACGTGACGTCAGCTAGGACTTGCGGCCGTCCCTGGGACGCTCGGCGTCGCGCTTCTTTCGGTCGTTCTCCTCGCGCGCCTTGCGCTCACTCTCTTCACGTTCCTTGCGCCTGCGATCTTCGGCGTCGCGGTCCTTGCGCTCGGCTTCGTCCTTGCGTGCCTTGCGGGCAGCCTCGTCTTCACGCGCTTTGCGTTCGCGCTCGGCGTCTGCGTCGCGCTCGCCATCCTTGCGCTCCGCGTCCTTGCGGCGATCTGACTCCTTGCTGTCGCTTTCGCGCTTGCGGTCTGAATCCTTGTTCTCGCCGTCCTTGGCGTTGCGGATTCGTTCTTTTGCCGCCGCAATCTGTGCTTCCTTGTCTTCGATCGCGTTCTCGATGCGCTCGATCTTCTGGCGCTTTTCACGGCCATCCTCCAGCCCGCGGGCGCGCTCCAGCTTGGCTTTCAGCGCGTCCAACTCCTTTTCAAGCTCGGCCAGTTTGACGGCTGGGCGGTCGCTTTCCTTGACCTTGCGGTCACTGTCCTGGGCCGAAACGTACTGGTTGTCGACAAACGCCGAGCCGGCCATCACGCAGACGGCGAGTGCGCCGACCTTGATCCATTGCTTCGCTGACATGTCCTTCTCCTCGATTTGGTGTGTGCTGAGCCACGGCATCATGGCCGTGAGCTCCGCCTGGGTGGGGACTTCACCTACCTTGACCAGCACTTTTCCTTCAACGTCCTCTACGCGATGTCCGTCATCTACCACTGTCGGTGCACCGTCGGTCAGGACGTACCAGCCGCGCTCGACTTGCAACTCGGCCAGGCCGCCGCCCAAAGCGGCCGAGGTGTATTGCGCGTCGTTTGTGGCTGCCACGCTGTCCGGGAGCGCGACACTGGAAGGGGTAGACGGGTTGGGCACTGTATCCGTTCCCGGCATGACGATGAGGATCAGCAGCGCCGCGATGCCGGCCGCGACGACGCCCTCAAGTGCATACTTGAGCCAGGGCCTTGCCCGGAGCCCGCCCGGTAGCAGCCTAAGGGGTGTTTTGGCTGCAACCGGAGCGGGCACCGGAGCTGCTTCCTGCGCAGGGGCGGCTTCGGCGGCGGTTTCTTCGACGCCATTTGCCGCCCGCAGGATGCGTTCTGCCAGTTCGGGGTTTGGGCCGCCGTGGAAGATCTCGTCGAGCGTGTCCTCGAGCAGCAGATCCGCGACATATGTTGCTTGGTCGCTCACGACGCCCCCTTCAGCTTGCGCTCGACGCATGCCTTCAATACCGCGCGCGAACGCTGCAGCAGCGTCTTCAGACCGTTTTCTTTCATGCCCAGCTTTTCGGCCGCGGCGGCCTGCGGCTGCTGGTCGCGGTAGACCGCGATCACGGCCTCCTTGGCACGGCCGCGAAGCTCTTCGATGCAGCGGCGGAGTGCGCCGACGTACGCGTCGCCGCCATCTTCGAGGTGATTCCTGGCGACACTGTCGGCGGCCTCGAGGTCAACCTCGCGGCGGGTGCGAAGATGGCGGCGTGCGTGCAGAAACTGGAAGCGGGCGGTCTTGCGCAGATAGGTTGCGGTCGCGGCCGGGTCGATATCTTCGAACCCTTTGCGGATGACGACGAGGAACGTCTCCTGCGTCAGGTCGTCGGCCTGCTCGCGCGTGCAACCCAGCAGGCGCAGGTAGCGCCAGACACCGGCGTGGTGTTCACGCACGAGGGTTTCGAAATCAAGCTGGGCCATGACGACGGTGCTCATACCCACTAACTGCCCGGGAGAGACCCAACCTATTCAGAATTGTCCGAAAACTTGCATCAAAGCGTCTTGTGGAAGTGGACGACGGGACGTTTCTCCTTGTATCCCAACGCCTTATGCGCTTTGCGACTGGCTTCGTTGTCAGCGTGGGCGTCCGAGCCCATCTCTGCACAACCCAGTTCGCGCGCCCAGTCTTCGGCCGCGCGGACCAGCGCCTTGCCCACACCCTCACCGCGCAAGTCGGCCATCACGTACCAGCCTTCGATGTAGCCAACTGGTGTTGTGCTGCAGCCCTCGGCGTTGCCACGCAAGGATGCTTCGAGAAACCCGCAGGGGCCGTCGTCGTCTTCGGCGATGAAAGTCTGGATCCTGAGGTACGGCGTGGCGTCGCCGGCGAGCACGCGCTCTGCGTCTTCGCGCAACTCATCGGACGAATGGTTGGGCCACAGCGCATTGCGCATGCGTACCCACGCATCGAGATCACTCGGTTGAAGAGGGCGGATTCTCATCGGCTCCCCTGGCGGCTTCGACGTCTTCGCGCTTCAGTGTTCTCGTGGGCATGCCGGCGTCGGCCGAGGTAGGCGGCGCGTCCTTGGATTCCTTGCGGGTCATCTCACGCAGGTGGTGCGCGCATCGCCAGACGTGGTAGGCAAGCCGGTCAAGCCAGCGCTGGGCACTGAGGTCTCTGAGCGCCTGCTCGGCGTCGATGCGCTGCGCCGCCGTTGCCTCAAGAATTGCCGGGCGTGCCGTCCGGCGGTCCTCGGCGAGCTTGTGCGAGAAGGCCTCCGCAAGCATGGCATCGGGCTCAACGTCCGGATCGCGCAGTTGCTTTGCCAGCAGGGCCAGAATTTCGCCCAGGTCTTCCGCGAACTTGCGCAGGCTGTCGTTGCGGCGCGTGACCGCGAGCGACTCCGGCTCAAGCACGTCTTCGGCCAGGCGCTCAAGATGGTCCAGCGCATGGATAGTGGATAGCTGGCGGTGGAACTCGAAGCCCGTCGTCTCGGGCGGCGGGATGCGCTGCAGGAAGCGGCGCGTCTCGGCCAGTGCCTCGGTGACTTCCTCGACGTCGCCCCCCTGCAGCCACTTGCGGTCGCCTTCCAGCAGCAGGCGCAAGCCGTCAAACAGCGTGGCGCCGATTCCTTTCAGCACATTGCGCACGGCCTCAATGGCCACTGCGGGCACGCTGAGCAGGCTGGCATCGAGGTGCTGGGTCAGGCGCGGGCCTTTCAGCTTGATGCGCTTCTCGATGAAGCGCGAATACTGCGGCAGGATCGGCAGGAAGATCGCCGCGCCCAACAGGTTGAACGCCGTATGGAATGCGGCAATTGTCAGCGCGTGGTCGCCGCCCACCCACGTTTCGGACAGGTCTTCCACGCCTGCGGTAAACCAGGGCAGAATTACAAACGCCACCGCCGCCGTGACCAGATTGAAAATGATGTGCGCCAGCGCCGTGCGCTTGGCCTGCACGCTGCCTCCGATGCTTGCGATTGCGGCGGTCACCGTCGTGCCAACATTCTGGCCGACCACCAGCGCCGCGGCCTGCTGCACATCGATCGTGCCGCCGGAAAGTGCCGCCAGTGTGGTCGCCACGGCCGCGCTCGACGATTGCATCACGACGGTCATCGCAATACCGATCAGCACCAGCAGTCCGCGACCAAGCAACGTCGCCTGCGGCCAGATGGAAGGGTCAAAGTACGCCGAGAGGTTCGCCATGCCGTCCTGCAGCACGTCGATACCGACGAAGATGACGCCGAAACCCGCCAGCGTCTGGCCGATCTGGGCCCAGCGCCCGCGCGTCACCAGCTTCGCGAACGCGCCGAAGCCGATCACCGGCAGGAGCATCTTGCCAACGTTCAGCTTCAGGCCGAGCAGGCTGACCAGCCAGCCGGTGCTGGTGGTGCCGAGGTTCGCGCCGATCACGACACCCACCGCGTTGGTGAATGGCAGCAGCCCGGCGGAAACAAATCCGATCGTCGCCACGGTCGTCGCGCTGGAGGACTGCACGATCGCCGTAATGCCGGCGCCCGCGCCCACGGCCGACCAGCGGTTGGTTGTCCACTTCGAAAGGATGGAACGCAGCGCACCACCGGCCAGGGCCTTGAGCCCGTCGGTCATCAGGATCATGCCGAGCAGGAACAGCCCGACACCCCCAATCACGCTGGAAACGACTGTGAACATGGCGTGAAGTTATCACTGCCGCGGCGGGCTGGAAGCCCACCCCACGCTACAGCGGTCCGGCCTTTCGCCCGCCGCGATTAACCTTGACCGGGCAGGCGTTTGAGCCGAGCAGTGTCTGTGCCATTTCGGCCGAGCGGTCGACCAGCGCGCGCACGCCTTCGCGCAGTTTCTCGCTGTGCTGGACGAGCTTCACGTTGGTCTCCATGTCCTCGGCGTCCCAGCCGCGGGTGTGTGCGACGTACGGGAACTGCGGGAAGGCGCAGCCTATCTCTGCGAAAAAGCCGAGCATCTGCCCGGCCACGCCCTGCACGTTGTCCTGCCCGCCGGTGATGATGAAGCTCGCGACCTTGTTGCGGAGCATGACCCTGTCCGCAATCGTGACCTGGTTCTGGATGCAGTTCATGCGCTCAACCATCTTGTAGTAAAGCGCGCTGGCCGCCCCCCACCGGATCGGCGTCGCGACCATGATGACGTCGGCCCAGTGCACGATGGCCTCGTACACTTGATCGAGCTGGTCTTTCTCATCCATCTGCGTAATCGAGCAAGGCCACGTGCAGGCTCGCGCGGCCTTGGAGTAGTAGCCCTCGCAGTTGCGAAAGTTCAGCGCGCTGAGCCGGATGTAGCGCGTTTCCAGCCCGGCCGACTTGGCATGCTCCAGCCCGGATTCCAGCAACGCATCGGACGTCGAGTAGCGCGGGTTGGCCTCGTCCATCGCAGTGGTCGATATGCCGACGACACGCACCGGCCCTTCGCCGCGCTCGATCTTGCGCGCCAGCGGGTGCGGCTCGTGCGGCAGGCGGTTGCGCTTGGTGCCGGAGTTCAGGTCAACGAACAGCTTCCCGCCTTCTTCTTTCAGCGTGAAGCCGGGAACCTTGTCTTCTTCGAACCCCGGCTCGCCGAGACCCGAGCAGCGATGAAACTTCCAGTGGTGCCAGGGGCAGACAACGTAGTCGCCGTCGAGATGCCCGTCGCCCAGCGGCCCGCCGACATGGTTGCAAACGTTATCAATCAGTCCGAACTGCCCGTCCTGAAACGACAGCGCAAACTTGCGCTTGCCCACTTCGACCACGCGCAGACCCGGCTCACGCAGCTTGTCGACCTCAGCAATCTCAACCCAATTCGCATCCGCCATCGCAGCCTCCACATCGCCATCAGGAAATCACGAAGTGGCACAAACAACCATCAGGAAAAGGGTGGTTGTGAAATCACCCAGGAAGGGCGGCTAGACGTTCAGCTATCGGTTGAGATTCCGGAAATGCTGTAGACGCCGCTTCTAGGAACTTCTTGGCATCGGACAGACCGAATTCACGCCTCAGAAGCTGATCGACGCAAGCCAACCCAACAAGTACCTGCTGATCCGTCAAAGTTGAATGCATCAGCGAGACGATTCTCTCGGCTATACACTTGCTCACGTTCTCGTCGGCGTCGTAGTCGAGATCACTGATCAAATAACCGGGGGCCTCCGGATGATCTTCCTTGGCCATGACCTCACACAAAGCTTCGGATAACGCTGCCGGGTAAAAGGTCGCCATCCGAGCATACGCATTCGCGCGCTTCGACAGGACCTCACTTTGTGCCAGGTCTTTCTTCAGGAGTTCGCGGTGGCGAGGAACCGTTAGATCACCCCATTGGGCTCGCATCTCATCTACGATCTCTGGGAAGACCTGCGGAGATTCGACCGCAATCTGAAATGTGCCGACGTACTGCATCGGGAAGTATGGACGGTTAACTATTTGGCCAATCGCGAAGTAACAGAGGTCGCCTACTGTCAATTCGTAACCCTCTGCTGGACTTGACTTCAACGCAGCGCGAGCTTTGGAAATCCGCGAGGACTGAAGTTTCAGGCTATCGTCTTCGAATGACGTCGCGAGCCGTAGATATACCGGCCTGACGCCTGATGCAGACAAAGCGCTAGTTGGTTGAGATTTCAAAGGGCGAACGTCGTTCAGATGTTCAAGTAGTATCGGAATGGCTTCCACGCCAGCCCCAATGATGCGTCGAAGACTCGCGCCATCGGGCTGAAGATCAGCCACGCCATCGTCGCTGTCCAGCGGTGCCATAGGGGGTACGATAAACCGTATTCCACTAAGGAATCGTCGGTGTTGCGGGTACTCGATTTCGGCCGTGTCCAGAGACTCAACGAGTTGCGCCAAGGACGGCTCCGCTGGCTGTGGCTGTGCGGGTTGGCCATCCGAACAAGTGGGACTCCCAGATCCATCATCGTGAACGTGGCTACAGCTACAGCAGAGAATCGCACCGACCAAGGCTGACCAACAGATGATCGACTTCAGCAAGGTAACGGTCACACCGGCATCTGAAGAACCACTTACTAGCACGCGATCTCCTATACGGAACGCTGGCTCACACTAGCCGAAGATGGGCCCTGATTTGTCCAACCCTAACCCCAAGCGATTCCGCATCTGCCTGTCAGTCAACAGTCCAGATTCGTCAGGTTCCTCTGGAAGAACCCACCGATTCGATATGTCAAAAACCTGATACGGGTGCTCATCGATCCTCGGCTTGCCCGCACAGCAAACCCAAAGTCTGCTCAAATACCTTGTGGCCGGATTGCTCTCCGGCAACGGGCCTCGTGCCCAGCATGAAGGTGGTCGTTTTGATGAAGGCCTATTGCCTGAAAGTGGGTGGGCATCCGGGTCACCCGCTTTGGACAAGCCGCATGCTATGGCTGTCAGGCCCGGAAAGAACGCTGCGGTCCCCTTCCACTGAGCCCAACCAACTGTCCCGTCACCTGCGGGAGGCGCGTTTAACCACCATTCATCGACGACATTTGTGTCGTCTTTCCCGGGCAAAACCTCAAAGCCCTCCCAGAAAGTCTCCAGCGGTTGAGAGTCAATCACTCGACCAGTAATGCAGTCCGAAATTGACCAACCCAGTGTGGTCTGTTGGATAACGGTTCCTCCTACGTTTGGAGCGTCAAGGTATTCCGCCGGAATCTTGAAGCTGACTCGAACGTCTGTCTCTCCGCAAGCACCAATCGGCCCGAGACTCTCGTCAACCACCAGTACCGGGCGACCAGAAAATAGACCAAGCGGCAGTTTGCCTCGGCGAACCATGGTTCCAGCTGCAAGGTTCGCAGGTCGTGGCAGTGGTGCACCGAGAACACTGAATGACGAGCCAGGAAACATTGGCACCTGGCCGAGAAATGTGGGGCGGTTCATGGGCTCTTACTCGCTCGCACTCGTTTGTCAAAAAATTCTAGCGTGGAACTCGGAATTGTGCCACCATTTCCATTTTTGAAGGTCTCATCTGACTACACCAAATCTGACGCCACCGAATGCCGCGTCGTCTGTGGCGTTTGAGGCGGGCAGGTCGAAACGCCCTTGAAGCTGGGGGTGCGTTTGCTGTTGAAGGCGCGGATGCGCCGTCACAATGGAAGCCCCCACCGAATGCATGGCATTCGGTGGGGGTCATTGATGCCAACAAAGCCGAGGCGCGGAGCGCCGGCACAACCCTTTGACCCGTTCGACGGGCTCAGGGCAGGCGGGCTCGGGACAAATGGTGGTTTTGCCGCCTGCCGATGACGCGGGTGTGTCGGCGCTCCGCGCCTTGATTTGTTGCGGCCCGGATAGCCCACACCGACCGCCAGAGGCGGTCGGTGTGGGCTTCCACTGTATCGGCGCTCCGCGCCAGATGGCCGTCGTTGCCGAGTGAACTGCAGGCAGGCTGGAAGGCTACACCACTAGAAGCCCTTGAAGCTGGGTGTGCGCTTGCTGTTGAAGGCGTTTAGGCCTTCCTTGGCGTCTTGTGAGTCGAACAGGGCCTTCTGGAGTTCTCGCTCCAACGTCAGCCCGCTTTCGAAGCTCATCTCGGCGCCGCTCTGTACGCTGCGCTTGATGTTGCCGACCACCTTGGTGGCCTTGTTGGGCAGGGTGAACTGCTTGCAATAATCCAGCAGCTGCTCTCTAAAACTCTTGGCGTCGCCGTCGTAGATCTCGTTGACGATGCCCCAGTCCAGCGCTTCCTCGAAGCTGAACAGGCGGCCGCTGCACATCAGCTCGATGGCCTTGCTCTTGCCGACCATGCGCAGCAGGCGCTGGGTGCCGCCCGTGCCGGGCAGCACGCCGAGGTTCACTTCCGGCAGCCCGCAACGGCCTGCGTCGCGCCTTGCAATGCGAATATCCGCCGCCATGGCGATCTCAAGACCGCCGCCGACGGTGTGCCCGTTCAGGCCGGCGACCACCAGCTTCGGGGTCTGCTCGAAGCGGCTGAGAGTCTCGTTGGCGTGCAGGCAGAAGAAGTACTTCCAGTGCGGGTTGGATTCCTCGAGCATCTTGATGTTCGCGCCGGCGCAGAAGAACTTCTCGCCTTCGCCGGTGATCAGGATGACGCTGATCTCGTCGTCGAAGCGCGCTTCCAGCAGCGCGTTGTCCATCTGGCGGAACATCTGGTGTGTGTAGGTGTTGGCCGGCGGGTCGGAAAGCTCGATCATGAAGATGCCCGGGACGGGGCGGCTGGTCTTGATCACGTCCATGCTCTCGCGTTCTTTGTCTACCGACGGTTGCCTGATTGTCATGCGTATCTCCTGTTGTCCCGCCTGCGGCGGATCGCTGATTGGTTCAAGACCCGCGAATATGGCGCGGGTTGGGGCAAAAGGCAACCACCGGCGCAGCCCGCCTAGGGCACAATCACGTAGCGGAAGGGCTCAGCCTTGCAGGCCGGGCAGCGGCGCTGCTTCATGAACTTCGGGCCCTCTGCCTTCATCTTCTTGTCGCAGGCCAGGCAACGGATCTTGACGATCTCGTCCGGCAGGACCGGGTTCTCCGGAATCTCGCTCGCGCGCGGAGGCTTTGGCGCTGTCGCCTGCTCGAGCTGCGCGGCGGACATGCGCTTCAGGGTTTGCTCAGATGGCCGAGGCGCATCGTCACTATCGGCAGCCGGCAGGGTCACCGCGCGGCGCGGTGTGGGCGCAGGCTCTTCGGCGTCGATCACGTCATCGACTGTGTCTTCTGCGGTGAACTGATCGGCCGGGGCTTCCGCGGAAACCGGGTCTCGGCCGACCCCGAGTTGCGCATTCAGCTGCCGTGCCCTTTCGGCTTCCGCTTCCTCATCTTCCTTCTTGTGGCGGCTGGAGATGACCGTGTAGCCGACCAGCGTCGAGATCCAGGTAAGGGCGCATGCGATGAACAGGATCGGCTGGACAGGGCTGGGCGGCATCCAGTCCAGGACCGTGGCGACCATCAGCAGCAGCGGCAGGCCGACGCTGCCGAACAGCAGGGCATCCAGGATGTGCGGGTTGACGTATGCGTGCTTGCGAGCCTCCCGAACGATGAGCCAGCTCACGATGAGCACCACCAGCAAGATCCCGAGCATCGCATAGAACATCAGCATGCCCGCCCCGAACGCGAAGTTGTCGGGTTCGGTCGAATTGGCAATCAGCAAAGGCAGCGTGCCCATGCCGTTGATCATAGCCAGTTTGGCAAATCAGGCATCACGCGATCGGCGGACTGAACTACCGGTGACGGCGACGTTGCGCTCGTGTTCGAGCAGCCATTGTTTGCGCTCAAGCCCGCCGCCGAAGCCTGTGAGCGAGCCGTTCGCACCGATCACTCGATGACACGGCACGATCACGCTGATCGGGTTTCGGCCGTTGGCTGCGCCGACGGCGCGCGAGGCAGTGGGGTTGCCGACGCGGTCTGCAATCTCGCCATAGCTGGCGGTCTTGCCGTACGGGATCTTGACCAGCTGCTTCCAGACGGCCTGCTGAAACTCGGTGCCCTGCGGCGCCAGGGGCAGCTCGAACCGGGTGCGCGTGCCGGCGAAGTACTCCTGAAGCTGGACCCGCGCGCGATCAAGAAGGGCGTGATGCCCGCCCTCGGCCGAGCGAGCCGGATGCGGCTCCATGTGCAGGCCGGTGATTCCGGCCTCGGTGCAGGTAATCAGCAGACGCCCGATCGGGCTTTCCATCTCTGCGCCGTAGCTCATGCGGATGCCCTCCTGATGGCTGATGGTGCGCGACCTTCAACCTCGCGAAACACGGCGTTAAAGCGCCGCAGACTGGAAAACCCGCTGGCAAAGGCAATGCGGGTGAGCGGTAGCTGGGTCTCGGTCAGCATTCGCTTGGCGCTCGCTATGCGGCGCTGCTGCCTGAGCTGCGTCGGTGTCAGGCCCAGCTCATCACGCAGCGCGCGCCTCAGGTGGCGCGACGTGACGCCAAGTCGTTGCGCAAGCGCCTCGACATCCAGGCCGCAGTTCCGATCGAGCAATGCCGACGCCCGGGCCGCGAGTCGGGACATGGCATCGACGCTGGAGTTGCCGGGCGCAAGTTCCGGCCGACAGCGCAGACAGGGCCGAAAGCCCGCGTTCGCGGCCGCCTGCGCGGTAGCAAAGAACTCGCAACGATCGCGACGCGGGGTACGCGCCGGGCAGATCGGGCGGCAGAAGATGTGCGTGGATTTGACGCCGACGAAAAACTTGCCGTCGAAGCGGCGGTCTTTGTCGGCAAGCGCGCGGTAACAAATGTCGGCGTCGAGCTTCATGCGCCCGTCATAATAGAAAGCGGCGAGACAATCTCGCCGCTTTCGGACTCCACAGTGGACTTGCTTCGTGCTACTGACGCAGGATTTTCTCCATCGCCTTGCCCTTGGCCAGCTCATCGATCAGTTTGTCGAGGTACCGCAGTTTCCGCATGAGCGGGTGTTCGACGTCCTCAACGCGCACGCCGCACACGACACCTTTGATAAGCGAGGCATTGGGATTGAACTCAGGGGCCTGCCCAATAAACGTCTCGACGTCTATCTCCGCCTTGATCTGCTTCCTGAGCTGAGCGGGCTTGTAGCCGGTAAGCCAGCAGATGATCTTGTCGACCTCTGCTTTGGTTCGCCCCTTCTTTTCGGCTTTAGCAACGTAGTGAGGATAAACACCGGAGAACTTCATCGCGAACACGCGGTCCAAGTTAGCCATCCGATTCTCCTGACACCTGAGACTAGAGCTGTACCCAGACGCTCTTGGTCTGGGTCATGTTGGCGAGGCCCTGCAGGCCCATTTCGCGCCCATAGCCACTCTGCTTGTAGCCGCCGTAGGGCACGGCCGAGTCATACCAGTTGTAGCAGTTGACCCACACGCTGCCGGCCTTGACCGCCTTGGCATAGCGGTGCGCCTTGCTGACATCGCGCGTCCAGACGCCGGCCGCCAGGCCGTACTCGCTGCTGTTGGCCTTGGCGACCAGGTCGTCGAAATCACTGAACTTCTGGACGGCCAGCACAGGGCCGAAGATCTCTTCTTTCACGATCGTCATGTCAGGCGTGCAGTCGGCGAACACGGTCGGTGCAACGTAGTAGCCCTTGTCGCCCATTCGTGTGCCTCCGGCGACCAGCTTCGCGCCCTCGGCCTTGCCCTTTTCGATGTAGCCCATGGTGGTGTCGAATTGGGACTTGTTGTTCTGCGGGCCGTAGCGGCACTCGTCGTCGAGCGGGTCGCCCTGCACCATTTTGCCCGCACGCGCGGCCAGCTTCTCGACCGCTTCGTCGTAGACCTTTTCTTCCACCAGCAGGCGCGAGCCGGCGGTGCAGACTTCGCCCTTGTTATAGAAGATTGCGGCCTGCGCGCCTTTGACGGCCATCTCAACATCCGCGTCGGCGAAGATCACGTTGGGTGACTTGCCGCCGAGTTCCATGGTCAGCTTCTTGAGGGTGGGTGCGGCGTCCTTGATCATCTTCACGCCGACCGAGGTGCTGCCGGTCAAGCTGATCGCGGCGATGTCCGGATGCTCGACGATCGCCTGGCCGACTTCGCTGCCTTTGCCGTTCAGCACGGCGACGATGCCCGCAGGCACCTTCGCAGCCGCGATGCACTCAGCCATGAGCAGTGCCGTAAGCGGAGTCGGACTCGCCGGCTTCAGGATGATCGCATTGCCCGCAGCGATCGCAGGCGCAATCTTGCGCGCAGCCATCATCATCGGAAAGTTCCATGGCGTGATGCCTGCAACAATGCCCAGCGGCTCGCGCAGCGTGTACACGAACAGGTTGTCGTTCACGGGGATCGTCTCCCCCTGAAGTGACCTCAATACCCCTGCGAAGTACTTGAAATGGTCGGCCGTCATCGGTACGTCGATGCTGTAGCACTCGCGGTATGGCTTGCCCGAGTCCATAGCCTCGAGCGCCGCGAACTCGTGGCGCCGCTTCATGATCTCGTCGCCGACCTTCCAGATCGCCGATGCGCGCTTGGCTGGCGGAGCCGAACCCCAGTCCGGCTGCGCCTTCTTCGCCGCGTCAATGGCGGCGTCGAGGTCGGGCTTGCCGGCCATGGCAATCGGCGCGATCACGTCTTCGGTCGCAGGGTTGATGTTGTCGAACGTGCGTTTGTCGCCCGCGTCAACGAACTCGCCGTTGATAAACAGCTTGGTCGGGAATTCCTTCGGGACTTCTACGAGAGCCATGTCGGTTCCTTTCGAGATTGGCCGCGAGTCTAGGCGACACCCTGGTTCGGTCAATGCGGAGGGGATGCTCAGACTTCGCTTGCGCGCTCTTCAATGGTCTTGGCCAGCACCCGACGGAAGTAGCGCGGCTCGACGAGTTTGCGCTCGAGCGTGCCGGCGTCTTCAACATCGGCGAGTTGCCTGTACGCGGCGAGTGCCACGCTTGATGGCTTCAGGCCGAACTCTTCGCCATCGACAACCAGGTGATCGTGGTTGAACTTGTCCGCGTAGGGCGCTACGCCACTGCCAAACACGATTGCCTGGCGCTGCGCCTGTTCATGCAGTTTTTCCGGCGCTACCAGCATGTCGGCCGTGGCGCGCTTGAATGCCCCGTTGTCGTATTCGAAGCGCGCGGTCATGACCTCATCGCGTCGGGCATCGAGTACAGGCCACAGCTCGCGCTTGAGCTCAACGTCGAAATCGTCGGCCATCACGTACTGCAGGACCATCGCGTCAAAGCACGGAATACCTGCCACCGGCTTGTCGAGCGCAAAGCCCAGCGTGGCCGCCGTCGCCAGCCCGATTCTCAGCCCGGTGTAGCTGCCGGGGCCGCAATTGACGGCGATTACGTCCATGTCACCGCGGTTGATCGCGGCATCGAGGCAGACCTTATCGATGCAGGGCATCAGCTCGGAGCCGTGTCGGCGCGGGCCGGACACTTCCGCTTCGGAGTCAATCTCGCCGTCGCGCAGTACTGCTGCGCCGCCGCCGTCTCCGGATGATTCGATTGCGAGGATAATGCCGTTCATAGTTACACGGAGCTTAGGGGCTGGATGGCGCTGCACAACTGCCGGACCGGGCTGCTCAGCCGAGGTCTTTCCTGGCCGCGGCCGACAGCGCGCCGCTTACTCGGCCAAGCGTCGCCTGGTCTTCAGCTTCCACCATGATCCGCAGCAGAGGCTCGGTGCCCGAGTAACGCACGTTGATACGTCCACGAGCACCGAGCTCAGTGGCGAGCGACTTGGTGAGCTTTGCCAGTGTCTTGAGTGAGCCCAGGGGCGGCTTCGCCTTCGTCTTCACATTCACAATCGACTGCGGGAACTTGCTGACGCCCGAACACAACGCGGACAGCGGCTTGCCGGAATCGAGCATCACTTCGACTACCCGCAGCGCCGTATAGAGCCCGTCACCGGCCAGGTGGCCCTCGTCTGCAAGAATGATGTGGCCGCTCTGTTCGCCGCCCAGGACGGCGCCGTGCTTGTGCATGCCCTCAAGTACGTATTTGTCTCCGACATCCGTGCGCACGAGCTTGATGCCCATCTCCGCAAGCGCGCGCTCGAGCCCCAGATTCGCCATGCTGGTGGAGACAACGGTGTCGTTCTTCAGCACACCACGCGCCTTCATGTCGGCCGCCAGCAGCGCAAGCATATGGTCGCCGTCGCGGATGGTTCCGGTCTCGTCAATCAGCACGCAGCGGTCACCGTCGCCGTCGAAGCAGATTCCGATGTCGGCCTTGAGTTCTCGAACCGCATGGGCGCAACCTTCCGGGTGCAGCGAGCCGCAGTTCCGGTTGATCAGGAAGTGGGAATCCGGGTGGTTGGGCGACGCCGCGTTCAGGAAGTACACATCGAGCGCATTGTTCGCGGCCTCACCACCGGCCTGCATGCTTGCGCCGACGCGGAACTCCGGCTCGCTCTTGCCGAACGCGAGACTGTGCGCCAGCTGGCTCAAGATCTGCAAGTCCACGCTGCGTGCGCCGTACGCCGCATCCACTACCGCCGCGAGCGGGCGTTTGCGCAGCGCAGCAAAACTCTTGCGGAACGTCTTCACGATGTAGGACTCGTAATGGCGCTCGCGCCCCAGTTGCAGCCAGCCGAATCGGTTGCCCCGGGAAGCCGCCTCTCCGACGGTCTTGCCGGACAGCACTGCTTTCTCGATTCGAGCCTCGACGTCTGCGGGCAGCTTGAAGCCATCGCGCCCGAAGATCTTGATGCCGTTGTCCTGGGCGGGGTTGTGGCTGGCGGTGACGCTGATGCCTGCGGCGAACGGCCCATGCCCGGTCAGGAATGCGACCTCTGGCGTGCTCATCATCCCGGGCCAGTGGACGTCGCAATGCTCGGAGATCAGGCCGGCGGCCAGTGCCGTGCCGACCATGTCCGCACTTGGCCTGGGATCGACACCAAGCAGGACCATCGGACGCTCGCCGGCCTTTGCATGATCGGCCAGAAAGCGGCCGAGCGCTCTGCCGATCGCGAGAATGCTTTCGGGGGTGAGTGCGTCCCTGCCTGCTTCGCTTCGCACGCCGTCGGTTCCGAATAGCCTGCGTGCCGCTGGCGCGATTGCCTTCTTTGTTGGCTTCGTTGTTGGCTTCTTCGGGGCCTTGGCGGAAGGCTTTCCGGCGACCTTGCCGGACTTTGATGTCTTCGCCGACTTCTTTGCCGGTTTCTTGGCAGTTTTCTTGGCAGGTTTCTTTGAAGGGTTCTGCGCGGACTTCCGTGACGCGGGTCTTGCCTTGCGTGCCGACACCTTCGACTGCTTCTGTTTCCGCTTGGCCACGACTGCTCCCCGTAGAGGTTCGCGAGTTTGCGTCCTCACGACGCCGGAATCAAGCCGTGCGAATGTCCGCAGCCCCGCAGGCTGGAAAAGGCTGGAGGTTCCCATTGTGCGTGCTTTAACGAAGGGCACATGCAGCCACGCAACGCGAAACCTGGGGTCAAGCCAACCGTTCGTCCAATGCAGCCCTATGGGCGTGCATTGGCGGCCAAGCCGGGTCGGAAGTATGCCCCGATGCGACGAATGATGTTGTGGGGCGGGTTTGTCGTGGCTGTGCTTTTCTGGATCGCCTTCTTGGTGGTCATCATCGGCGGTAGCCAGTACGGCAAACAGAATCTGGCGCTGAACGCTCTGGTGGTGATGGGTGTGATCGGCGCACTCTGGTCTTTCCTGACCCCCATCGGCTTTTTCACTCTTCCCGCGCCGAAACAACGCGCCGATGTGATCGGCTTGATCCTGTCAGGTATAGGCTGCCTCAGCGTGTTAGCCGTGTTTGCCTACATCATTTTCAGGATCGTCGCTTCAGCGGCCCGATGACGCCGCGGATTGACGCGTCTGGCGCATGCCGGGCACCCTCACAAGCCATTCTTCTGCTGCGGCTTCCTCGTCTTCACCGGGCTGCACGCACGTAACCATGGCAATCTTCACCGTCGGCACCAGTGCTTCCAGCTTCTCGGGAACGCCGAGTCCACCCTTGCTGTGGAAGTTGCCGTTGATGTGCAACACGCGGCCCTTTGGGTTTTCCTTCAGCCATTTGGCGACGCTGTCCGCCATTGTGTCATCCTTGAAGCACTGCGACGCATACATGCGCTCCATTGCATCCGTGTGGCCCTCCATGCCGCCCATAGCCTCGAAGAACTTCGTGCGGTATGCGCCGGGCAGCGCCTTCACTTCAGATGCGGACCAGGACTTCTCTTCGTCGGTGAACTTCTCCAGAACGTCCACACCTTCTTTGTAGACACGGTTGGCCAACGGCCGCGGAATGTTGCCCGCGATGACCGGGATCTTGTTCGCCTTGCAGAATTCGACAAGCGGGCGGTAGTCCGCGTAATTGGGCCACAGGTGACCCTTTTCGCGGAACTCCTTTTCGCTGATCTTGCCGGCCAGATAGTCGTCAAGCACCTGCTGCGTATCTCGCTCGAACTGCTCGGTCGCGAGAGCAAGCGGCCCACCATCCTTGGCCATGCGGCGAAGCACTTCCAACTCGACACGATGGGCACCCGGATTGCCGTGCAGCTCGCCTACGAACACGACGTTGTACGCGCTCAACTGTCCGGCCAGCTCAAATGCACTGGCAGGTTTCGGCTCCTCGTGGATGAGTTGGTATCCGCGCAGCTGCTGGTATGCGTCTGCGACACGCTCTTTGAGGTTGTCGAACGTGCTGTGGCCACGAAGGACGCGCGCGCTCAGGCCCCAGCTACCCAGGCGGTCGACGATTGTTTCGGTTTCACGCTCGAACTCTGCGTCAGAGCGCGGGTGCAGCAGCACATCCACGCCCACCATTCGCTCCGCCTCAATCTCAGGCAGGTCTTCCACTGCAGGATCGATCAACACAACCCCCGCGACCCGACTCGACTTGTCGTTGGCAATTCTCAGCGCGATACCGCAAGTATCCATTACACCGACCAGGACGACTCGAGTGTCGCTCTCAACCGCACCGTCCATGGCGCTGTTGACGTCGGCGAATGCGCCGGCTAGCGCACGACGTGACGCAACGACAGCAAGTGTCTCTCGCTCTTCGGTAGTACCTTCATCCAGCTTTGGCTCGATTACCGCGACGCTGGTGGTGTCGTCGCAGGCTTTCCCGAGTGCTTTTCGCAGATCATCTGCCGTCACCTCGCCCATTCCCAGGCCCGCGCCCGGAATGCCGACCCACAGCTCGCGGCTGTAGCCTGCCCGCTCAACCGTGTATTCGGCGGCCAGCGACGTATGTACCTCCTTGTGGTCCTTCTCGCGTTCCTGGGCATCGACGCACAGGCCAGCACACGTCGTCAACAGCAGAAAGCCGCCCAACGCCACGCTAAGGTTCCGAACCATTTGCTTCTCCAATTCACAGGCACTCAATGATGCCCTTTTCGGACGACGCATAGCCTTCCGCAAGGGCACTTTCGGCCGGACTGGTACTGTACACGCGCAGTACCGGCTGGCCTTCCTTCACTTCTTCGCCAAGTTTGTGCAACACTTCTACGCCTGCGCCCTTGCATAGCGGCGCACCTGCCAGCTTGGCCAGCCGCGCAATGGCAAAGTTGTCCATCCGGGTGATACGACCCGAACCGCCGATCTTCACCTCGAAAGCGTATGCACCCAACTCGATCGGTTGATCACGTCGACCCTGTGCCTCGATGATCGCCTCGAACTTCTGCAGCGCACGGCCGCTGCGCAGGATTTCTCTCGCCAGCCCGTAACCGTCGCCGCCCTTGACGTCTGCTGAGAATTCGAGTGCGCGCCCCGCGAGTTGCAGGGCATGTTCTCGCAGGTCGGACGGCGCTCGGTCATTGTTCTCAAGCACGGACATGATGTCACGGGCTTCAAGTACCGGGCCGACACCGCGCCCGATTGGTTGTTCGCCATTGCTGATCACGACCTCAATATGAAGTCCGATATGCTTGGCCACGTACTCAAATTCCCTGCGCAAGCTGGCGGCAAGTTCCATGTGCCGCACTTTGGCCGTTGGCCCGACGGGAATGTCGAGCAGCAAGTGTGTGCTTCCCGCCGACTTCTTCTTGCTAAGGATGCTGGCGATCATCTGGCCCTGGCTGTCGATGTTCAGCGGCCGTTCCACGCTGATAATCACGTCGTCGGCCGGGCTGAGATCGATCGCGCCGCCCCACGCGAGGCATGCACCTTCTTTCTCGACAACGCGTTTCATCCGCTCGATGCTCAACTCCACGTTGCAGAACACTTCCATCGTGTCGGCCGTGCCCGCGGGCGAGGTAATCGCGCGGCTGCTGGTCTTCGGCACCTTCAGGCCGTGCGCCGCCAGGATCGGCACAACGACAGGCGTAGTGCGATTGCCCGGGATGCCGCCGATGCAGTGCTTGTCCACGACCATGCCGCCGCCCCAGTCCAGCGTCTGGCCTACGCCGGTCATGGCGAGGGTAAGGTCTACGACTTCGTCGCGATCGAGGTTGTTCTGGGCGCAAGCGCACACGAAGGCTGTCAACTCGACCTTGCTGAGCCGGTCCGCCACGATGTCACCCACGATCTCGTTGAAATCGGAACGGCTGAGCCGCGCCCCAGACAGCTTGCGACGGATCGCGTTGGTAGAGTTCAGGATGCCCGGGTAACCGAGCGTTACATTGGTACCCTCGGCTACACCGAGGCGCTCGAACATGTATTCGCAGACGCCGACCTCCCCTACGCCGAGCCAGTCCGCCCGCACGATATCAAGCGAGCCGACTGCGGTGTGGTGGTCATAGCTCAGCTGAACCTTCGCCAGTGCCCGGAATCCCAGGGCAGGGAAGACCGCACAGTCGGCGTGCAGAAAGACAACGTTTTCGCGGGATGTGTCGATTGGTATCCGTCGCAGGACCAGGTGCTGCGGCTCTCGTGGCGTCATTTGGAGTCCTCCCCAATCGCTCTCGCAATCAGCGGGGCAATGTCGATGCGCGCCGTCGGGTTCGCGACTGTGTTGCAGGTAACAACACGCGAGGCCCCCGCCCCCTTCAACAGCTTTCGCGCACCGGGCACGAACAGCCCGTGGACGCCAACGCCCGCCGCCGTCGCCGCGCCGAGCTTGAGGGCTTGCTCGATGACGCCGGCCATGGTGTGTCCGCTGGATATGATGTCGTCCAGTACCAATACATCTCGGCCGCGAACGAGCTTCGCATCGAGACCGCTGCTCTTTACTTTCGTGCTGCTGAAGCGCTTCTTGCGCATCACGCCGAACGGCGCGTCGCACAGCCCCGCAACTTGGCTCACCCACTGGCGACTCTCACTGTCGGGGCCGACCAGCACGGGCAGCTTGACCTTGCGTCCGATCCAGTCAGCGATGGCCTTGTCGGCGTGAAGCACACGTGTGGGGATGCTGTAAATCTCGCTCAGTGACTTGTAGCGGTGCAGATGCGGGTCGATGGTGATGAGCCGGTCAAAGCGGTCGCTGATCAATCCCGCCACAGTGCGGCTGCTCACGGCCTCGCCCGCCCTGAAGCGTTTGTCCTGCCGCATGTATGCGAGGTACGGCGCAATCAGAGTGACCCTGCGCGCGCCCAGAGACCGCGCGGCGTCAGCCGCAATCAGACAGGCCAGTGTCTCGTCATTGGGTGGGTAGAGGCTGTTGACAATGTATAGGTCAGCACCGCGCAAACTGCCGCGCAGGCGGACGTACTCTTCTCCGTCGGGAAACTGCTTTTCCTCGGCACGAAGCAGCCGCCAGCGACCGACAGAGGCAATGTTCACTGCCAGCGACGCGCTATGCCCGAGCCCGGAAATCACAATCCCCATGGACCTAGACTAGCATCGGCATACGGGCGAAGCAGCCCTGGTGTGAAGGACGCAAATGCAAACCACCCTGCCGTGGCAGGGCGGTTTGTTTGGGAGGGCTGCTATTCCTTGTTGTCAGGCTGGCCGAAGGGAACGAACTCGCGCACGATCTCGCCCTGGATCTCAAAAACCGCGCCGCTGTTCGTCAGCTGCACCAGGCGACCGCGACGACCGCCCGCGAGCGGGAAGTCAAAGTCCGGCCCGCCAAGCTTGAAGATCCGCTTGCCGCCATCGCCATTGAGTACCAGCGAATCGGTATGGATCACGCTGCCGTTTGGCAGAGGCTCGGCACTTGGCTTCACATCGCGAAGACGCTCGCCCAATGCACCACTAGTTGCACCAGTGGCGCCTGCCGCCCAGACCACCTGGCGATTGAGATCGTCATTGCCCAGGCCGCGCAGGTCCGCATGCCCGGCTTCAGAGGCGTTGTATGAAACGAAGTTGGGCAGGCCCTTACCGCCAAGCGGCAGGATATAGCCTTCTTCGCTCACACTCGCTGCACCCTGCAGCACGGCGATGTCGAGCTTCCACTCTTCGTTCGGCTCTACACGGCCGCTGCGCGATTCATAGCTCAGGTAGCGACGGGTTTCGTCGATGGTGACGCCGAAGCGCGAGGCAGCCTCGACGAAACTGTCGATAAATGCTTCCGCGTTCAGGTTGCTTCCGTAGAAGCTGACGCGGGTGTTGCGCACGCTTTCCGGCACGCCGCCTGCGTAAAGCTTGACGTTGTAGGCCTTCTCGGCCAGTGCAGCCACTTCACCGATCGGCATGCGCTGGACTTCGACGATCGAGCCATCTTCAGCAATGTTCGCGTAGGCATGGTCATAGTCGACCGAAAGCATGCTGCCCTTGCCAAGCTGAACGCTGCGGCCACCGACGTTCAGACTGACGGGTGTGGCCGAGGCCGTCACGACCACACGGCCGCGCTCAACTTCAAACGATGGCGCAGAGAACGGGCCTGTTGCATGCACCCGCACTGCCGATGCGCCGTCCAGCAGCACTTCGCCCGTGGGGAAGGTCAAGCGGCGGGGCTCACCTACGCGGGATTCAACCAGGTCGCCGTCGACCACCATGGCCATGCCATGGTCATCATAGACGCCCGCTACGGTCGGCTTGAGGCTGCCAGGAGTGATCCAGACCCCAAGCCCGAAGATAAACACAATTACGGCAACGGCGGCCACACGCGGCATAACCGTGCGCAGCAGGAAATTGATGCGGATTACATTGTCCGGTGTCTCGTCCACCGCGAACATTTCTGCCTCGGCGGGATCGGCGCTTTCAGGCTCAACATGAGCCGCCGCAGCCATCAGACGCGCAAAGGCCTTGTCGCTCACGTCTTCAGACGGAACGGCTCGCACGACGGTCAACGTGCGCTCAAGCTGGTTGCGCTGGCGCTGAAGGTCTGCGTCGGCCGCGAGGCTTGCCTCAAATGGCCGGGACTCCTCAGGTGAGAGGTCGCCGATCATCCAGGCAATCAGTTTTTGACGTGTGTCGTCCATATCTGTCTCCGGCAATGAAACGTCCGGCTGGCGCTTTCGTTGGCTACTTCAAACCCCTTCGTTCCAGGTATCGGGCGAGTGAATTGATGGCCTCATGGACCCAGTACTTGACCGTGCCTTCGGGACTGCCGAGCACGTCGGCGATCTCTGCATAGGGCATGTCGTCGTACATGCGCAGAATCAGAGCTTCCCGCTGGTTGTCCGGCAGCTGGGTGACCGCTTCCCGGACTTCGTCAACCAGTTCGCGGGAAACCAGAATCTCTGAGCTCTGCGGATCCGATCCCTGAAGCATGCCGGCGATCGAGCGTTCATCATCGCCGCCGGGCGACGCATCAATGCTGACGTGCTGGCGAAGGCCTTCGCGCTTGAAGTAGTCCAGGCTGAGATTGCGGGCGATCTGCAGACACCAGGTCGTGAACTTGGCCCGCGGCGTGTAAGTGTGGGCGTTCTTGATCACCCGCAGGAAAGTTTCCTGGAAGATGTCTTCGGCCGCCTCAGCCTTTCCGACCATCTTGTAGATGAAGTTGTAGACCTGCCGGCGGTGGCGCGTAACGAGTGTTTCGAAAGCGTCGGCACTCTGTTTCTTCACGTAGAGCTTCAGCAGGTCGAAGTCACTGCGCTCTTGGGGATCCTTCGATTCAATGGACTTCAACTCCGCAGCCGTGGCGTGGCGGGCCGTCGGAGACGGCAGCTTTTCGGTCTGTTGCGGAGCAGCACGTCTGGCCACCAGCAGCACCTGTACGAGAATCAGGATTGGAACGGCATCTTATGGTAAGCCCGCCCGCCCACAACCGGCACCAGGATTGGAACGCGCGAACCCGACAGATGTTGTGACGACTCCTTTTGAATCGAGCATACATTTGGGCCAAGTTTTCGTGCGTTTACGCACTTAAGTGTGCTTTGGGCGTTCGATAACGGCCCAGAGGTGAATGATTTTGCACTTTTTTATTTCATTGTGTCATGTCGTGTGTATATATATGAAGACATAAGTTGAACCCAATCAGGAAAGTCGGGCATCCGCCATGAGAAGACCCATCAACCCTGTCCGTGCGGCTCGGCGTGGAGGCATTCTCGCTGCCGCCATGTTGTTCTTCGTGATGGTCACCGTCGCCGGAACCTGCATACTTTCGATGTCCACGATCCAGCGTATCCGAACGGTGCGCAACGGTATCGACGTGCGCCTGATGATGGCGTGCGAAGCCGGTGTTGAGACCGTTCGCGGTCGATTCACGCTGGTGGCGGGCGTGCAGGAAAACTGGAACTGGCTCAGTGACACGAGCTGGACTGACGTCGACACCGTCGCCGTAAACGGCATTTCCGTTCAGGTGCAGGCGCTGCGCTTCACGGACCCATCAGTTCCTCGTGCGCGGATTCGTGGCTACGCGACGGCTTCGGGCAAGACCCGTTATGTCGAAGAGACCATAAAGGTTGCGGCATTCAGCGACTATGCGGTATTCATCGGCGAAGCCAGTGCCAGCAACTGGGGCTACTTCAAGTGCGTCGGCAACTTCTACTCGGTGGGCAGCTGTAACTTCGGCGCCACCGGGACCCAGTTCTTCGGCAACGCATGGACCTCCGGCAGCTTCACCAAGAGCGGGAACTCGGATCCTGACAGCTACACCTACCTAAAGGGCAGCCTTCAGGGAGTTCCTGCCATAACGATGCCGGATGACGTCGCGAATTACACCGCGATCGAGAACGGCGCCAAACCGCCGTACCTGTCCAGCGATCACGTGTACTACGAAAACACGCTCGAGATCCAGCTGATGGGCACGCAGTACCGGCGAATCTACGTGCGTCGCAACTCCAGTGGCACAGCCGGTGAAATTCCTCCCAGCTGGCAAGCTGCGGGCAGTACTTCGGCGCCGACCGGCTACCCGGGAGGCGGCAGCTATGGACTGGTGCCGGGCAGCCAGGTCTCGGCCGGAAGCGGCTGGTGCGATACCGGCGGGCTTGGCAACGGCTCCGATGGCTTCTACCGCGGCGGACTGAACATCAAGGGTGCCCCGCAGGCGTGGAACAATGCAGCAACTGCGGGCACCGCAACGTCGGACGTTTCGAACACATGGTACCAGCTGGCGTGGGAAACGCTGGACATCCCTAACAACGGCGTGATTTATGAAAAGCTAGGCTCGCCGGCCGCTGACGGCTCGAATGACGACACGGACCTGCCGGGCACCTACCCGAACCGCTACACGCAACGCGGAATCAATCACGGCGACTTGCAGCGCAACACTCCGACAAGCCGAAGTGACTCTGGCCGTACGCCAGTGCTGTTGCTTAGCGGCTATCTGACCGACCGCCGCGTCACGATCTGCGGCGACGGTGTGAATGTCGTGGTCCGCGACAACATCATCTACAACTCCTACGCGAATGACCCTAGCCTGCGTCGTGAGGCCAACAAGACCAGTTCGGCTGCATTGGATGTCCCGGAAATGCTGGGCGTAATCTCGCGCGAGCGGTGGTCGAACCAGGCGTCGAAATCCGGCACGTACCTTGGCGGCGGCGACATCAACATGGCCTACCGCTACTGGAACCTGCTGCCCTCGGCCTGGACGGTCACCAATATCGCAGGCGACACTGGCCACCTGGCGTCGCAAAACTGTCTCGACGGCGTGTTCCTCGGCACGCATTCCTGTGGTGACAACTACTACCACTCGTCACCGCCTACTCAGGAAGTGTGGTTCGCAGGCGGCCTGATTTCGCTGTACACGACCTACTACACGGAAAATTGCTGGTCCTACGTGCATTACGACTGGGACTGGCGTATGCAGGAAACGACGCCACCGTTCTTCCTGAGCTCATACAACGTCTCGGCAACGTTTGTTCCGGGCTCCTGGCGGACTTGGACCGGATAGGCCCGGCCGCGACGCAATTCATCCAGGCCGCAGGTGCTTCCGCCCTGCGGCCTGCCACATTTGTGGCCACAGCCCTCGGCGGAGCAAGCAATCCAGGGCCACCAAGCGCTCAGCCATGCCATACAAGTTCGACTTGGCGACCCTTACCGCGAAGATGGTCAGGGTTCAGGCCACGCTTCAGCCGAACGAGTTATATCTACTTAGCATTTTAGCCAGGCTGAATTACTTAGTCCGAGCTTAGAATTGGGCCTTTGCAGCCGGTTCGAAAGATTCCCCCGACGAATTTCATGACAAAACATAAGCTTTTATTTGACACATCGGCCTAGTCCGTGTCATATTCATGCCAACTCATGTACGAAAACTGGAGGCCATGATGACGGCACATTACAGAAATCGTCGGCACCTGCGTCGGGGCGGTATCCTCGCGGCGGCGATGTTGTTCTTTGTCATGGTTACCGTTGCGGGAACCTGCATCCTCTCGATGTCCACGATTCAGCGCATCAAGACCGTGCGCAACGGCATTGATGTACGATTGCTGATCGCGGCCGAGGGCGGCATCGAGTCCGTTCGCGGCCGATTCACCCTGATCAAGGGAGTACAGGACGACTGGTCCTGGGTCAGTGATACAACTTGGACGAGCGTGGGCACGGTGGTCGTCAACGGCCAGGACGTCGTCGTCACGGCTTTGCGCAACCCCAGCAATTCAGTGCCACGTGCACGCGTCCGGGCCTCAGCAACAGCCTCGGGCCGGACACGCGTTGTGGAGTACACGATTCGCGTTGCGAGTTTCAGCGACTACTCTGTTTTCGCGGCAGGCGGCACATTCGGCGCCAACTACAAGCTGGTCGGCAACTATTACGCCAACGGCAGCCTTGATGTGCCCTATACCGGCATCCGCCTTTATGGCCGCACGGAGCTGACGGGTACCGTCTACGGCACGTACTCAAGCCCCACAGACCCCGAATACCCGTTCGTCAACCAAGCCCCGATCACAGTCTCGCCCATCCCCTTCCCGACCGATCTTACGGAATGGGACTACATGAAGACGGTTGCTGAGACCACGGGCTACGTGTACGGCGAAAACACGATGCAGATCATCTTCAACGGAACAACATTCACCCGTTGGTACGTTCGCCGCAAGACATCCACAGCCGGCAACGGCACCATTCCTTCCAGCGCCGGCTCGGTGGACAACACATCCAGCAGTTGGGTCGACCCGACCAACGGCACCATTGACTACAGCAACAATTCTTCCACAAATCCTCGCCTCGTGAACGGTGACTACGAGTGGGTTTCAGAAACGGTCAACATCCCCGACGAGGGCGTGATCTATGTTCAGAGCGGCCCGGCCTCCGGCGTGACCGGTGGGCCGCTTACCGGCAGCCCTTACTTCAACGACAGCGTCTCCGGCGGAAGCGCCACCAACGGCTTCACGCAGCAGTACGGTAGCAACAGCATCTCCGGCAGCGACTCAAACATCTTTTACAACCAGGGTGGATACGGCGTTTCAGCAGGCTACAGCCCAGTGCTGCTGATCAGTGGCGTGATTGATGACAGCCGCGTCACGCTGGTCTGCGACCACCGCATCATCATCAAGGATTGCATTTCCTACCAGGGCCTGCTCGACAACCCGAACCTGCGCCGGTTCTTCAATGATGGAAGCAGTGGAAAGCAGCATGATGACGCGATGAACATGAAGGAAATGCTTGGTGTGATGTCGAAGACAGAAATTCACCCGACGCCGACATGGTGGAACCCGCTTCCCGATGCCAGCCGCGTCCAGGGTGACCTCAGCGGTGAGACGATCCCCGGCCACGACTGGTCTGACATCAAGAGCAGCAGCGCCGGTGGTGGTGACTATTCCCTCGACGGCGTTTTCCTTGCCATCAACCAGACAGCACCCGCTCGCAACTACGGATACACTTCAGGTTACGGCCCGTTGGGCGAGATGTGGCTGTGCGGCGGCCTGATCTGCCAGGGCAGCTACGGCGGCGGCTTCGGCAACACGTTCTATCGCCGCAATTATGACTGGGACTACCGCATGAACATCACGATGCCTCCGTACTTCCTGCGCGCATACAACACTACGGCGCGCTTCGTACCGGGCACCTGGCGCACCTGGTCAAGCTAGATCAGCAGATCGACTACGCCGGGCCGCCCGAGGGCGGCCCGGTTTGCTTAATCGAACAGGATCGCAACCTCGACTCGCCCGGCTTTCAGGCCAATCTCGCGCATCGCCCCATTGAAGCCATCCAGTTGCTTCTGGATGTCCTCTAGCTTGTTGTGGATTTTCAGCACGTCATCGAGTGTCGCTGCAGATTCCAGCAACTTCATCAACCGTTCCTTCACGGCAGTGGCCGAAGCAATGCGCGCTTCCACTGAGAAGTACTCGCCCGTGCGGTCCCACGCGCTGAAATCGAACTCGTCGATTTCCCAGCCCTCGGTCTTCTCGAGCGCTTCCAGCAGCAGCTCAAGCTTCGCTGAAGGCATCTTGAAGCTGACCGCGTGGTCGTTGAATGACATCACGGTCGCGTCAAACTGGCCGGCCATGCGCCGCAGCTTCTTGGACGCCTGCATCTCGTCACCACTGTCCACTCGGATCCAGCCGGAACGCTCGATGCGCAGGTCCGCCCGCTCAAGCGGCGCCTCTGTAGCGAGCCCCGAACTGGCCTGATTGGGTACTTGCGCGGGTCCACCCGTGTCACGAGAGACAAAGCTGTCGTCATACGAGGGTTCAACGTCGCGCTCGATTGCTCCCCCACCGGCTCTCATGCATCCGGACAACACAAGCAGGCTCAACAGGCATACCAGCGGCTTCTTCATGGCGGCTCTCCGTTCAGGGAATTGGGGATACTCCTGTAGTCCCGCAGCCGGGCCCAGGGGTTCAAGTTTTCGGCCGTGACCGTCTCAAGCTAGAGTGATGCAACACATGCCTTCGACCGATAAACCTCTGGCCAAACCTCGTCGGCCCGCCCTGCTGGTGGGTGCGGCCGCGACTGCCGGCTGTACGGCCGGGGCATTGTTCGGCCAACTGCCTTGGCTCGATACGATTCTGTTCGTCCTGGGCAGCGCATGCGGTGTTGTGGCCATCCTGCTCACACGTCGACCGATGCCGCGGACCAGTGCGGCATCAGCGGCTATCTCCGTGACGTTCCTGTTCGCGGCCTACAGCAGCATCGGCGCACGTCCTGCAGCGAACGACATCGGCACGGTCTTTCCAGACGACGTGGAACTCGTGCGCGTTGATGGCGAGATCATCGAGGGCGGCGACTTCGTCAAGCGCGACCCCGCCGCGTTTGAATACCCCGAGAGCCCACGGCCGGAGCCCGGCTTTCCGGTCGGGGCCGACCCAAGGCAGAACGTATCATTCCTGCTGCGCGTCGAGGCCCTGCCCGACCTGGAACGCGACGCTACAGGCATACTAAAGGTCTATGCGCCGCCCGAGACGCAGGTGCCCGTCAACTCGCGAGTGCGCCTGATCGGGCGGCTGAGGCGACCCCGCCGCGCGGGCAACCCAGGCGAGCTGGACAGCCGGGATCGCTACGCGCACCGCGGTATCTCGCACACGCTCTCGATCAAGGATGCAGGCCAGATCGAGCTGCTATCACCCCCGGCCGGCTGGGATCCGCGCCGGGTCGCACCGTGGGTGCACGAGAAATTCCATGAGCTGATCGGCTCCCGCATGTCGCGGGAGCGGGCAGCGATCCTGGGGGCGACACTGCTCGGCGAGCGCGGGAACCTGACACCCGCACAGCGCTCGAAATTCGTCCGGTCGGGCACAGTGCACCTGCTGGTCGTCAGCGGTCTACACGTCGGACTACTGGCGGCGGCAGTGTTGCTGATACTTCGTGCATTCGGCGTAGATCCACGCTGGGCATGGGGCGCGGCAGGGTCCGCCGCGCTGGTCTACCTTTTCATCACCGGGGTCCAGCCGAGTGTGCTGCGTGCAACCGTCATGGTGGTTGTCTATGCGCTTGGCCGGATCCTGTTACGCCGCCCGGATCCGCTAAATGTGCTGGGCGCCAGTGCGATTGTCTCGCTGGCAATCAATCCCGGTGACGTCACCGAGCTGGGTTTCCAGCTCAGCTACCTGGCTGTGTTCGGCATCCTTGCTATCGCCCCGGCGCTGCGTCTGCGTCGTCCTCTCACTGACTCAGAGCGACTGACGCGCAGGCCCTGGGAGACAGGCCGCGACTGGCTTGCGGCATCATTCAGGATCTCGCTGGCTGTGGGGTTGTGCACATGGCCCCTGCTTGCGTATTCCGTGCACATTGTCAGCCCATCGATGCTGCTTACCAACCTCATCGTCGGGCCGCTCCTGACAGCCATGCTTGGCGTTGCGCTACTCATCCCGCTTGCAGTCGTGCCTGTTGTTGGTGAGGCGTTGGCCTGGCTGCTGTCCATGCTTGCCGGCTTGCTTGAACTCGTTGCAGGCACGTTTGCCGCCCTTCCCGGCGGACACCTGTTCCTGCCGTCGCCTCCGGAATGGTGGCTGATCGGCTATTACGTCGCGCTGGCTCTCATCGTCATTGCGCCCCGACTGAGGCTGCCCCGCATGTCCGGTGCTGCGCTGTGGCTGCTATGGCTCTGTCTGCTGCCGATGTTGTCTCTGGCCCACGCAGAGCAGCCGGGCCCCGCGCGCATGACGGCCCTGGACGTCGGGCAAGGCCAGTGCGTCGTGTTCGAGGTCTCCGACGGTCCGTGTGCAGTCCTCGATTGCGGCAGCACCAGCCTCGGCGGCGTCGGCGAACGGGTGCTGGCCCCCTACCTCTGGTCGCGCGGCCGTGACCACATTGACGTTCTCTTCATCAGCCATGTAGACGCCGACCACGTGAACGGCCTGCCGCAGCTGTTTGATCGTTTCAGCGTCGGGCGTGTCTACGTGTCCGAAGTATTCGACGCCGACGACACCGGCCGGGAGATGCTCGCGTGGCTGGCAGAGCGCGCCGACGTCCAGCGGCTCAAGCGCGGAGACCGAGTCACGCTTGCGGACCGACTGGAGATCCGCTGTCTCTGGCCCGACGCCGGCTTTGCCTCCAGCGTCATCAGCGAGCAGACACGACGCAACGACAGCGGCCTGGTGCTTGAGTTGCTCGCTGGTGAGAGGCGCGTGCTGCTGCCCAGCGATGTCGAGTCAGCCGGGCTGGCGGGCGTGATGCCGCTGATGGATCAGCGCGGTGTCGATGTGCTGTTTGCCCCCCACCAGGGCAGTCACGTGGACGGCCTCGACAGCCTGCTCAAGCGCCTGCGGCCGGGGCACGTCGTGCTCTCCGCACGCGAGACCTTCCCGGCCGAGGACGCAATAGCCGCATATGACGCTTCCGGGGCCAGGGTCTGGCGAACCTGGGAGTCCGGCGCCGTTACATTCCGCCTCGGGGCAGACGGTTCCATTTCGGCGGAGTCTTTTGTCCCGACCGGCCGTTAAACGTTTGAAGTCGAATTCGCAGCGGCGGATTCGCGGCTATAATCGTGAAGGGAGCGCCCATGATGCCTGAGCTCCAGCTTTGCCCCTGCTGCGCCGCGCACCTGCGCGTTCCGCCCCAACTTCATGTGATGCGCTGCAACAACTGCGACGCCGAGCTGGTGTTCATCAGCGAAGGCGGTGTCCGCGGGCTGGCCTATCTGCCGGACGTGAGCGGCATCGTCCCCTATTCGGACCCCGCGCAGCGCGGGCGTACCATCCACGGTCATTTCGACGGGCGTGAGCTGCTGGACTTCCGGCGCGGAATCGTACTCGCCGACGCCGCACGCAAGCAGCGCTTCTGGGGTGGACTGTTCTTCGGCTCGATGATTCTGCTGTTGATCGCGGCGTTCACCGGAATCTTCGGAGCAGAGTTTGTGGCACACGGGCCGAAAGAAAACGTCGAGGCATCCGCCCTCGCATTCCTTGCGGCTTTCCTCTCGCTGCCCCTGATCGCATACATGGCGCTGTACTTTCACGGGCGCGCACGTCTTGCCCGTGAATCCGCCAGCCGCTGGCGCTAGGCTGCGACCTCGATGTACTTGCCCATGCCGCGCAGCTTCTGGTAGCGCTGCTCGAGCAGGTCCTCGGTTTCGAGCGCCATCAGTTCCTTCAAGTGCCGCATCAGATGGCTCTTCACGATGTCAAACGTCTTGCGCGGGTCGCGGTGGGCGCCGCCGTAGGGCTCGGGGATGATCTCGTCCATGATGCCAAGCTCAAGCAGGTCGTTGGGTGTCAGCCGCAGCACACGCGCCGCGTCGCTGGCCTTCTTGGCGTCGTGCCACAGGATCGCCGCGCAGCCTTCGGGGCTGATTACGCTGTAGTACGAGTTCTCCATGATCAGGTAGCGGTCGCCGACGCCGATCCCCAGCGCGCCGCCGCTGCCCCCTTCACCGATCGTGAGCGTAATAATCGGCACCTTCAGCCCGGACATCTCGCGGATGTTCTCCGCGATCGCCTGTGACTGGCCGCGCTCTTCCGCCTCGATGCCGGGATAGGCGCCTGGTGTGTTGATGAAGCTGATGATCGGCAGCTTGAACTTCTCGGCCATACGCATCTTGCGCAACGCCTTGCGATAGCCTTCCGGGTGTGCGCAGCCGAAGTTGCACTGCAGGCGCTCCTGCAGGGTCTTGCCCTTACGGTGGCCCATCACCATGCATTTGATGCCGTCGAAGGTGGCGAATGCCGTGATGATCGCGGGGTCGTCCTTGAAGTTGCCGTCGCCCTTCAGTTCCTGCACGTCGTCGAACAGCGTGTTTACGTAGTCGTCAGTCAGCGGGCGGTTCGGGTGCCGGGAAAGCTGCACGCGGTCCCACGGGTCGAGGTTGGCAAAGACCGTGTCCGTGAGCTTCTTCAGGTCCTTGGACAGCTCGTCGATCTCTTCCTGGATGGACTTGCGGTCGTCTTCCTTGTCCGCGTTGGCGAGGTCCATGCGCCGGCCCTCGATCTTCATTTCCAGCTCGACGATCGGGCGCTCGAATTCAGGTACGTTCAGGCGATCAACTCCGCTCATAGGCTCTCCTTCCGTCGGCCCAAGCCTACTTAGTGCGCGCCAATCTTCCAGCGCGTGCCTGGGCGGCGCATCAGGAAGTGGGCACCGCCGTTGGGAGCGAGACATCGGCAGTCGGCAGGTCGCAGGCATGCTGGAGCTGTCGTGCGAGATTGGGGACGTCCAAGGTGCCGATTAGGTTTGGAACGCCGATGAACGTGCGTAACGTCGCTCCGTGGTAGTGGTACTCGACCTCCATACGCTTCCTGCCGAGCATGCGAATCGATTTGACGTCAACGTAGGGAACAAACCGCCCTGAAATGTCCAGCCCGTCGCTAAGCAGAATGATGTCAGCGTACTTGAAGAACGCCCACACTGCTGCACCCGCAGCCATAAGCTGAAGGGGTATGCCAACAACCGCTAGCAAAGCGGCGATGCTCGAACCCCCTTGGCCAATGCCTATCGCAAGCGCGCAGAAAACAAGGGCCGCTGCGGTGAACAAAGTGATCCCAACCTGCGACACGTACAGCGTCCGCACCGCGCGATTGGGCTTAAGGCCAATCAGACCATGTGTGAGACTCTGAGCCATCGCCTCATCCCAGCATCAGTCAGCGAGTCCCGCCAACAACGAACCGCACCACTTCCCGAAGGTAAAAGGCCCATCGTTCCCACGATGGGCCTTGCGCTCTTTGCCTAGTCGCGGCTGCGACTGCGTTCGCGACCACGGCCGCCGCCGCCGCCCCGGCCGCCTCTTCCTCCGCGGTCACCGCCCCGGCCGCCGCCGCTGCGCTCGCGCGGGGCGGGTGGCTTGTACTCTTCGCCACGGTCCTTCAGGATCACGGCCTTGCGGCTGCCCTTGACCTTGCCGGTCGGGTCGACGCCGATGATCTCGAATTCGAATTCATCGCCGACCTTCACCGCGTCTTCCGGGTTCTCAACGAACGTGTCGCTGAGCTCGGAGACGTGAATCAGCGCCTCGGTCGCGCCGCCGTTGAACGAGACGAACGCGCCGAATTCACGGATGCTGCCGACGGTGCCGGTTACGCGCTCGCCGACGACCGGCTTCTTCGTCATGGCGGAAATGCGCGCTGCGCAAGCCTTGGCTGCTTCGCCGTCTTCGCCGAAGATCTTGATCGTGCCGTCTTCTTCGACGCTGATGGTGGTGCCGAACTCTTCCTGCATGCCGCGGATGACCTTGCCGCCCGGGCCGATCACCATGCCGATCTGCTCGGTGTCAATCTTGACGACTTCGTAGCGCGGCGCCCACTTGCTGATTTCCTCGCGCGGGCCGGCCAGCGCTTCCTTCATCTTGCCGAGGATATGCAGGCGTGCATCGCGAGCCTGGCCAAGCGCCTTGTGCATCAGCTCAGCGCTGAGGTTCTTTACCTTGATGTCCATCTGCAGGGCGGTAATTCCGTCTTCCGTTCCGCAGACTTTGAAATCCATGTCGCCGGCGTGGTCCTCGTCGCCGAGGATGTCCGTCAACACCTGGAACTTGTCGCCTTCGCTGACGAGGCCCATGGCCACGCCCGCAACGGCCTTGCGCAGCGGAACGCCCGCGTCAAAGCAGCTGAGTGTCGCTCCGCAGACGGTCGCCATGCTGGAGCTGCCGTTGCTCTCCAGGATGTCGCTGACTACGCGGATGGTGTACGGGAACTCGTCTTCCGCCGGAAGCATCGCGCGGATGGCACGCTCTGCCAGTGCGCCGTGGCCGATCTCGCGGCGGCTGACGCCACGGATCATCTTGGCCTCGCCGGTGCAGAAGGGCGGGAAGTTGTAATGCAGCAGAAAGCTTTCCTCGCGGCTTTCGCGAAGCCCGTCGATCAGCTGCGTATCCTGGGCCGTGCCCAGCGTGCAGGTGACGAACGCCTGGGTTTCGCCGCGGGTGAAAGTGACGCTACCGTGGTTGCGCGGGAACGGTTGCATCTCGATCAGGATGTCGCGGACTTCGTTCAGTTCACGGCCGTCGATGCGCTTGTTCTCGTTCAGGATCACGTGGCGCAGGGCCTCGTACTTGAAGCCACCGACGACACCGGCGACCTGTTTGCCCTTGGCGTTGGCTGCGGCCTTTTCCTCTGCGCTGGCGGTGTCGGCAACGGTCGCGTACTCCGCGACTGCGGACTTCTTGATGTCGTGCAGGGCTGCGCTGCGCTCGAACTTGCCCTTGACCTTCACGCCTTCGAGGAACTTCGGGAAGTACTTCTTGTGCAGTTCCTTGACCAGGTCCGCGGGCGGACCTTCGGGCGGGGTGAATTCCTTGCGCTTGACGCCGGCCTTCTTGACCAGCTCCTGCTGCGCCTTGCAGATCTTGACGATCGCCTTGTGGGCGATCTGAAGCGCCTCGATGATCTCGTCTTCGGTCAACTCGACCGCGCCTGCCTCAACCATGCTGATGCCGTCGAGGGTGCCGGCGACGACCATGTTCAGGTCGCCTTCATCCACCTGGTCGTAGGTCGGGTTGACGATGAATTCGCCGCCTGCGCGGCCCATGCGGACTGCGCCGACCGGGCCGTCGAACGGCAGGCCGGCCAGCATCGCCGCCGTGCTGCCGCCGTTGATCATGAGCATGTCCGGGTCCAGGTTCGGGTCAGCGCTCATGGCCATGCCGTTGACCTGGACTTCGTCCTTGTAGCCCTCAGCGAACATCGGGCGCAGCGGACGGTCCGTCATGCGCATGGTCAGGATTTCCTTGCTGCTGGGTCGTGCCTCGCGCTTGAAGAAGCCACCGGGGAACTTGCCCGCGGCGCTGGTCTTCTCACGGTACTCGACCGTCAGCGGGAAGAAATCGATGCCCGGACGCGGGTCTGCCGTTGTGACCGCGACGAACACCGCGCTGTTTTCTTCACGAACGAGCACGCTTCCGGCCGCCTGCTTGGCGAGCCAGCCAGTCTCGAACGTAATGGTCCGGCCGCCTACTTCGACGGACACTTCATGCTTGGTTGGCTTCAGATTCTCGATAGCCATGTACACACTCTCTGCGTCAGAAACGCATTACGGCCCGCGCCCTGTCAGCGGCGGGACGATTACTCAAAGTATGTAAAGGGCCGGGCGACCACCCAGGCGGGCAGAGTAGCCAGAGCTGTCGGTGACAACTCACGCCTCTGTGTCCGCCAAGGTCCAGGGACAGGATCCCGGGCCCTTCACACGAACCGGGCCACCTGGCCCGGAATGAAAACGGCACCCGCTTACTTGCGGATGCCGAGCTTGCCGATCAGGTCGCGGTAACGCTGCTCATCGTTGTTGCCAAGGTACTTGAGCAGACCATTCCGTTTGCCCACCATCCGCAACAAACCGCGACGGCTGTTGTGGTCTTTCTTGTGAATCTTGAGGTGGACGGTCAGGTTGTTGATCTCTTCGGTCAGGAGGGCCACCTGGACTTCAACTGAGCCGGTGTCCTTCTCATTGCTGCCGAATTCCTTGGCGAGCGCAACTCGCCGTTCCTTCGTGATCATCTTCTTCTCCTGCACTTACGCCAAACGCAGCCGTAGCTGCAAATGACGCGCTAAAGTTGGCGGGAAGGGTAACAGGGGCCACTTGCCTGTCAACGGGGGGTGTGGACAACCTGTCAGGACGACGGGCGTTCAAGATCAAAGATCGTGTTGCCGCCGGGCAGCTTGCGGAAGATCGCACTGGCCGGGCGGATGTCTCCTGCTTTGGCCGCACGCAGTGCGATCAGCGCCTCGGCAAGCTCCAGGTCCTCGGGCGTGGTGATCTTGAAGTTGAGTGAGCTGCCCTGAACCACGGCGCACTTTCCGCCATTCAGCGCGTACATCTCGGCATCGTCGGTGACGTCAGCCTTGTTGTGTTTGTTGAACGCATCCATCAGCAGCTTGCGCCGGAAGGCCTGCGGGGTCTGCGCGCCCCATAGCGCACCGCGGCTGACTGTTTCGCTGATCTGCTTGTCGGCCTGCACGCGCTTCAGGGTGTCGCGCACCGGATGGGCCAGGATCGCTGCGCCGGTTTCGCGTGTGCGCTGGGCGAGGGTCTTCAAGTCCTCGTGAGAAACAAATGGCCGTGCGGCGTCATGGATCATCACGTATTCGAACGCATCCCCCACCGCCCACAAGCCGTTGAGCACACTGTCCTGCCTGCGCGGGCCGCCAACCACAACCCGCGTCACACCCGCGTCGGCCAACTGCAGCAACAGGACATCGGCCTTGGCGGGCAGCTTTGCGAGACTGATGTTCGCGTCATTGCCGCCGGTAAGCTCGGCCAGTTCCACCGCGGGCATCACGATGATCACTTCGCCGATGTCAGGTACGCCCTGGAACGCGCGCGCAGTGTGGAGCAGCAGTGGCTCATCTGCCAGTTGGATGAAGGCCTTCTTGCGATCCGCCTTCATGCGCGAGCCTGTGCCGCCCGCAACAATGATGAGTGAGAATTCAGCCATGAGGCGGAAGCTTACCCAACGCAAGCGCATTGGTGGAACTGAAAACTGCCGTCTCCGGCAGAGACCACAGAGTGCGCAGAGAATTACAACTCTCGCCCCTGCGACCTCTGTGGTCTCTGCGCGAAGTGCACTGGTGGTTCAGGGGTTCCAACTCACGCTCTCGCGCGCTACAACCCGCGCATACCCGGAGGCCGAACCATGCCGCAAATTACGAACTTCACCGCCCGCGAAGTGCTGGACAGCCGCGGCAATCCCACAGTCGAAGTCGAGGTCGAAACCCTCAGTGGCGCATTCGGCCGCGCGATCGTGCCCAGCGGCGCAAGCACCGGGGCACACGAGGCCCTTGAGCTGCGCGACCAGGACGCCCGCTACGGCGGCAAGGGCGTGTTGCAGGCGGTGCGGCACGTCGAGGCGATGATCGACCCCGAGCTGTCCGGAATGGACGTCACCGACCAGGTCGAGATCGACGGCGCGATGCTTGAGCTGGATGGCACGGACAACAAGGGCAAGCTCGGCGCCAATGCGATCCTGGGCGCCAGCATGGCCTGCGCGCGCGCGGCCGCCGACTTCGAGGGCATGCCGCTGTACCGCTATCTGGGCGGCCTGCACGCGACGACGCTGCCGATCCCGCTGATGAACGTGCTGAACGGCGGCGCCCACGCGGACAACAATCTGGACATCCAGGAGTTCATGCTGGTCCCCCACGGCTTCGACAGCTTCGGTGAAGCGCTGCGCGCAGGAGCCGAGACCTTTCATGCGCTGAAGAAGCTGCTGAAAGACAAGAAGCTCAGCACGGCCGTCGGCGATGAAGGCGGTTTCGCGCCGAACCTCGACAGCGACGCCCAAGGCTTGGAACTATTGAACGACGCAATCAGCGCCGCGGGCTACAAACCCGGCAAGCAGATCTGCCTCGCGCTCGACGTCGCGGCGACTGAGTTCTTCAAGGACGGCAAGTACGCCTTCGGTGGCGGCCAGAAGACCAGCGAGGAAATGATCGCCTATTACGCAGCCCTGTGCGGCAAGTACCCCATCGTCAGCATCGAAGACGGCCTGGCCGAAGACGACTGGGACGGCTGGAGCGCGATGGTCAAGCAGCTGGGTAACACGACGCAGATCGTAGGCGACGACCTGTTCGTCACCAATGTCGACCGACTCGAAAAGGGCATCGACAGCAACGCGGCCAACTCGATCCTGATCAAGCTGAACCAGATCGGTACACTCAGCGAAACTCTCGCCTGCATCCGCCTCGCGCACGAGCACAACTACACGACCGTGATCAGCCACCGCAGCGGCGAGACCGAGGACACCTTTATTGCCGACCTAGCCGTCGCCACCAACGCAGGCCAAATCAAGACCGGCAGCCTGTGCCGCACCGATCGTGTCGCCAAGTACAACCAGCTGATCCGCATCGAGGAAGAGCTGCACCACCAGGCCTACTACGCCGGTCGAAGCGGCAAGTTCGCGAGGTGATTTTCAGTTGGTGGTTGATGGTTGGAAGTTGATCGGCAAAGCTGCGGCTCAACGGCAGTTTCCATCAACCATCAACTTCCAACGATCGATTCAATCACATGCCCTACATTGAACCCGGCCAGCGCATGCCGCTGGATCCACTGATCGAAAAGCTGGCAGACGCACTCCCCAATGAGCAGTTCGCCGGCCAACTCAACTACGCAATCTCAAAGCTATCGTCGCACCTGCTGCGAAAGAAGCTGAGCTACGCGCGCGTAAATGAAATCGTTGGCGCACTTGAGTGTGCAAAGCTGGAACTGTACCGCCGCGTCGCAGCGCCATACGAAGACAGCAAGATCGACCAGAATGGCGACGTCTTTTAGGCGCCCATGCGACAGCCCTGCATCCGGGACATTTGTCGCTGGGTTCGATGACTATCGGCGCGTCTTGGCCTCAACTGCAGCTTCTGAAGGCAGTTGTGAGGAGTGATCACGCGCGTCGCCCGGTGCATGTGCGGGACGCGGGTTATTGGCACGCTCGGCCGTGGGTTGCAGCAAAAGAAAGCCGACGACGGCTACAATTACAAGCGCAAGGGCTGCAAAGGCCCAGATGAAGCGGTTCATAAGCAAGTTCAAGATGCGGGGCGATCGGGGTGACGGCGGGAGTATAGCCGCACGTCGTGTGTCAGGTTTCATCCGAACGTCATGTTCAGGTAGTGCACTCAGGTGTGCAGTTTATGCACGATAGTCGCCCGAACTACTGGCCAAATCGGGGTTTATGGGATACTTTATAGTTGCAGGTATTTCCCTGCCCGCTCGACCGGAGCACCCCTGTGGACGATTTTGCACTCCGAGGATTCAGCTTCGCAAGCTCGTCCAGCTACACCATAGTTGAAGAACTTGGCCGTGGCGGAATGGGTGTCGTTTACCTGGTCGAGAAGAACTGCGGCGGTGTGCTCGACTACGTTGTCTTCAAGTCCTTCAAAACACTTGATGACGAGCAGGAAGCGCGCCTGCGTAACGAGGCGAACATCGCCACGTTCCTGCGCCACGAGAACATTGTGAAAACCTACGGGCTCGAAAGCTGCAAGCTCAGCGACATGCCCGAAGAGTTCCGCAAGAACCTCAACGTCAACAGCCTGCCCAAGGCCACCAGCGACCTGCAGCTGCCGACGTTCCACTTGCGTCGCATTGCGGACCCGCGCAAGGGCGGCAAGTCCCGCACGCCCGGCTTCGCACCCGCGCGCATGCCGAACCCGAAGGCAACCAAGACCGTCGATACCAGCCCGCGCGTTTTGTTCATGGCGATGGACTACGTCGACGGTGTCGACATGTCGATGCTCGCGCGCCACCACTTCAAGCTGCACCTGCTGATGCCGATGCCCATCAGCATGTTCATTGTCAGTCGCATTGCGCGCGCGCTGGATTACGGCCATCAGTGGATCGTCCACAAGGACGTCACCCCCGGCAACATACTGATCAACTCAGAGGGTGTGCCCAAGCTGACAGATTTCGGCATTGCCGCACCGCTGAGCGCCGCAGGCGAGGAGTTTGCCGGCAAGGTCCACTATATGGCACCTGAGCAGCTAGCGCGTGAGAAGGTGGACGGACGCGCCGACATCTTCAGTCTCGGCGTAGTGGCCTATGAGCTGCTGACTGGCATCAACCTGTTCAAGCCGCTCAGCCGCGGAAGCTGGGACGAAAACGTGCGCTGGGTAAAGTCGGCGCAGTCGCGGCCGATCATTCCCCCACATGAAATCTGCACCGACATCCCGGAGCGACTGTCCCGCATCGTGATGAAGATGCTCGAGTACGACGTGAACAAGCGCTTCCAACGCATGATCGAAATCCTGATGGAGTTGGAGAAGCGCTACCTGTACGCGCAGGGGTTCGGGCCGACGAACAACAGCCTTGCGTCCTACTTGCGCATCTTCGAATCCGACTTTGTCGGGGCATCACAGGACGACTTGCGCCAGCTGACCTTCCTTCGCAACGCCGAGGGCAAGGTCGCGCTGCAGCGTCGCATAAGCCGCGACCTGTTCACGGAGCGCGGGCTTGAAGAAGTCCGCTCGCGCAAGCGCACACCGATCTACAACGTACTCGCGCGCCAGGAAGCCGGCAGCAAGAACAACCCGCAGCCGCACAACAACTATCCAAAGGGCCCGGTGTCCGTCGGTGGCGTGTCGGTGATCATCGAGAATCCGGCTGCTGCGTCTCAGGACTAGGCTGCTTCACGGGCGCACACTCACCACCATCACAGCAGGGATCCACGTTGATGCCGCAACGGCCGCACTGCCCGTGGCCGTGCACCCACACGAGTTCACCCTGGTATCCGCAATATGGGCAGCGTTGCATGAGGCTTGTCCGGCCGCGTCGCAAATCTAGTGTAACTCACGGAGGCAGCCATGAGCGAGTGGACCCAGGAAAAACGCGAAGACATCGTCAAACGCCTGCACGACAAGGGTGTGAATCGCCCCTGCCCGAGGTGCGGCAGTGACAAGTTCAGCCTGGTCGATGGGTTCGCCGTCTTCGGCATGGTGGACAAGCTGGAAGACGAAGGCGTGCGAAACCTGATTCCCAGCGTCTGCGTAGCCTGTAACCAGTGCGGCTTCCTGACGTTTCACGCCCTTGGCCCACTCGGGCTGTTGCCCAAGGAGCCGCCTCAACCGCAGCAGGACCAGCAGATCGTGGTTGAGTAGGGCGACTTACCTGAACTTCACGCCGATGCTGAACTGAGAGTAATAGACGTCGTTGAACTCGTCCGTCGGCAGGTACATCTGAACGGACGCTTCGAAGAAGATCCCGAACTGGTTCGTCAGCTCGAAGTCTGACGACCGCACGACGATTTCCAGACCGTTCGTCAGTCCACCCTTTTCACGGAAGCTGACGTTGTTGAACGGGCGCCACAGCGCAAACAGCGTGAATCGCGTGGCCTCGGGCAAGAAGAAGAATTCGAAGCCTACGCCTGTTGCCGTCCCGACCACGTAGGCCTGCTCCCAGTCAACGCGCTCGCGGTCTTTGATACGCCCCAGCGCCCCCAGTTGCGGGTCCCGGTACAGTGTGTCGAACGCCCTGATCTCGCGGCGGCGAAACACCATCCAGGCATCGAACTTCTGCACGAACCACAGGAACCGCCAGCGAACTGAGAACTCGAATTCCAGGTTCAGGCTCAACTTCTGGGCGTCATTCGCGCCACGGTAGTTGCGACGGAACGGTACACCTTCGATCTCATGCGTGTTCGGGTACTGCGTGTTCAGGATGCCAAATGCCGCATCCACTCGCGGCATGAATGACAGGCGCCATTCGTTGCTGACGCGGTATTCGATATGTGCGCGGACACCCAGTCCCCAAGGGTCGAATGCGTACAGCCAATTCGACGCAAGCGAGTTGTCCACGCCACGGATGTCTGAAATGTTGTAGGACCGCAGCGTGTAGAACACGTTCCAGGCCAGGCCGAATTCGCCGACTCCGACCTCGTGGAAGCGTTCCGTTTCGTTGGGGTGAAGCGTCCGCTCATAGGGCTGGCGCTTCATGTCGAACTTCATGTCTTCGGGCTTGGCGTCATCGGACTGGGCGTGGAGGCTCGGCAGCAAGCTGATCGCCGATACCGCCAACAGGATACACCAGCCAAGTCGCATGCGGCCTCTGCCCGCGCCCTTGAAAGGGCCGGAGTCTAGGCGCGTCACCCGGGTGGTCAAGCGGGCTGATTTCACGGGCCGACTTTCTGCTGCTGCACCACCACTTCGATCGGCGCGTCTCCCACCTTGCCCCCGCTCGGGTCGAAGCCATGGGATTGAATCAGCGGCGGCGGCCCGCGTCGCAGTATGAGTTTGATCTCGGCTCCATCTGCACCCGCAATATCGAACGTAAAGACGCGCGGCTCGTCCGGCCAAAGGCGCGTATCACGCCCAATTGCCTCCGCGCGCCACCACGGCAAAGACCAGTCCGCGCCGGTGTTGTCGGCGAACTGTAGCCCGATCACTTCGCCGTACGACGCGCCGGCGGCCGCACCGGTGCGCTCACCAACCGGGAAGCCGGTTCCTCCAGCCAGGGGCACGCCTCCGGTTAGACCGGTCACGGCCAACAGATATCGCTTGAGCCCGTGCCCCGTTGGCGCAGCGTGCCCCGCGCCGACATTGGTAAGGCTCACTGTCACGCGCAGTCCATCGCGCAGGGGCTTCTGCGCGACGACCATGGTGATCGCGTCGCGCAGGAAGTCGTTGTCCTCGGTGCCGACAAAGCTGTGCTTGTGGGCCTCGTTCAACGGCCGGTAGCGCGTTGCGAAGCGCGCGATCGCCACGCCGTTGTTCTTGATCTCGTCCGAAGACATGTCTCCGCTCATTCGAACGGAGATCGGCTTTCCATCGGGGCCTGTCACCATCCCGGTCTTGCCCGCCGTGTACTGTGGCATATGGCAGGACTGGCACTCTTTGTAGTCCGGTCCCGGCTGCGCGTACTTGCTGGCGCGCCACTCGCTGTACGTTCCCTCACCCCGAAAACCCTTGCCAGTATCGTGCTCGTGGCAGCTGGCACAGAGCGTCCCCATCTCAAACAGCGGATTGTAGCTCGCGCCCATGTAAAGGTAGCTGACGTCCGGCAACGGACCGAACACGCGCTTGATTCGTCCCGGAAATGTGTCGTCTGCCGGGTTTGGACGCAGCAACCGGATTGCCCCCGCCATGCCCGGCGCCTCCGGGTTGGTGACAGCCTCGATCTTGTGGCAGAAATCGCAGTGGTTGCCGTCGAGATCAACACCCGCTGCATTGAGCAGGGTCGTACCGTCGAGATGGAACTTGTCCAGCTTCGCCGCAAGACTGGGCGAATGACACGGCGTGCACGCGTCCGTATTGCTTCCCTCGGCCTGGGCGTGAGGCCGCGCGTCACGTTCAAAGGCTGCGCGAGTCCAGACATTCTTTGCCATCGTCGCGTGGCGCGAGGTCTTCCAGGCGTCGAATTCGCGGCGGTGGCAATTGCCGCAATTCAGGTGCTCGGCCGGGTCGTACTTCGAGCGCGGCAGGTAAGCCGGGCTGACCCACTCGTAGCCGGCATAGTCCGTGCGATCGATCGGCCGCAGCTTTATCGTCGCCAGAGCAATGCGATCTCGATTGCGTTCGGGCCCAATGGCGCTGAACGCAGTATCCTGCTCAAGCGTCACGATCCCGTTGGTGTAGCCCAGCTTGCCTGCGCAAAGCAGGGTCAGCGCCTCAATCTTTTCGAGTTCGAGCCTGAAGAAACCGCGCGCATCCGTCACGGCCTCGACTCTTCCGGCCGCCCGACGCTTCACGGCCGCGCCGTCCACCGGCTCGCCGGCATCGTCGACAACACGACCCCAGATCACGAATCGAGAATCTTCGGGCGCGCTGACGGTAGGCGTGTTCGTGCGGATGCGTCCTTCAAGCGGGTAGTCGGCCCAGTCGGAGTTCGCGATAACAGACGCCCGATCGGCCGGCATGTCCTCAAGCGGCTTGAGATTCACGCGCACAGCCTCACCAAGCTCAATGGGGTTCTCGCCGAATGGCAACGTGTCGTGATAGTAGCGAACATCGATGCGGTCGCGGTTGCCGCTGAACCTGAACCAAGCGCCGCCACCGTTGCTGACCGCACGGCTGATGTCGAGGCACGACCAGACGCTGAACCACTCACCATTCTCCAGCTGGTGCCCTTCGCCGACTGCATACCACGCCCCGCCATTGTCCTGGTCGTCGCTGCCCCATGAAATGAAGTGCAGCGTGTCTCCGCGAATCTGCAGGTCGACGCGGTAGTCGTACTTGCCGAAAATATAGCTGGCGCTGAATTCGGGCTTGCCCAGCGGGTCCCCGGGCGGCTTCTCGCCGAATCGCTGCCACGTCGGCGAGCGTCTCCAGCGCTTGATGTCCTGCTTCCACTGGGCGATCTCGCGCTCGGTCGCGCGCTGATCGTAGGTTGAGCGATATGCCGGAACACGCGGATCAACCGCAAGCACTGCCAACAGCAAGATCAACAGGCCGAATATGAAGTACCGCTGGGTTTTGCCGTCCATCGTCGCCCTTCGCGCCTGCACGCCAAAATGCGCGGACGCGCGCGCATGATAGCCCGCGTAACATGAGGCGGAAGACGGTTATAAAGGCTCGAACGCTTTGCAAAGGTGTTGCGACGACAGATAGATAGGCTGGGTTTCAGTGACGACTCACGGGAGATGACTTTTGAAGAAGACACTCATCGCGATGGCCACCTGCGCGGCCCTGCTGGCCGGTTGCAGTAGTGGAAAGAAAGACGAACAAATCGCCAGCCTGCAAGGACAGGTCAAGACGTTGGAGGCCAGCGTCAAGCAGAGCAATCAGCGAAATGACACGCTGCAGGAGCAAGTCACGGACCTGGACGGCAAGCTGCGCGACGCGCAGGGCGAAGCCGACGACCTCCGCGTGAAGCTGGAACGGGCGAACAAGGATAGTGACCCGGAACAGGTCGCTCGACTCCAGAAACGCATCGGCGAATTGCAGCTTGAAATCGACACGCTCAAGGCGGCACCGCCCGTCACTGAGCCGCCGAAGGAAACAACTGAGCCGACCAAGCCCGAGGAAACCCCGGCCGAGCCGACGCCCGACCCGGAAGTGAAGCACAAGCTCCAGGACCTGCTGCGGCTGGTAAAGGGCGAGACGGACATGACGTCGCTCCGCGAGGCCGTCGGCCTGATCAACACGGCCGACAAGCAGACACGCGACGAGTTCATCGCCAGCATCCAGCAATGGGTCAAAGACGAGCCCGAGAACAAGCACGCCCGAATGGCGCTGGCCCGCGTGCTGACCACGCGCTTCCAGGACATCAAGAACCCGCTTCAACAGGGTGCGCTGGCAACTGACATCAAGAAGGAAACGGAAAAGGCACTCGAGATCGACCCGGACTACTACGAGGCGCAGCACTTCCTGGCGATCCTGAAGGTCAACTACCCGACTTTCCTGCCCGAGTTCACGGGCGCTGACAAGGACCTCGACAAAGCACTCGACATGCAGGCCAAGATGACCTGGGAAGATCGCTTCGCAGACATCTACGCCGCCTACGGCCTTTGGTACCGCAAGCAGAACAAACTGGACGAAGCAGCCGCCAAGGTACAGGCCGGGCTCGACCATGCGCCGCGCAACCAGGGCCTGCTGGACGAGCAAAAGGCAATTGAGGACGCACGCAACGCTGAATCGGAGGGCTAGGACATGAAGGACGTATTTCCAATGGTCGCAGTCGGCATGATCGCGCTTCTATTGGGCGCCGTAGCGACCTGGTTTGCAGTGGGCACGAAAGACACACCGACACCCGCGTCAAACTACACGGCCGTCGCAAGCAACGGAAACCAATCACTTTGCGGTGGGGAGCCGCTGACGGCCAACGAAGCCGGGTCCGCTGACGGCACGGCATCCTTGGATGGCGACTTGCAGGCGCTGCTGGCCACCAGCAAGAACCGCGTGGCCGAGCTGGAAACAGAAAACCGCGACCTGCGCCAGTCCAAGGCCGAGTTGGAAGCCGAGAAGGCAAAGCTCGAGGGCAAGATCGACGAGCTGAACACTGCGCTCGAGGCCGCCGCCCAACCGGAAGGCAAGACCGGCGAGCTTCCAGTAAGCTTCGGCAAATGGGGTGAAGTCGAGGGACTGCGCAACGCCAACTGGAAAGAAATCGGCGATGTCTACACAAAGCTCGACGCAATATTGAAGGAGCGTGTCACCGCTCTCCGCGAGGGCCGCCAACCGGATCCCGAAGGGCCGAAGCAGATCGCGGCGCTCAACGTGAAGCTACAAAACCACCTGGTCAGCTTCTTCAACAAGCTGCCGAGCAACTCCGGCCCCAACGGACAGTTCACCCATCCGGCGAACACCGTCAACACACTGGCCGGCCAGCTGGCAGCCGCCGGCGTTCCACTGAGTGATGACCAGATCGAGCAGCTGAAGAAGCTCGGCGAAGAATACGACGAGCGCTGGGATGCGCTGCAGAAAGGCTACACCGACGCCACCTGGGACCTCGAAAAGGTCGTGGATGAGTGCGAACTCAAGGAATGGTTCCACGACGAGATGTTCAAGGTCTGCACGTCGCAGCAAAAGGCCGTGGCGATCGCACCCGAGATCGAGGGCATCGCGGGCATAGACTTCTACTCGACCGGAATCGTGCTGCAGATGGGCTACATACACCCGGTCACGGTAAATGAGCTGGCCCAGGTAAAGCCGCAGCTGCGCGAGTGGATTGCAGGGCAAACGGCGCTCGCGGCCGAGACTCTCGATGCGGCCGACTACCTGTTCGACGACTGGGTGAACGCACTGTCAGCGCAGCTTGCACCCAAGGCGGAGATTGATGCATCGCTGGTCCCGACCTGGGACATCCTGCACGCCGGGCGGGCCCAGTTGAACTTCATGAAGGCACTGCGGGACAGCTACGCAGCCACGCCGGAGGCCAAGAAGAAGATCGCGGCGATACGTCAGATTGCGTTGCCGCAGGTCGTCAAGGGCGAGTAGCTCGACTGTTCCTGCGACGTGCGACAGCTACTATGCTGCCGCCACAAAGACGGAGATCGAAATGGCCGAGAACGAACAACCCAAAGCGGAACCCGCGGAAGTCTCGGTGGCCGAGGCGAAGAAGAAAGTCCAGGAGCGCGAGGCACTTGACCGCATCGTCATCCACCCGTTCCCAAAGGTCGTGCTGTTGTGGCCGGTGATGGTGGTTTCACTGCTGTTCTATTTCCTGGGTGGTGGCTTGAGTGAAATGGACGCTTCCGGCAGCCCTGCCAGCTCCATGGTCGATCCTTCGGCACTGGGCTGGTGGTGGATCCTCGTCTTCTTCTTTAACCTTCTGGTGCACACGTTCGACTTCGGCCGCAACAACTTCATCGCAACCATCGCTGTCATCGGCGCGGGTCTGCTTGGGCTTTGGGTGTGGGACCTGCAGTCCGACATCGCGGTGTATGGCGGAATCTACGACTTTTTCCGGGCGCAGCGCCTCGCCATGCACCCGAACTTCTACGCCATGATCGCGGCCGTGCTGGCGATCCTGATGCTGATGGCGTTCGTCTCGACGCGGTTCAATTACTGGGTGCTGGCGCCCAACCGCCTCACGCACAAGCACGGCATCCTCGGCGACGAGCGCCACTACGCGACCATCAACATGCAGGTAGAAAAGGAAATCCCGGACATCTTCGAGTTCATGCTGTTCGGCAGCGGCCGCCTGATTTTCAAGCCCGGCGCGTCGGACCAGCACAAGTCTCTGGTCGTCGACAACGTGTTCCGAGTCAACAAGCTCGAGCGCAAGGTCCGCGAATTCCTCGGCATCATCAAGGTCGACGAAGACCGCTTCCGCTAGCCAATCGATCTCACAACAGCCCCCGGCTTCGGCCGGGGGTTTTTGCTTTGCGCAGCAATCGCCGCCGCAACCAACAGAAGCAGTCCCGCTGCAACGCACAGCCACGTCGAGAACTCAAGCGGCTCGGAGCTTCGGCTTGCCATGTCAAGACTGCCCCGCGGATCAAAGTAGTCGGCTTGGGCCTGCCGCTCAGTGAGCAAGCCGGGGCCTTCGACTTGCTCGAAACCCTGCCATTCACTGGGGCGCACGCCACTGACAACCCCTATCGCGTTGTCGAGCAACAGCGCCGCCGATGCCACCGGCGCGCGCGTGAATGGGTCGCCCGCGAACTCCAGCACCTTGCCACCGTCGCGCAGCCGCACGAGGTCCCCCACCGGCTCCCCATCCACAACGGCCGTCAACAGCGACTGGACGTTGTCAGCAGGGGCCATCAGCTTGCCTTCGGCCAGCCACTGAAAGTCGGCCAGTGGAAGGTCGCGGAACAGTGGGTGCTGCGGATCGAATGCCAGTTCGGCCTTGGACAGGTCTGCGGAGTCGCCGGCGCTCACTCGCACAGCAGGCATTTGCTCGTCACTGCCAAGCCAGACATCCGGCGGCCGTCCATCTGCGGAATCCGGTTGGAGCGCGTCCAGAAGCGCCACGTGCGCGTCACCGCTCCAGCCACCGCCGGTACCAATCAGCAACGGCCGGCGCCTGAATGCGCGAGTGCCGGAAACGTCTCTCACTTCGAATTGCGCTGAATTGGGTCTGTAGGCCGATGTCAGCGGGCCAGCGACGCTTGTCGTGGAGATCAGAGTTGCACCGCTTACCCAGGGAGCCGGCTCGCCCAGAGACTTCACGGTCACACTTTCGCGTCCTCCGGACACGCTGAGCAGGACTCCGTGACGGCGCTGAAGAACCCGTGGGAGCAGCAGATCTTCAAGACCCACAGGCGACAGGCGGGCATTCAGGAACAGGATTCGCCCGTCAAACTTGGCCGTGGCTACATCGAATTGAGCCAGCTCGGCACGCAACGGTCCGGGTTGCAATCGGCGCACGTCGGCTTGTTGGGCGAGGCCGTCACTCGGCAGGAAAAATGTCAGCTCAATGTCAGCGTCCAACTCACCGCTGCCGCGAGCCACCGAACTCAACGCGAAGTCCTCGGCCCGCTGCCTGACCTCGTCCATGTCCAGCTGCTGGTTCCCCGGACCAGTGGGCTCGACATAAACCGCCACGCGCATTACGCCCGCATGCACCATCCACGCCGGTCGCGTCGCCGCAATTCCGCCGACGATCACGCCTGCCAGCAGAGTCCAAAGCAAAAGGTCAAAGCTGCGGCGGCGCTCTTGGCGCGCGACGTGCTGGTCCGCGACGCGACGCCATATCAGCAACGTGCCGACTTCGCGATGCTTCGGGCCCTGCCGCCACGCCGCCAGCGCAATCAGGATTGCAGCGGCAGACAAGAGCAGCATTGCCGGCCAGGCCAGCAGGGTCATAGGCTCGCCCCCGCAGGAAGCAGCTTGCCGATGAACAGTTGCTGCAGATCGGCCGCGCTGTCTGTCAGCGCCATCGTCCAGGCGTGGCGCATGGTGATCGATTCGAGCCCTTCGAGGTGTTTCTCCAGCTCGGCCTGGTACGCGGCGATGGTTGATGCATCAAGTTCCAGCTCGATCGTCTCGCCTTCTTCCAAACCCCGCAGCTCAAGCATTCCGCCTGGCGGAGGCTCCAGCTCCTCGGGCGCCAACACCTGCACGATCGTCACGGCCGTTCGCCGCTCGCTCAGTGACTGCAGCGGCTGCAACGAGTCCAACGGCTCCAGGCCGTCGCTGATCACCACAAGGTCGCTTGGTGCTTTCCCGCGCGCCGCCAGTGCCTTCGCATGGGTTGAAAGCCCGGTGTCACTCGTCGGCACAGCATCCGTCAGCTGCTCCAGCAATCGGCTGAAGCGCGCAACGCCCTCGACCACCGGCTGGCCGACCAGAGTCGCGCTGCCGCCGCGCTTGAGCGCCAGGTAGCCGAAGGCCGCCGCCGCACGCCGAGCCAGCACGTATTTGGGCGGCGTGCCTGCCGCCATGGAGCGTGAGCAGTCCAGCAGGATCGTGATGTGCTCGGCGCGCTCGCGCTCATACTCGCGCATGAAGAACTTGCCGAGACGCCCGTAGGCATTCCAGTCGAGACGCCGAAGGTCGTCGCCTGGAGAGTATGGCCGATGCCCGCGAAACTCACTCTGTCCCTGGGTTCGCCCGTGCCCCCGTGTGCCTTCGCCCAGGCTGCCGCGCAGGCGCAACAGCGCGGCATCCAGCGCCTCAAGCTGGCGCAGGAACTTCGCATCAAAGATCTCAGAGGGATCGGCCATCTATGTAGGTTCCGCCGGACGACGCTCGCTGACAGCCGATACCGAAAAACAATCCGCCCGCGTCACTTGGTGCGACGGTCATGGCGCAAGATGTCCCACACTAGAGCGACACCTCCACCCAACGCGGCAATGAACAACAGGATCGCGAACCCCGGATAGCCGAATATCGTGAACTCGGTTTTGATGCCCATCAGCATCGCGGCGCCCACGATCATCGAGCCAAGTACCAGTCCGTGCGCAATCCGGTTCGCGACTTTCTGGAAACCCTGGATCAGCTCCTTCTCGTCGATCGTCTGGACCTTGAATTCAAGCCGGTTCTCAGCCACTCGATCGAGAATCTTGTTTACCCGGCCGGGCAGCTGATTGGCGAATTCGTTCACCTCGAGCACGCGACCAAGCAGTGACGCGGGCGATGTCGACTGCCGCAACATCTTCAACACCAGCGGAATCGCACTGCGGCGAATCGCCTGGTACGGGTCAAAGTCCGGCGCCAGCGACCGGCCTAGCTCGTCCAGGTTCATCAGAGCCTTGCCGATCATGGTCAGTTCGCTCGGCGGGCGCATGCCCGTATCGCCGGCTGAGCGGGCAAGGTCCATCACCACGCGCCCCAGCTCAACACCCTCCAGCAGAGCGCCCTGGTAAGCGTTCACGATTGTCTTGATACGATCGCGGAACTCGCGCTCCTTGAAGTCGCTGCCGGGGTGGCCGATCTTGACGGCCAGGTCAGCGGCCTGCTCCGGGCGTCCTTCACCGAGGGCGATCAGCAGACGTAGCAGTCGCTCACGCATCTCGACACTGACTCGGCCGACCATGCCAAGGTCCAGTAGTGCGATGCGTCCATCGCCCGTCAGCATCACGTTGCCCGGATGCGGGTCCGCGTGGAAAAACCCGTCGATACAAAACTGCTTCATGTAGGCGTTCTGCAGCTGCTCTGCGAGGTGCTTGCCGTCAATACCGGCGCGGTCTTCGTCGGTCAGCTCGGTGATCTTCCGCCCGTTGACGAAATCCATGGTCAGCACGCGGGCGGTCGTGAAGTCGGCCACGGGCTGAGGCACCAGCAATTCGGGAAAATCTGCCAGGTTGCGGGCAAGCGTCGTCAGGTTGTCGGCTTCCGTGCGGTAGTCCAGCTCACGCATCAGCGTGCGGCGGAACTCGTCCACGATGCTCTTGAAGCGGTAGCGCTCGGCGAACTGTGTCAGTGTCTCCAGCGTGCTCGCCACTTCATCCAGTACGTCGAGGTCGTCCGCAAGCTTTGCGCGCACGCCCGGCCGCTGGACCTTCACTGCCACTTCCCGCCCATCCGCAAACGTTGCCTTGTGCACCTGGCCCAGGCTCGCTGCGGCGACCGGTGTGGGGTCGAATGTAAGGAACGTCTTTGCGACCCCCTGCCCGAACTCCTCCAGCACGACTTGTTCGATCTGGTCGAACGGCACGGCCTCAACGTCGTCCTGCAGGCTGGTGAGCGCCTTGATGTACTCGACGGGTATCAAGTCGCCGCGAGTCGACAACACTTGTCCCAGTTTCACAAACGTAGGGCCCATCGACTCAAGTTCGCGGGCGAACTCTTCAGGCTTGGGGTGGGCGCGCTGTGTCACGCGTCCGAGGTCTTCGCCCAGCAGCTCCTCGAGGCCGCTGGAACGCACCAGCTCGGAGAATCCGAAACGCAGCATCATCGACGCAATCTGGCGATAGCGTTTCAGGTGCTGCGGCTTCAGGGAGATCTTCATAAGCGACAGTTTACAGGCCCGTTACACGGCGTGGCCAGTGTGCTGCCCCAAGGACGAACAGCCCGCACACTTTGCATACAATTTGCAGCACTCTGGAGATATCTTAGCAGAATTATCCAACCCGCTGGGCCCCCAGCAAGTACACTCATCTGCGGCAATGATGCTCTCTTGACGCTTAGAGAGGGGACCTTCCATGCGCTCCATCATGACGACAGGATTGATATCGCTCGCGCTTTCATGCAGTGCGTTATTTGCGGCAAACGCGCCGTCATACTTTCCGGAACGGCAGACAGACCGTCCATAGTTACACAATCTCCGCCGACGCCCGACGATGTCGTAGGCTCCGGATTCTGGAGCTATGACAGCGGTACGCTCACGGTAACAATTGAAGACTACGTAATCACGATTCAGGGACTGTCGGGATCTCCGCCGTACGCATACGAAGTCGTCGTCGGAGAAGAGACCATTGATGACGGCGAAGCCGGCAGTGAAACAATCGGTCCCCTTGAGGCCAGCCCATATCGCATATGGTTCGGTACCAGTGGGGCCGACTATCTGGATGCAACCGGACTGGGTTCCGAGGAACGGGCGGTCATCTTTGGCTTTGGCGGCGCCGATGAAATAGTGGGCGGGCCAGGCGCAGACTTCCTGTTTGGCATGGACGATGGAGACACGATCCTGGGCGGCGCAGGCAACGACATCGTCCTTTGCGGCGCGGGTGTTGATCAAGCGGATGGCCAAGACAACGACGACCGCATTTGGGGCGAAGACGACGCGGACGAGATATACGGCGGCAAAGGTGGCGATTGGATCATTCTCGGCAATGGCACGGGCCAAGTGGCCGTAGGTGGGACAAGCTCCGGTAGCGGAGATACGAGCTTCGACAAGATATATGGAGGTCCGGACCACGATACGATCTTCGGCGACCAGTATACCGCCGGCGACCATACCGACGGCGGAGAGGACGATATTTGGACTGGTGGCGGCGATGATACTGTCCACGCAGGCCCGGACGCGGATGACATCTATGTCGCCTCTGCCGTCGGCGAAGTCAAAATCTACGGCGGAGGCGGTGCGGACAAAATCCACTTGGAGCAGAACAACGGTGTCGTGTATGGCGAGTGGCAATTGGACGAGTCGACGAACGCCCACAATGACTGGATTTACATCTACGACAGCAACGGTTCGTTCGACATCAACTGCGGTATGGGGAACGATCAGGTTTTCTACGGTGGCAAGAGCAACGATGTGATAAGTGGATGCGGCGGAAGCGACACCCTTGATGGTGGCGAAGGGGACGACCTTATTGAGGGGGACGGTGGCGCTACCGGTGGTTCCAGCCCGGGGGCCGATGTCTGCTACGGCAACGACGGGGATGAAAGTGGCAGCGGGAAGTGGATTACCGGGGAGGATGGAAACGACATTCTTTATGGAGGTCTCGGCGACGACAACATGTACGGCGGAGACGGCGATGACACGATGTACGGTGAAACTGGGTTGGCCATAAACTTCGGCGGCGGCGAGTCCGGCGGAAACGATCAAATGTACGGCGACGCCGACAACGACTTTCTTTACGGTGAAGGAGGCGCCGACTTACTCTTTGGAATGGCTGGCGCAGACTATCTCTACGGCGACTGGAGCGGTTCGCCCCTGTACGTCCAGGAGGGCGCGGATGTGATCAGCGGCGGCGACGACGGCGATCACATCTATGGCGGAGGCGGAGACGATTTCCTCGCCGGATGGGGTGGTGCGGACTATGTTTACGGCAATGACGGCAGCGATCTGATCTGGGGTGATGACGGCAACGATCACCTCTACGGTGGTGACGGCACGAGCCAAGGCGACACGAACGGCGACGACCAAATCGACGGCGGCGATGGGCAGGATGAGTTGTATGGCGAAAACGGCGACGACATTTTGATCGACCGCAGCGGTGGCTATGTGGACACGCTCAATGGCGGTGCCGGAGAGGACACGCTGGACTGCTACGACAATCCCTCCACAAACTTCGATTCGGCAGAAGGCGGGGGTGATAATGACACGTTCTATGTGGACGACAACGACCTCACTCCCGATTGGGCGGATCCGCCCGAGCCCCTTGATGTTCAGGGATCTGGCTTGAACCTGAGCACGGCCAACAAGCCCCCGAGTGCGTAATGAAAGTGCGCCAAAAATGGTTCCCGGCTATTGCCGTTTTGGTCCTGCTGGCCTTGGCTGCCGTGTGGTTGATTTTGTCGGCGGACGGCAACACGCCTGTTTTTCAGTCGGGCACGGCGTGCGGTAGCACAAGGTCCCGCTTGGCTAATGGCTCCGACAGCACGGACTCGAATCAACCGGCGCCGCTAAACGCCAGTTCCACCAATTCAAGTGGATCGGGCAGTGTTGGCAAGGACAGTGGCACTGGGAAGCCTGCGGAAAACGATGAAGAGCGATGGCTTTCAGACCCACCGGAAGTTATCGCTTGGAACCCAGACGATTTCACGAATACGCGGCTCGCGTGGCGGTCGCCTCGGGCTCGTTTAGATGCTGCCAGACCTAAACCGCAAAATGAGTACCTTGGCACTCCGGTTTTTCTGGACGTTTGGGCCTATCGACAGACCCCGAAGAGCTTCGGCATGGGCGATTTCTTCGACCCAATGCAGCCGGACGGAATGCTGGCGATCCGGCCTCGGTGGGTGGATCACGACCAATCAATGGGATGGAGGAAGGGAAGTATCGCCGAGGCAACCTCCCACGATGGCGCGTTGGTCTACACCAGTGACGCACGCAAGGATGAAGTCGCCTTCGTTATTCCATACTCCTACCGTCGTTCCGACATTATTGGTCTGCGCATCACTGGCCCCAATATGCTGCCCGTTGAGGCCGTGATTGGACAGGCGGGCTGTGTGCGTACCCACGGCGGTCTTAACAGTCTGCGCCACCAGATTCTGGTGACGGGCGAGGCGCGGCCTCGCCTTCGTGTCTTCCCAGTCGACTATGCCGATGTTCATCAAATCCTCGTGAGGAATGTGGCGGGCCGGCCCGTCTCGGGCGCAATGCTGACCTGCGATGGGGTTCAGATCTTGGGGCGTTCCAGTGACATCGGAGTCTTGCGCTACCCGTGGCCCAGCGAACTGGTCGACGTTGGTGAGCATGACAAGATTCAAGAGAAGTTCTTCGTCGTGTCCGCGCCAGGGTATGTGCCCGTCTTGCTCGAACGCTCGGCACTAGAGGATACAACAAATCCGATAGAGGTGACGCTCAAGGCGCGCGAGCTGCTTGTTTCTGTCTGGGAAACCCTACCGCACCCGGAAGTCTTGAAACTGGGCGCGAATGAACGTCGGGAATCCGTTATTCTTGATGCAGGCTTCGATCTTATCCCCGTGCCCGAGGAATGGCCGGATTTCAACGACTGGAGTGACGTCCACAAGGCACTGATCTACGGCTTTCAGCCAGCAATGTACGACCGGCGTTTGGCAAAAGGTGATATCCATCTGGATGACTTTTTCAACTCCTACCAGACGCGCGGTACCGGTCCCTTCGAGCCCGGACATACGTTTGGAGACCAAGGCGCGTGCAAGCTTGCTGAAGCCATTGGGCAAGAGCCGACTGAGCACTGGCCAGAGTACGCACGCTGGTACTACGGACGCTGGAATTACGACGAAAGCGAAGGTCGCTTCGATGTTGTGTTGCCCTTCCCGGGACGCTTCCTGCTCGCCGTCGGCGAATACAATCACGGCGTCAAAAGTGACCAGCGCAACGGAAAACTGACTCACGCGCTGTACATCGACGCTCGCAACCCGGCCGAGTTGAAATCGAAGTTGCTCGTTCACCCGCAGGGCTAGTGTGGGATGGTGGCCCCGCCCACAACGGCAAGTAGGCGCCCATGCAATCGCCCCGCAGTGCGGGGCGATTTGCGTTTTTTCTGGCCCGGTTGCCCTCAAAGCTACATTCAAATGTTCGAGGACCCCCGAAAGGGGGTTGAGGCACATGGAGAAACCAATGAAGCGCATGGCTGTCAGCCTGCTGCTCACGCTCGCCATGATCGGCGCGTGGTGGGCAAGCACGCCGCCCGAAACTGTTGATGCGGGTGGCTTTGAATGGATCACCGACTACAAGGCCGGGCTCGAGAAGGCACGCGCGGAAGACAAGCCGATCTTCCTTGAGTTCCGATGCGTCCCGTGAGTGCCTTGCCGAGCCTTCCATGACCAGTTGGTCAACCCACGGGGTAAGATTGCCAAGCTACTGCGCGACTATGTCTGCATCCGAATCGCGGACCTGACCGGCGTGGACATCGGCCTGTTCGAATTCGATCCGGACTCGACGCTCTACTGCTTCATCCTCAATGCCGACGAGCAGATCTATATGCGCTTCGGCGGACGAGACGACGAGAGCGCTGAGACGTTCCTGAACGCAGAGTCTCTTGAAACCGCACTGGAACGTGGCCTTGAGCAGCACGAGAAACAGAAGGCCGCCGACGCGCCCAAGCCGAAACGGCCGGACCCGTTCTTCCCGCGCGACTACCCGGACATCAAGAACGACGAGATTGCCAAGGGCAAGTGTGTCCACTGCCATCACCTCGGGCAGGCAAAGACAAAGATGCTCCAGGGCCAGGGCAAGCTCGACCGACTGAAGGACATGTGGATCTACCCGGACATCAAGCGCCTTGGCGTGCAGATCGACCCGAAAAAGGGGCTGGAGATTGACGGCGTGGAGGGAGTAGCCAAGGACGCCGGGCTCAAGAAGAAGGACGAGATCATCAAACTGGAGGGTCAGAGAGTCCTGACGTTTGGCGACCTTCAGTACGCCCTGAATATGCACCCGATGGAATCAAAGACGCTCAAGCTGACCGTCCAGCGCAAGGATGAAGAAGTCGACCTTGAGTTGCCGCTCGACAAGTGGTGGCGCGTCACCGACATCGCGCGCCGCGCCGGTACCCACGCACTTGAGCCCTTCCCCGAGTTCTGGGGCAAAGAACTGGACAAGTCGGAAAAGCGCAAGCTCGGCATCAAGGAAGATGAGTTCGGGCTTGAGATCACCAAGTTCTGGGTCAAGACCAACGCGCAGGCCGCGGGCGTTCAGGTGGGCGATGTCGTGTATGCCGTCGATGACCTCACGACGATTGAATACACAACCAACCCGACTACCTGGATCCGGCTGAACAAGGACGCCGGCGACACCATCACGATCAAGGTGCTACGCAACGGCAAGAAGCTGGAGTTCAGCTTCAAGCTCAAAGCACGACCCTGGTAGCTCACACTTACAACGCCGTAGAAGGCCGCAACGGCTTTCTACGGCGTTGCAATTTGTTCGCTCTGGTCACCGCTGGCTCAGTGATTAACCTCTGTGGCAACAACGAAAGGAACGACATGAGCTACGAGGGCTTCCAGCACAATCACCTGATGATCCGCAAGAAGGTCTTTGCGTTCCTGGGCCAACAGTTCCACATCTATGACCCGGCCGGAAACCTCGTCTTCTACACCAAACAGAAAGCCTTCAAGCTCAAGGAAGACATCCGCGTGTTCAAGGATGAGTCCATGACGCAGGAAGTGCTCTGGATTCAGGCGCGCGGCGTACTGGACTTCGGCATGACATACGACGTCTATGACCAGATCGCGCAGCAGAAAGTAGGCGCGCTCCGCCGCAAGGGCATGGCGTCCATCTTCCGCGATGAGTGGCATATCCTCGACGTAAATGACCAGCAGATCGGCACGATCCTCGAAGACAGCATGGGCATGGCACTGCTGCGCCGCTTCCTGTCAAACCTGATCCCGCAGACGTTCCACGGCGACATCCAGGGACGCCCGGTCATGGTGTTCAAGCAACGCTTCAATCCGTTCGTCGCAAAGATCGATATCGATTTCAGCGGCGACACAGAGGGCTGGCTTGATCGCCGCCTGGGCGTGGCTGCGGCCGTGATGCTCGCCGCGATCGAGGGGCGCCAGAAGAGCTGAAATCAGTCCGCGACTTTCGGCAAGAATGGCCAGATCCTGCTAAACTCGGGGCCATCATGCTCACACGTTGCCTTGCATTTGCGACTGCTGCCGCCGTGTTCGCGGCGCTGGGTTTCAGTGATGCCCCGACGACGGTCTCAGCCGACAAGGCTGACGCCGTCCAGGCACTCAGTGACACCATCGATTCCGAGCTTGCGAAAGTCTGGCAGCGCGACGAAGTCAAACCTGCGAAACTTGCGCTCGACGACGTGTTCCTGCGCCGCGTCTACCTCGACACCGTCGGGCTGCCCCCGACACGCGAAGAAGCACGCGAATTCCTCGATGACAAGCGACTCGACAAGCGCGCCCGGCTGATCGACCGGCTGCTGGATGACCCACGCTTCGGCCGGCATCTCGCCGACTTGTGGATGCCCATCCTGCGCGAACGCGGAAACGACTTCGGCGATCTTGGCGTGTCGGCGGGCGAAGTCCTGGCCGTCTGGCTGGCGGAGCAATTCAACAAAGATGCCGGCTTCAATGAGACCATCAACGCGATGGTGCTGGCCGAAGGGCCGATCTCGAAGAACCCTGCCGCTGCGTACTATGCGCTGATGGGCCTGCCCGCGCGCTCACCGAACATGGCGGGGCTGACCAGCAAGAACTTCGCAGGCATCCAGATCCAGTGCGCGGAGTGCCACGATCACCCGTATGAAGAGGCCTGGACACAGGAGTCGTTCGTCGGCCTGGCAAGCTTCTTCACGGGCATTGAGGTCGCTGCTGACTTCTACACCCAGCCGGTTGACCCGCGCATTGAGACCAAGCCGATCTTGCCGCGCAACCTGATCGAGGCCTACGCCAAGTCACCCGATCTGCCGCCCGAAGCACTGAACCGGATCGATGACCTGCTTACTTACGACAAGCCCCAGCTGCTGGGCGATACGCCCGTCAAATCACGAGACACCGTTCTGTGGCGCAAGATCTACGCCACGTGGCTGACTTCGCCCAAGAACAAAACGGCGCGGCAATATCTGGTAAACCGCTACTGGAGCTTCCTGTTCGGCCAGGGCTTCGTGAACCCGGTTGACGACTTCAACAGCCTGAACGAAGCCAGTCATCCAGAGCTGCTGGCAAGTATGGGCGACTGGTTCGCCAGCCACGGCTACAGCGTCAAGAAGCTGTACCGGGCAATCCTGAATACGCGCGCCTACCAGCTCTCCGGCGATGAGGTGGCAGGCGCGGAGAAATGGCATTTCGCCAGCGCACACACCCGCCAGCTCACTCCGGAGCAGTTCTTCGGCGCACTCTTCAGCATGCGTGACGGAGACTCGATGCTGAAGTCGTTCGCGCGCAAGAATGTCACGGCCTATGAGCGGCTGCGCCAGTTCAAGACCTTCCAGGACATGCAGAAAAAAGAGAATCCGGAAGGTGACTACCAGGCTGTCTACGACGATGAACTGCTGAAGACCTACGAAGGCTGGATCGAGAAGATGGGTGCGGACTGGAGACTGCGGCGCGGGCTGGCTGCGCAGTACTCAGCGCTGAACAGCGACGACGAGCGCATGCAGAGCGACACGTTCGCACTGAGCGTCGACCAGGCGCTCAGCATCCTGAACGGCGAAGTCACCCGCCGCCTGAGCGATTCGCGCAACGGCTCGCTCGTGTACGCGATCATGCGCGACTACAAAGAGCTGGATGATCGCATTGAGGCCATGTATCTGTCGATCCTGTCGCGTCGGCCTACACTGACCGAGTTGCACCGCACGCAGGATTACTTAAAGGACCTGAAGCAGAGCGGCACGGCCGAGCAGCTGGGATTCGAGGATCTGTTCTACGCGCTCGTCAGCACGACCGAATTCGGCACGAACCACTAGCTACTTCTGGATGACCTGGGTGTGGCCGGTGGGCGTGTCGCCCTCGAAGTCGAGGAACTTCAGCTCCGGAATCAACTTCTGCAACTCGACCTCGAGCCGGTCTACTTCGCGCGCAATGGCCGTCGTGATGCGCTCGCCGAACTCCGCGGCGAAGGACTTGGCCGCTCCCGTATCAGACAGATCCACTTCATGCTTGTGGACCCAGTCGAGTTGCTGCTCGCCGAACCAGTTTCCGTTCCAGTCGATCTCGGCCTTCAGCGTATAAGTGTCCGCACCCACCACTCGGCTCTGGATATGCCGCACGCGGTCGACACTCGGCTGTGAGTTGATGAACTCCAGCGCCTGCTTCTGCATTTCTGGCGGGATGGCACGCCCCAGCATCAGCCCGCGGTTCTTGTAGCCAAGCCAGACGGCGATAAAGCCAAGCAGCCCGCCGATGAAAATCGAGCCGAGCGCATCAAACACCGGCATGTGCAGGAAGTAGGCCAGCAGGATTCCGATCAACGCGATGATCACGCCGAAGCAGGCAACGCCATCTTCCAGCAGCACCGCCGCGATGGTCGGGTCATCCGTGGTGCGCAGGAACTTCATGAATGACAATTCACCCCGCCGCGAGTTGATCGCCTTGATCGCTTTCAGCAGAACAAAACCGTCGAGGCAGAAGCCGATACCGAGGATCACGAAGTCCAGCCAGCCGATCTTCAGTGGATGTGGATGCAACAGCGTTTCAATGCCGTGATAGACGGTGACGCCGCAACCAAGCACGAAGATGCCGACGGCGGACAGCAGTGCAAACAGGAAGCGCTCGCCCCCGAAGCCGTAGCTGAACATCTCGGTCGCCGGGCGCTCAGAGCGCTTGATGCCGATAAACAGCAGCGCCTGATTGCCTGAATCAGCCAACGTGTGCATTGCCTCGGCGAACATCGAGCCTGAGCCCGACACCGCAAACGCAAAGAACTTCAACACCGTCACGATGATGTTGACGATCAGCGCTGAGAAGACTGCACTTTTGGAATCAGAGTCGGCCGACATGGTGGGCGGGAATTTAGCGCCAGGCCGCGCCTGTGGGTAGGCTTTTGCTACGAGTTGAAGTGCTCGAAGGCGTCCGCCACGCTGAATGGCCGATATCCTGCGACTGTGAAGAGCTCGCAGGCAATGCCGGCCTTGCGGCACTCCGCCTCGGCCTGGCAGGAAAAACCCCGGTATTCGGGGTTGCCGCGCGGCTCCGGGTCGCCGCCGAAGTGAATCTCGACGACTTCTTCAACCTGGCTGCACTGGATGTCGAACACGGGCATGGCTCAGCCTTCGATGCGCGTCAGTAGTTTCAGGAAGCTATCGGCCAACTCTTCGTACGTCGAGTCCCGGGCCTCCGGTCGCTTGGACGGCAATACTACAACGTCGCGCGCGCCGATTTCATTCTTGTGGGTGCGGAAGATCTCACGGATGCGGCGCTTGAAGCGGTTGCGCTGCACAGCGTTGCCGTAGCGTGTGCTTACCACGAGACCCAGCCGCGGGTGCCCGAGGCCATTGTCTGCCCAATGGATTACAATCCGCTTGTTGCCGGTACTGCTTCCGTTCTCGAATACCAGGTCAAACTGCCCCTTGTTGAGCAGCTTCTCTTCCTTGCGCAGCTTGTTGTCGGTCAGGTACGGGTGCATGGATCAATGGCCTGTGTCGCGTTGGCGGTTATAGTCCGTTGCATGAACGCGCGCGGCAAGCTGTTTGATGCAGAAGACCTGAAACCGGTCGTGCGGGGCCGGTTTGTTGAGGTCGCGCTGCCCACCCCGGTGGACCGCGTGTTCGACTACATCGTGCCGGACCCGCTTGAGTCTCGTGCCAAAGTCGGTCACCGCGTCACCGTGCCGTTCGGATCACGCAGCCTGCAGGGATTCGTCGTCGCCGAAAAGAACGAATCCCACGTGATGCGCCATGCCGTCAAGGACATCCTGGAAGCACCCGATGACGAGCCGTTACTGGGCTCCGGCATGCTCGCACTCACCCGGTGGATGGCCGAATACTACGCCTGCTCATGGGGCGAGGCGTTGCAGGCCGTGCTGCCGGCAGTGGTGCGCACCGGGCGCAAGCGTCGCATGCTGAACGTGCTGCGTTGCGCAAAGCCGCCTGAGGAGTTGTTGGCCCACGCGGCAGCACTGGAGGAAAAGGCCCGCTCAGGCAAGGGCAGCGGCGAGCGCAACCTGGGCTACGCACGCGTGCTGCGCGCGATGGGGACGTTCGTGGATGATGTATTCACGCCCTCCGCACTTGCAGAGAAGCTGGGCGTATCGGAGTCGCCGATCCGCACGCTGGCCAAGCAGGGCTGGCTGCGTTTCGAGAAAGTCGAGCCGGAGCGTGTCGGCGGCGGCGGCATCCTCGGTGCCCCCGACAAGATCCCCGAGACGCTGACCTTCGACCAGCAGAAGGCGCTCGACGCCGTGGCCAACTCGCTGGACCGGGACGAGTTCAAGACCTTCCTGTTGTTCGGGGTCACCGGCAGCGGCAAGACCGAGGTCTACATCCGCGCCATCCAGCGAGCCGTGGACCATGGCAAGTCCGCCATCGTTCTCGTGCCGGAGATCAGCCTGACGCCCCAGACGGTGCGTCGCTTTGCGAGCCGCTTCGAAAACGTCAGCGTGCTGCACAGCAGCATGACCGACGCCGAGCGCCGTGATGCCTGGCGCGCAATCTCAGCGGGCAAGTCGCGCGTAGTGATTGGCCCGCGAAGTGCGCTGTTTGCTCCGGTAAAGGACCTCGGGTTGGTCGTCGTCGATGAAGAACACGAGGGCACCTACAAGCAGGACAACACCCCGCGCTACCACGCACGCGACACGGCCATCATGCGCTGCCGACTGGAGGGTGCGGTGGCATTGCTGGGCTCGGCCACTCCTTCGCTGGAGTCCTGGCACAACGCACAAGGCGGCAAGTATGAGTTGTTAGAGCTGCACTCGCGCGTACGCGGCCCGCAGACGCAAGACATTCGCCGGACTCCGAACGCCGGACTGGCCAGTGTCGAGATCATCGACATGGGGCAGGAATGCCGTGAGCAGCACAAGCTGACCTTCTTCTCGCGGCGCATGCGTGGGGCGTGCTCGGCCGCGCTGGAACGCAATGAGCAGGTGATCGTCTTCCTCAATCGACGCGGCTACCACACACTGCTGTCGTGCGCCAACTGCGGGCAGGCCATGATGTGCCCGCAGTGCGACATCCCCATGAGCTTCCACCGCGGGCTCAAGAAGATGGCCTGCCATTACTGCCTCGACACCGAGCCGATCCCTCGACAGTGCCCCCACTGCTTTGGCGGACCGGTCAAACTGATGGGCATGGGCACCGAGCGGCTTGAAGAAGAGCTGAACATCATCTTCGCCGGCCGTGCGATCGCACGCATGGACAGCGATGTCATGAAGACGCGTGAAGACTATGAAGTCACGCTGGAGGCCTTCCGGGCGGGCGAAACGCAGATCCTTGTCGGCACGCAGATGATTGCCAAGGGGCTCGACTTCCCGAACGTCACAGTGGTCGGCGTGGTGAACGCTGACGTCGGCATGGGCCTCGGCGACTTCCGCAGCTACGAGCGCACCTTCCAGCTGCTGACGCAAGTCGCCGGTCGTGCAGGCCGCGGCAGCAAGCCGGGGACCGTGATCGTGCAGACCTTCCAGCCGGAGCACGTCAGCATCGTGACCGGGGCGCGCCAGGACTTCCGTGGCTTCGTCGGCTACGAGTTGAAGCACCGCGACGAGAGCAATTACCCGCCGTTTTCACGCATGGTGCTGGTGACCGTAGAGGGCAAGCTTGAGCAGAAGGCCGACGAGGAATCCGAGAAGATCGCGGCAACAGCCAACGACTTTGCCAACCGCTTCAAGGGAACGATCTACGCCGTGCAGGGCCCATTCGACGCGCCGATCGCCAAGCTTCGCGGGCGTCATCGCCGGCAAGTGATCATCAAGGCCAAGGGCTTTCGCGAAGTGCGCGCTGTGGTCGAGGCCATCAAGCCGCTGATCAAGACCGGCGAACGCCTGCGCATGAGCATCGACGTCGACCCGGTAAGCATGCTGTAGGAATCACTTGCCGTAGCGATAGCCCGGCTTGGGCGCACCCGGCGCCTGTCGCTGTTCGCGCACTTTTTCGCTGTACTTGAGCTGCCTGCGCTCGAATTCGTTGCGCGGCTTTACGGGCTCCGGCCTCGGCACGGACGGATAGCGCATGCCTGGCTGTGGTACCGTGTTCACTGGTGGCAGCGCCGGCGGCGCTACCGGGTACCGCAACGGCTTCGGCGTGGGCGCCGGTGTCTGCGTCGGCTGTACCGGGGCGGTGTACGGCGTGACGCTCGGCGGCTGGTGGCTGTCCGAAGGTCCACCAAGAACCACGCCGGCCAGCACAAGCGCTCCAAAGAACAGGGCAAGCCAAGACAGCGCAAAGCCGGCCCGCGCGCGCGCGTCCGTTGGACGGCGCTGATGCCGGTTCCAGAGCTTGCTGCGATGGGCAGAATGCAGGCCAAACACAGCCATCATCACGCCGGGCACATAGCCGCACATGGTCAATACAGCGATCACGGACGCGACGCCGAGGCCAAGGGCGGCGCCGGCAAATGGGTCGCGCGGCGTGACCATCAGGTCCCGCGCGACCGGGCGATACGTTGGCGGACGAACGACCGGCGCGGTGCGCTTCGCCCAGTCCTGATAGGGCGGGTAGCCGTAGGGAACGTTTCGGTTGATGTGCACCTGCAGCTTCTCGGCGCAATCGGGGCAGGTAATGCGCTCGCCCAGGTAAAAGTCACTTACCTGGCTGGTCCAACCGCATTTGCAGCGAATCTCAAGGCTCATCGCAGCACCCGACACCAGTATACCCCACGATGCGACTAACGCACCGACTTTGGAAAATACTCTCGATGGCAGAACGCGCGCCGGTTTCGGCAGCATTCCGCCAAATGAAAAGACCCCCGGCAGGCGCCGGGGGTTCAGGTTTTTGATGACTATTCGTGGTTGCGAAGCGCTTTGCGGGCTGCGTTCAGACGCTCGAATTCAGTCGAGCCCAGGAGCCCGCGGACCATCTCAAGCTGGCCTTCTTTCAAGTCTTCATCGTAGTCGCCGAAGGCCGTCTTGAACTGCTGCGCGGCCGCGTCATCTTCCCCCAGCCGCAAGTGCGCAGCGATCAACGCTGCGTTGGCCTCATCGGCAAAATAGCCCTGAGGAAACTTCGAGATGTAGATGCCGGCGGCATCTATGACCGCAGCATGGTCGTGGCGATAGTCGGCGCGACGCACCAGCGCATACAGGCTGACCTCACCCAGTCTGCCGGTGTCCGTCTGCTGCAGGGACCCATCCGGTACGATCGAGCCGCCGTTGGCACTCAATGTGTACTGCGTTACCTCACCCTGGAGCGATTGCACATGATCCAGTGCGGCCAGCACGGCCGTCATGTCAACCGGGCGCCGGTCCACACCACTGTCCGAGACCTCTGCATTCACCGTAGCCAGCGCGGCATCAAGCTTCTCAAGGAAACGCTCATATTGCGCGCGCTTACCCGACGGCAGGCCGGTGACCTGGTCAGCAAGCCAGCGATTGCGACGCTGCAGGTCGGAATACTGAAGCTCCATCGCGATGAACTGGCGCTGCAGGTCAGGGTCACTCACGCTGGTGTGCGCCACGTTGCGGCGCAGGGATTCAAAGCGCGCGTTGTGGTCGGCCAGCGCGGGCAGAAGGTCATCTTCGGTCGCAGATACCCGGGCGACGGGCGCAGCACCACCGGTGCCCTCGATCCTGTCCGTATCATCCTTGAACATGCCGGGTACACCGATCACGGCCAGCACCAACGCAGCCGCGGCGGCGCCAAGGCCTACCTGCACGATGTGCTGCCACATCGGTGCGGGTGCGGCGGCGATCTGCTTGCGCGCGCGGTCGGCAAGTTCTTCTTCGCGAATGCGCCCGATGACGCGCTGGTCGAAGCCTTCCTTCGGCTCCTGCATCGGCAGCGTGTGCAGCAGGTCCAGCGACTTGCGCAGCAGGTCGACCTGGCTTTTCAGCTCGGCATTGGTCGACAGCTTGCGCTCAAAGTCGCGCTCGGCCTCTGCGCTCATCCGCCCGCCGACATAGTCGTGGACGTCTGAAGAAAAGGGTTTGTAGTCTGAAGGTTCCATCAGTCAGGGGCCCCGGTAATGCCTGCGGCGTCGCACACGCCGCGTTACGAACTTGTTACGAACCAGCCCAGATCGCACACCACAAATTCTGCCTAACTTCCCGCAGCCGATCCGGTGTCATCATCAGACTCCAGATAGCGCCCGATCCGGTTTGTGAAAAACTCCCGCGCCCGCGCCAGACGGGCCGAAACGGTCTTCACGCTGCACTCCAGCACTTCGGATGCTTGCTCGTGCGTCAGCTTCTGCACGTCGACCAGCTCAATCACATCGCGGAACTTCGGGCTCATGGCGGCGAGCGTCTCGTCGATCAGCTCGCGAAGCTCATTGTTCGTGGTGATCCCGACCGGACCGCTTCCCGGATGCTCGAACTGCAGGCCCGGCGAATCATCGTCATCATCGGCGGCCTTGCCGCGCAGAACCGTGAACGTAACGGGGCGCTTCTTGCGGATGTAGTCGGTAACCAGGTTGCGGGCCACGCGGTACAGCCAGGCGGAGGCGGTCTGGTCTCGGATGCGGTCCAGCTCGCGGTAGAGCCGTACGAATGTCTCCTGGGCAATATCCTCGGCCGTGGCCTCATCGCGCACCAGCCGATTCACGTACGTGAAGATCGGGCCGCGATACCGCTCAAGGAAGCGCTCAAAACGTTCCATGCGTGGCGAAGCCTTCGTCCGGGACACCTTTTCGGGGCGTCGTGCTGCTGAAGTGCCGGCTAGCATATTTCGGCTCCGGTTACGTGTTGGCGGCCCTATAGCCGTTAATACGCCCCCGGCACCGGAATACCCCAGGAATTCAGGTACCCTACTAATGATTGTATCTCCCGGTTTCGTTAATATTTGTAACGAAAGGGTCTCGACTTGGCTCTGAACGTCAAACGCTGGAGTTCACGCCGCCTGCTATACCCGATCGCGATTTTCGCGATCATTGCCCCTACCGTCATCATGGGGCTGTTCGGCGCGTACGCCCTGCGTGAGATTGAGCTGCGCCCTTCTCAGTACAGGCAAGAGCTGCGCGACGTGCAGACCGGCCTGACCCTCACCATCGAAGAGCGCGTCGCCGAGCTGAGCAAAGAGCCCCCCAAGAGCCAGGCCGACATCCGCCGCGTGCAGGACGATGTCGAGAAGTACTTCGCCGACTACAACCGCGCCGTGGCCATCCGTTGTTTTTATGGCATCGGCGGCAAGATCGTCGGTACGGCCGGCCCCAGCAAGCAGGAACCGCCACCAGTACTGCCCGAGATGCTGGCGAACATGTCTGAACACCCACCTGAGGGAGTGACACGGCAGTCCTTCACGTTGAACTGGACCAACGGCGCCCGCCGTGAGCCCGCGCCTTACATCGTCTACATCGACGGCAGCAGCGGCGGCTTTCTCGCCTGGGAGCTGATCCCCAGCGAGATTGACCGCGTCATCAACGGCTATCTGGAACGCGTTGAGCTCGACAACGACTCACTGGTGCTCGAGAGCACCGACCGAACCAGCGTCGACTGGCGAACGAAGCCGAGTGATCGATACGAAGTGCTGGGGTTCGTTCCGGTCCACTCCGAGTTGCTGCCGGCCCGTTATGTCGTGCTAAAGCTTGATGCCGATCGGCAATTCTACAAAGACAGCAAACTGCTCAGCTCGATCTTCGTGGTGATTGCCGTGCTGTGCGTGCCGATCGTGGCCAGCGCGACGCTGATGGTCGTGCACATGATCCTGCGTGAATCCAGCGAAGCGCGCAAGAAAGTCGACTTCGTCAGCAACGTCACCCACGAGCTCAAGACGCCGTTGACCAGCATCCGCATGTTCGTCGAGACGCTCAAGCTCGGCCGTGTAAAGAACCCTGAGCAGGTCAACGCCTGCCTCGACACCATCATGACCGAGACGGAGCGGCTTGGTGCGTTGATCGACCATGTACTCAGCTTCAGCAAGGTCGAGAACCAGGTGAAGAAGTACAACTTCCAGCTGCATAACCTGCCGCAGATCGTGCGTGACACGATCAATCTGTTCCGGGCTTCCATGACCGGCCAGGACGGTGAGATCCGGCTGAAAATATTGCCGGGAGTGCCGAACGAAGCGAGCTTCGACAAGGACGCGATTCGCGAAGTCGTTCTAAACCTGCTCAGCAACGCCATCAAGTACAGTGGCGACGACAAGTTCGTCACGGTGATGGTCGGCATCGACCGAAACGACCTGTTCATCGAGATCGCTGACCGCGGCGTGGGCATCCCGCCCGAAGACCAGGCGCGTATCTTCGAGAAGTTCTACCGGGTCGACCAGGCGCTCAGCCGCAAGGTCGATGGCACGGGCCTCGGCCTCGCCATCTGCAAGGAAATCGTGCAGGCCCACGATGGCCGAATCACGGTCGAGTCCATGTGGGGAAAAGGCAGCCGCTTCACAATCTACATTCCGTATAAGAGGGCAAAGCAGCCCACTCGCCGCCCCACCACAACGTCTGTACGGGCGTCACTCAGCCAGACGGCGAGCGGTGAGAACAAAGTGGTCGCGCAGGACACGAAGGCATGAACGGATTTCGATGGATGATTGCCGCAACGCTCAGCGCCTCGCTGCTGGTGGTGCTGGCATTTGCCCAGGACTTTCCCGAGCCGCCACCAGAAGAGCCAAAGAAGAAAGAAGGCTCGCTGCAGCCACGCCCGGAAGACGACCCCAAGACTGAGCTGTGGGTGGCCAAATTGGGCGCCGCACGCGCCACGCCGCTTTCAACCGAGCCTGGTGTACTGCTGCACCATGTCATCAGCCCCGACGGGGAACGGTTTTACTATTACAGGCAAGTTGCCAAGTCCGACGGCAAGGACGGCAAGCCCGCAAGCGTCACCTACGCGCTGTTCACCGTCGGACCCAGCAAGGCCGAAAGCAAAGTCGCCGACACCGGCGCCGACTCTACGCCGCCACTGTTCCTCGAAGACGGACGCATCCTTTTCACTACGCGGCGCTACGACTTGAACGAAGACGGCGCGATCGACGAGCTGGATGACGCGACCCTGATGGTGGGCAACCGCGATGGTGGCAATCTCCGCAACGTGGCAAGCCTGCAGCCCGGCGACACGCCCGTCGCTGTCTGGAATCAGGACCGCGAAGTGCTGGTCGCAAGCGCCGGTGAAGAAGACGCCAACGGCTGGATCATCAGCATCAACCTCGTGCGCGGTGACCGCACGAGGGTCGTGCGTGGCTTCAATGTGGAGATGGTGCTCGACGACGGGCGGATCCTGATTGAGCGGCAGGACCCACCGGAAAATGACAAACCCAAGGCCCCGGGCTGGAACCGTTGGGGCATGGTTGTACCCGACGAAGACCTCGACGAGCCGCTGCCGTCGCTGCTCGACCCATCCGTGCACATTATCTTCGATCCGAAGGACGGCTCGGAGGCTCCGCTTTACGGTGCAAGCCACCGCTCGCGGATCGTCGTCAATGCAGAGGGCTCATTCTTCGGCCACCAGGAGCCGAGCGAGCCGGACGACAGCACCCAGCGCTGGAATTACTGGGGCCCCGAAACGGTTGCCAGGCAGGTCTCAGAGGTACTGATCGTCGACGACGCACAGCACCATGACTCGCGGTCACCCAGTGCACGCTATAACTACAACTCCATCGGCTGGATCGTTGACCGAGGGCTGCTGGTGATTGAGCAGGGGAATCTGGGCTCAAAGCTCCTGTTGTTCGATCACGCGCTGAAGACCCATCGCCTCGCCGACTTCGACCTGAATGCGCGCGGCTTCGTTGCCAGCAGGAACGGGTTGACCATCGGCTGGCTCGATGTCGAGGACACCGACAAGAACGGCTACCTCGAGCCATGGAAAGACAACAGCCGCATCAACTACACCCGCATCGAGTAGCAATCCGTCACCCCTACCGCTGTCGCTTTCGCTTGCTAGAAAAGCGCGCGGAGGTTGAACATGCCCGCGACGAAGAAGACGAAGAAGACTTCGAAACAGATTGCGAAGAAGCCCACCAAGAAGACATCGAAGAAGCCCGCCGGCAAGAAGGCGGACGCCGCCGCCCTGCTTGGTGAGAAGGCGCTTAAGGGCAAGGGCCGACGCCCGATCTACGCCCCCCGCGGCACCAAGCTGCACTGCAAGTCGTGGCTGGCCGAAGCGCCGCTGCGCATGCTGATGAACAACCTTGACCCTGCCAACGCCGAGAACCCCACAGAGCTGGTAGTCTACGGCGGCATCGGTCAGGCTGCACGCAACTGGAAATGCTTCGACGCCATCCTGAAGTCACTGCAGGAACTGAAGGTCGATGAAACCCTCATGATCCAGAGCGGCAAGCCGGTCGCCGTATTCCGCACCCACGAGGACGCCCCGCGCGTGCTGATCGCCAACAGCAACCTGGTGCCCAAGTGGGCAACGTGGGAGCATTTCAATGAGCTGCGTGACCGCGGCCTGATGATGTTCGGGCAAATGACCGCAGGCTCATGGATCTACATCGGCACGCAGGGGATCCTGCAGGGCACCTACGAGACCTTTGCCGCGGCCGCTCGCAAGCATTGGGGCAACAAGGCAACGCTTAAGGGCAAGCTGGTAGTCACGGCCGGGCTCGGCGGCATGGGCGGCGCCCAGCCACTGGCGGCCAAGATGTGCGGCGCGGCCTTTCTGGCGGCCGATGTTGACCCGTCAAGAATCGCCAAGCGCCTGCACGATCGTTATCTGGATGAGCAGGCCGACACCGTCGATGCCGCCATCGACCGCGCGCTGAAGGCCAAGGAGACCGGCGAGGCCGTCAGCATCGGCGTCTGCTGCAACGCGACCGAGTTGCTTGAGCGGCTGATCCAGCGCAAAATCATCCCCGACTTGCTGACCGACCAGACCAGCGCACACGACCCGCTGAACGGCTACGTGCCGGACCGCATGACGCTGAATGACGCGCTGAAGCTACGCAAGTCCGACCCGCGGACGTACGAAAAGCAGGCGTTCCGCACGATGGCCAAGCACTGCCGGCAGATGCTGACGCTGATGCGCAAGGGCGCAAACACCTTCGACTACGGCAACAATCTGCGCGGCCACGCACTGGAAGCCGGCGTGAAAGATGCGTTCGACTTCCCCGGCTTCGTACCGGCCTACATTCGTCCGTTGTTCTGCGAAGGCAAAGGCCCGTTCCGCTGGGTAGCGCTGAGCGGAGACCCGCAGGACATCTACACAACCGACGCCGCCCTCAAGAGGCTGTTCCCCAAAAACAAGCACCTGATCAACTGGCTCGAGCAGGCCCGCGACTCGTTCGAATTCCAGGGATTGCCGGCGCGGATCTGCTGGCTCGGCTACGGCGAGCGCCACAAGGCCGGGCTGCTCTTCAACAAGCTCGTGCGCGAAGGCAAGCTAAAGGCGCCGATCGTGATCGGCCGCGATCACCTCGATTGCGGCAGCGTCGCCAGCCCCAACCGCGAAACAGAAGCCATGAAGGACGGCACTGACGCGGTCGCCGACTGGCCGATCCTGAACGCGCTCGTGAACACGGCCTCAGGCGCAACCTGGGTAAGCTTCCACCACGGCGGCGGCGTGGGCATGGGCTACAGCCTCCACGCCGGCCAGGTCATCGTTTGCGACGGAACCAAAGCCGCCGACAAACGCATCGAGCGCGTGTTAACCAATGACCCCGGCATGGGAATCGCCCGCCACGTAGACGCCGGCTACAGCGAAGCCAAGCGCTACAACAGGACGACCACCAACCCTGTCAAGATTCCTATGGCATGAGACCGGCCGTTCCAGAGACACAGGGCCATGCGCATACCGCTCATGGTCCTGATGTTCGATTGTGTCCTGGTGCTCGTTGCACTTGCAGCTCGCAGACCCCACTGTCGCTCTTTGCGCATTTCCGGCGGGTTCCGGGGAATGTCGCAATGGTGGGTATACTCCTTGTGTGAAAACCTGATGGAGTATTGTGATGTCCAACAAGAAGTTCCGAACCCCTGCCGCGACGCTGCATGAAACTGATTCCACGCTGGACCGGCTGGACCGCTTCCTGATGAAGGTGCTGGGCAAGGTCGAGAACGCACTCGACGCCGAGTTCTCGCCGGGCACGGCGCGTATCGGCATCAGCGTGGTGCGTGTGCTGATCCAGTCATTGCGCCTGCGCGGCGTGGACACCAGTGCCGCCGAGGCCAAGCTGCGGCAGACGGTCGAGAAGCTGCGCGAGCGCATAGGCCCCGACGGCAACGCGATCGCCGGCCCTGCGTAGAAAGGCGCAAGCGCGGGCGCTATCGTTCGGCACATGCTGATTCGTCCGGAAACGCCGCAGGACATACCGACCATTCGCGCGGTCAATGCAGCAGCATTTGAGACACCCGCTGAGGCGGACCTCGTCGACAAGCTGCGTGGCCAGGTGACGCCGTTCATTTCGCTGGTGGCCGAAGTCGACGAGCGCGTCGTCGGGCACATCCTGTTCACGCCCGTCGACGTCGCAGGCGCGGAGCCATGGCAGGCAATCGCACTTGGCCCGATGGCTGTGTTACCACGCAAGCAGAATTCCGGCATCGGCACCAGGTTGGTAGAAGCCGGGCTGGATGCCTGCCGCGGTGCGTGGCAGGACGTAGTATTTGTGCTGGGACATCCAGGGTTCTACCCGCGCTTTGGGTTCAAACGCATGTCGGTGTTCGGCATTACCTGCGAGTTCAAGGCACCTGATGATGTACTGATGGTCGCCGAACTGACTCCAGGTGCGATTGCCGGCCGCAAGGGTGAAGTCCGCTACCACCAGCTGTTCAAGACGGTCTGAGCCCGACCGGCCGGATTTGCGGAGTGCGCAGCCGGCGACACCCGTTAAAGGGTCGATGATTCAACCCAAGGCCACCAAGCGGAGCACCCGTGGTTTCGGCGCACTCTCGATGCTGGTCGGCGCTCTTGCACTGGTACTGGCCTTCGGCGCGGGAGTCTACGTCGAGAAGCGCAACGCGCCTCCCCCACCGCCTGTTCAGCCGCTGAGCGGGAACGCCCTCCGCGTGATGACCTACAACATCCGGATCGACAGCTCATCGGATGGCGACAACGCATGGCGCTACCGCCGTGACCTCGTGGCGTCGATGATCCGGTTTCACCAGGCGGACATCGTCGGCGCGCAGGAAGCCAGCCATGAGATGATCGCCGACCTTGAGGATCGCCTCGAAGGCTACCGCTGGGTCGGGGTCGGCAGCAACGGCGGCGACTCAGGTGCGACAGACCCGATCTTCTGGCGCGACTCGCGGCTTGAGCTGCTGGACCACGAGACCTTCTGGCTGTCGCCGACGCCATCAGAGCCGAGCACCGGCTGGGATGCCGCCTTCCCGCGCACGGTCGTCTATGCCCATCTCCGAGAGCGCGAGACGAAGCTTGAGCTACATGTGTTCAACACCCACTTCGACCATCGCGGCAGCACCGCGCGTGAGCATTCGGCCGAGCTGGTGGCTGAGCGCGTGAATCACTTGCCGCCAGACGCGCGCGTGGTTCTCCTGGGCGACCTGAACACCATCCCCGACAGCCCGCCGCTGAAGACACTCACCGATCTGACCCGCCTGCGCGACGCATATGGGCTGTCCCTCACCGGCCATTTCGGCCCTGCCAACAGCTTCATGGGGTTCCGCGAGTCACGCTGGACCGGGCGACGCATCGACCACATTTTCGTGCAGAACGTAGTGGTGCAGCAGCACGGAATTCTGGCTGACGAAATCGATGGGCGGAAGCCATCTGACCACTTCCCCGTGATGGCTGAAATTCTGCTGAAAAGCCCCTAGCAGGCCAATTCCAAAGCCTCGCAGCGTTTCCCATCGTGCGGCTCGCCGCCGCGGGATAGGCTTAATTCGGGGCCCGGTGATAGGACCGGCAACCCGGAAACGAAAGGAGCAGAGCCGGAGGCAGCATCCGTCTCGGAAGGAGGCCCAAATGTACCGTCTGATCTGGTTGGCCACATTCTTTGCAATCACGGCCCTCTATTTCGTTCACGGCTTCTGGGTTCTGGGCGTGGTGCTTCACTGTCTGCTCTTCTTCACCTGGCTTGTCGTGGCACCGGGCGAGAAACGTAAGCGGGAATAGAACAGGGGCGCGGAGATCCGCGCCCCTGGTGAATTCCGAGTCCTGCCCTACTTGCTGCCGGGCTTGAGCGGACGGCCGTTGTCGTCGACCGGGTTGCCGTTCTTGTATTGCAGCCCGCCGTAGGTCTCGTCGTCGCCAAAGCCGCCGGTGCGATCTTCACGAAGACGATTCAGCTTCTCATCGAATGTCTCGTCCGCGCGGCCCTTCTCGTAGCGTTCCGCCAGGAGGCCGGCCTCACCCGCGCGCTTGAGCGAGAATGAAACAACCGGCGGCGCAGAGTTGTGCGAGCGGTGGTACACGCCTCGATAGCGGGGCTCGGCCGACGCGACGTCACCGTCCTTGAGATTGACCAGCGATTTGTCCTGCAGCACTGAGTCGTAGCCATATCCGCTCGGCGCCCAGTACAGGGCGCGGACGGCCGCATCCAGGTCATATCGACCGACGAATTCCTCGCGCTGCCGCTCGTAGCGGTAAACGGCGCCTTCCGGGTTCATGTAGCCGATGCGCGCCCAGCCGCCGTCATAGAATTCGTAAATGAAAAGGTTGCCGCGGTCTTCCTCAAGTCGCCGGATGTAGCCGACCGCGGTCAGTACCGTCGGGCGCAGAGGGTCTTCGGCAATCTCGATCGTGTAAAACTGGTTCAGTTGAAGGCCCATCGTGTTGCCCGCTGTATCTACCCTCGCATCGGCAATGCGCCCGGTGTTGAAAAGCGTGGCAATCTCCTGCCCGGAGTCGCCATGAAGCTCGACTTCGTGCTCGATGTCGATGCCTCGCAGGACGTCTCGGTTCGGGTTGCCGCGGCTCTGGTCACCGACGCAGCCGGCGAGCATCAGACAGGCGAATAGCGCTGGAATCAGCTTCTGCATGGGACAGCCTTGGTCTGGCGGGGGAGGCACAAGACTAGCGCCGCCGCGGGCGTCGGTCCAGCGTTATTGCAGAACGGAAAGCCCGGCAAGGCGCCCGCTGGCGAGCGAGAAATGCTGCTCAAACCCGCCCCAGTCGGCGCAGATGTCTAGCAGCCTGCCAACCACGTAGAGCCCGGGCACCAGCTTGCTCTGCATGGTGCGGGGGTCCACCTCTCGCACCTGCACCCCACCGCTGCAACTCTCCGCGGCACGCATGCCGAGGGTGCCGGTGGCGCGCAGGCGTGTATCGACCATCTCGGTCAAAAGGCCCTGCCGCTGCCGCTCATGCAGCTGCATGACCCGTGCGCCCGGCTTCACCTTCTGATGGGCCAGGAGAATGCTTCCCAACGATGCGGGAAGCATGAAGTCGATCGCCCGGTCCGATGGCTCGCGTGTACGCTCACCGAATACGCGGTGCAGCCACTGGGCGACGTCGTCGAATTCCATGCCGGGGTGGAAGTTCACGTGCAGCTCAGGGCCGCCGTCCAGGTTCGGCCCGATGTATCGCGAGATGTTGAAGACGGCTTCTCCGGTCAGCCCCGACTGGGTGAACAACATGCTGCCGATGGCGCGTGCGTCCCTCAGCGGCTTGCATCCGACCGTGAGGCTGAGCTCGACATCCATCCATAAGCCCGGCAGCGTTGTCGGCCAGGTTTCCGCCACGGTGACTCCTGCATGTGCAGCGTAGGCGGGCTCGCACTGGTGACCCAGAGAAACAGCGATTCGGTAGCCGTCGTCGCCGCCGCCGAGCTGCGGCAGATTCGCCCCGCCGGCTGCAAGCACAACAGACTTTGCCTGAAGCGGCTCGCCCGCCTGCACCCGGAAGCCCCCGTCGACCCGCTCAACGCCAGTGACCACGCACTCCGTGCGCAGCTCCGCTCCGGTCGACTCGAGCGCTTCCACCAACGCGCCAACAGCGTCGCCCCCGGATGGCGGGCAGACGAGCCCGTAGTATTCCGCATCCGCGAGCTGGACGCCGTGCTCTTCGAACCAGCCGCGCAAGACGGGCGCGTCAAATGCGCTCAAGGCGTCCGTAACGAACCGGATATCTCGCCCGTGGAAGCGGTCCAGACCCATGCCAGTGTTGGTAAGGGCGGCGGCGCCCATGGAGGTGTAGCAGTACTTGCCGCCAACGCCAGGATTGCGATCCAGCACGAGCGTCGACAGACCGCGCTCGGCCGCCGTCAGCCCGGCCATCAGCCCGGAGAGCCCGCCGCCGATTACGATGACATCGAATGCAACCGTCACTTAGAACAACTGGGTGATGTCGTACATGACAAGGCTGCTGCGCAGGAAGTAGATCGCCACCAGGCCCGCGTAGGTTGTTAGCGCCACGACAGACATGAAGATACCGGTGTTGATCTTGGTCTTGCCCGCCATCGTCTTCTCAAACGATGGGAAAACCAGGCCGAAGCCCACAGCGAACAGCGTACCTACATAGAACGGGGTAGCCGTCGGCGAAGTAATGGAGCTGTCGCCAATGATCCCGAATACGTACAGCGCAGCCCAAATGGCGGCCAGAATGACGTTTATGACGCCGACATAGTAGGTGATCGAGACCGATTCCTTAGCTGCCACGATTCGCCCCCTTCTCCCAGTGCGGTAAAGCGTAACGGAAGATGCCTTGCTGGCCGGGGGCTTCTTCTACCCCGACCGTGATGGCATGCAAGTGCAGATACTCTCCGCGTTCCACGAGCTCATCATATAACCTTTTGGCAAGGTAGTTTGCGAGTAGTTCTGTCGAAGTATTGGGCAAATCCAGCAAAAGTGTGTCGGTCACAGGGCTGCTGAACCGGCTACCGTCCGCGTGGGTTACCTCGATGTTTTCGCCTTTTGTCTCGATCTTCAGCACTTCGGCCTGCTTCGGGAAGATCGTCTTGTGGTCCAGCCCATCGCACAGCGCGCGGAATACGGGCTTGAACGTGATGTAGTCCAGCACGTAGCCGGCAGGCCCAAGCTCGCCCTCGACTTCCACCCACGCCCAGTAGTTGTGGCCATGCAGCGGCTCGCGACTGCCGTCATTGAACAGCAGGAAGTGCGCGCATGAGAAGTTGAAGTACTGCTTGTCAACGCGGATGCGGTACATCGATACTCCTGCGGTACAACATTGCCTGTCAGGAGGCTGGAAGCAGGTGGCACGAAAGCAGTTCCTGCCTCCTGTCGCCCTAGAACTGGCTGAGGAACCTCATGTCATTCGTGGTGAAATGGCGGATATCCCCGACGCGGTGCTTCAGCATGGCGATGCGCTCAACACCCATGCCGAAGGCGAAGCCTGTGTACTTTGCGGGGTCGTAGCCCACGGCGTTCAGCACATTCGGGTCCACCATGCCGCAGCCGAGGATCTCCAGCCAGGGTTTCTTCAGGTGCTTGAACATCTGGCAGTCGATGTCGACCTCGGCGCTCGGCTCGGTGAACGGGAAGTAGTGCGGGCGGAAACGCATCCTGGTATCCGCGCCGAAGTACTCGCGCACGAACAGTTCCAGCACCGCCTTCAGGTCGGCGAACGTCAGGTCCTCGGCGACCGCCAGCCCCTCGATCTGGTGGAACATGTACATGTGCGTCGCGTCCACCGTGTCCGGCCGATACACGCGGCCGGGGGCGATCACGCGCACGGGCGGCTGCTGCTTTTCCATCGTGCGAATCTGGATGGTGCTGGTCTGGCTGCGCAGCAGCATCGGCACCGGCTTGGCGTCCCAGTCCGGCGCGTTGAGCTGCAGGTAGAAGTTGTCGGCCTCTTCTCGCGCGGGGTGCCCCTTGGGGATGTTCAGCGCGTCGAAATTGTGGGCCTCGTCCTCGACCTCGGGGCCTTCGACCTGTGTGAAGCCGATGCGCCCGAAGATCTCGACGATCTCTTCGATGGTCTGGGTGATCAGGTGGGCGTGGCCGATCTCGCGGCGCATGCCGGGCTTCGTCAGGTCGATGCCGGGCTTCGCCGAAGGCTTGCCCGCGCCGACGCGATCCTGCGCCGCCTTGAAGGCTTCGGTGAGCTTCGCGTTCAGAACGTTCGCGGCCTTGCCGTACTCGCCGCGCTGCTCCTTGGGGACATCCTTGATGCCGCCCAGGATGGCCTTCGCGAGGCCCTTGTTGCCAAGGTACTCACGCCGCGCGTTTTCCAGCGCGTCGGCATCGGCTGCGGACTCGAAGGCCTTCAGCCCGTCAGTCAGCGCATTGGAGATAGCAGCAAGGTCGTAGCCCATGGGCCGGAAATATAGCCCCAGAGCGTCGAAGCGCCAGTCCAAGCGTCAGCCCGGCACGCCAGTGCCGGGCCTGCAGCCGAGGATTGCTCAAGGACCAGCTGCCGAAAATAGGCCCGGGATTCGAATCCCGGGCTGACGGCTACTCGTAAGTGAACTGGAACGGCGCCTTCTTGCCGAACAGCTTCTCGGCCGGGTCGGCCCATTCCTCGGCGGTGATGCCGTAGGTCTCGATCATGTCTTCGAGAGTGAGGTAGGTAGCGCAATCGCGGTCGGACCAAGTGGCCAACACGCCGTGGTTAGGGTAATTGTTCCAGTTGCGCGAGTTGAAGCAGAACAGGATGACCCTTTCCTTGCCTTTGCGGGCCATCACCTCGCGGACCTGATCGGCGCGCGGGCCGGTGTAGGAACACCAAGGCTCATTCACATTGCCAGCCAGAAAGTTGTCCCAATCGGGCGTCTCATCGCTCTCCGACCGGAATGAACGAAACCGCCTGAGAATCACGCTCTCAAATGCGCGCTCGCGCAGGCACAGTGCCCAGAATTCCTGCCCGCGCACGTCAGGGTGCGCTTCGATCAGCCGATCGAGATCGCCTTGAGCATCGCCACCCTGCAGGGCGGCCTGGATGTCGCCCTGCTGTTTGATTTCGAGATAGTAGGGCGATCCCTCAGGGTCGCGCGGCTTCGACGTCGCGTCGATCAGCCAGATTACAACCCCAGCGCACACGAGCGCGAGCAACGCTGCCATAGCGGGGCCGCGGCCACTATGCCGGGCGCGTCGCGGCAGATCCAGTGGACTGTGCGGTGCCTGCATCAGCGGGCTTTCATACTGGTATGGAAGGTTGGGCTTGCCATCCATTCCTCAAGCATACCGCATGGACAAAGCCCCTGCCGGTGCCGCTTGCATTCCGGTTTGTGGATACGCGATGCGGACAGTGGCTTTGCGGGCTTACTTCCGGCGGGGGCCGGGTGGGGCGCCGCGTTGGGGTGGGCGCTGCTGGGCGTCGCTGCCGAGCGCCTTGGTGAAGCTCTTCGGATCGTTGCGGGGCAGCGGCTGTGCATGCGTGCTGCGCAGCGCGGCCGAGTCGCTAATGGACTGGATCTGCGGGCTGCTTGCCCTTACCGGCGCCCCGGTGATCGGCGCTGTGCTGTCCAGCCCCGCACTCCGCAGCGCGTCGCGGGCTTTCTTCAGCACGGCCAACACGGCCGGGATGTTCGGCAGGCGGCGGCGCGGGTCCTTGGCGGTCATGGCGACTACGGCCTCGCGCAGCTCCTTCGGCAGCGGGTCAAACACTTCGCGCGGCATGGACAGGTTCTCGCCGACCACGTTCAGCAGCACGGCCATCGGCGTCGCGCCCTCGAACGGCAGTTGACCTGTCAAGAACTGCCACAGCGTCACGCCCAGCGCGTAGATGTCCACGCGCACGTCGACGTCCATGCTCTTGATCTGCTCAGGCGCCATGTAATTCGGGGTGCCGACGACCTGGTTGCTCAACGTCAGCGCGGTCGCGGTGTTCGTCAAACTGCGCGCCAGGCCGAAGTCGGTTACTTTCACCTTGCCGTCGCGCGCGATCAGGATGTTCGCGGGCTTGATGTCGCGGTGAATCACCTGCTGTTCGTGCGCCTCACCGAGTGCACGGGCGACGAAGCCGGCGATGTTCACGGCGCGCATTGGCGTGAAGCGTTGTTCGCGGTCGAGCAGGCGCTGCGCATCGACACCCTCGACGTACTCCATCACAAGGTAGTAAACGCCGTGGTCGCGTCCGACGTCGAGCGTGCGAACGATGTTCGGGTGCAGCAACCGGCCGGAAACTCTCGCCTCGCGCAGGAAGCGCTCAACCATCTCGCGCTTGCCGACGAACAGGTCAGGCAGCAGCTTGATGGCCACCATCATGTCCAGACCGGGGTGATGGCCCAGATACACAGCACCCATGCCGCCACGGCCCAGGATTCGCTGGGCTACGACGTTCCCGAAGGTCTGGCCGATAATCGGATCGGCGTGCTGTGGCTGTGACATGCATTCTTCCGCGGCTGAACCCTCATTATGCCGCGCCGGGGCCAATCCTGCTACGGGCCAAGTCGGGTGTCGGGTTACAGGTTTAAGGTGTCAGGGCTTGGATCGGGATCTGATTCGGCCACTGCTGCTCCCTGCTCAAGCCGTGAGGTCAGTTTGTACAGCATCTTTCTGACTTCTATCAACACTCCCCACGCCTCCCTCGCGCGATCGGTGTCAATCAACTTTCGACGTTCGAACAACTCGAGGAACGTAAGCGTTTCTGCGAGCGATCCGCGCGCATAGTACAGGTGCGCAAGGTACTGCTTGCGCGTGGCAAGCTCGTGGCCTTCAGAAATGTTTGCGGGAATCGAAGCCGAAGAGGCCTCCAACTGCGCCGCAAGGCGATATCGCTTTGCCAGGGGGCCATCGTCAATCAGCCCCATCACAAGCTCGGCCGCATCCATCGCACGTTGCCAGACTCGGAGGTCGCGGTAGCTCTGTATCTCGTCCGGATCACTCATCAGCGCCCCGACACCCGTCACCTGAAACCTGACACCCCGGTCAATCGCCCAATAGTGAACGTGCGATCACGATGCGCTGGACCTGGCTGGTGCCTTCGTAGATCTCGGTAATCTTGGCGTCGCGGAAGTAGCGCTCTACGTCGTACTCCTTGCTATAGCCGTTGCCGCCGAAGATCTGCACGGCGTCTTTCGCGCACTTGTTGGCCGTCTCGCTCGCGAACAGCTTGGCCATCGCGGCCGCTGACGCACACGGTTTGCCGTTGTCACGCAGCCAGGCTGCGCGGTGCACCAGCAGCCGAGCTGCATCCAGGTTCATGGCCATCTCGGCCAGCATCCACTGCACGGCCTGGAAACTGCTGATCGGCTTGCCGAACTGCTCGCGCGTCTTGGAGTAGTCCGTCGCATCTTCCATGCTGGCGCGTCCAATGCCGATCGCCTGCGCGGCGATGCCAATCCGCCCGCCATCAAGCGTATCGAGCGCGATGCCGAAGCCCTTGCCTTCATCGCCGATGCGGTTGGCGGCGGGGATGCGGCAGTCCTCAAACAGCACCTCGCTGGTGGCGCTGCCGCGGATGCCCATCTTCTTTTCCTTCTTGCCGATGGTGATGCCATTGCGCTCAGCCTCAACGAGGAAGCTGCTGATGCCGCGGGTCTTGTGCTCGGTGCTTGTGCGGGCCATTACGATGAAGACGTCCGCGTAGGGTGCACTGGTAATCCAGAGCTTGCTACCGTTCAGGACGTACTCGTCGCCGTCCTTCTTTGCCTCGCAGACCAGGCTTCCCGCGTCCGTGCCGCTGCCGGCTTCGGACAGGCAGTACGCGCCGAGCCACTCGCCGCTTGCGACCTTGGGCAGCACGCGCGCCTTCAGCTCATCGCTGCCGAACTTGGTCAGAAGGCTGCTGAACAGGCTCATGTGGACGCTGAGCGTCACGCCGGTGCTCGCGCACCAGCGATTGATCTCTTCCAGCGTGATGCTTGCGGCCTGGTTGGCCATCTTGCCTTCATAGAAGCCGGAGCCGCCGTACTGCTCGGGAATCGTCAGCGCTGTAAGCCCGATCTCGGCCATCTTCTGGAAGACGCTTCGGTCGAACTCCTCGGCCTTGTCCATCTCGCGTGCTTTGGCCTTCAGTTCGCTTGCGGCAAACTCGCGCGCGGTCTGGCGCAGCATCGACAATTCTTCGTTCAGCTCGAAATCCACGGTCGTCCTCCGGCTATGCGTTGCTTCCTTTTATATCGCCTGCCGCCCGTCTCAACCGGCGGGCCTAGCGCTTGCCGGCGCCGAGCATCAGCGACACCGCCAGCATGCCGGCCGACAGCAGGAAGCACACCAGGTAGACAATGCCGGGCGCAGGATCGGGCCGCAGCAGGGAACGCTCGCTGGTAGCGCGCTGGAGCAGATAGCGGCGCAAGTCACGCAGGCGCGGTCCGCTGGCGCCGTAGGCTTCGCGAAGATCAGCGGCCAGCGCCACCATGAACTGGGCCCCCGGCCGACCATCGGGATCCGCGAGGAGTGGCGTCAGCCGCTCGCCGCCGATGTGCAGATGGATGACGTTGAGCTGGTTCAGCAGCGGCGCAGGCTCGCCGGCGGCGTAGTCCGAGAAGGCTTCATCGAGACGCGGAAACGGCGAGACGCCATCGTGCTCAAGCAACAGGCGCTCCAGCCGCAAGGAGTCCTCGTGCGTGGGATCGAGCAGGAACACGCAAGCGCATGCATCGCGGGCGACATCGGGGCTTGGTTGCCCGGCGTACGGCTCGATCAGCGCAAACGCCTTGCGGCGCATCGCGGGCACGAAGACGGCTGCGTCCTCCGTGTTTTCAAGTGAGAGGCGTGAGGCAAGGTTTTCAAAGTCGATGCGCGCCTGGCGACGTGCGGTTGCGTCGCGCGCATCCAGCACTTGATTGAATGCCGCTTCCAGCGGCGACACAGCCTGAGAATCCGCCGCAAGCATCGCCGGGGCCAGCACCAGCAAACCTACCGCCACTGCCCGCAACATGCCGGTTTCGTGGCTGCGTGAGCGCTGCCGCAGCGACCCGAACCAGATCAGCGCAAACGCAACGGCAAACCCCGCCAGCATCAGGCTGTACTCTCGGCGGGAAAGCGCGACCGCCAGCACGGCCAGCAACAGCATCGGGCGGGCAACACGGAAGGCCATGGTGAGGTACAGGCGCTCAAGCCACGGCCGAGAGCTGTGGAACGCCACCGAGACCACACGCATGCCCGCACCGGCACGACGCGCCATCGTCACGCGGATTACGGCCAGCAATGCGGGCATCACGGTGAGCAGTGGAAGGTAGGCGTCGCTGGTGCCAAGCGCGAGGCTGACGACCAGCGTGGCAAAGCAGGCCAATGCAGCCGCGTAGCCGAACCTGGCGGAACGGCTGCGCCAGTCGCGCGGCAGCAGTCGCGATGCACCCAGCATGGACGCCGCCGCAAGGCTGCACGCCAGCGTGACGATGAAACACCATGCCAGCGTTACCTGTCGGGCGCTGGGACGCAGCTCCAGTGGCCAGCCCTGGAACAGGTCGACGCCCAGCGTGGGAATCACGTCGAGGATCAATACGCCGGGTGCCGCGTGCGCGGGCTCAGGCACAATGCCCTGTCGATAGCAGACGGCCGAAAGCAGCAGCAATCCCGCCAGCGCCGAAAGCACCAGTAGAAACGTTACGCCAGCCACGAGGATGCGCGCTTCGCGCCCGACGGCCGCACGTTTGGGCAGCCCTCGACCGGCGGCAACCAGCATGCCGGTCTGCGCACCAAGCGTGAGCATGGCAACCGCGGCCGCATCTCCCCAGAACCGCAGCGAGAGCAGCGCATCCAGCCGCACAGGTGCAGCCAGGGCAGCCAACGCACCCGTGCCCTGCATGGAATAGCCGACCAGCAGACCCAGCAGCATCAGCGAAATCACAACCGCCAGCAGCCAGCCGGCAATCCAGCTGAGCCCGGCCAAACGCTTGCGCCGCGCGAACAGCAACAGCACGAGCGTGATGAACGCCGCGGTGCCCATCCCCCACCATGCTGCGTTCGTCGTCGCCGTGTGCCAGGCCGTGGAGGCGGTGGTCAACTCACGCGTCTGATAGTCAAGCGCGCCCTGCGGCAACGGGAACAATGACTCACTGAACAGCCAGCTGCATGCACGCGCGCCAAGGACAAGCAGCACGCAGGCAAACACAAGGCGAATCAGCGTCTGCACGCTCTGCAGCGACTCACGCCCGCTGAAGCGATGGTCCAGTCGCCCGCTCGCCAGAGCAAGGCGAACCAGCGGCCCACCGAACAGAAACACCAGCCCGGCGGCGGCCGGAAGAAACAGTGCCCCATGGGTCAGGATCCCGCGCGTGGCAATGAACGGCCCACCCATCGCCAACAGCACCAGCATGGTGGTCAGCAGGAAGCCGGCACGGCTGTGCCAGCGGGCATGGCTGTATTCGCGGGTAATCGACATCAGCGGCAATGATCGGTGATCGCCGCCTCATGCGCAATGGACGCGCCGCTACTCAATCCGCTTGATGATGTGGAAGCCGTACTTGGATTCGCAGATGCCGATCTGCCCCGCGCCGAGGCTCAGAGACAAGTCCTTGAACGGCTTTACCAGCCCTGCGTCGGATGAGACCGGGTACTCGTTGTGTGCAAAGGTTCCGCCGTTGCCGTCGGGACCGCAATCCTCATTGTACTCGTCCTGCAGGCTGCTCCAGTCTGCGCCGGCGGTACGTGCGAGCTTCAATATCCTGTTTGCCAGCGTCTGGGCGTCTTCTTTGGTTCGCTTGGCCTTCTGCGTGTCCACGCCAGTGCCGTCCCAGGCAACCAGGATGTGCTGCACGACAACGTTTGTCGGCGCCGGGTCCTGCACAGTCGGTAGTGTTGACTCGTCAATGCCCGGGAACCAGTTGGTCGGCACATCGTAGACCAGCTGGTGATCGCCCCGGCGGGTGAACTGGCCGTCATTGACTTCCTTGGGTCCGTAGCTGTCCGTGCCCGCCAGATCCAGCAGCAGGCTGATGTCGTTGTTCGAGCCCTTGCCGATGCTTCCTTCATTGTTGGTGCAGTGGCTGTCGTCGCCCGCGCAATCCAGCAGGATGCCGACCGAGAAGTTCAGCCCCATGCCCTGGCCGTTGCCCTGGTAGAAGTCGTTGCCGGCGCGGTCGATCTGCCAGCCGACGGCCCAGTCATGCGCGGCGCCCTGGCCGAGCCCGACTCCCATCGAATAGGTGTCGTTGCCCGACAGGTCCACCAGGATCGCCGCCGAAAGGTGAATGCCCGCGCCTTGCCCGTACTGGCCCAAGGTGAATGTGTCGTTGCCGCCCGTGTCGACCAGCATTCCGAGCGAGTACCAGTAGCTGCTGCCCTGGCCGTAGATGTCGGTGGTGTAGACGTCGTTGCCGTCGCCCTCATCAAGCAGCAGCGCCACTCCGCCGCCGGTACCGACGCCGCTGTCGTTGCGGTTGCCGATTGAGAAGCCCTGGGAAAGCGACTGATAGCGGTCATTCCAGAGCGGCTGGTGCAGGTACTTTCCGCCCGCGTAGTAGTCATCGTTGCCCGCGCCATCGGTGAGCACACCAACGCCCATCACCTGCGCAAAGCCCTGCACGAAGCGGCAGCCGCGATAGCTGTCGTTACCCGAGGCGTCGGTCAACTGGCCGTAGCCGAAGCAGCCAGCACCCTGCGAGGCGCTGTCGCAGCGGTATTCATCGTCACCGCCGTCGTCGTAGATTTCGCCGTAGCCGCAAAGCCCGCAACCCTGCGAGCAAAAGCGGGACTTGTAGTAGTCGTCCCCGCCGCCGAGGTCATGCAGAATGCCGACGCCGTAGAAGCCGAAGCCCTGCGTGAAGTCGCCGCCCTCGTAGCGGTCGTTACCGCCGCAATCCAGCACGAAGCTGATCGGCGCATGCCCCGCAATCCCAAGGCCGCAGGCCACGCGGCCGCGATACACGTCGTCACCGCCGAGATCGATGATGCCGATAAAGTCGTCGCCCTCGTATGTGTTCGGGCCTTCGCCGCCGATTACCAGCTTCCCGTACGGACCTTCCCAGGCCGCGAGAACGCCACCTGTGACACCCTTAACAGTGGATGCGGGGCCGGCGTACGGCGCGTCGCCTTCTTCGTGCTCGATGATGTTCGTGTAGCCCTCGACCCACTTCTCGCGGAGTGTCACCAGCGTCAGATCGGCGGCCCGGAAGGTTCCCATCGCTGCGGCCACATCAACCTGGTTGAACCACTCGGCCAGCTCTTTTGCATCCTCACAGCCGGGGATCGATATCTCTGATTCGGCGACCAGGTTCGGCGCTGCCCGGCCGACGCTGCGAACCAACTCCCCGTCCGGATCGGCCGCTCTCGCCAGTGCGGCAAGCGGCACAAACAACTCCTGGCCCAGCGCGTACATCTCAGGCTGCCAGGCCTTTGCATGGGCCTCGGGCAGGTCCTGCACCTGGGTTGCTTCGCCACCGAACAGTGCACGCTCAAATGCCTTGTCGAGCAATGCACGGGCCTTTGCAGGGTCGCCGGCGTTCTGAATCGCCTCAGCCTTGTCCTGCAGCGCCTTGCGGGTTTCACCGTCGTGCGCTACCTCAACATCGCTCCAGCGGTCCGTCGCCGCATCCAGCAAGGCCGACGCGTGACGTGCCCGGCCCGTCGGGTCTCCGGCGGCGCTGAACGCCTGCGCTGCAAGCTCGGCCGTGCGGGGCACGCCAAGCGGGTGATCCAGGCTGTCGTCGCAGACCTTCAGGCGGAACTTGTCGTCCGGTCTGTGCTTTTTCTCGTAGTTAAGGTCTGAGGGCTTGAGGTTGACGCAGCCGAGAGCGGACTCGAGGTACTCGTAGTCGTCGGCGGTCAGGAACGCACCCGGCTGAAACGACCACTGCGGGGCCGGCTCAGGGGTCGGCTGGACCTCCTGGGCCCCGCCATTGCGGGCCACCAAGAAAATCAGCGCCGACGCCAACAAACTCACTAGTACGCGTTTGCCCATGGGTTACAACCTTCCTACAATCCCCACGCGCCGGTTATGTAGACTCACGCGGCACTTTGTAAATCCCGGCATTCTGGTTATATCGCTCGGCGTAAATGAGCGAAAGCGGGTCTGGAAGCAGCTATGTTCGACTATGCCGGCAAAAAAGTATTCGTCACTGGCGGAACCCGCGGGATCGGCCTTTCCGTTGCGATCAAGATGGCCAAGGCCGGCGCTGACGTCGCGGTAAACTACCTGCGCAACAAGGCCGCGGCCGAAGAAGCCAGAAGCGCGATTCTCGACGCATCGGGCGGCAAAGAGCCACTGCTGCTCAAGGGAAACGTCGCGAAGGACGAAGACATCGAAAAGATGTTCGGCGAAATCGGCGACAAGTGGGGAGGGCTCAACTTCCTCGTCAGCAATGCCGCCTCAGGCGTGCTGAAGCCGCCGGCTGAACTCACCCACCATCACTGGACCTGGACGCTCGACATCAACGCCTACGCGCTGCTGCCGCTTTCGCGCCATGCGATCCCGATGATGAAGGGTGCGGATGGCAAGGGCAACGGCCGGATAATCGCCGTTTCCAGCCTCGGCAGTATCCGCGCGTTCCAGAACTACTCGGCTGTCGGCGCCAGCAAGGCCGCGCTTGAGAGCCTCGTGCGTCACCTGTGCGTCGAGTACGCCAGCCAGGGCATCAACGTCAACGCGGTCAGTGCCAGCGTTGTTGATACCGACGCGCTGAAGCACTTCCCGAATCGCGAAGCCATGATTGAGGAAAGCCTGCAGTGGATGCCGGCCAAGAAGCTCGTCACGCCGGAAAACGTTGCGGACGCGGTCATGCTGATGTGCAGCGACTACACCAGCATGGTTCACGGCCACACGTTCATCGTCGACGGCGGTCTGTCCATCATGCTGCCGGGCTAGTTCACGAATCTGCAAAGTCGAATTCAGCGGAGCCGAATGGCTCCGCTTTTCGTTTGCGGCCCGGTCGCAATCGTTCAGGCCGATTTACACTAGGTGAATGAAAAAGACGTTGCCGCTGCTTCTACTCTGTCTGCTGCTTGCCGCCTGCGGCGGTGATGAGGGTGCGGATACACCCGAAGAAGCAGTCACCCGTTTCATCGAAGCCCTGCAATCCGGCGACCAGGAAGACATCTACGCGGCCGTACACCGCCGCGAGGGTGAGAGCTTCCAGAAGTCCGACGAGCGGATGGACTGGAACCGCTGGGACTACTGCAACATCGATGAATTCACGATCGTCGAATCGGTGTTGGATGGCAACCGCGCCAAGGTCACGATCCACACCAAGCGCGAAGTAGACGAGCAGATCGTTGAGCAGGACGAGCTGGTGGTATGCATCCAGGAGAACAAGAAGTGGAAGGTCACCATGTCCGGCTCTTCCCCGCTGTTCATGCCGCCCAGCAAGAAGCCCGAGTGAACACTCAACAGGCGACACAGTTGCGACTATCCTGCGCGCATGGCGAACCCACCGATTACTGCCGCCGCGATCATCCTGGCTGCGGGCGACTCGTCCCGCATGGGACAACCCAAGGCGCTACTGGACTGGCGCGGCCGTCCGCTGCTTGAGCACGTGCTGGCCACGGCGCGCGAAGGCGGATGCAGCAAGTTCTTCGTGATCCTGGGCAAGGACGCCGACGCAATCCGGGCCGGCGCAAGACTCGACGGCGTGACCGTGCTGGTCAACAGGGCGCCGGAGCGCGGCCAGTACACAAGCACGCAGCTGGGCATGGAGAATCTCGACTTCAGTACCGACTGCTGCGTGATCTGGCCTGTAGATTGCCCGCTGATCAGGGCGGCCGACGTGGCTGCTCTGATCAATCGCTACGCCGAAACTCGCGCCAGCCTGATGCGCATTTTCATGCCGACCCACAACGGCGAGCGCGGTCACCCCATGCTTGTCGACATCGGCTTCCGCCAGCCTTTCATGGAACTGCAGCAAGGCGAGACCGCCCGCAAGGTGATCGAGGACAACCACACCCAGGTGATGGAAGTGCCCAGCGACAACCCCGGCGTGCTGGTCGACATCGACACGCCCGAGGAATACCAGGCGGCACTCAAGCAGGCCTGAGCCGCCATATCGCTCGGACAGCCCCTTGGCGTCCTGGCGCCTTGGCGGTTTGATCTGTAGATGCTTCACGACGTGTTTGCACGCGCGGCAGAACTGATCCGGTCCAACCGGAGGTTCGCGCTCGTGCACCTGGTAAAGGTCAAGGGCTCAAGCCCCGGCAAGTCCGGCTTTAAGCTGCTGGTCACGGACAATGGCGAAACCGTGGGCACAATCGGCGGCGGCGACGCCGAACGGCAGATGATCGCGCAGGCACTCGAGGCCATGCGCGAAGGCCGTGGGCGAAGTGTCGCCTATGAACTCAGTAGTCGCCCGGGGAATCTCGTGCAGTCCCTGTGCGGCGGAGCAAACGAGGTGTTCATCGAGGTCTTCATGGAAAAGCCCTGTCTGCTGCTGCTCGGCGGCGGCCACGTTGCGCGCGCGGTCGCCGGCTTGTGCGCCATGCTCGAGTATCCGTACGTGGTGCTGGACGACCGCGTAGACTTCGCGAAAGCCACTGACTTCCCCAGCGCGCTGGATGTTGTCTGCGCACGCGGCGGCGACTACTTGACGCGTGAAGACCTGCCGAAGTTCACCCACGTGATCGGCCTGGGCTACGACGCGGAGTTTGACCTCGACGGGCTGGTTCCCGCGCTGACGCAGCTGGGCGAAGGGGTCCGCTTCGGCACCATCGGCAGCAAGCCCAAGTTTGCCAAGATGGGTGAAACAGCGTCGCAACGAGGCATCAGCCCACAGCAATGGGCGCGCGTCAAATGCCCGGTCGGCATGAGCATCGGCGCTCAAACGCCGGCCGAGATCGCCCTGGCCATTCTGGCCGAAGTTGTCGCCTCGCTGCCCGGCCGCGAAAGCCACGGCTGGAAGTAGCGGCTAGCCACTGGCTAACATCCAAGTGCCAACAGCTACCCATTCTTCTTCCCGGTCGTCAGCTTGCGTAACACCTCTCGCTTCACTAACGCCGGAAGCTCTGCGTCGTGCTTCTTGAGGAATGCTCGCACGGCCTTGGCGTCGCGCCTTGACAGCTCACGCAGCGCCCAGCTCAGGGCCTTGTGAACCATCACGTGATCGTCGCCGACAACCAATTGACAAACCATGGTGGTGCGCGGCGTGTCGCCGGTCCCGCCGCGTGATTGCAGATTCAACGGCACGGTGCTGACGACGGCAGCACGGCGCCACCACGGGTCCTTGCTGCGGGCCCAGCGCTTGATGTCGGCATCTTTGAGCCGTCCCTCGCGCCAGGCCTTGCCACTGATGCCGCAGGCGAAGCCGTCCACGCTGGCCCAGTTGTCGATGCCTTCACCCAGCGCCTCAATGTCTCGAGCCCTCAGCGCCGCGACGGCAGTCTTGTGCGATTCGAGAATCTCGTAGGCCGCCTGCCGCCCCTCGAGTGTGTTGCGGGCGATGATGGCCAGCGCGAGCTTCAGAACGTCCGCGCTGCTTTCGCCATTGATACGTTTCTTGATATCGCGAACAACGCCCCTGAGATCTGCCGCGTACACACCAAGGTTCTGCTGTTTACTGGGAAAGTAGTTCTGTGTCGCGTCCTGCCGTTCGCGGTTGGTGAAGTTGCGCAGCCGCTGAATCACTTCATCCGCGAGTGCTTCGATGTTCATTTGCGGGTCAACTCGCGCAGGATTGAAGTCAGGCGATTCCAGGCGCTCAGCATGTCCGTCAGGCGCTCGCGGTCTTCAACCTGCCCGGGCAGGGTCTGCGCCACGAAGTCCAGCGCCAGGGTCAAACCCATGCTGAACAGGCGCGGCGGCACGTCGTCGGCGTGGCTGACTTCGACCGCATAGTTGCAGAACTCTTCGTCATAGTTGCAGTTGATGGTGCGCATGATGAAGCTTGCCAGCAGGCTCTGCATTTTCTCGCGTGCTTCGCCGCCAAGATCGCCGACCACGGCGGCAGCATGCTCGCTCTTCATCGCCTCGTTCACCATCCGCACCAGCTCACTCACTTCCTTGAGCAGGTGATTGATGCTGTGGCGAATCGAATCCACCTGTGCGGACTGAAACTGCAAGACACTGGCTAGTGCGTCGAATCGCGCTTTCGGCGACAGCTGGTCCATCTCGCCCCCGTGACTCTAAAACAGCGGAACTTTCACTAGACGCGCGCGCAGGATGGCATCCGCCCCCAGATATCGCCCGGCCGCAGCAACGGCCAGCGTCAGCGAAATCAGGATCATTGGGATCTCCCATGATCCGAAGTTGTAGCCTGCCGCAATGAATCCAATCAGCGCCATCAGCGCGATCGCGGCGCCAGCCACACGAGTGGCCGCACCGGCAAGCATCATTGCGCCGAACAGTAGCTCCGCCAGCACGATCAACCACTGAAACAGAAGTGTGTTCTCGTTGGCCGCGTCCATAAATGTGACCGCGAACCAGTCCGGCGGGTTGAGCGTCTTGGCCACGTCATTCAGCGGATACCGGTCAGCACTGAGCCAGCCTTCACTCAGCTTGCTGAGCCCGAGCTTCAGCCACCAGTATCCGACGTACAAACGCAGCGGCAACAGCACGGCCGTGGCCGTGGTCGGCCCGGATAGGAAGGCAGGAACTCGCCTGGTCTCTTCCGCCATAGCTCAAGTGTACGCCACGGCTCAGGCTTCCGCTACATGATGGCCGACGAACGGGCGCAGGACCTGGCTGACGATAAAGCAGATCACGGCCGTCACGACAATGGCGGGCGCCGGTGCCAGGCCCAGGAAGTCGCCGGCAAACAGCCCGGTCAGGCCTGAAACGACTGCCACAACGATCGAGCCGATGAACATGCCGCGCACGCTGCGTGCAACATTGCGGCTGGCGGCGGCAGGCACGATCAGCAGAGCGTTGACCATCAGCAGGCCCACCGCACGCACACTGAGGCTGACCACCAAGCCAAGCAGAACGATCAGCAGAAACTCGTAGCGAGCCACCGGAATCCGCCGCGCCTGGGCAAGCGGACGCGACACGGCCAGCAACAGGAAGCGGTTGGAAAACAGCATGATGACCAGCAACGAGATGGCGGCGTTGAACGCAACCATCCAGAAATCCATCCACCCCAACAGGCTCGGCTGGCCGAACAGATAGCTGTGCAGGTCAGCGTAGCCTTTCTGGTACTCGTAAAGAAGAAAGCCCGCGGCCAGCGAGCCGGCCATCGCCACGCCCAGCAGGGTATCCAGTGCCAGCGTCGTGAACTGCCGCAGCGATGCGATGATCAGCGCAACCATCACGCCCATCAGCACCATGGTGATCACCGGGTTGCCCAGCCCCAGCAGCAGCCCCAGCGCGACACCCGCCAGGGTGCTGTGCGCGACCGCGTCACTGAAGAACGCCATGCGGCTGCTGATCACGATCGGGCTCAGCACGCCTGAGGCAATCGATACGCAAACCACGCTCAGCAGAATGGGCAGCTGCCAGTCGTTGGTGAAGTAGTTTGCGATGACGTCGAACATAGTCGGTGTTTGGTGCTTAGGGCTCGGTGTTTGGTGTTTGGTGTTTGGACTCTCAGTTGTTTCCAAACAACCAACACCAAACACCTAGTGGTGATGATGATGTCCGTAGACCGCCTTGTGCCCGCCGAATACCTCAGCGATTCGCTCGGCCGTCAGAAGGTCCTTCGCATCTCCGATGCATTTCAGCGACTGGTTCAAGCACACGACCTGATCCGTCAGGTCGGACACCACGCTCAAATCGTGACTGACGAGAACGGCCGTCGCGTTGTGTTCGCGCACCTGCTGTGTGATCAGGTCGTTGAATGTCGCTTCGCCCTCGATGTCGACACCGGCTGCGGGCTCGTCCAACAACAGCAGCTCCGGCTGATCCTGCAGCGCGCTCGCGAGCATCACGCGTTGCAACTCGCCGCCCGACAACCCACCAAGGTGCGCGCGCGCCAACTTCTTCGCGCCGACGGCGTCCAGCAATTCCAGTACACGACGTTTGACCCGCGACGCCACGCCGAACGCAACCGGGCGCTTCTGCAACGTCAGCGCCATGAACTCCATGACGTTCATCGGCAACGTGCGGTCGTATTGCAGACGCTGCGGTACGTAGCCGATTCGGCCGTTGATCTGCACGCGCCCCTCGTGCTTCATCAGGCCGAGAATCGCGCGCAGCAGCGTTGTCTTGCCCGCGCCGTTCGGCCCGATCAGCGCGATCAGTTTGCCGCGCGGAAGCTCGAAGCTGACGTTGTCCACGAGCTTGCGCCCGCCGGCGCTGACGGATACGTGTTCCAGCGTCAACAGGGGCTCAGTCGCCAAGGGTCTTCAGCACCGTTTCCAGGTTCTTGCGCAGGACTGCCTGCAGCGCGTCAGGTGCGGGCTTGCCGACGCCGAACGGGTCCAGCACGGCCAGGGGCAGTCCGCTGCTTTCGGCAATCGCGCGCGAAGCTGCGTCATCGAAGCCGGGCTCCATGAAGATCGCGTCGGCTTTGCCTTCCTTGAGTGTATTCTCGATCTCGCGTCGCTCGGCAATAGTGGGATTGCTGCCGGGCGTGCGCTGGATGACGCCAACCTGCTCTAGCCCGAATTCGCGTGCGAAGTATGGAAAGGCGTCATGGTTTGAAACAAAGCGGCGCTTCGTCAGCAGTTTCAGTTTGGGCTCATACTCTGCGCGCAGGGCCTGCAGCGACTCACGCAGCGCGGCCAGGCGGCTCTTGTAGCCGGTGGCGTGGCCCGGGTCGGACTCCATCATCGCCTTGGCGATGGCTTCCGCCTGCTTGATCGCCCCCTCCACGCTGAGCCAGACGTGCGGGTTGTGTTCGCCGTGGTCGTGGCCCTCGTGGTCGTGCTCTTCGTGGTGCTCGGACTCCTCTTCTTCAGAGAACAACCAGCTCTCCTCGATCCCGGCCGAGCAATTGACCAGCGTCACACCCGCATCGCCGGCGAGCTTGGGCGCATCCCACGACTCCAGCGCCAGCCCGTTGATCAACAGCAGGTGCGATTCCTGGATGCGTCGGCGATCCGAGATGCTCGGCTGCCATGAGTGCGGGCTGCTGCCTTCCGCGATCAGCATGTCGACCTTCGCGTCTTCACCTGCAATGGCCATCGCCAGGCTCGCGAGGTGCGGTGTGCTTGCCATCACGCACAGGGTTTCACCGGGCTGCAGCGTCTCGGCTTTGTTGCCGCCTCCGCACCCGGCCAGCGCCAGTGCAAACATTGGAATCAGGCTGAATTGCAGCAACTTCACGGCCGCTCCCGTCGATCCATAAGGCGGAAGATCGTAAGGCCAATAGCTAACTGATGCAAGTGGTTTGCAATATGACATCGAGGAATCACAGAAGCGCACCGTTGCAAGCTGGGGCGGCCAGTTTATATTGAGAATGAGTTTCAAGATAAGTGGCACGCGGGTGCCACCCGGATCGAAGATGAAAACGCAACTGCCCAGCGCCCCACTCTCCACCTTCACGCCTTACGACGGCGAGCTTGAGGTGGTCGAAGTCCACGATTCCGACGGAAACGTTAAGCGCATGTGCGAACTCGGCATCTGTCCGGGAAAGCGCGTCAGTATCGTGCGACAGGGCGACCCGGCCATACTCAGCGTTGGCGAATCCCGTTTCGCCCTTTCCGGTGAACTGCTCACGCGGGTGTTCGTACGGCCGATAGCCTGAGCAGCCATGCCCAGTCAGACCCTCGACAAACTCCCGATCGGCGCAACCGCCACGGTTCTCGATGTGGCCGGTGAGCCCGCCCTGCAGCAACGACTGCTAGAAATGGGCGTGCTGCCCGGCGTCGAGATCAAGGTCGTGCGCTTCGCCCCCATGGGCGACCCGATCGAAGTCAAAGTCATGGGCTATAGCCTGAGCCTGCGCAAATCAGAGGCCGCGCACGTGCAGGTGTCAGCATGACAGACACCACCACCAGCGGAAGACACGCGCGCCAGGACAAGCACACCGTTGCCCTGATGGGCAACCCGAACACCGGCAAGAGCAGCCTGTTCAGCGCCCTCACCGGCACTCGCCAGAAAGTGGCGAACTTCCCCGGCGTAACCGTCGAGGCCAAGATCGGCACTGCACGCTTCGAGAATTCCGAAATCACCGTCATCGACCTGCCCGGTACATACAGCCTGTCAGCTCGCTCGCCCGATGAGCGCGTTGCCACCGAGGCGCTGCTCGGGCGTATTGAGGGCACGCCCAAGCCGGACGGCGTGGTGGTCGTGCTCGATGCATCCAGCCTCGACCGCAATCTTTACCTCGGCACGCAGGTACTCGAATTCGGGCTGCCGGCCGTAATCGCACTGACGATGATGGACGTTGCTGAGACGCGCGGCATCACCGTCGACGCCAAGAAGCTGTCCGAGACCCTTGGCGTGCCGGTGGTCGTCGTCAACGCGCCCAAGGGTCGCGGGCTCGACGAGCTCAAGGCCACGCTACACCGCACACTGCACCACCCGGGCAAGGCGCTCGAGCTTTCCTATCCCGAAGACTTCTCGCGCGGTGTCGACACGTTGCACGTCAACCTCTGCGACCTCGGCGTCGAACTCGGCTTCAAGCCCACTCGCCCGGAGGCTCTACGCCTGCTGGTCGACGGCGCCGGGCCGTTCTTTGAGGAGTGCGAAGAAGTCGGCGGCGAAGCCTGGACCAAGCAGTTCTTCGAAATCCGCGAGCTCGCCGGCGCCGGCCGAAGCCTGAGCATGGTCGAGGCGCAGACACGCTACGGCGCCATCGGTGGCTGGATGCGCGACGTCAAGCAAACGGAAACGCGCGAGGGCCGCACCAAGACCGACGTGGTAGACGGCATTCTCACGCACAAGCTTTGGGGCTCGCTCGTCTTCATCCTCGCCATGGGTGTGATTTTCCAGAGCATCTATTCGTGGTCGGGCCCGCTGATGGACGCCATCGATGGCGGCTTCAGTGCACTGGGAAGCTGGGTCGGCGGCATGCTGTCCGACGGCGCCCTGAAATCGCTGATCGTGGACGGCATCATTCCCGGCGTCGGCGGTGTGTTGATCTTCCTGCCGCAGATCCTGATTCTGTTCCTGTTCATCGCCGTCCTCGAAGACCTGGGCTACATGGCCCGCGCGGCCTTCCTGATGGACCGGCTGATGTCGCGCTTCGGCCTCAATGGGCGCAGCTTCATTCCCATGCTGAGCGGCTTTGCCTGTGCGGTTCCAGCCATCATGGGCACGCGCGTGATCGAAGACCGCAACACGCGCCTGACGACGATCTTTCTGACGCCGTTCATGTCGTGCAGCGCACGCCTGCCGGTGTATGTGCTGTTCATCGCGGCCTTCGTGCCGGAGATGAAAGTGCTCGGCTTCATCGAGCTGCAGGGGCTCGTGCTGTTTGCCATGTACTGGGTCGGCGTATTGGCCGCGATCCCGACCGCGCTGGTGCTCAAGAAAGGGATCCTCAAGTCAAAGGCCACCCCGTTCCTGCTCGAGCTTCCCAGCTACAAGGCGCCGCGCATCAAGGCCGTCGGCCGCACGCTGATTGACCGCGGTGGCAGTTTCATCAAACGCGCGGGTACGATCATTCTGGCAGTTAGCATTCTGGTATGGGCAGCCGGCTACTTCCCCCACTCCCAGGCCGTGGATGATCAGTACGACGCCGAGGTAGCGACTGCCGAAGCGCCCTATGACGAAGCAACCGTCGAGTTCGATCCGGAGTCTGCTGACCCTTCGGCACTCTTGCCATTCTACGAGGTCGACTCTGCCCACGAAGCTCGAGTTGCGGCGTTCGAAGAAGAACTGCAGGATGAAGCCGAATTGGAAACGGCCATCGCCGAGTCCAAGAAGCAGCGCAATGCAGAGATGGCGAAGCTTGCGGCCGAGTCCCGCGATGCGACGCAGGCGCTGAACGACTACGCCGCGTGGAAAGACCTGAACGATGCCCGCGCCGAAATCGAGAACCAACGCGCGGGCCATCACCTTGAAAACAGCTTGCTTGGACGGGCCGGTCACCTCATCGAGCCGGCCGTGAAGCCGCTGGGCTGGGACTGGCGGATCGGCATGGCGGCGATTGCGAGCTTCCCCGCGCGCGAAGTCATCGTGGCCACGCTGGGAACGATCTTCAATCTCGGCGGCGATCAGGACGAGGAGTCCGACAGCCTGCGCGAAGTCGTCAAAGACGCAAAGCGTGCCGACGGCACGCCGCTATTCACGCTCGCGACCGGTCTGTCGATCATGGTGTTCTTCGCCCTGTGTGCACAGTGCGCAGCTACACTGGCCGTCATGCGGCGCGAAACCAACTCGTGGAAGTGGCCCGTTGCCAGCTTCCTGTACATGACCACATTGGCTTACCTGGCGGCGCTGGTGACCTACCAGGTCGCACATGCGCTGGGGGCATGATGCTGGAAACAGTCGTCATCATCGCCATCGTCACGGCCGCGGCAGCCTTTGCCGGCTGGCGCGCCTGGCAAACTCTGCGCGTCGCCAAAGGCGCCAAAGCCTGCGGCGGCTGCGAGAAGTGCGAATAGGCCGCACCAAAGTTTTTCCGACTGCATCCTTGCAACAGCGCCAAACTGCGATATTTCTATTCGCCTTGGCTTTGGCCGAGGACATAAGAGGAAGTGCCGCGCGCCTTCGGGTGAAGGCGAGCGAGCGCCGGAGAACAGAGTGAGCAAGCCGCACACGATCCGACCGATCAGCCGACCGTAAACCGGTCTGCGTTGCTGCTTTCACTTTGAAATCTCGGGACGTTCCACTGCGCTGGCGTGAGGAAGCATAGCTTCCGATCCCGCGACGCCGTTTCTCAGCGTCGTCTTGCATTGGGCGTCCCAACGGATGGACGCCGTGCCCACGACCACACAATTCTCGCAAGACACGCTCGCCGATGCGCTCAGCCAGATCGTGCGTATCAAGCGCGTCTCGGGCAACGAACACGAAGTCATCGAGTGGTTCAAAGCGCAATTCAAGAAGCACGGCGTGCAGTTCAAACACTCGGGCCGCAACCTGCTGGCATGGCGCGGCACGGGCAACAAGCGCCTGCTGTTCAATACGCACACGGACACCGTACCGCCCAATAACGGCTACACGCGCGACCCGTGGGACGGCGCGCGCGAGAACGGCAAGGTCTGGGGGCTGGGCTCGTCGGACGCCGGCGGCTGCCTGATCGGGATGCTGCATGCGCTGCTCAGCGCTGACTTTGACGAATCGGCCTGCACGCTGATGTTCGCCCCCACCTGCGATGAAGAAATCCAGGGCGAGGGCTTTGAGCTGTTCCGCTCGGAGATTCCCGAGTTCGAGGCCTGCATCACCGGCGAGCCCACGGACTGCGAAGTCTGCACGGCCGAGCGCGGCATGTTCAAGCTCGACATGCGCACGGCCGGCAAAAGCAGCCACGCCGCGCGCCCCTGGCAGGGCGACAACGCGGCCTACCACGCCGCGCGCGACATTCTCGCGATTGAGGCCCTTTACGAAGGCTTCACCGAGCGCGACGACCTGCTTGGTAGAACCACGCTCGCGGTCACGATGGTGAACGGCGGCGTCGCGCGAAATGTTGTGCCCAGTGAAGTGAAGTGGGTGATTGACGGCCGAACGATCGAGCAGCTCGACAACGCCGAGACGATCAAGCGCGTAAAGGCCGCCATCAGCGAGCACAGCAAGATCGAGAAAGAGAAGTCCCGCTTCGGCGTATGGAAGCGCAAGGAGTCGGACCCGCTGGTGAAGTGCGCATGCAACGCCAGCGGTAAGGAGAGTGTGAGTGCGTTCGGCGGCGTAAGCGATGCCTGGTGGAATGACAAAGCACAGGGCCTGATCATCGGCCCCGGCTTCCCCAAGCTCAGCCACGCAGCGAATGAGTACATCGAGGAGAAAGAGCTGCTCCGCGGCTACCAGATCTACAAGAAAACCGCAGAGCTGTTCTTGAAGGCGTAGCTGCCTTCACCACAGAGAGCACAGAGATGTCGAACTGGTCCGATCAAGACTTGAATGCCCTCACCGAACGGGTGATCGGACTATGCATTGCAGTTCATAGAGCATTGGGACCCGGCCTGCTGGAAACTGCTTATGCTGCCTGTCTTGCCTACGAGCTGAATCGATCGGATATCGCTTTCAAGCGAGAAGAGCCTCTACCGATTCAATATGAGGACGTGAAACTTGACTGTGGATATCGACTCGACTTCGTGATTGAGGATGTGCTGATTCTTGAATTGAAAGCAGTCGAACGGCTGGAACGGATTCATCAGGCGCAGGTGCTCACCTACCTCAAGTTGAGTGGTAAGCCCATCGCCTTGCTTATCAACTTCAACGTGCCAATGTTGAAAGACGGGATTGTCAGACTGCGCAAGTAGTTCTCTGTGAACTCTGTGCTCTCTGTGGTGAAAAAGGAAGTACCCGATGTGGGCAGGAAGATTCAGCGGCAAGCCGGACAAGCTGATGCAGGAATTCAGCCAGTCGGTGTCGTTTGACCAGCGCCTCTGGAAGGAAGACATCCAGGGCAGCCTCGCCTACGCAGCCGAGCTGCAGCGCATCGGCATCCTGTCTGAGAAGGAACTAGCGGACATCCGCGGCGGCTTCGAAACGATCACCAAAGAAATCGAAAGCGGCAAGTTCGAGTGGAAGGTCGAACTCGAAGACGTCCACATGAACATCGAGTCACGCCTGACCGAGCTCATCGGAGACGCCGGCAAAAAGCTACACACCGGCCGCAGCCGCAACGATCAGGTGGCGACTGACTTCAAGTTGTGGTGCCACTTCAGAACCGAGGAACTCCACGGCGCCGTGCGAGACCTGATGACGTCACTACACGCGAGAGCCGAAGATTCTGTCGACGTCATCATACCGGCCTACACTCACCTCCAACGAGCTATGCCTGTCCGCATGGCGCATCATCTACTTGCGTACTTCTCGATGCTTGCTCACGACGAAAACTTCCTGGACGAGATTTCTCGCTGGGACACGAAGTTCGATCTTCCGTTGGGAAGTGGAGCCTGCTCGGGGAATAGCTTTCCCGTCGACACCAAGAACCTCTTCATGGGTGTATTCGAATCGACCGCACGGAACTCGATGGAAGCCGTATCCAACCGTGATTTTGCTTTGAACCTGGTGTTTGGCTGCTCAAAGATCATGTCACATCTTTCTCGCATCTCGGAGGATCTGATCCTGTGGTCCACGTCAGAATTCGGGTTTGTGACGTTGGGCGATGCGGTCACCACCGGCTCCAGCATCATGCCGCAGAAGCGCAACCCGGATGCGTGTGAGTTGATTCGTGGCAAGACAGGGCGTGTGGTGGGGCACCTGATGGCGTTGTTTACGACGCTGAAGGGCTTGCCGATGACCTACAACCGTGACCTGCAGGAAGACAAGGAAGCGGTGTTTGATGCTACGGACCAGACGCTGGCCTGCCTGCGTGTGATGGCGCTGGTGTTCAGCAACGAGAACTTCCAAGTCAACCGCGAGCGCATCCAGCAGCAGCTCGATTCCGGCCTGGGCTACATGGAAGCCATGAACGTGGCCGACTGGCTTGTGCTGCAGGGCGTGCCCTTCCGCGACGGCCACGACATCACCGGCCGACTGGTGAAGTATGTCGAGAGCAAAGGCATGCGCTTCGCCGACCTTACGGCCGAGGACCTCAAGGCCGTAGACGAACGCCTCAAGCCGGAGCTGCTGAACGAACTGTCACTGGAAGCGCTGGTGGAACGCAAGCAGGTATACGCAGGCACGGCGCGCAAGCAGGTGGAAGCGCGACTGAAGGAATTGAAAGACTGGTTGGGGAACGAAAAGGACTAACCACAGAGCACACAGAGAACACGGAGCAAAGCCATTCTCTGTGAACTCCGTGCTCTCTGTGGTGAACAAAGAGCGGACAGAGCAATGGCTGAAACATGCGTACTGGCTTACAGCGGAGGCCTCGACACCTCCTTCTGCATCCCCTTCATCAAGGAGGAGTACGGCTATGACGTGGTCACGGTCATGGTCGATACCGGCGGCTTTACCGATAAAGACCTCGCGCAGGCCAAAGAGCGCGCGACCAAACTGGGCGTCAAAGAACACCTGGTGATCGACGGCCGCAAGGAAGTCTTTGAGCGCTACGCCCGCTTCCTGATTTTCGGCAACGTCCTGCGCGGTGGAGTTTATCCGCTGTGCGTCGCCGCCGAGCGCGTCGTGCAGGCCGCCATGGTCGCCGAGTACGCGCTCAAGATCAAAGCCGCGGCCGTGGCCCACGGCAGCACCGGCGCGGGCAATGACCAGATTCGTTTTGACGTCGCGTTCGGCGTGCTCTGCCCGGCGCTGAAGCAGCTCGCTCCTGTGCGCGAGCACTCACTGTCGCGCCAGCAGGAAACCGATTACCTGGCCAAGCGCGGGCTCGAGATTCCGGCCAAGACCACCAGCTACTCAATCAACGCCGGCATGTGGGGCGTCACGATCGGAGGCAAGGAAACCCACGACAGCGCGACGGAAGTGCCCGAAAGCGTGTTTGAGATGGCCGTGCCCAGCGACGCCAAGGCCAAGCCACAGACGCTGGCCGTCACCTATGAGCAGGGCGTGCCGGTCGCGCTGAACGGCGAGAAGCTGGACCAGGTTGCGCTGGTCGAGAAACTGAACGAGCTGTCGGCCACATACGCGCTCGGCCGTGGCATCCACCTGGGCGACACGATCGTCGGCATCAAGGGTCGCATCGCCTTCCAGGCGGGCGCCGCGCTGATGCTGATCTCGGCGCACCGTGAGCTGGAAAAGCTCACGCTCACGAAGTGGCAGCGCTTCTGGAAAGACCACGTCGCCGACTTCTACGGCAACATGATCCACGAGGGCCAGCCGTTTGATCCAGCATTGCGCGACATGGAAGCCATGCTCGCCAGCAGCCAGCAGCGCGTCAGCGGCGAGGTAAAGCTCAGCATCAAGCATGGCGGATATTTCGTCACCGGCGCCACCAGCCCGCACTCGCTGATGGCTGCCGCACATGGCAAGTACGGCGAAGAGTTCACCATGTGGGACGGCCGTGACGCCGCCGGCTTCAGCAAGATTCTCAGCATCCCCAGCAAATTGCACGGGAGCGCCGAATGAACATGAACATTGAAACGACTCTCCGTCGACGACCGACGTGCGCGGCCCGGGTGTGAACTCTTCGAGTGCGCCCCGAATCAGCCGCCTGCGCACTCGAGCTCACATCCCGGAGAAGTCCCATGACACAAACACTGTTGATTGACAATGAAGTAGCGAAATCGAGTCCCGGAGTACTGCCCATGGAAATTCGCGTCCACAAAATCGCCAGCGTCGTGCACCGCCTCAACCTTCACAAGGAAGAGCGCATCATCACCGAGAACCTGGAAGCCAAGACAGGCAACGTGATCGTCGTGCGCGCGATGGGTGAGAAGGCCACCTACGGCGAAGTAGAGCTTGAAGAAGGCCGCATGGCCAAGATCTTCGAGGACGACATCATCGTCGGCGCGCTCGGCGCACGCAACGCGCTGAAGGGCTACGTCGGCAAGGTGCCTGAGCAGATCAAGGCCGGCGATGTGCTGAACATGCTCAACCTCGGCGGCGTGATCGGCATCTGCACCAGCGCGAACAAGGACCTCGGCCCGCCCCTGAAAGTGGAAGTCGTCGGCATGGTCGCGCGCAAGGGCCGCATTCTCAACCTCACCGACGCCAGCATCGCCGACCACGACCGCATCGAGCCCGGCATGAAGATCCCAATCGTTGCGGTCAGCGGCACCTGCATGAGCGCCGGCAAAACCAAGGCCGTCGCCGAGCTGTGCCAGCTGCTCAGCCAGCGCGGTCTGCGAGTCAACGCGGGCAAGCTATCCGGCGTTGCGGCGCGGCGCGACCTGTTCAGCTTCGAGGACCATGGCGCACGCCGCACGCTGAGCTTTGTCGACGCGGGCTTGCCCAGCACGGCCGACCTCGAAAGCATCGCGCCGATCAGCAAGACTATCATCAACGGACTGGCCGAAGACAAGCCGGACGTGATCCTGCTTGAGCTCGGCGACGGCATCATCGGTGGCTACTCGGTGTTGACGTACTTTGAAGATGCCGAGCTGTACGGCCACACCAGCGTGCACATCTGCTGCGCCAACGACCCCGTCGGCGCGTACGGCGCAAAAGCGATCTTCGACGCGCGCGACCAGCGCATCGACCTGATCAGCGGACCGGCTACTGACAATGAAGTCGGTCGTCACTACGTGCAGAAGTCGCTCGGCATCAAGGCAATCAACGCGCGCACCGATCCTGAAGAGCTGGCCGATGAAGTCTGCCGCCTGCTCGGGTTTAAAGATCTGGTCGGGCTGCGTAACTCCGGACCGCTTGAGGTATCGTGATGCCGGAGGCCTCGTGAGCGAAAAAGAGAAACGCCCGATACTGTGGTGGCGGATGTGGCCGGTGATCGGCTTTGTCGGCCTCGCATGCTTTGAGGTTTACGCCGCGAACGACATGAGCCGCCCGATCGACTGGCCCTGGGTCGGCTTTGCGATCGCCGGCGCTGTGGCCGTAGTCATCGTGCGGGTCGTGTTCCGTATCTGACGCAAGCCTGTCCGGGCTGGGCTTGGATTACCCTATCTGGTAAACCATTGGCATGAAATCGCTGGTCATCAAAGGTGCGAAGGTCTACCGCAACGGCCGCTTCCAGAGCCTGGAAGTGCGCACGGACGGTCCCTACGTCTCTGCCGTTGCACCCAAGGTAGATGCAACCGGCGCACGGGTGATCGATGCCAGCGGGCTGCACCTGTTTCCGGGCGTCGTGGACCCGCAGGTTCACTTCCGCGACCCGGGGCTGACGCACAAAGAAGACCTTGAGACCGCGACGCGTGCGTGCGCCAAGGGCGGCGTCACCAGCTTTCTGGAGATGCCGAACACCATACCGCTGGCGATCAACCAGCGCGAAATCGACAACAAGCATGCCAACGCGGCCCGCAAGTGCCGCGTGAACTGGGGTTTCTTCGGCGGAGCGACCAACACGAACCTCGCCGACCTGAAGACCATGCAGCGCATCTGCGGAATAAAAGTCTTCCTCGGCGCAAGCACCGGCGACCTGCTGGTGGACGACATGAACGCGCTGGAGAAAATCTTCGCGGAGACCGACAAACGCCGCGTCATCGCCTTCCACTGCGAAGACGAAGGCGTCATGAAATCGACCAGGGCACAGTACGAAGGCATTGAAGATCTGCGCGCCTACACAGCGTGGCGAAACGTCGACGTCGCGTACATGTCCACCCAGCGCGTCGTCGGTCTGGCCCGAAAGTACCAGCACCGCGCGCACATCCTGCATGTCAGCTCGGCGCGCGAATGTGAACTGTTCATCCCGCGCGACACGCTGGTTACGACGGAAACTTCGCCGCACCACCTGCTGATGAATGTGGATGACGACAACGGGCTCGGCACGCTTGCAAAGATGAACCCGCCCCTGAAACATCGCGCAGACAACCGCGGGCTGTGGCAAGCGCTGCGCGACGGGCGCATCGGAATGATCGCGACCGATCACGCGCCGCATACTCTGACCGAGAAGCGCCAGGGCATCTGGAAGGCGCCCGCCGGCATCCCTGCGGTCGAGAATTCACTCGCACTCATTCTTGACGCGTCAAGTCGAGGGCTTTGCACGCTGGAGCAGGTCGTGCAGTGGATGTGCGAGAACCCGGCCAAAGCCTACCGGATGAAGGGTAAGGGTTTCATTGAGCCGGGCTGCGACGCCGATCTGGCGCTGGTAGACGCCAACGCCGAGCACGTCATCCGCAACGAAGAGCAGCTCACCAAGCCGCGCTGGAGCCCCTGGCACGGCAGGAAACTGAAAGGCCGCGCGGTCACCACCATCGTGCGCGGCCAGGTCGTGTACGAGGACGGCCAGGTCAACGACGACATCCGCGGCACCGAGATCCAGTACGCGTAGTTCGTGATGTGGGTGTCTCGCCCGCAGGGGCGGCCAACGGCCGTGCCAAGACATGCGGGCGGGACGCCCGCAACACTTGCACTCCCAATTTACGCCGTCTTAACCCCGTCTTTAGGCCAGTCGGTCAGACTCTGGTTGCTTGATTAACGGGAGATGGCCATGGCTGGGGAATTCCGCATTCTCAAGAAGCTGGGTCAGTGCCAGGTCGGCGACCGGCTCGCCGTCGAAAACGACGGCCGAATCATTGAAGGACTGATCACCTTTCTCGCACGCACGCCGGCCGGCGGCTGGATGGTGACGCTGGAAGCTGACGGCGCGACCTACGAAGTCTATTGCGCCAACGGCATCTGTACGCTGGTCAGCCAGATCGCATCGGACGCTTGCTGGACGTTCGAGCAGCTTGAGTATTCGCGCCAGGTGGTCGACACCCAAACCGGCCGTCGCTTTACGGCATCCGGTTTTTAGGCATCCGCCGTCTGGCCGCAGAAGACTTCTTCGAGGCAACTCAGCGCGAACTCGAGATCCTGCTTGCTCGCGACGATCGGCGGCGTGAAGCGCAGCACCCAGTGGTGCGTGTCCTTGATGATCGCGCCCTTCTCAAGCAGCAGTTCCGTAAAGTGATGCCCATCCGGTCCGTCCTGCGTCAGCTCGATCCCGAACATCATTCCCTTGCCGCGTACTTCCTTGATGCGCGGGGCGCGCTCGGCGATGGCTGCCAACCGCTCGGCCAGCCACTCGCCCTTCTTCTGCGCCTGCTGCACCAGCTTCTCTTCCTCGATCGCGTGCAGCGCAGCGTAAGCAACACAGCTCGATATCGGGCAGCCGCCGAACGTGCTGCCGTGGCTGCCGGGGCCGAGCAGTTCCATCAGCTCTGAGTTCGCCAGAATGCCGCTGACCGGCGCGTATCCCCCACTCACACTCTTGCCGATGCACATGATGTCCGGGCGTGCATCCGGGCCCTCGTGCTCCCAGCAGAACAGCTCACCCGTGCGCGCCCAGCCGGTTTGCACTTCGTCGAAAATCACCAGGAAGTTGTGGCGCCTGCCCAGCTCTATCAGCGCGCGCAAGTAGCCTTCATCCGGGATGTTAATGCCGCCCTCGCCCTGGATCGGCTCGACCATGATCGCTGCCGTGTTTTCGTCCACCGCTGCCTCAACCGCCTCGAGGTCGTTATACGGGATGCGCTTGAAGCCGCTCGGCCAAGGCCCGAAGCCTTCTCGCGCCGCCTTCTCGTCCTCGTCAAACATCTGGGTCACGGTCAGCGTTCGGCCGTGGAAGCAGTGGCTCGCAAACAAAATCTGGGGCGTTCCCTTCACCCCCTTCACCCGGTGCGCCCAGCGGCGCGCGAGCTTGATCGCTGCCTCCGGCCCCTCGACGCCGCCGTTGGCCGGAAGAAAGCGCTCGAAGCCGGTCATCTCGGTAATCTTGCGGGCAAATAGCGCGAGCCAGGGGTCGGGCAAGAACCGCCCCAGAACCGTCGGTGCATGGGAACCAAGGAAGGCCTTCAAGGCCTCGCGCACCAGCGGGTGCCCGTGGCCAAGGTTCGCCGCCGAGTACGCGGCGACGCCGTCGAAGATTTTCTTGCCGCTCTTGCAGTGCAACCACGGGCCTTCGGCGCGCACGACCGGGTCGCGGCTCAGCAGGCCATAGTTGGGCGCAACGTGCTTTTCGATCAGGGCGACGGTCTCTTCGCCGCTCATGGCGGCGGCTTCGTCTATCAGCTTGCGGGCGTGTTTGTGGGCTGTTTCAGCGTCCATGGCGATCTCCAAACTTAGTGTAGCGCGACACTTATGCCTCCGGTACCCCGTGGTGTGATCAGGTGACGCAGATGTGAACGAATCCGAACTTTCGCCGCTATGACCCGTTCATAAGATGTTGATCGATCAGCAGTTAAACGAGGCAAGCAATGAGCACAATCACCTGCGCGTCGTGCGGCATGGAGTACGACGGGACCGGCCTACAGGCCGGCGTTCAATTTCAATGCACCCAATGCGGCAACATGGTGCAGGTCGGCGCGCCGGCAGTTGCGGCGCCACGCGCGGCCGGCAAGCGTCCCGCGGCGAGAGGCCCGGCCGGCCCCGGACGCGGCCCGGCACGTGGTCCCGCACGCGGTGGTCCGCGACCTGCGGGCAGCCCAATGGGTCAAATGCAGAACCAGCAGGCGCAGCCGGGCTACGGCCCGCCACCCAAAAGCGGCGGCAATGCCGGGGTAATCGTCGGCATCGTTGTCGGGCTGGTAGTGCTTGTGCTGGTGATTGTCGTGGTGGTCGCAACCGGCGGTCCACCGCCCGAAGACCTCGCCAAGCAGGCACAGGAAGACAAGAACAAGCAGTTGCGCGAGGAGATGGCAAGAAAAGACGCCGAAACCAAGGCGGCCAACGAAGCCCTCAAGAAGCCGCTTGAAGCCGCCATGGGGCAGGGCACGGCGATTGAGGCCGCGCTTCGCGGCAGCGACGCTACCACGCTTGAGAACATGTTCGACTGGCAGGTCTACGCGACCTACAACTCCGACTTGATCCAGAGCAACGCAACGTACCTCACCGCCAAGTCAGCGGTGCTGATGTGCACCGGTCAATGGGACAAGGATGCAGACGGCAACCCCACCGGAACGTTTACCGGCGAGGCGCCCTTTGGCTCTGACAGCCTTCGCACACGCGTGATGGACTACATCAAGAACTTCTACTTCGGTGCGCTCAACATCAAGTGGGAGAAGGCGCGCTCGGAGGCGGACGGGGCCGGCTTCTCACTCACAGTCGGTTCAACTAATTACGTCGGCAAGCGCATCTACATCACGTTCGACAAGGGCGGCAAGGAAAAGGAATTCTGGGTTGGCGCGCCCAAGGGCAGCAGCGACGTGCGGATCCTGAATTTCATCGACAAGGACGCCTTCACTTCGCTGCAGACCAAGGAAGCCCCGAAGAAGCGTACAGACGACCGCGACCCCACCAACCCGGACCGCAACCCGGACAGGGACCCGGTCAAGAACCCCGACGGAGACCCGGAAGATCCGCCGGCCGACCCGGATGCCACGTTGCCGGAAGTCGCCAGCACCGGATCCATGCCCACTGAACCCGCGCTGGTTAACTGCGTAAACGAGCTGAAGAACGGCGGCAAATTGAACGACGCACGCCTAAAGCAGATCAAGAGCGAAAGCAGCAAGGCCGAGAAAAAGGCCACCATGGGCGCGATGATTGACCTGCTGATCACCGCGGTGAAAGGCAATGACCGCAGCGCCAAGCACAACATCTCCGCGGCGCTCTACGACGTCTGGGACGCGTTCCTCGTGGAGGGCTGGGGCAAGGAAGAGATGGTCTATACCATCGGCTTCGACGGGCAAAGCGATTCCGACCTGCCGATCCGCCGCTGGCTCGACGTCTACAACAACTACAAGGTCGATTAGCACGCCACGAAAGCTGTCTGAGATCAGGTATGTCGAGGAGTCGGGACACCTATACGAGAGCCGAGAGACCCGGGCCGAGGTCATCCAGCCTGATCGCCGTAGTGATTCCCTTCTTATTCGCTGCAATCCTTGCGAGTTGTAGCTCGACTCGTGTGCATCACCTTGCGGCGAGGACCGACTCAACAACCGCTAGGCAATCGAACGACACTCATGTGACTCCTGAACAAGAACCGACGCCGGACGGTCAAGACTCAAACGGCGAGGCCGAAGAAGTCCAGCTCCCGGAAGTGGCATTCACCGGCGCAATGCCAACCCTACCGCTGTTACTTGCATGCATAGAGACGATGCGGGGCGGCAATTTGCCTGCTTCAGGCGAGCTTGATGCCATCCGCCAAGTACAAAGCAGGATCGAGAAAAAAGCCACTATGGGAGCGGCAATCGATCTACTCATTCAGGCGCGCTCCAATGGTGACGCTGCAGCAATGCACAACATTTCCCAGGCGCTTTGGAATGTGTGGCACGCGTTCACCTATGTTGACACTGAGGAGTCCGACATGGTCTACGGCGGGCACAGCACGTCGCCCGAAATGTCTGATACTCCGATTCGGCTCTGGCTGGAGCTCTACAACGCGTACAACGTGGACTAGCAGCCGGAAGTCTGCAGAGTGCCCGCCATCGGCGGGCACTCTTCATTAGGCTCGTATGCCGAGCCGGAATACCCGGCAACCCGCCTACGTTGCTACAATAGCTAACGGAGGCACCATGGGCGAAGTCGGATTCTTTCTGCTGCTTGCACTCGTCACGATGCTCTCGTTCGGGCTCACCGAGTCGCTGGCGATTCGACGTCGGCGCCTGCGCCGTGAGTTCGTCGATTCGCGCGAGGCGCAGTCCGACGAAGTTTTCACCGCGGGCATCAGCGCCCTGGCCCCCGTGCCGCAGAGTTTCGTGCGGGCCTTCCGCCTTGCGATCGGCCGTGCGCTCGGTGTTGACTACACCCGCCTGCGCCCCGCAGACCGCGTGGCCTCGGACCTGCGCGCCGTGAACTTCGACGCATGGGAGCTGGCGGCCGTGCTCGAGCGCGCCTTTGACATGCGCGTGCGCGTCACCGACATCGTCCGCGCCGGCACCCTGCGTGAGCTGTGCAAGGTCCTGTATGCCAAGACCGAGGATATCTCCGAGTACGATCCGCCCCTTCACCGCGACCCCGTGCCGCGCATGCGCGCACCCGAGCCGGAAGTGGTGATCGACACGCCCGTAGTGATCCGCAGTGAAGAGCCGCCTATCAGCAGTTGAGCCGGCGGCGCATTCCGCGTTATAGTCCGCGTCATGGATACCCGAATTCGGCATGGCTCGGTCACCTTCGTCAGCAACAACCCTTACACCGTGGTGCTGCCTCAAGGCTTCACGCCCGACCGCGCGTGGCCGCTCGTCGTCGCGCTGCACGGCATGGGCCACAGTGAAGACCTGATGCGCCGCTACATGGGCGACCTGCTTGATCGGCCCTGGATCTGGGTGTTCCCGCGCGGGCCGCACCCGTTCGAGATGCGCCAGCCAGAACGTATTCGCATCGGCAATGCCTGGTATCTGTACACCGGCGACCAGGCCGAGTTGCGCACCAGCATGGAAACGGCGACCCAGTACCTGATGGACCTGCAGGATCTGGTGCGCAAGGACTTCCCGGTCAGCGAGTCCATCATCGTCGGCTTCTCGCAGGGCGGATATCTGGCAGGCTACGTCGCGCCGCATCACCCGGAACGATTCCGCGGCGGCGCCTCCATCGGTGGGCGCCTGAAGCACGAGTTCCTCGACGACGCGCCTGAGACTGCGAAAAAGCAGGTGGCGCTCGCGCAATTCCACGGCGCAAAAGACGAAAATGTCGCGGCGTCGCTTGCGCATGAGGCCGCCGACAAGTGCCGCGAGCTCGGCTACGGAGACGTCGAATACTTTGAAGACGACGAAGCCGGGCACGAAGTCAGCCCGCGTCTCGCGGCCGCGCTGAGCCTGTGGCTCGAAAGGCTGCTGACTTGAAGGCGCTGCTGCCGCTGTTTGCCCTGCTCGTTTCCGCATGCGCCGTTGGCCCCTACGCGTCCACGCCCCGCTATCTGCCGCCGAAGACTCGAGGCATTGCAGCCCGGCAACTCAACGAGGCGCTGGCATTCGGCAGCCGCAACATCAGTGAGGTCGCGGCCGACGAATTGAGACTCACATGGATCGAACGCCGGGCGCTGACGGACAAGCGCTACGTGAGCCTGGAGCGGGAGCTGGTCTTCACCGCCATCCGCAGCGTTTCCCCGGCCGAGCAACCCGGCGAGTGGTGGGAATTGCGAGTCGACGCCGTGGGCGGACAGATCACATTTGATTTCGACGACGGCCAAACAGCCAGCAAGGCCGAATCGGCCCTGCGCCGCCTGTCTGACGAACTCAGCGATAAAGAGGAAAGAGAACTTGCCTACAAGTACCTGCGTGCCGTTGAGGGCAAAGTCGACCACTACGTCGAAAGAAACGGCGAGCGGCTGATCTCAAAGGGCAAGCGCGTCGAAAATCCTGATTGGATGCCGGTCGAACTCGGCATTGAGTTGATCAGCCTGCTCACCGGCCGGGATTTCGGCACCGATGCCGCCGCCTGGCACGCCTACGTTAACGATCACTACCGAAACACAGGCGGCTAGCCCAACACGGCGACGCAGTCAATTTCCACCAGCACATCTTTCGGCAGACGGGCGACTTCCACCGTTGCGCGTGCAGGGCGATGCTCGCCCATGGCGGCCGCGTAGGCCTCGTTGACAGCCGTGAAACTGTTCATGTCCTTTAGGAAGATGGTCGTCTTCACGACACTTGCAAAGTCACAGCCCGCAGCCTTCAGCACGTTCCGCAGGTTGGACAGCACCTGCACCGTCTGTTCACCGGCCGTCTCGCCGATGATGTGTCCGGACTTCGGGTCCAGTGGGATCTGTCCTGAGCAGAACAGGAAGCCACCCGCACTGACGGCCTGGCTGTAAGGCCCGATCGCGGCCGGCGCGTTTTCGGTCTTCACGACTTGCATGTTCTCTGCCATGGCTGCTCCTACCACGTGTCGGGGTCGAATAGCTTCTTGTATTGCTCAAGCGCATAGCGGTCGGTCATGCCGGAAATGAAGTCGCACGCCACGCGGTAGACACTTTCTCCGTCGGCGATGCGTTTGTGGAATCCGCCGGGCATCAGGTACTGCTCGCTAACGTAGCGCTCGAACATCTCCTTCATGAAGCGCGTGCTCTTTTCCATGCCGCGGCGCACGTTCCGGTGCATGTAAAGCTTGTGGTACAGCATCAGCTTCAGCCCCTTCACCTTCTTCTTGAACTCCGGACTGAAGTCGATGATCGGGTCTTTGCTCTGGTGCTCCAGCACGTCCTGCACGGTGGTGATCTTCAGTTCCGCGATCCGCGCGGCGCTGTACTGCAGCAGGTCGGTTACCTGCAAGTCTTTCAGGCGCCTCACGAGCTGGTATCTCAACAGGTCTTCTTCACCCTCGGGCACGTTGGCGCGCGCATACTGCTCGGCTTGTACAAACAGTTCGCTTTCGCGCGCGGCGTCCCACTTCAGCAGCCCGGAGTACAGCCCGTCATCCGTGTCGTGCGCGTTGTAGCTGATCTCGTCGGCCGAATTCGCCACCTGCGCCTCGAGGCTCGGCGATTCGCGCTCCTCGAGATCCTTGAACAGCGGCTTGTCGTAATCGGTGCGGTGCTTCATCAGGCCGTAGCGCAACTCGTGCGTCGGGTTCAGGCCGCTGAAGCGCGGCAGGTAGTGGCGCTCGATCTCATCGACGATGCGCAGGCTCTGCCCGTTATGCTCATAGCCGCCGTGGTCCTTCATCAACTCGCGCATGGCATGCTCGCCGGCGTGGCCGAACGGAGTGTGCCCAAGATCGTGCGCGAGCGAGATCGCCTCCGTCAGGTCCTCGTTCAGCCCCAGCGAACGCGCAATCGTGCGCGCGGCCTGCGCGACTTCAATCGTGTGCGTCAGGCGCGTGCGGAAGTGGTCGCCGCTCCAGTTCAGGAAGACCTGCGTCTTGTACTCAAGCCGACGGAAGGCCGCACAGTGAATGATTCGGTCCCGGTCCCGCTGAAAACAAGTGCGGTAGGCGTGCTCATCCTCGGCAAAACGCCGCCCCTGAGACTCGCACGCCTTGAGCGCGTATGGCGCCAGCGTCTTCAGTTCCCACTCTTCGATTGCCTTGCGGTCATTCATGCCGCTGAAGATAGCTGGAAACGCGGCCGGGTCACCTGTGGATATCCAGTGCCGGACGACCCGGCGTGGGGTAATCTGAAGGCATGGAAGAGCTTCCCGACATCGGAATGCCCCTCGGCGATGCGGAACGCGTACTTGAGAACGCGCGCATCTTTGCCCACGTGCACCGCATGCAGAGGCTTGGGACCGAGTCGCTGCTTGCCGCGCTGATCGCCGACCCGACACCCGAGATTGCAGCCGCGCTTGACGCGCTCGGCGTAGACATCGACCGTCTGCAACGGATGATCGACGAGTTCTTCGTCGACCTGCCCGGGCGCCGCACAACACGCGTTGCCGAAATGGGCCCGACACCGCGTGTCAAGCTGGTGATCAAGCTGGCCGCGCAGCTCGCGCGCAAACACAACGAGTCCGGCCTCTCCCCCACCCGACTGTTCGAGGCGATCCACCTGGAAACCGACAGCTCGGGTGGTCAGATGCTTGCGCGACTGTCGAGACGTACCTCCGATGAACTGCCACACGCGCACGTGGGGCTGCACACCACGACCGACTTCCGCCGCGCGGCAAAGCTGAAGATGGACCCGGTCGCGTTCGACTATTTTGCGTCCGGCGCGGACGCCCAGAAGTTAAAGAAACGCAATCGGCGTGCGTGGGACGAGCTCGAAATCCGCCACCGCGTGCTGGTGAACGTCGCAGATGTCGACACATCCACCGAGCTGCTCGGGCTGAAACTGCCATTTCCAGCCATGATCGCGCCGATGGCCTACCAGCGCCTGGCGCACAGCGAGGGCGAGTTGGCCACGGCACGCGCGGCCGCGGAGGCCGGTGTGCCACTTGTGGTCTCCACTATGGCGAACGTGACCCTGGAAGCGATTGCAGCGGCCACATCCGCGCCGAAGTGGTTCCAGCTTTATTGCCATCGTGACCGCCGCATCACCGAGGACTTGATCCGCCGAGCCGAAGCCGCTGGCTATCGTGCCATCGTCGTCACCGTAGACGCGCCCGTGCTCGGCCGTCGCGTCGCCGACGAACGCAACAACTTCGATCTGCCGGAAGGGCTGACTCGCGCGAACCTCGCACGCTACGAGGCCAAAGGCGGAGTCGATTCCGGGAGCGAACTGGCTGAGTTGTTCCGCACGCGCCAGGATGCGTCACTGACCTGGAAGGACATCGAATGGTTCAAGTCGCTGACGAGACTGCCGATTCTGCTGAAGGGGGTCGTGCGCGGCGATGACGCCAAACGCGCGTCCGACGCAGGCTGTGCTGGCTTGATCGTGAGCAACCACGGCGGCCGCCAGCTGGATGCATCGATCGCCAGCGCACGAGCATTGCCCGAAGTCGTCGCGGCCGTCGAAGACCGCATCCCCGTGTTAGTTGATGGCAGTATCGAATGGGGCGCCGACATCCTGCGCGCACTGGCGCTGGGTGCAAAGGCCGTGCTGATAGGGCGCCCGGTGCTGTGGGGCCTCGCCGTCAGCGGCGAGACCGGCGTCAAACGAGTACTCGATCTCTACGCCGAAGATTTCAAACGCGCCATGCAACTGGCGGGCAGTCCGGCGGTCAACGATCTTGGGCCGGACCTGCTGGCTCGATAGCGGGCGCTTCGTTGTCCGCCGCGTGCCGTTCATGCTAGTGAACCACACGGCACAGGCTGAGCAACGTCGTGATCACGGCAAGCCCGACGAGCGCCAAGGCAATGGTTGCCCAGAATGGCCGCCGCGGCGCTATCAGGTGATACCCCACCGCAGTCAACGCGAAGGTCAACAGCAACGCGCCGAAATGGATGCCGATGGCGCGAAACGCTATCCACGGCACGTACGTCACCAGATTCGCACTGACCCATGCAACCATGCTCGTGAGCAAGCCGGCCACCACCATCAATCGCCCAACCCTGCCGCACTTGCCGGCGGGCGTTCGCTTCATGCTTTGCTTTTCTTCGTCCACGAGCGCATCCTAGCCGCGCGACGACGTTCTCAATACGCGGAGTTGAAGATGAAGATCCTCCTGATTGTCCTGTGCGTGTCGGTGGTTTCCGCGTGCTCCGGCAGCCGCGTTCCGGCTGCTCGTGGTGCGATGCCCGGTGAGCCTGAACCGGCCGTGGGCAACGATGGTTGCTCCGGTGCGCCCTATGCCCTGCCTCCGAAAGGGACCACCGAGCCGGAGACTGTGCCTGCACCCAAGAAGAACATCGTGGTCACCACCGGCGTCCACGGTAACGAGCCCTCCGGCTACTACATCAAGGACAAGCTGACCGAGCTCGGCTTCACCACCTACGGCCCCTGCAACCCCTGGGGCATCGAGAACAACAATCGCCACCTCGAAGACGGGCGCGACCTCAACCGCATGTTCGGGCGCACCGACTGCCCCGAGGCCGAGAAAATCAAGGAATGGCTGGGCGAGAACAATCCGGACTTCCTGCTTGATCTGCACGAAGACCCGGACGGGAGCGCGCCGTACTTGATCCAGAACGGGCCCGATGACGACATCGGCCGCAGGATCGTAGACGCGCTGAAGGACGAATACGACTTCGACCCCGCGCCGAAGTTCATGATGGTGACCGGCGAAGACGGCCTGCTGAAGCCCGAGCTGAACGTGCTGCGCCTGATGGCGCTGGCCAAGATCTACGGGCTGGCGTACTACGCGTGGGCGACGTTCGACTGCACGGCCATCGTCGTGGAATGCCCCGGCAGCTGGGACGTCGAGAAACGCAAGGCCTATCACCTCGCCGTTTGCACCACTGCACACAAGCTGTTGATGGAACGCTGGCAGAAGGAAGCGGAAGGCAAGTAGCCACTAGGCCTTGAGCGTGAACTTGAAACGCTTGGCGCCGTCCGGGTGCTTGAGCGTGATCGCTACGACCACCTCGTCACCTTCGCCCAGCGGCTGCGGCTGCGTAAGCGGGTTGCCGTTGAGGTATGTGCCGTTGGTGCTTCGCATGTCCTCAATGAAATAGCCGGGGCCCTGCCTGTACACGCGGAAGTGCCGCTTGCTGATGGTCGGAATCTGGAACACCGGCTCGCTTGGCGGCTCACGGCCGATCACAATTTCGTCGCCGATCAGGTAGACGTGCGCATCTTCTTCATCAACCAGACCGCCGTTTGCAGCGCGGGTCTGGATCTTGGTCTGGTGGATGTCGTCTCCGGGAGGATGTGTTTCATCCTTCGGCTCTTCTTCTTCGTCGTCTTCGGTGAAGTCCTGTACGTCCTCTTCGCCCGGTGCAGGTGACTTCACCGCGCCGTCCATGTGCTCGACCAATGAGACGGTCAGCAGGCTGCTGAGGCCGGTTCCCTGGAAGAACTTTGCAAGGTCGTCGGTGATGCGCACCGTCAGCTTCTTCTTGCCGGCGGCGTCCGCGAGGTGCGGGCCGATTACCTGAAACGCCGACTCGCCCAGATTCTTGCAGCGGCCGCAATCCAGCTCGAGGTCATCAAACGGCAGCTCGAGCAGCTTGGGAAAGTTCTCCTCGACGGCGGCCTTGAAGGCGGCGTCGCCGTCAGCTGCTAGCTCAAGGCGGTTCCAGCGAAGAGTTGCGGTCATGCACCCAATTTATGCCCGGGGTGGGCGCACGCAACAGCGAAGTTTGAGGGGCCGGGATTGACCGTGGACGGTCAGTGGTTGATTGTCAACTCATCCATGCCCTGGGTCCGATAATTCCGCCGCTATCGCCCGCAAACCCACATTTAAAGGGATTCTTGGCGATTTCTCTCAGGCCACCGGAACGCGATTGTCGATCTACTTTGTGGCACAAAGTAGAGAGGCATACCGATGGCCGCCTTGGTCGGCAAACTCCTGCACGCACCCGACGCGCACTTTCGCCTGGCATGGCGAGCGCCAGCGCTGACGATCAACGGGCGCCTGCTCACCGCCGGTGTCGTCGGCGCCATGTGCTGGGGCGCGGCGATGGGCAGCCACGTCGGCCGTGACCACCTTTGGATCACGACCCTCAAAATGCCGCTGTTCTTCCTGTTCACGCTGGCACTGTGTTTTCCGCTGATGCACATCACGCTGCTGGTCTCGGGCGTTCGGGCTCGTACGAGCCAGACACTGACCGTCGCGCTGTCCGGCATCTCCACGCTGGCGATCTGCCTGGGCGCCTGCGCGCCGGTCGTCGGCCTGTTCTGCGCCTCCGCGCCGATCCCCAGCATGGCGAGCTACCTGAACCTGTACGTGCTGTGCCTCGCCTGCGGCGTGGTTGCGGGCGTCGCCGGCCTGCGTGTGCTGGCACGTGGAATGCGCTCGCTGACTACATCAGGCATCAAGGCTCCGCTGATCGTATGGGCACTCGTGTATCAGTTTGTGGGCGCGCAGGTCGCGTGGCTGCTTCGGCCGTGGATTGGCAGCAGCTACGGCGTCGACGGCTACAGCCTCAGCCACGGGCTGAGCGGCAACTTCTATATGGGCGTGTGGGCTGTGCTCACGCGCTGGGTTACTGAGCTAGGAGCCATGTCATGAGCACTGAACTAGAAGCCCTCGGACCGGCCGCTTCTCCCCCACCGTACGGCCGTGAACCGGCCGCCGCGCCGCGCCCCTGGGTCACGCGCTGGGAGAGCGACACATTCGCGCTGACCGGGCCACTCAGCGTCGGCGGTGGCCTGTTGCGGGCGCAAGGGGCTGTGGCGCGCGACCTTTTCAACGGGCACGGGCTGAACACGTATATCGCCGGCTGCACGCTGCTGATGGTGTTCGCATCGCTGCTGTACGGCGCGATCCTTGGCTCGGTTGCGGGCGCGGGGCAAGTGGCTTATGCGGCACTGAAGTTTCCCGTCGTGATCGTCGGCGCGAGCGCGATCTGCCTGCCGAGCTTCTTCGTGTTCCAGGCACTGACCGGCGCGCGGCTGACCTTCAAGCAGGCGCTGGCATCTGTACTGATGCTGGGCGCAGCGGCCGGGCTGATCCTGCTCGGCTGCGCGCCGATTGCATGGTTCTTCAGCGTCAGCACGACGGAGGATTCGCAGGCGTTCCTTGGCCTGATGCATGCGGTCGTGATCACGCTGTCGACTACCTTCGGCTTTCACTTCATCGCCCGTACGCACCGCTATGTGGCGTGGAAGCACGGCGAGCGCCTGTTTGACGGGCGCGTGCTGGCGCTTTGGTTTGCGCTGCTGGTGCTGGTTGCGGCGCAGATGGCTTCATTCATTGGGCCGCTGGATCCTGACCGCGGACGGGTCGAGACCAGGCGAGGCTTCTTCCTGACAGCGCTGTTTGAAGTTTGAGCGAGTGCGAGTTTAGGCCCGGCGACCACGGTCGCTCCCCCACACCGGGCCGAAGGGGTACGCGCGTGCGTACCCCTTTCCCGTTTAGCGCTCCACGTGAAGTCAGTTGCAGTTGTATACAAGCCGTGGAGGAATCCATGCTGACTGTCATCGCCAGAATGCGCGCCAAGCCGGGCTGCGAAGCACAGGTTGAAGCCGAGTTGCTGAAGCTGGTTGCGCCGACCCGCGCAGAGGAAGGTTGCATCAACTACGACCTGCACAAATCGCAGATCGAGCCGGCCGTGTTCGTGTTCTATGAAAACTGGACCAGCCGCGAGTTGCTGGACAAGCATCTCGCCTCGCCGCACCTGCAGGCATGGGGCAAGCTGCAGCCCGATCTGCTGATTCACGGCGTTGAGGTCGCCATGTACGACATGATTACGAATGCGCCCTGGCTGACGTAATCAGCTGACGTGCATCGGCGCGCTTACTTTGAAGAGCATGCCGAACATGGCAAAGCCGCCGATCACCGCGACTTCCGCCCACACCAGCGCGTAGATTGCCATCGGATAGACCACGCCGTTCTGGCGATGTTTCAGCACGCCCCAGCCGGCAATGGCCAGCGGCAGCGCCCACAGCGCGATGCCGCTCCAGAAGCAGGTCCTCCAGAGGCTCGTCCACTCGGCGACGGCCGGCGCTGCGACCACCCACAACAACACCATCAGCCATGGCCAGACCAGAGCCAGGCCAAGCGTGCCCAGCAGCCAGCGCTGGCTGGCGGTCAGATTCATCTTGGCCGATTCAATCAGCTGGACGAGACGGCTTGGTTGCTGGGCTTGGGCGAGCATGCACCTGAACCATACCACATGGACGGCGACCGCGTCGGGTTAGCGCGAACGCCCGGTGATAATCCGGTCGAACTGGTGCAGCAGCTTGAGCAACTTCTCCGCCTCGGGGACGACTTCGTGGTAGTCGTACTGCCTGCGCGCCATCTCGCCGACCTGGCTGCCGGTCGGCAGGGCGTTCGCCAGCGCCGCATCGCGCGCGTTGACGAGAAACACGCATTGCAGCCACAACTCAAACGACGGGGCATCGAGATACGTCTGGCGCGTGCCTGCCTGGTAGTCCGCGAGTAGATCCGGCGGATCGTCCGACCAGAAGCCGATGCGTTTCATTTCGGCTTCGATCTCGTCGAGCTTGGCAAGCGCGGACTTGGCCTTCGAACGTGCGGCGCTCATGTGCCCTCGGCAAGCGACAGCCAGATCTCAACTTCGCCGGGCGTGGCCGGGTCGTGGATTTCAAAGTCGATGGCAAACGCGCGCGGCAGCCCGGCCTCCCAGATCTGCATCCAGGTTTCAACCAGTGCGCCCGGCATCTCGCCACGCGCAATGATCACAGCATAGCGCTGCCGCGGCACGCCGAGCTGGGTCATGCCTTCGGGCACTGGGTCGCCCGCATTGACGGCGTAGCCGATCGTGTAGTCGTACTCACCGTTGTGGTCGCCCTCGTAGTTGGAATAGACCGCATAGAGGCGCTGCTGACCGGTCGGCGCCATGCCCGCCAACCCGCCGCCGTACACGCGCCCCCACAGCGGCCCGATGGTCTCCATGGCTCGCGCATTGCTGGTGCGGATCTGCAGGCCGGTCACCTCAAATGCGGGAATGGATTCTTCGCGGTGTTCCATTGGCTACCCCCAAGATGACACACGCAACGACGCTACGAGCGCGACGACGCCATGCAACTGCTGATTCCTGTTGCGTCTTTGCGGTCGTTGCGTCGTCACGTGATGCCGTTAGTCGCGTGCATGCCGGGCAACGATTGCAAGCGCCGAGTGAATCCCGTCGAGTGCGGCGCTCATGATTCCGCCCGCGTAGCCGGCGCCTTCGCCTGCCGGGTACAGGCCGGCGACGTTGCCTGATTCGCGTGTTTGCTGGTTGCGGGGAATTCGCACGGGGCTGCTGGCTCGGGCCTCGACGCCGTGGAGGATTCCGGTGTCACTTAGGAAGCCGCGAATACGTTTGTCGAACTCGGGCAGGTTTGCGCGTAACGCCGTGTTCAACTTCTCCGGCAACAGCTCTGACAGCGACGCATATTCGCGCCCGCGCGCGTAGGTGCCGCGCATCTTGCGCGGGCTGTGCAGCCCGCGGACAAAATGCGTCACCGGCTGAGCGGGTGTGGCGTAGGCTCCCCCACCGGCGGCAAACGCCGCGCGCTCGAAGCGACGCTGGAACTCCACGCCGTCCAGCGGTTTCAACCCGAAATCTGCGGGCTCAAACGTCGTCACCAGCGCGCTGTTCGCGTAGCCGCTGCTGCGCGGGCTGAAACTCATGCCGTTGGTGTTCAGGCAGCCGGGCTCGCTCACGGCCGCCATGGTGATCCCGCCCGGGCACATGCAGAAGCTGTACAGCCCGCCGGCCGCGTTGCAGGCGATGTCGTAGCTGGCGGGGATCAGCCGCTTGTCGCGCGAATAACGGCCGAGCTGGGCCTTGTCGATGATCTCCTGCGGGTGCTCGATGCGCACTCCGAGCTGGAACGGTTTGCCCTCGAGCGCGACGCCGCGGGCCAGCAGCATCTCGTAAGTGTCGCGCGCGGAATGCCCTGGCGCCAGCACCACACTTGACACGTCCATATTCTCGGAGTCGTTGACGGTGATGCCGGTGATTCGACCGTCATTGACCGCCACGTCCGTGAGCTTCGCGCTGAACCGAAACTCGCCGCCGAGGCTTTCGATCTTCTCTCGCATCTTCACCACAACGCGCGAGAGAATGTCCGTGCCTACGTGCGGCGCGGCGTCGGTCAAGATGCGCTGGGGCGCGCCGCACTCGACGAACAACTCGAGTATGCGCGGGATGTACGGATCACGCCGGCTGCTGGTGTACAGCTTGCCGTCGCTGAAGCTGCCCGCGCCACCTTCGCCGAACAGGGCGTTGTTTTCCGGGTCAAGCTCGACCACGCCGGCATTCCAGCGCCCGATCTGCCGCAGCCGCTCCAGCGCCGGTTTGCCGCGCTCGATCAGCAGCGGCTTGTAGCCGTTCAGCGCCAGCACGTACGCCGCGAACCCACCCGCCGGGCCGCTGCCGACAACGACCACGCGGCCCTTGAGCGGCTCACTGCCGGGCGCGGCCTGCAGCGGCGGAGTCGGTTCCGGCACGGCTGCGTTCGAGCCCAGGTCGCGCAGCAGGCGCTCGCGGTCAGTGCCCTCGGCCAGTTCGACATCGACTGTGCAGTTGTAGCGCGGTGTGCGCTCGCGCGCATCCACGCCACGCTTGACCAGGCGCAGCGCAGCGGGCTCTTGCCCAAGCCGCTTCGCCGCCTCGCGTTTCAGCGCACGGTCGAACTCGTCTTCAAGACTGACGTTCAGGTTGTAGAGCCGGATCCGCGACATGCCCGAACGTTAGTTCATCCAAGCCCAGCCCGCGAGGGCTGGGGCCCAAGGCAGCGCGAAAGAGCAAGCGCAAATTCACCCCAGCCCTTGCGGACCGGGCTTTGGCTCAAGGCCAGATCTGCTGCGGCAGACCGTAGTCCCCTTTGAGGAGACTTGCTACGTCCATGGTGATGGCGATGGCGCAATGCAGCAGCCAGCCGCCCCAGATGCTTCTTGTTCTTAGCGCCAGCCAGCCGAGCACCACCCCGGCTACGATCGCGCCCAGTGCTTCCGGCAGCGGCTTGTGAAAGTGGATCATGCAGTAGGGCACGATCATCACGGCGATCGCGGCCGTGCCGAAATCTTTCTCGAGCGTGAACAGCATGAAGCCACGGAAGAAGAACTCGACGGCGAAGAACTGAAGCGCGTACAGCGCCCACCAAGAAAGCAGCACCGCCCAGCACCACTTTTCGCAGTACCAGGGCTTCAGCATCGGGTACATCTGGGTGAAGTTCTCGCGCGTGCTCGCCCACAGCACACCCACCAGCACGATCAGGTACAGCACGCCGTAGATCCACAACTTCGGCAGCACGCCCTTCACTCGCAGGCCGAGGTCAGGCAGACCGAACTTCATCCGCTTCGCCACCAGCGCGGGGACCACCACCCACAGCAGAGTCACGCCGCCGACCCACCACGCCCACGGCGCAAGCACGCCCCACCAGGGAGCCTCCCGCCCGGCCGGCACGTTCGCCCAGTTGCCATACACCACCCCGGGCGCGTACTGCCTGGCCTCAACCGGAAAGAGCTTCGCGAATGCTCCGGCGAGAAACAGATACTCAACCACAGCCAGCACCACGGCCGAGAGCGCCAACACCACAAGCGGGCGGCGGTTTTGCTTCAGGTCGCGCCATGCGGCGCGCAGGTTGACGGGCTCCGGCTCAATCATGGCGGGAGTATAGGCACGGCCGAACAGCCTGTCGCGCGCGGCCCGGCCGATTCTAGACTGCCGCCATGCGAAGCCTGCCCGCGATCCTGCTGTTGTTCGCCTGCCTTGTGTGTTGGCTGATCGGCTGCAGTCGTGAAGCCAACAATGCCCCGCCCGTGCCGGAGCCGTCCGCGAACACCGGCAAGACGATAGAAGACCCGCCGGCCGAGCCCCCACCGACAGCGCCGCCCACGGACGAAGACTACTCGGTGTGGCTAAAACAATCGCCGATGCGCATGAAGATGCGCAGTATGTGGATCGACTGCGGGCTGATCGTGCGCTTCTGCGCCGGCGGCGGGCAGGTCGACTACGACTGGCTCGAGGCAAGCGGCGAAGATATCGCGCGCAAGGCCGCCAGCTTCGCCGACATGTGGGAAATCATCCGCGATCAGAACCGCAACATGGCCGCCCAGGCCAAGAAGGAAGACTGGTTTGAAGCGCGCTACGCGTCCGAGCGCGTCTGGAGTTGCTGCACCGACTGCCACGCCGAGAACTGGTCACTGCAGACCCGTGGCTTCCGCGCCAACACGATTGAGGCCTGGTTTGAGCGCGGCTACACCAACCCCGACGCCACCAGCGAAGGCATCACGCTTTCGGCGCCGAACAACTTCCTTCAGATCATGTTCACCATGTTGCGCAACCTCTCGACGGCGATCACTTCCATCGAGCAGCACAACGTCGAGGGCGTAATGACGACGACGCAGGTCATCCACAAGATCGCCAATGAGCAAGTCGAGGTCTTCCGCACCATCGAGCGTCACGGTCGTGCGATTGCCGAAAGCGCTGCCAAGAACAGCACCGATGAAATCAAAGCCCACTACATCACCATGACGGCCACCTGCATCCAGTGCCACGACAAGTTCGTGCACGGCGACCGCAAGCTGATGAACCCGCTACCCTGGAAAGCTCCCGATGAGAAGTAGCGCCAAGGCCGTCCTGCTCGCATGCGTATTGCTAATGCTGGCCGCGTGCGGCCCGACCGGCGAGGACATCGTCAACCAGCGCCGGGCCGATGCAGAGCCGAAGCTCAAGCAGATCGAAGAACTCGGGGCGATCGCCCTCAAGCTTGAGCAGGAGCCGGAAGGCATCCAGATGCCCGAAGGAGCCAAGCTGCGGTTCCGCGAAGGGCGCAACGCTGCGCTGCTGCAGACCGAGAAGTTCGCTAGCGGCGACGCCGCCAGGCCGAGCCTTGATCTGATCATCGAATACGGCTGGCTGGAAGAAGCGCGCTCGATGCTGTCGCAGGGCGCCGGCGATTCGCACCCGGACTATGTCAGCGGCGTGTTCGATGCGCTGGATTCACTCGAGTACCTGGTCCTGGTCCGCACGCGCATGTACGCCGACCCCGCGATCACCGACTCCAAGATGTTCTCGCCGGGCTGGTGGCAAGCCGATGTAATGGTGTTCGTCATTAAGACCGGCAAGTGCCTTGGAATCAGCGCCGTTGAGGCCACCAACAGCGACGAAGTCGACGCGAAACTGACTGAGCCTGACAAGTGGCTCCACAGCGACCTCTGGGGCCACGCACGCACTGCGGTCAATGAAGCACTGAAGGCTTGTTCCGAATCGCCCGCACTGGGTTAGAGTATGCCCATGGAACCCACGGCACTGCTGATCGAACTCACCCATCGCTACAGCGAGCCGCACCGTCGCTATCACGACCTGCGCCACATTGCGGATATGCTTTGCAAAGGCGGCGAGCTCGCATTGTCCGACGAGCAGGTGATGGCCATCTGGTTTCACGACGCCGTTTACGTTCCCGGCAGCAAGACGAACGAAGCCGACAGCGCGGTACTGGCCGTCGAACGACTCACGGCCGCGGGCTGGAGTCCGGCGCGCGTCAAGGTGGTCGAGCAGATCGTGCTTGATACCTGCGGCCATGTACCCAGCATCGAGGCATCGGCAAAAGTGCTGGACCTTGACCTGTCCACGCTCGGCGGTAGCTGGGAGTCCTACGAGCGCAACGGCCGGAACATTCGTGAAGAGTTTGCAAACATCAGCGAAGATGACTGGAATGCCGGGCGTGGGGCCTGGCTGGAAGGAATGATTTCCCGCGAACGGTTGTTCTGGACCCCGTGGGGAGAGCCACTTGAAGCCGAGGCACGCGCAAATTTGAAGCGCGACCTTGAGCTGCTTCAGGCTGGGCAATAGGGCGGATCAGCGAGTGCGGTCTTGAGTCGCGGACCGTTCTTTCGCAAAAGAGGATCATGGCAACCGAGAGTATCACACGTGGCGTGCTGGTTGTGGCGTCCGAAGAAATCGGCGCAGCTGCCACTCGACGACTGGACGGGCAGCCCGGCCTGCGTGCCAAGGCTGTAACCGGCCCGCGGCCGGCGCTTGGTGCCATCGGCTCGTTCGGGCCGCACATACTCGTGTTCGAAGCAGGGCGCGTTCCTGTGCCCGCGATGCAGGCCGTCAAGAACATGGCCGAGCTTGCGGCGTCACGACCGGTGCCGCTGATCATGGTCGCCGGGCCGCTGGATGAAGCCGTTGAGAACCAGCGCGAAAACCTGGGAATTGTCGAGGTGCTTGATTCGCCGTTTGACGGTGCGGCGCTGGCCGATGCCGTCAAGGCGTTGGTCGAAAAGTGGGAGCTGGCGCGCAAGGAAAGCCAGCTGCGCAAGCAGAAGCAGGTCCAGATTCAGGAACGCCTGCGCTCGGCCTCAAACAAGTACATGGCGATGTCGGAAGAAGCTGCACGGCTGAAACTCGGCATCGGCAACGAGGAACTCCAGGACTTCGCCAGCGACGATGCAGCACCGCCCGCTGAACCCGACCCCACCAAGCCGCCCGATGAACCCACCTGGGACGGCAGCTAAACCGACATATTGCACTTCAATTCGGCCCGCTATTTGCACTGTGCATGACATGGATGGTGCGGCCAGAAATGCGTTGAAATGCGGATTCTCACCCCAGTGAGGGGTGACTCGTAATCACCGTAGCACGCCCTACTTAGGCGCGTCGATTTCCGGTTGCACCAATCGCGAAAACTGCACTGGTTTTTCCGCCGTTACCCTCACACCACCGGACGCTGGGTAACGGCGCGGGCCCGTAACGCGCTACTGCGTCACGGGCTGGACGGTCGGCACCGTGGGGAACGGCCGTCCAAACAGGGGGAGTCGTAAAACTCATCAGAGTCTGGCACGACTCCCCCACCCCCGCGGTTGATTTGCACAACCGCGGCCGCGCCTTAGTCGTAACATCAAACAACTTCCCGTGGATCGGAGACGTCATGCGCATCTGCCCCGCCGTGTTAGCGATCGCCTTGATGTTGTCAGCTTGCGCCTCGCAGCAGACGCACAAGCCAAGTGACCAGCGCAATGCAACGGACCTCGCGTACAAAGCCGAGGGACAGCAGGTGCTGACACGCGCCTGGCTGATCGGGCTGGACGACACGGACGAAGCTCGCGTGCGCGACCAACTGGGCGAGGAGATGAACAACCTGGGGGTCGTGCTGGTGGACGCAGGCGAGTGGCGCGACGCGCTGGTTTCAAAACAGACCGGCGGCGAGTCGTCTGTCCTAAGCCAGCCGACAATGCTGACCGAGCTTGGCAAACCCGCCCGCATTGAGGTCGGCGGCAAGGACGACTGGCTGTATGCGATCGAGCTGAACACCAGCGGCGCAGGCGATCATCTGCAAGTTGACCTGAACGCCAACCTCACGTTCGGCACTAGCAGTTCCGATATGAAGGCCACGGAGGATGTTCCTCAAGGCAAGGCTCTGCTGACGGCGTTTCCGCTGAAGGACGGCCGATGGGCGGCGGCGCTGTTCGAGTTCGCCCGCGTCGATTCGGAGTAGAATCGCAGCCGGCGCCTGACAGGCAATCACAGGTTTGAGCTCGCCGCCGCTACGGCAGCTTTTCGGTTGGGTGTTCGGGTTTGCGTATGCGCTGGGTCTCGACGGGCAGGCGCTTGGTGTAGACCTTTCGGCGCATGGGCTTGACGGTCTTGCCGAGGTCGCCCACGCCTTCGACCTTGCCGAAGTGCGGCGCACTTTCGCCGGTGTGCACCACGAACGGGATCTCGCACTCAACGTTTGCGCTCAGCGCCGCGATCTCCAGCATGCGCTCAACGTTCAGCAGCGCCTGTCGCCAGTTCATGCGTCCGAGACGCCCGTACCAGCAGGCCTCCATGCCCTCGATGCGGGTCCACCCGGTCAGTTCAATGGCTGCAAAGAATTCCGTGCGCGCGGGGTCCGGCGCATCCAGCTGCACGACCAGCATTGCCCAATTCGCGGCCATCGTTCCCCCCGGAGTGTGGCAGTTTAGCAAACCACGCCCGCGCTGTCAGAGCCTCTCCCGGCACGCCCGAGCCTCCCTGCGTGCGGCAACACCAGAGCCACTGACCGCCCATGTCTCCGTGGCGAAGCCCGTTGCGTTTGCTTGGCGTCCCGCACTTCAGGCGAAGCTGTGGCGGCTACCCGCCACGCGGCTTGTCCCAGCTGATGCGCAGCTTGGGCAGCGCCTTCTGGAGCACGTCGACGGACTTGCTCGTGATCTGCTTGCACTGGCCCAGGTCGAGGTTCTCCAGCGCTGTCAGTGCCGCGAGCTTTGCCGCGCCGTCGTCGGAAATGTCGTTGTGGCTGACGTCCAGTCGCGTGAGGCTCTTCAGCGCGAGCAACTCGATCAGCGCGTCATCACCGATCGCCGCGCCGTGCAGGTTCAACTTCTGCAGCCCTTTGCACTGCGCGAGCGCCGTCGCGCCGGCGAGTCCAACGGCAACTCCGCCCAGCCCCACGTCAATCAGCTTCGGCATCGACTTCAGATGCACAAGCCCCTCGGCCGTGACCTGGCTCTGCGACGCGAACAGCACCTCAAGCGCCGGGTGGCCTTTCAGGCCCTCCAGCGTTCCGTCGCCGAGCTTGGTGAAGCCCATGAACAGGTTCTTGAGCGTCTTGATCCGCCCGATGCTGCGCCCGCCGGCGTCGGTCGCCTTGCTGTCGCCGAGGCGCAGCTCTTCCAGCGCAGGCATGTTGCTGACCTGCTCAAGGCAGGCGTCGTCGAAGCTGCGCCCGCTGATGGTCAGCGTTTTCAATTTCTTCAGCGCGACCAGCGCCTTCACACCCTCGGGCGTCGGCACGCTGCCGGCGATGTCGAGCCGCTCGATGCCCGCGAGTTTGCCCAGCGCCTGATATGCGCGCGTCGTCATCTGGCCGCACATCGTCGCGTGCACGATCGCGAGCGGCGCATCCGGCGCGAAGTCGGCAAAGAAGCTGCCGGTGAGAAGCGTGCAGAACGAAATCGTCAGCTCGCGCAGTTTCGGCAGTTTCGCCAGCGGCTTCAGCCCCGCGTCCGTAAAATTGTCGTTGCCTTCAAGCAGCAGGCTGTTCAACTCGTTGAGCTTCGCGAGGTTCGCAACGCAGGCATCGGTCAGCTTGTCGCAGTGCATCAGTGAGACAACTTCGAGTGTCGCGATCTCGCCCAGACTCTTCACGCCCTCGTCCGTCACGGTGCTGCCGAAGCCAGTCACATAGATTGTCTTGAGCTTCTTCAGCCGCGACAGCGCCGCCAGTGCATCATCACTGGTACGGGTCAGGTTGACCGCCTCCGTATCCTCCGGCAGCCCCTTCACATCATCGACGGTAGAAGCACGCGCCGCACCGGGCTGTGCCGAGAGCGCTCCGGCAAACAACAGGCACACGCAGGCAAGAAGTATTCGCATGGTCACCCCCGATCAGCGGCACACAGGGTAACCACGAACGGCGTGAACGTTGCACGAAGGAAAAACACAAAAGCCCCCGCTGGTGCGGGGGCTTTCTGCTTGTTTGCCGCGGCGGTCGTGCGGGTTGAACACCAAGACACGTTACGCCGTGGCGGGCCTGCCAAGCCTGGCCCGATGGCCGATTCACCCTTTTCCGGGCAAGAGGCTCAGGCACCTTTTCGCTGCGCGAAAACGAGCCAGACCCTAGACCTTCAGCGCCGGGATCTCGTTGCTGATAGGCCGGGAGACTGGGCGCAGGCCCGCGACACTCAACGTCTGCTCGGCCGCGCGGCGAGATGCTCCCTTTCCGCCGAGAGTCTTCACCACGCCGGCCAGGTCAGCACGCATATCGGGTGCGCCCGTCTCCATGCATTCCAGTGCGATCAGCGCCATGGTCAGCGGCTCGGCCTGGTGCTGGAGCAGCTCCGGCACCACCTGCTTGCCCGCGAGAATGTTGACCATGCACGCGTACTGATAGTTCACCAGCACCTGCGCCACCAGCGCGCTGGCCCACGCCATGCGATAGGTGCACAGGAACGGCGCGCCGACGACCGCGGCTTCCACAGTGGCCGTGCCGCTGCAGATCAGGCTGAAGTCAGAAAGTGCCATCACTTCATAGCTGCGCCCGTGAACGGCACGCAACGGCAGGTCTTCGTGAGCGGCGATGGCCTTCTTGTAGCGCTCCGGGTTGAACCACGGGCTGCAGCCGACCAGGAAAATCACGTCCTGGCGCCGGTTCATGATCTCGCGCGCGGCATCCAGCATGCGCGGCATCAGGCGGCTGACTTCACCACGACGCGAGCCCGGAAACAGCCCGACCACTTTCTTCTTGCTCGGGATCTTGAAGCCGTGCCTCAAGCCCTCAGCGCGTTTCTTGATCTCGTCGTGCTTGACGATGTCCAGCAGCGGGTGGCCGACGAAGCGCGCCTCAATGCCGTGCTTGGCGTAGAAGTCGACTTCGAACGGGAAGATCACCAGCATGCGGTCGACGTACTTGCGGATCTGGTCGACGCGGCCTTCGCGCCACGCCCACAATTGAGGGCTCACGTAGTAAACAATCGGCAGGTCCAGCGCCTTGATGCGCGGCGCGATGCGCAGATTGAAGTCCGGGCTGTCGACGAGAATCACGACGTCCGGCTGCAGCTCTTTGGCCTTGTCGACGACCATATCCATCGAATCGAGGAAGAAGCGCAGGCTGCGCACAACTTCCACCAGCCCGACGGCCGAGTGCTCCAGCATGTTCTTGAAGAGAGTGACGCCGGCGGACTCCATCTTGCCGCCGCCGAGACCATAGATCTCGACGTCCGGCCGGAGGTCGCGCAACTCGCGGGCGAGCATGGCGCCGTAATTGTCGCCCGACGTTTCCGTCGCAACGATGAAGACTCTGGGTCGCTTACCCACGTTCTTCCTTGTTTCGGTACTGGCCCAACTGCCGCTAGCTGACGCGCGTGTTCAGCGCTGCGCGTCCGATAATCTAATCGGCCGAATCCCAATGCCTTCCGTAGTAGACTTCCACCGGAACGTCTACTTTTGCCCTGATCACGCCGGCCAACTCATCCAGCCGTGCGTCTTCAATCATGCCGATCTGGCCCAATGCCGGCCTGCGCGCCGTTGTGTAGAGCTGAATCAGCCGAAGATTGCCGCCCCTGGCCCGAATCTCGTTGACGCGGTCCGCGACGGCGGAAGCTTCTGCCTCGCCGGGGTCCTTGCCGTCAATTGTGGGAAACAGGCACTGGATTGTTACTTCAAGCTGCTGCGCCGCGTGCGCGATGCTTTCAACCACCTTGGCCAGGCTGAGTTTGCGCCCGGCAATGTATTCGAAGTAGTCCTGCGTGCCGGCATCGAGCTTGGCCCAGACTTCGTATGGCCCGGTCTTGAGCTCGGAAAGGGCGTCCATCACGTCCGGCTTGCGCAACAGCAGCGCGTTGGTCAGGACGATGATCTTTACCTCGGGCAGCTTGTGCTTGATGCGCAGCCTATGGACCTCGCGGATAGCCTCACCAAGCCGCGCGTAGGTGGTGGGTTCGCCGTCGCCGGCGAATGCGACATCATTCAGCCGGCGGAACTTCTCGGGTGTGTCAGCAAACTTGCCGCGGCTCCAGATCTCGCCACTGGCGGCCATGGCCATCAGGGCGTCAATCTCGGCGATCATGACGTCGAAGTCTACGGCCGTGTCGCGCCCGGGGACCGTGCGGTCCACCTGGCAGTACGGGCAGTCAAAGTTACACACCTTGTCGGGGTTGACGTTCAACCCGAGGGAGAGCCCACGGCTCCGGCGGCTGACCACCGGGTAGGCAAAGCGCAGCTGTTCAAACTGGCGCGAGTGTTCGCTCAGTATGGCTGTCTTCATCAGGGCGCGGGGGCGAGACGGGTGCCCAACCTTGGGCCGGTGCTACGTTCTGCGTCTCGTTTGCGCGGCGCCGTCGTAAATGCTGCTGGCGACCGAGCGTCCCGACCTCCAAATTAGTGCCCACTTACCAAAAGCACTTGCTGCGGCATTGTAGCAGGCTTGGGGGCCAGTCAACCGTCAATTGACAGATTGCGATATGGACAAATGCTCGCAGAGTCCATACATTTTGTATGGTAGCATCTGGGTTCCCGCCGGAGGCTCCAACCACTGGTGCCTGTAAGCGACTCCGAAAAGTTTGCACTTACTAGATGCAGCAACCTGAATCCCCTCAAGGCGGCCCCGGCCGCCTGCTCGAAGCCAGTTTTGGGGGCCGGCTACGAGGAACCGAGGCATTCATGCGCGCCATATCCCGACTGCTGCTGCTGGCTCTCTTCCTTTCTTCATTCGTTGCCACGGCCGGATGCGATGGCTCGTCCGGCGGGTCGGGCTCCGGCTCGTCCGGCAGGGAAGGCGGCGGCGGCTCGGCCCAGACCGGTAACTCAGCCACAAGCAGCGAAGTCAGCCTGGCCCAGCAGGTACTGGTGCTGGTCAACCAGGAACGCGCGAATGTCGGTGTTGGCGCGCTCACCATGCACACGGGATGCGCGCAGGTGGCCTACGACCACAGCTGGGACATGGACTTTCGCGACTTCTTCAGCCACACCAACCCGGACGGCGCCACCCCCTTCGATCGCATGCACCACGCGGGCGTGAACTATTCGGCCGCGGGCGAGAACATCGCAGCCGGCTATTCCACGCCGGCCGCGGCCATGGCCGGCTGGATGAACAGCGCCGGGCATCGGGCGAACATCCTGAATGCCAATTTCACGGAAATCGGGATCGGCGTGCGGGAGGGCAATACGGGCTCATACGGTATTTACTGGACTCAGGTATTCCGGCGCCCATGAGACTTGCGCGCACCCATGCGGTACCTATACTCACATGTGCCTTTGCGTAGAGGCATGGGACGGTCAAACAGACAGTAACCCTTGCGTTTACGCGGAGCGGTCCCCCCGAACCCCCGCGCAGTCTGACACAGCCTTGGAGGAGGCACATGCGCAACTGGTTCATTATCGCCGCACTGGCAGCGTTTGCGACGGGCCTCGCAGCCCAGCTTTCGCCGGGTCTGGACATCATCACGGTTGTGCATGAGCCCACGGCTGCAGATGTCGGCCCGTACATTGCCGGACTGCAGATTCCCAATCCGTTCTATGATCCGTTGCAGCCGAACGGTGAGCCGCAGTTCAACAACGTCTACGGCAACGGCAAGGGCATCAGCAACGAGCTGGACAGCATCAGCCCGGAGTTCTACGCGCTCGCGGCCACCACGACGCACGACCTCGCCATCCTGCAGAATACGACGGGCGCGTCGATCACGATTGACGCCACCACCATTGTGCTCGCGGGCGAACGGCCCAAGAACGACGTGACCGCAGCACCGGAGCAAAGCTCTCCGGACGGCTCGTCCGTTCACGTGATCTATCCATACGACCAGATTTCGATCACGATTCCTGACGGCAACGCCGTTGCGCTGTTCCTGATCACTTCCGGCTGGCGCGACCAGCTGGACACCAGCCCGCGCGAGTACATCTGGACGTTTACGTTCAGCGACGTGGGCGGCGGCACGACCTACACCGTCGAGGCTCCGCTGCTGGTACCAAAGGTTGGCGGCGACACCGGAAGCGGCTGCGTCAGCGACCCGAACGGCTACCCGGAAAGCCTCTGGCTGCTCGCCACCGGCGGTATCGCAGGCATCGTCATCCGCCGAAAGCTGCTTGAGAAAGCCCGCGCGTAAGGGAACCATTCAGCACAAGACCCCCGGCAGTTGCCGGGGGTCTTCTTTTGAGCCTGGCTGCTGGTTGCCTGCTCGCGAGTCGAAGCCGTATCCGAGATTATCCGGATCATGGCTCAACGTAGTCAGAGCCTGCAGTCCCGTACGCAGACCAGCCAACAGTTTGCGGCCTGCCTGCACTCCTTGGCCTCCGTGCGGAACTGCTGTCTGCGCCTTGCGAGTCAATGGCTGAATGCAGAAGGCCCGGCTGTTGAAAGCCGGGCCTTTGCGCAACTCAGTTGGACTAATGCTAAGGAACCAGCGTAAGTGGAATCGCAGTGATCCCCGATGCGCCCATGGCCGCGAGCAGCACATAGCCCCCGCTGCCTGCACCCGCCACAGCCCCGCCATCCGCCGTTGTGTCGATGTTCAGCCCGGTGAATGAGCCGAACAGCCCGGTCGCCACCATGGCCGGGCCGGAGCCGCTGCTGTCTACGGGGTAGATGTTCGCACCCGGGTCGGCGAACAATGCCCCGACATCTCCGCTGCATGCCTGCGTCGGCGCAGCCGCGGCCGCCAGCGTCAGCGTAGTCCCGAGCGGCACGGTAGTACCCGGCGCCAGCGCCAGTACTACCTGCGATGTGAAGAAGCCGCTTACCAGTTCCTGGAACACGACCAGGTACTGCTCACCGACTTCGTCCCAGGCGCAGATGCCGCCCGACAGCGAAGTCGAAAGATCAAAGTTGTTGCCGGCCAGCGCGCCCGTGCTGACGGTGATGTACTGCGCGACGATTCCCGTGCCGTCATCGGCCGTGATCAGCGCTTCATCAGGGATGGATGAAGGCGACCCGCTGTAGCCGGTGAGTCCCTTCAGCGTTGCCGATGTAAATGCCGTGTGGGCCGTGTCGACTGCAGTGCCGTTCCAGCTGAACGCCTGCACCATCACGTCCGCGCCCGACTGCCAAGCGACAACAAACGTGTCTTCGTCCTCGTGATAGACCACTCGCGGCGCGCTGCCTGTACCCAGGCTGACCTCGGCGTTCAGCGAATCCCCCTGGAAGTCGTAGAACAGCGCCACCACTGTGTCCGAGGCCGCGTTGGCACCGGTCGCACCCACGACGCACAGATCCTGGAAATCGTCGGCCGCCACTGCAAAGCCGCCGGCCGGCTGCATGCCAGTCGTCGTTTCAAAGCTGAGCTGCGTGCCAACCATCGCCAGCGTCGACGCGTCGAGCTGGGCCATCTCAATCGTCCGGTTCGTCGTCCCTACATCGGAAAGCCAGACAGCGATGTAATCGCCCGAATTGATGTCGTAGCAAGCGGCGCACTCATCGGCGACGTCCGTGCCGTTGACGACGACAGGCGTGCCCGCAGTGAAGCTGCTGGTGCCGCCGCCGCCGCCGCCGCCGGCTGTCGTGGTGAACGTGTAGTTGAGGGTCTTCAGCGCCGGCGTTGCGCTGACCACCGTTCCAGTGATCGTGCCCGCGCCAACCAGCGTGCCGCTGTCGAAGCTCGTGAAGGTAATCGTCACGCTGCCGATGGTCGGAACGTCGCTGCTGTAGGTATCCCCGCCGGCGGTAACGGTGATGATGCGCCCGGCCGGGTCCGTCGGGTTGCCTGCGTCGTATGTGGTGTCGTCAAACGTGACCGGGTCGAGTGCCATGTTCGGGAACGTGTCGGGCATCAGGATGACCACCTGCTCGGTACCGCCGCCGTCCTGCAGATTGAGAGTGCGTCGTCCCGCAATGTCCGTCACCGTGCCGCCAAGCGCGTTCGCGCCGGCCGTGCCCGTCGTGAATGTGAAGTTGATCAGCAGCGTCGCACTGCCACCCTGCTCGACGACCGTGCCGACCATGCTCCCGCTGCTGCCAGTCCCGGTAAACACATCCAGCTGGAACGTGACGCTGCCGGCGGGCGCGTCCGTCGTGTAGGTCACGCCGCCGGTCTGCACTGTGATTCCGCGGTTATTGGGGTCCGTCGGGTTGCCTGCGTCGAGGCTCGCGTCATTCATCGCGACGTTGGTCGGCGGCGTGGTGGTCAGCGCCGTCGGCAGCGCAACGGTCACGTTGAACACGCTGCCCGAGTCGGCCAGCTGAAACAGCGTCGCGGTTAGCACAGTGCTCGTCGTGCCGGTCAGCGCGGTTACGGATGGCAGCGTCGTCCCGCCGGTCCCGCCGTCGGTCACGGCAAAGCGCGAGAAGCTGGTAAACGATGCCCGCAGCCTGCCCGGGTAAGCCACCGCATATTCGGTATCATCGGCCGGCGCGAGCTGGGTGTAGCTGAGCTCGTCAATCGTGGTGCCGTCGATCTTCAGCAAAGACAGGTCGCCCTGCGCGTGGCCATCGGCGATGGCAGCATTAAAGTCGTAGCTGATCTCGAACAGCGCCGCCGGACTGAGGGCAAGCCCGGTAACCGCAGTGCCGCCCTGCGTGACCTTTACCTGCACGACGGGCGAGTAGGCCTTCCGCCCCGTGATGTCGTAGTCGTTGATCTCGAGCTTTACCTTGCTGCCTTCCGGGATCTGCCCGGTGCCGGGGCCGATGTTTGAGCCGGCAATCTCCACACGCGCCACGCCGATGTCCAGGATGATGTCCTGCCCGGCCACGGCGATGGCTGAGTCGTCCGAAGTCTCGTTGCCGTCGTCAAGCGTGCAGGCCGTCGCTGACAGCACCACGGCGAAACAGGCAAGTACCAGCAGGTAACGCATGTGCTCTCCTCAGGCGCGGGTGTGAAGTGGTCGGCCCGCGTAGGCGAATCCTAACGGATGTTCCGGACAGGTCTATAACTGTGGAACGAGCGTGCGTTGGCCAGGATGGAACAAACCGCGCGGGGGGCCACGCGGCTTGACAGGGGGGGCTGATGGGATACTCTTTATGGAGTTACTAGCAAATAGCGTTCCGTTTTTGGGGTTTTCGCTTGACTAATTATCCGGACAGCCTGTCGCGCCTTGTAGAGAGCCTGAAAAAGCTCCCCGGAATCGGCACAAAAACGGCCGAGAGGCTGGCTTTTCACCTGGTCAAGCTATCCGATGAAGACGCCATGGGCCTCGCCCGCGCCATCCGCGACGTGAAACAAAACCTTACGAATTGCAGTATCTGTTACAACTTCACGGAGAGCGATCCCTGCCCGGTCTGCGGCGACGCCCAGCGCGACAAATCCACCGTGTGCGTCGTCGAACAGCCGAAGGACCTGATGGCCTTCGAGAAAGCCGGAGAATACAAGGGCGTCTACCACTGCCTGCTCGGCCATATCGCCATGCTGGAAGGCATCGGCCCCGAAGACCTCACGATCGACGCCCTGCTGAAGCGCGCTTCCGGCGGCGCCATCAAGGAAATCATCCTCGCTACGAACCCTGACCTCGAGGGCGAAGGCACGGCCGTCTACCTGCGTGATGTGCTCGCAGATGTCGCAAAGGCCAAGGGCATCCGTCTGACACGCATAGCGCGCGGCGTGCCGGCCGGCGCGGAGATCGAAAACGTCAGCAGCGCCATCCTCAGCGACGCCCTCAGCGGGCGCAGCGCCTTCACAGGGGGTGAGCGATGAGTGGACCAGGCATGAGCCTCGACATGAGGGTCAGTCAGCGCCTGGAACAACGCCAGGTGCTGAGCCTGCAGACCATCCAGTCACTCAACATCCTGCAGATGAGCACGGCCGACCTGCAGGATCTCGTGCGTGACGAGTTGCTTGAGAACCCCACCCTCGAAGTCGGCAACGACACACCCGACGAGCTCACGCGAATCGAGCAGGAAGAGCGCACTCACGAAGAGATCCGCGAAGAGACCACACAGGAAGCCAAGACCGAAGTCGGCGAGACATACGAAGAAGTCTACGAGTTCCTCCAGCGCAACACCGACATCGACGAATACGTCCCGCGCAACGCCAAGGTCGCCCAGGACGGCGAGCCTGACGCCAAGCAGGAGGCCTTCAGCCAGGTTGCCGCCCCGGGCGAGCAACTGGCGGATCACCTGCTTGAGCAGCTCCGGATGCGCGAGATTGACGATCTGGACTGGCCCCTGATCGAGTCGATCATTTACTCGCTCGACCACCGCGGCTATCTCGAGTATCCGCTGCCGGACATCGTCAAAGCCTTCGAGGGTCGCTACACGCTGGAAGAAGCCGAATGGGCGCTTGAGCTGGTTCAGTCGCTCGAGCCCAGGGGCGTCGGCGCGCGCGACCTCGCCGAGTGCCTGCTGCTGCAGATCGGCAAGGACGACCCGGACTACCCGATTCTCCAGAAGCTGCTGAGGAATCACTGGGAAGACGTCCTCAAGAACCGCCTGCCCAAGATTGCCAAGGACATGGGCCTCAGCCTTGACGAGGTCAAGCTGCTGATCGACCTGCTGGGCACGCTGAACCCCCACCCGGGCGCGCTCTACAGCGACGTCGCGACGCAGGTGGTGGTGCCGGACGTGATTGTCGAAGAAGACGAGAACAACCAGCTGCGCGTGCGCCTGACGCGCGAAAACGTGCCGCGCCTCGCCATCAGCCCGAGCTATCTGAAAATGCTGAAGGGGCGCGAGGGCGATAAGGAAACGCTCAACTTCGTGAAGGGCAAACTGAACGCGGCCCGCCAGCTCATGGACGCCATCGATCAGCGCCAGAGCACGCTTGAGCGAGTGGCCAATTCCATCGTCGCCCGCCAGCAGGAATTCATGAACGAGGGCGTCACCGGCCTCAAGCCGATGAAGATGCAGGACATCGCAGACGAACTCGGCATTCACCACAGCACCGTATGGCGAGCCGTCTACGGCAAGTACATGCAGACGCCGCAGGGCGTCATCGCCATGAACAAGATGTTCACCGGCGGGCTGCCGAAAGACGACGGCGAGACCAGCCGTGAGGCGGTGAAGGAAAAGGTAAAGGAAATCATCGGCAACGAGGCCAAGAAGAAGCCGCTGTCCGACATGGCGATCGCCAAGAAGCTCGACGAAGCGGGCATCAAGGCTTCACGCCGCGTCGTCACAAAGTACCGCGAAGAACTCGGCATCCCCGACAGCCGCGTCCGCCGCGAGCACTAGGTCATTGGCATTCCGGCGCTGTTCTCCGATAATTCTGTCCCCCCCCCCGGCCAGGTCGCTGTTCCCATGGGCAAGTTCGCGTTCGCCGTCTTTCTGCTCGAGGCCGTCATCATCACGGCTGTGGTGATGCATTCGCCACAACAGGTCAACGCAAGCGACATCGTCACCCGTGCACTTGACGCGTCAATGGACGGCATGGCAGTCGCCGTCGGCGATTACACATGGGTCGAAGACGGGGGCGTAGGCGTGCGCCTTCCCCCCGCGCCGCTCACGGAAGGCGCTTACCCCCGACTGCTCGCGGCGAAGTGGGTCGACGCAACGCGCTCAAGCGCCTTGTGGGAACTCGGCCCGCAGGGGTTCACGAGCCTCCAGCACAAGCTGGAGGCCGATGGCGCGACCTTCAGCGGCAGCGAAAACTATCCATGGCGCCCGCGCGGCTATCCCGTTGAGCTGGTCGCACACCGCACTCCGGTCGCGTTCACCAGTGGCCGCCGCGGCCTGATCGTCGACTGGTCGGCAACTGAGCGCAGTTTTGCGATCGTGGTCGTGGACAGCACGGCCGACCAGGCCTCACGCCGCGCCGATGACCTGTTGCGCGAGGTCACGCAGATCAAGGGCGTCGGCCCGGATGCAATCGCGCCGCTGTTTTTTCAGGGTCGCTACACGGCCGTGCTGGACGGCTGGAAACGCGAAGACAGCCGCGTGCGCAAGCGCGTTCAGAACGCCTGGCTTTCGCTGCGCGTGTTTCAGGTGCCGGTGACGGAGTTCGAAAACGCCGGTCGCCTGCAGTTCGAGCTGGAGAACAAACTCGACGCCGCCGGCTTCAAGCGCAGCGCAGGCCTCAAGCCGAGCATCGCCGGCGTGGAAGGCTTCGTCGGCGAGTACTACGGCAATGACGGCTTCGTGCAGCGCATTGCCTACGTGCGCCTCGACGGCGGCTATCTGGTCGCGCTGATGCAAGGGCCCGAAAGCCTGCGCGGCGCAGTCGGTGAAGAGATGGACGCCTTCACCCGCACGCTGCAGCAGACCGGCATCAGCGGCCCGACCGGGCCCGGCGTGCTCTACTTCAATCGGGTCGGCAAGGTGCGCTGCCTGGCCTGGCAGGACGGCCGGCGCGTACTGTGGGGTGCGTTCTTCGATGACGGCCGTCAGCAGCCGGCCCTGTGGCGGCAGGAAGGCGTCGGCTGGAACATCCAGCTTACGCAGGGCGGACAGATGATCCGCGAGCGCGAAGGCGAAGCCAACACCAGCCGCGCCCTGAACCCGCTGGTCGATCCTGAATTGCGCGCACTGGATCTGCCTGAAGGATTTACCGGCGACGTCGAGCTGGCCCTCAAGATCGGCTCCGAGCGCGCCACCACCCGCATCACCATCCGCTGATCACTTCACGCTGAAGAACACTTTGCCTGAGTTGCGGGCGAGGAAGGGGTTTCCCCTGCTGGCTGCGTCCCACCCGAAAATGCGGGTGCATTCTTCGCGGCGGGCAAGCTCGTCTGCGGGGGTCAGCTTGGCGGCGCTGTAGCTGTATAGCTTTCGCCCCAGATCCTCGAGCCCCATGTTTGCGCCGGTAAAGATGAACAGCGGCTTCTGCAGGTCGCCGGTAACTTCGCAATCGATCGGCGTGCTGCCGAGCTCTCCCGAGATGTTTCCGCGCAGCGAAGCGTGGTTGGTCGGCGCGTTTGGATTGAAAACCACGCGGCCCGCGAAGTCACCATCCAGGCCCAGGCACTTCACCTTGCCGTCTGCCATCTCCAACTCGCCGCCCGCGCGCAGCGTTGCCTTGCGCACGCCATCAGGCTTGCTGAAGGTGCCGGTCAGCTTGCCCGCCAGACTCCCCCACAGCGGCGCGCACTTCACGTCCATCTTCTGCACGTCGACAGTCCAGCTCAACTCCAGTTGTGGAAACTGCTCGGCCAGCAGCACAAGGTTCGGCTCAACGTCCGACAGCTTCTCGATCGTCGTCGGACTCCATGTGATGTCCCGGCTGAGCAAACCGCTGGTGACTGTAAGGTCTAGAATGCCGGTCAGTTCCGGCAGCCTGCCGTTCAGAACCAGCTTGCCGCCGCCGCGCGCGTTCATGTGCTCGCCGGTTGCAAGCGCGGCGTCGGGTGCGCTCAGCGTGACGTCGTGGAATTCCCAGTCCTTGCCGTCCACCAGCTCGATGCGCCCGCTGAACTCGCCCTCCGGCAGGTCGAACGCGTGCGTCGGGTCGAGCCCCATGGCCGTGTAGTGGTAGTAGCGATACTTCTGGATCAGGCAACTCGCATCCAGCCGCAACCTCGCCAGGTCACCGCTGATGTCAATCTGCCCGCGCAGCAGGCCCTCGTACTGGTCCACCTTGCGATAGCGCGCCCACAGCGGCCCCAGCTCAAGCTGGTCGATCATGCACACCATGTTGCTGTCGCCGCCCGGCACCAGCGTTCCGCGCAGCGTGCCCATGCCGATGCCGTCTTCCACCGCGCGCATGTCTGCCGAAACCTTCAGGCCCGCACCGTCGCTGATCGAGATGCCGCCCTGGATCGTCAATTCGTGCATCTGCCCGACAATTACGACGGACGCGTGGGTGATGCCTACATGAATCTGCCAGGCGCCTTCGCTGGTTTCACCGTTCACGGACTTCAGCTCGAACAAGGCCGTCGTCGGCGCGCCGTAGACTTCAATGCTCCCGCCTTCGATGTGCAGCTCAGCCTCGTTGCGCTCGCTGGATTTCATGCGCTCAAGAAACTCTTCCAGCTTGCCGCCGGACGCGTCGACCTCTGCGTGAAGGCCGCTGCCGGTGACGACGTAGCGGCTGCCGAACATCAGGAACAAGCCCGCGTCGAACTCAACCCGATCCAGCGTCACCTTGCCGACATCGGGCAGATCGACGCGCAGGTTGGTGAAACGCAATTCGCCGGCCGTCGCGTCGCCGTCAAACTCATCGTACGTCACTTCGCCACCGAGCGCGTCCGCCAGCTGGGAGATCGCCTGCCCGCGCGCGTAGCTCAGCAGCGGATTTACGCCCGCAAGCGTCAGCCCGCGCACGGCCAGCGTGCCCGCAAACAGGCTCAGCCCGATGATCCAGAAACGCCGCAGCTTCGGGATCGCGAACAGCACAGCCGGCAGCGCCGTGAAACCGCCAAACAGGAATGCGCCGAGCGAAAGTCCCCCACCGACAGCAATCTGCCACACCTTGCCCGGTTTGGCTGGAAGGGCTTGAGCATCGGATTGCGTTGTTTCCATGAGAAGACGCTGCTACAAACGGCCGCGAGGCGAGCGATTATGTCGGTATACACCGGAAACAACAGCACCAAGATCATGGCGCAGGCCGTGCCCAACGCGTTGCCGTTGCTGCCGCTGGTATCCGTGGTGGTGTTCCCCTACCACGTTGCCAGCTTTTCCGTCCACCGCAAACCCAACATCAACCTGCTGAATTCGCTGCCGACGGCCGACACCATGCTGTGCCTCGCCACTCAGCGCGACCAGCAGAGTGAGAGCATCGCCGGCGCCGATGACCTTTACCCCATCGCCGTTTCCGGCCGCCTGATCCACAAAATGTATCTGCCCGACGGCACGATCCAGTGCGCGGTGCAGGGCCTGACGCGCGTCAAGATCAAGAAGGTGACAGGGCTCGAGCCGTTTGCCGTAGCCGAGGTCAGCCCCGCGCGCACCACCGGCAGCGACGACGAATCGCCCGCCATGATGCGGCTGATCCAGGAGGCGCTCGAGAAGTTCGAGACGCTCGTCAGCCTCGACCCGAACTACTCCAACGAGCTCGTGAACGTCCTGAAAATGAACATCAAGGGCCCCGGGCGCTTCGCCGACCTGCTGGCGACCTACATGTCGCTGCCGGTGAAGGTAAAGGCCGACATTCTCTGTGAGCTGGACTGCAAGAAGCGGCTGAAGCAGGTTATCAAGCTGATTGAAGACGAGATCGCCCGCCTCGCCGTCGACCGCGAAGTGCAGATGCGCACGCAGGTGGCGATCGAGAAGTCGCAGCGCGAGTACTTCCTGCGCCAGCAGCTCAAGGCCATCCGCGGCGAGCTGGGCGACGCCGAAGGCACCGAGGCCGAGATCGAGAAACTCAAGGAGCGTCTCGATGCCGCCAAGCTGCCCGAGCACGCCCACAAGGAGTGCGAGGCCGAGATCGACCGCCTGAGCCTGATTTCCGAAGCCAGCGCCGAATACAACGTCGTCTTCACCCACATCGAATGGCTGCTGAGCCTGCCGTGGCATGAGACCAGCGTCGACAACCTCGACCTCAAACGCGTGCGCGAAGTGCTGGACAAAGACCACTTCGGGCTCGAGGAAGTCAAAGACCGCATCATCGAGTTCCTTGCGGTGCTGAAGCTGAAGAAAGAACTCAAGGGGCCCATACTCTGTCTCGTCGGCCCGCCCGGCGTCGGCAAGACCAGCCTCGGGCGCAGCGTCGCGCATGCCATGGGCCGCGAGTTTCAGCGCATCTCACTCGGCGGTCTAAGCGACGACGCCGAGATCATGGGCCACCGCCGCACCTACGTCGGCGCCATGCCCGGGCGCATCATCCAGGCGATGAAGAAGGCCGGCAAAGCCAACCCGATCCTGATGCTCGACGAAGTCGACAAGCTGTCGCAGAGCCTGCGCGGCGACCCGGCGGCCGCGCTGCTGGAAGTGCTCGACCCGGAACAGAATCACCTGTTCAACGATCGGTATCTCGACGTCCCGTTTGACCTGAGCAAGGTGCTGTTCATCTGCACGGCCAACATGCTCGACACCATTCCGGGCCCGTTGCGCGACCGCATGGAAGTGATCCGCCTTGCGGGCTACACGCTGGAAGAGAAAGAGCAGATCGCCAAGCGCTACATCATCCCGCGCCAGGTCGAGAATGCCGGGCTGAAAAAGGGCAAGGTCAAGTTCCTCAAGAGCACGATCCGCGAAATCGTGCGCGGCTACACGCGCGAGGCCGGGCTGCGCAACTTCGAGCGCCGCATTGCCGGCATCTGCCGCAAGCTGGCCACCAAGGTCGCGGCTGAGCAGATGACGCTGGATGAAGCGATCACCATTCGCCCGGACGACGTGCTGGAATATCTCGGCCCGCGGCTGTGGCTGCCTGAGGCGGGCACGCGCAAGCCGGAAGTCGGCGTGGTGAACGGACTGGCCTGGACCAGCATGGGCGGCGACACGCTGCTGATCGAATCGACCAGATACAAGGGCAAGGGCAACGTGAAGGTCACGGGCAGCCTCGGCGACGTGATGAAGGAGAGCGTGAGCACGGCGCTGAGTTTCGTGCGCAGCAACGCGGAAGTGCTCGGCATTCCGGTCAGCGACTTCGAGAACTTCGACGTGCACGTGCACTTCCCCGAGGGCGCGGTGCCGAAGGACGGGCCGAGCGCGGGCGTGAGCATCACCACGGCGCTGGTCAGCCTGTTCACGGGCAAGAAGGTGCGCGGCGACATCGCCATGACCGGCGAAGTCACGCTGCGCGGCAAGGTGCTCGCAGTAGGCGGAATCAAAGAGAAAGTCCTCGCCGCCTACCGCAGCGGGTTGAAGGAAGTGCTGCTGCCCCAAATCAACGAGAAAGATCTAAGAGAAGTCCCCGACGAAGCCAAGAAGGCGCTGAAGATCACGCTCACGGACGACGTCCGCGAAAATTTAGAGAAGGCCATCATCGGCCTGAAGTTCGCCGGCCAACCCGCCCCAACCAAGGGCCGCTCCTCCAAGAAGCGCAAGAAGTCCACCAGCAAGTCGGACGAGTAGGCCGAGTCCTTCACCACAATTCATGTCGCCAGGTGCGCCACGTTCGTCATTGGACTGCATGTTCTTGCAAACCTTCTGACGTAGGTAGCGCCCCCAACGGGGCGCGGGCATGTAGCCACGGGTGAAGCAAGCGGGCATCGCCCGCGCGCGCAACCCGTGGGAACGGACAAGAAATCCTCCGCCCCGGAGGGGCGGAGGAACTGTGCGCTGGTGTCGAACGCTCTCCTCCGCCCCTCCGGGGCGGTGACATCCGGAACCGACTTCCACGCGTTACGCATCTCGCTACGCTCGCTGCTTCACCCGTGGCTACAACCCAACGCCCCTTCGGGGCTGGCTACGTGCGGCGTGTTCCTGCGCGACGGCAATTCAACCTTTCGCCAGGTGCGCGGTGTTTGCCAATTGAATGTAGTTGATGGCGTACTCTGCGAATTTGGCGAGAGGTTCAACCGGCTCGCTTGCTTGGGCCCGGCATTGGCATGCCGGGCTGAAGGGGTGGGTTGAAAGTAAATCTGGTTTTTCATCGCGTAATCGGGTGGATTTGCATTCGCTTGGCCGGGAGTTGTGAGGGCGGGATTGGTCCCGCTCCGCTGAGTGAGGACTTTTCCATGCCTGACAACCCTGCAGCCCGCGATGAGAACGTTTCCGCCGACAATCCGGACGTGCCGCCAGAGCGCGCTAGCCAGCCGATCAATGGCTCGGAGGGCACGACGCCCGACCTGCGCGTTCCTATTCGTGGGCACACGGCCGGCGTCAACCCGACCAACGACGGCTTCATCCACTACATGCTCGGCGATGCGTGCAAGCTGCTTTGGCAAGTCGCGCGCATCACCTCCGGCGTTCTGGATTCCGTGCGCCTGGGCGACGTGCGCAAGATCTGCGCCGCTGACCTGCCGTGCGCGATCTCCACGATCCGCGAGGATGGCGCTTTCGCGCCCGACCCCGAGCTGGAAACCATCGCGACGGACGATGACCCGGCGCAGGCACAGCGCAAACAGCCGCGCGGGCGGATGCACCCGCTGATGATGCTGATGCGCCTGGGGGTGCAGGCCGCGCGCCTGCTGAAGCAGATCGCGGCCGGAGCATTTCCGGAAATGATGAACGCGATGAGCGTGGGCGACAAATTGCAGCTGCAGACGAGCAAGACGGAACTCGCGTGGGAACGGTTCCAGCGAAGCCGGCCGTATTCGATCTAGCGCACGTGCGTTCCGGCAACCCGGGCACAGCCCCGGGTGTTGGCCATTTAACACCTGCCCGCAAACCCACATTTTAAGCGGGTTTGCGGGTGCTTTGTGTGCGATTGCTTCCCGTTGTCGGTGATTCTCCCCGGGACTTGCGTCCCGGCTTATGGCTCGTTGCGTGCCGTGTTTCACCTAGAGACTTCAACTTCGGTTCACGAACTCGGGTGTGCACATGAGAGAGAGGAACAGGTCCTCGTAGATGTCGCGCTCAGCACGTTTGCCGTCGGTCCACTCGTCGACGGTGGCGAGCAGCTTGCCAAGCTCCGTCTTCGTGGGGTATCGGCCGAGCACCGTTGCGAAGACGAGCTCGACGCGGTCTTTGGTCCGCAGCGGTTTGCTGAGGATATCGTCGAGATTGCAGCGCGGGCCCTTTGGCAGGATGTCGCCGTTCATGAACATGAGGGCGCGCATCAGGCTGCCGCCTCGGTCATCGACTGACTTCTGCACGTCTTCGCCGTCAAAGGCCTGCGTGATCAGCGAGTGCAGGCGCAAGCGGTATGCGTATGAGCTCTCCATCTCGGGCGAGGCGGAGTCGGCCGCTACCTCGGCCTTGCGGTTGGTGGGCTTGGGTGCGACTTTCGGGTCTTCCACGCCGACGACCTTGAGGATGCTGCGCTCGATCATCTCCGGGCTCAGCTCGCGGACCTGCTGGTGGCTGTAGTACATGTAGTCGTAGAGGTTGCTGTCGTTCGTGACGCTCTGGCGCTGGTAGATCTTGCTGTTGACGATGATGCGGATCAGCCGCCTGACATCGAAGCCGGAAGCCACGAAGTCACGGCCCATCACCTTCATGATGACGGGGATGGTCGGGTCATTCAGGCTGTTGAAGGCATCCACCGGGTTCACGAACGCGACGCCGAGGAAGTAGCCCATGTAGCGATTGACCGTCATCTCGGAGAACCAGGGATTGTCCCTGCTGGTCAACCAGTCGGCCATCGATTCGCGCAAGTTGCCGCGGTCCTTCGCTGACCAGTCGCGCCCGTCAAGGAAGCGGGGCAGCTTGTATTCGCCCTTCAGGTCGAGCTTGGCCTGCAAGTCGCCGGGTGTGCGGAACGTGAGGTCCTGTCCGAGGCGCAGAAAGTTCTGGTCCTGAAACTTGTACTCCTCGGTGAAGGACTTGAAGAAGGCCTGCCAGGCCTCGAAGTCGTCCTTGGTCCAGGCGTCGATCTTGGAGTCGTGGCACTGGGCGCACTGGATCTGCCGCCCGAGAAACACGCGGCTGGTGCTGCCCGCCATGTAGGCGAGGTCGTTCGAAGCGGCGAGGAAGTTGAGGTAGCTGTACTCCGGCGTACCGACGACCCCGCGCGTATCGGCGAACAGGCCGTGGACCGTCTTGTCCCAGCCCTGGTTAAGTTCGAAAGAGCGTCGCAGGTACTCAAACAGGCCGCCGCCGCCCCGCACCGTGACCGTGTTGCTGGGACGGCCGACCAGGATGGTCGTCCACCATGTCGCCATGTGGTGCTCGAATTCGGGGGTGGCCAGCAGGTACTCGACTACTGCTTCGCGGCGAGCTTGCGCGGCGCGCTTGTCGGGGTCGCCGTCCTTGGGGTGGAAGGCCTGGATTTCGTCAGGCGAAGGCGGCGCGCCCGTGAGGTCAAGGTAAACGCGTCGCAGCCAGAGGTCGTCGTCGACCAGCGGTGCAGGCTCAACGCCGGCGTCGGCCTGCATGGCCTCGTAGGCTTCGTCGAGGGCGTCGCTGACCTTCTTCCAGTTCTTGCCGAGGCGCGAACGTTTGGGCAGGTTGTCATCGACGTCGTCCGCGCGCGTGAATGACGCGCCGGCGACCAGACAGGAGACGGCCATGGCGGCCAGGAGAGAAAGGGCGATTGCGTTACGCATGTGGTGGGCCTCCGGGAAGAGTCTACCGCGGCGAACGCCTGCACCCGCGCACGCAATGCAAACAGCGCACCGGATCGGGTACGACCGATTCTGCCTTCCCAGATTTGCAATAGGACGCACCTCCGACTTGTTGCGGATACGTATGGCGGTCCGGCACGCTTGCTGCCGGGGTTTGCTGGGGTATCCTTCCGGGTAATGGCTGACGACGAACAACCAACGCTGCAGGAAGCCGGCGGTCCCCGCCTGATCATCGAGGTGCTGACCAGCTCGCTCGCGGGGCGGCGCTTCGGCTACACCAGTACCGAGCTGCGCGCCGGCGTACTGATCGGCCGTGCGCCCGACTGCAACCTGCGCTTTGATGGTGCGCGCGACCTCAAGGTCTCGGGCCACCACGCGCTGATTGAGGAACGCAACGACGGCATCTACCTGCGCGACCAGGGCAGCAGCAACGGGCTCTACGTCGAGAAGCATCGCGCCACCGTGGAAGGCACACGCGTCTACGACGGCTATGAGATCAACCTTGGCCAGGAGGGCGCCACGCTGCGCGTTGTCATCCCCGGTGAGCCGCCGCCGCCGGTCTCGAAGTTCCCGTCTTCGATGAACCCGCCACGCCCGGCGGATTCCGACGACGACCCCGAAAGCCTGACGGTGATGGTGAACGAAGTCGGCGCACAGGTCGGCGCCGGCGACAAGACCAGGCACATGATCAAGGCGGTGGCCGAGCGGCTGGAGGCGCGCTCAGCCCAACGCCGCGCAAGCCTGACGACGCTGGTGGCGGCGCTGTTCATGCTGATCGTCGCCGCCGCGGCCATCGGCGTCTGGTACTACAACCACAACGAGACCGAGCAGGCCAAGGAAAAGGCCGACACGACTGCCAAGCTCGATGAAGCCGAGCGCAAACGCCAGGACGCCGAGAAGCAGCGCGAAGAAGCCGAAAAGCAGCGGCAGAAGGAACTCGACGACCTGCGCAACAAGATGGCCGAGCTTGAGACCGCACTGGCAGACCAGGTCGCCACGCTGAAGGCCGAGCAGGAAAAGCGCTTCGACCAGCTGCGCAAGGACGTCGACGAAGAGACGGCCGCGCGCGTGAAGGAAATCAGCGACGCGCAGCTCAAGGAGCTGAAGGACGCAACGGAAGAGCAGCTTCGCCAGCTCAAGGAGCTGTCGAAGGAGCCCGCCGAGGGCTCATTCCGCGAGGTGGCCGAGAAGTACAACAACTCCGTCTTCCTTATATTCGTGCAGTACCCTCTGCTGGATGCGGACGGAAAGGCCGTCGGTATCGAAAGCGGCACCGGCACCGGCTGGCTCGCGCACACCAGCGACAAGAAAGCCTGGGTGGTCACCAACAAGCACGTGCTGAAGCCCTACTACTTCAAGCCGGAGTTGGCGCTCAGCCACGCCATCAGCGGCGTTGAGCCCGCGCCGATGAACCAGTGGGTCATCGCGGCCTGGCACCCGGGCACCAAGCTGCGCGAGAAAGTCGGCGATACCAACCTCAGCGTCGCGGAGGCCTGGGCCAGTCTGCCGGGTGGCCGCGGTGGGCAGGGTAGCATCAGGGTGAAGGGTTTCGCACCCGACGACTGGACGACCTTCGGCGACAACTACGCAAGCTACCTCGAAAGATCCGGCTTCAAGACCGACCTGCCGGCGGACATCATCGTGCGCGTCAAGAAGGCCGGCATCCACAACATGGATACGTTCAACGACCTGTGCGTCCTCGAGCTCGAGCGCCGAGACGCCAAAGAGCTGACGCTGCCTTTGCCGATCGCCAGCGATGAAGAATTAAAGGCGTTGCACGTAACGGACAAGGTGATGGCGCTCGGCTATCCGCTCGGGCTCAGCGTCATCAAGGGCACGACCGTGACCACCAGCCCCGCGACGGGCGACATCCGCAGCCTGCAGTTCGAGGTCGGCGTGATCGGCACCTCGGCGCCCATCATCCCCGGCAACTCGGGCGGGCCGCTGATCAACCTGTCCGGCAAAGTGATCGGCATCGTCACCCGCCGCTTCGAGGGCACCCTCGGCGAAGCCATCTCCGCCGACCACGCCCGCGAGCTCGTCGACAAGCTGGCCAAGTAGTGTCGCAACGATGGGGTATGCTGTTACGGTGCGACACTTCCGCGCGCGCTGACTGCCGCAGTCGCCAACAACCAGCCTGCCCTGTTTCAGTGAGTGCGCGTAGCGTCTAAATCCGATCACTCTTTGCCAAGTTACATGAAACACAGAGCAGTTGGATGTTCTCAACCGTGTTGGCGCCGCCTCGCGAAAACGGAATTATGTGGTCGAAATGCAAATGCTGCGCCGCTCCGCACTGGACACAGCGCCCGCCGTCACGGTGCCACACGGCGTGCTTCACGGACTGGGGGATGTGTCTCGTGCGCTCTTCACCCTCGTTCGGTTGCATGTGACGTCGCTCAATCATCACGGCGGTGTACAGTGTCTCCAGTGCAAGCTCTGGATCGGGAACCTGATAAAGCCCCGAAGCATTCTTCTTGTTTCCTTGAACGCGCAAACCGCCTCGATCGGGGTCGATATTCAGAATCCGCTTCAGCGCGAGCGATTTCTGTCCTCCGTCGTGGGGAACGAAGTACATCTTTCTGTCCGTGATAACGAACGCACCGAACTGCATCTTGTCGTACGGTTTACCCAGCTGGAGAAACTGCGCACCTTGAGCCGCGTAGATGCAACGCTCCGAACTATCAAGAAGGATAGGCGACCGGTATGTGGTGAAGTCGCCGCGACGCACGGCGGCCAAAGAAAGGCGGTGATACACCTCGTCGACAAGCCTGCTTCTTGCTCGAGGATTTAGGCCGAACAAGTCAGCCAAGCGAGTGATGTAGTAGACGTCGTCGTCGCTCAATTCGCCGGCCGCATCCTGCTGGCCGATGTATGCTTCCAAATGAGACTGGATACGATCCGCGAATCGCTTAGCAACGTCCTCGAAACTCACTCCGAATTTCTTGCATATCGTTTCGAACGTGGCGACTTCGTTCTCATCCATCACATTGTCCGCCCACTGGGTGTGTAGAACACGCCCCAAGTACGCCATGATTTCACGGTGAAGTTGCCGCTTGATACCGGACCATGACACCTTCAGACCCTTGATGTCACCCCGGACAGCGGTGATCAATCGAGCCGCATCGTCGGGCGAATTGTACTCAACGCTGGTCAATCGCCTTCTGAAGTAATCGAGAACGGAGTCGTGCAAAATCCGGTCAGCGGTCTGTTTATCCAGCCCAAGCGCTATGCGCGTTTGGTCCAGATATCGGAGTTCTTCTGTGGTCAGTACACCATCTGCAACGGCAGCAGCTGTATACACTGAATACGCGGACTCTCGTTCGAGCCTAGCTCTAGCCTTTGGGTTTCCTTCCAGCCGATCTTTGAAATCCTCAAGGCGCTTGCCTATGCCGTGTAGCATTTTTGGAACTCCCAAGATTTCTTGGGCCAATATCGCCGCCTCAGCAATTGATGCAAGTATTCCCCTACCCCGGCGGGTTGGCGTCGAAGTCGAGGGTTTCGCCGGTTGGCTTGTCGTCGTCGTCGAAGATCAGTTCCTCGGAGCCGCCCTTTTGCTTTTCGCGTGTGAGGGCTGCCGCATCTTCAGCTCTTTGGAAACCGAGGCTCAACACTTCCTCTACAGTCGTGACGCCGGCCTTCAACTTTCGCCACGCGTTATCGATCAGGAACTTCATGCCGGCCGCCTTGGCCGCTGCCTCGACCGCTTGCTCTTCAGCGCCGTGGCCGATCAATTCGCGGATCGCGTCATTCGGCTCAAACAACTCATTCACGGCGACCCGGCCCTTGTAGCCCGTGTAGCCGCACTCAGGACAACCCACCTTTTGGACAACCTCGAAATCAACTTCCTGCCCGAGGCAACGTCCAAGCGCTTCCCGCGCCAAAGGCTGCAACGTGACCTGCTTGCCGCAGGCCTTGCAGACCTTTCGCACCAGCCGTTGGCTCAGCGCGGCATTCAGCGTCGCCGCGATCAGGTATGGCTGCAGGCCCATGTTCACCATGCGTGTAGTGCTGCTAACGGCCGTGTTGGTGTGCAGGGTGCTGAAAACCAGGTGGCCGGTCAGGCTGGCGCGCACAGCGACTTCCAGCGTCTCGAGGTCGCGGATCTCGCCGACCATCACGATGTCCGGGTCCTGGCGCAGTATGGTGCGGAGGCAGTTGGCGAATGTCAGCCCGATCTGCGGGCGTACGTGCGTCTGGTTGACGCCTTCGATGCGATACTCGACGGGGTCCTCGACCGTGACGATGTTGACGTTTGTCTGGTTCAGCTCGCGCACGAAGCTGTACAGCGTCGTGCTCTTGCCGCAGCCTGTGGGGCCGCACAACAGCACGATCCCGTGCGGCGACTGGATGATGCGCCGCATGGCCGCGACCGTTTCTTCCTCGAACCCGAGGTCATCGAGATTCAACGTCGTTGCGCTCTGGTCCAGAAGGCGCAGCACGACTTTTTCGCCGTGCACGGTCGGCATGGTGGAAACGCGCACGTCGATGTTGCGCCCGAGAAAGCGGATCTTGAGCCGCCCGTCCTGCGGCAGGCGACGCTCGGCGATGTCCAGCGCGCTAATGATCTTGATGCGGCTGATGATCGCCGCCTGCAGCTCCTTCGGCGGCGGCGCGACGACGCGCAGTTCTCCGTCAATACGGAAACGGCAGCGCAGGTGGTGTTCCTGCGGTTCGATGTGGATGTCGCTGGCCTTCATGCGCGCAGCCTCGAACAGCATCGAGTTCACGAAACGCACGACGGGTGCGAGCCCCGCCTCGGACTTCAGGCGATTGAAGTCGTCGCCCTCGATCTTGTCGGAGGGCGTTTCTACCTTGAAGTCCTTCAATTCGCCGACCGCTTCCTCGAGGCTGAGCGGGCTTTCGAGGTACGCCGTCTGCAGTGCGTCGCTGATCTGCCCGCGGGTGGCGACGGCGGGCAGCGGCTCCATGTTGGTGGCGGCACGGATACTGTCGAGGGCCATGAAGTCGCTGGGGTCGGACATGGCGACGACCACGCGGTCCGGCGTCTTGCGCTCGGGCTTGCTTCGATCGAACCGCACGCCGATCAGCTTGTGGCGACGGGCGATCGATTCGGGGATGAAGTGGGCGGCATCCGGGTCGACGGCGCCGAGTCGATTGAGGTCGATCAGTTCGAGTCCGAGGGACCTGGCAAGCGTCTCGCACAGGTCGCTGTCGCTGATCAGTCCGAGTTCGACCAGCACGCTGCCGATCAGCCCGCCCATCGTCTTCTGCATCTCGAGCGCATGCTCAAGCTGGTCGCGCCGCAGCTTGCCCTGCTCAAGCAGCAACTCGCCGATCTTGCGATGGGTTTCCTTGCGCTCGGAATAGCGTGGGTGCTGCGCGGTTTGCCCGTCCGTCATCTTGCCCCTCAATGTACTTCGCCCACTACAGTCTAGCGCATGCCCGCGCGCATATAAACGAACCGGGGATGCTTTCGCATCCCCGGTTGGGCGACAAGCAGCGCCTAGCCGCCGAATTCGCGGCGCATGCGGTCGGCTTCTTCTTTGGCAACTTTACCCGCTTCTTCCAGCGCCTTGACCTGGTCGGCCGCGCGGGCGAGGTAGAAGCCTGCGTCCGGCGTCGCGCCGGTCGCGAGCTTGCGGGCGCTTTCGTTCATGACCTCGTAGACGGCCTTGCGGGTGCGTCCGTCGGCGCACTTCACCAGTCGCTGGATCGTGATGCCGCGCAGGCACTCACTCAGCTGGCGCCTGATCTGGGCGTGCATCGACTCGGGCGCGGCCTCGACGATCCGCTGCACGGCATCGACGGCATCCTTGGCGTGGACCTGCACGAGCACCAGATGGCCGGTCTCGGCCGCGTGCAGCACACCGGCCAGCGTCTCGAAGTCCTCGATGTCCCCCACCATCAGCACGTCCGGGTCCTGCTGCATCGAAACTTCTACCAGCGCCGCAGCGCTCGGGCCGTCAAGCCCGACCTCGCGCTGCTGCACGATCGCCTGCCGCTTCTGGAAAACGTAGTGACGAGGCTTCTCGATCGTGCACAGGTGCACCGGACGGTTCTCATTGATCCAGTCCGCCATCGAGTAGAGCGTTGTGGTCTTGCCGCTACCGTGGGGCCCGCCCACCAGCACGATTCCCTTGGGCGCCTTCAGCAGCTCGATGGTGCGCTCGGGCAGGTCAACCTTCGCGAACGACGGAATCTCGCCACCGTGCATGCGCACGCAGACGGTCTTGTGCCCGCCGGCGCTGGCGACCGTGATGTCGGCGATCACGTCGCCGTACGTCCGCGACAGGCGCATTGCCCCGGTGCCCGACAGCTCATAGCCGACGTGGTTGCCGAACAGGCAGACACCGATCCAGTGGGTCTGCTCGCTCGTCAGGATCATTTCGTCGACCGGCTTCAGGGCGCCGTCAACGCGCAAGCTTGGCCGGTAGCCGGGCACGAGGTGCAGGTCGCTTGCCCGCATTTCGATGCCCTGCTTGATCCAGCTGTCGAATTTTTCCCATGCGGTCGTGTGGTCTGACATGGCTACCCTCTCCATTGGTCGTCTGACGCCGGGCCGAAGCCCGAAAGCCTGCTGCGCAGTTTCTCCCGCGCGTCGTGCAGCCGCCGCTTCACCGTGCCCGTGGGCAGGCCCAGCGCGACCGCAATTTCCTCGATCTTCTCGCCGCGCAGGTAGTGCCGCTCGATCACCTGCTGCTGCGCCTGGCTCAGCTCCTGTACCGCCCCGTGGACTGCCGCTTTCAACTCGGCGGCGACCACCGCGTCCGGCTCGTCTTCTCCGGCTTCCGGCTCGGCCATCGTGTCCGGCCGTTTGCGGCGTTGCTGCCGGAAGGCGGCGGTCCGTGTCAGGGTCCGCAGCCAGCCGGGGAAGGCTTCGACTTCGCGCAGCGATGCAAGCTGCGTGAAAGCGATCATCAGCGCTTCCTGGGCGGCGTCCTCGGCCGTATGGCTGTTGGCTGTGCACTCCGTCGCCCATGCCAGAAGGCGAGTGCGGAAGGCCGTTGCCACATAGCTGAACGCCTGGACATCGCCCTGTTTCGCTAACTGAAGCTGCGCTGTCAGTTCGACGTCCATGCCTGTCCTGAGGAGACGCTTGGCGAGGAAATGGTTCGGGCGGTTCTCATGAATCTTGCGGCAATCATACGGGGCCGCTCCAATGGCCGCATGCATGTTGTGTTTGCCCACCATGAACCGATCGATCCCGGCCGAGCACGCTGGGCGGCAATCGTGCGCAGCCTTGCGGCCGTGGCAGGACGCGCCGAGGTCACCTGGTACTCGCCGGACAGCGCCGAGCGCGTGCAGGCCTACGCCGCCGATCAACTCGCGCTGACGCTGCCTGCGGGCTTGAAGCTGCAGACGCTGCCCAGCGTCCACAAGCGCATGGGCCTGACGCTCAACAGCGTGTTCTTCCGGGCATTCATCAAGGCGTTGGGCAAGTCGAAGGCGGGCTTGCTCTGGCTGCGCAGCGACAAGCTGGCCGCTCATGCCTCGCACAAGGGCGTCGCGATGCCGCTGGTCTACGAGGCGCACCTGGTCGGCGAGATGTGGGCGCGCGACCGGGGTGATTCCGACCGCAAGGCGAGGCGGCTGTCGGAGCTCGAGCGCGACATCTATGCCAAGGCCGCCGGCGTTGCCGCGATCACGAAAGGGCTGCTGGATGAGATTCGTTCCCGCTTCGGGTTCAACGGGCCGGGCGTGGTCGTGCCGAGCGCCGTCGACACGAACGTCTTCAAGCCGTGCTTCGAGCCGGATGGCCAGACCGTCGTCTGGATCGGCACGTTGCAGTTCTGGAAGGGTTTGACAACGCTGCTGGAGGCGATCGCACAGTCACCAGGGCTAAGGCTCAGGGTGATCGGCGGCGGCAAGCCCGAGGCGGAAACGGCCCTGCGTGACGAGGTCGCCAGACTGGGCATCACCGACCGCGTGCAACTCGTTGGCCGCGTGGCGCAGAAGGACATCTCTTTACACGTCAAAGGAGCCAGCTGCGCCGTGCATCCGCTACCGCCGGAACACAGCATCAGCTCAAGGTTCACGTCACCGCTGAAGTTGTTCGAGTACATGGCGATGGGCCTGCCGATCGTCGCGGCTGACGTGGGGAGCGTGCGGGAAGTTCTGCTCGACGGTGCAAACGCGAGACTCTACGAAGGCGGCAACGCGGGATCACTCGCCGCGGCCTTGCGGGAAGTCACGGGCGACAGCGCATTGGCCGGTCGCCTGTCGGCCGAGTCGAGCAAGATTGCCGGCGAGTTCACCTACGGGCGGCGCGCCGAGAGACTGCTGGAATTATTCGAGAAGCTTTAGGCCTACCAGCCCCAGCGGACGGATGTGGTGGGATCGGTCAGCGACTCTTCGTCGAGCGGCTCGGGCTTGATCGGCATGTAGATCTGGCCGTCCTTGCCCCATCGATGGTTGTAAAAGCTCTGCGCCTTAACGCGCATCAGGCTGTCGAGCAAGTCGGTCCCGATCAACGACGCCGGGATGGCGCGCAGCCGCCGGTCGCCCGTGTAGATGCCGTCGTCCGCGAACTCGTAGGCGGCTTCGTACTCGCCGGCGGCAAAGGCGGTCTGCGCCTGACGCAGGCGCATCAGTGCGCGCTCGGTACCGTTGCCGCCTCGCAGCAGCATCGCGCACCAGGCGACTTGCAGCTCCGTGCCGCGCTTTGCCGGGTCCTGCTCAGACTCGGACTTCTGCAACGCGACCCGCCCGGCTGCCGCGAACGCAGTCAGTATCAGCAGCGGCCCAATGTACAGCAGCCACGCCAGCTTCAGTGTGTGACGCCCGGTGTTGCTGAACAGCAGGTAGATCACAGGAACAATGCCGAGCAGCCCGGTCACCCAGAACACCTGGCTGCCGAGGAAGATGCCGGTGACACTGAGCAGGACCGTGTTCAGCAGCGCGATGCCGAAACCGATCACCTTGCTTTCAGGTGTAGGGCGCGAGATCTGCGATGCTGCCAGCCAGGCAATCAGCCCGCCCTCAAGCCCGAGCAGCAGCAGCCAGAACTCGCCATTGAGGACGCCGACAAGCAGCGCAACCTGAATCACCGGCAATGCCATCACCATGCGTGACGACGCTTTCAGGGCATCGCGGTGCTGGTGCAGCGTGACGCGCGCAAGGGCCAGCCGCACGATGTACGAGCCGCGACGCTTCTTGTCGTCGGGAAGTTCGAGCGTATTGAGGTCGAGCTTCTTCTTGGCCATTTCAAAAGTCCGGAGTCCGGTGTCTGGTGTCATCGCAAGCCGACCCCGGACGCCAGATTCCAGACTCGTTACAGCTCCACTTCCATGCCTTCTCTGGCGGCGAAGAACTCCGTGTCGGGCGCTTCCTTGGCTGCCATGGGCAGGTAGGTCTCTTTCATTAAACGGTCGAGCGCGTCATCGGTTCGGGTGGGATCATGATGCGTGAAGCCCATTCGCTTCACTGCGGCCTGCTTGGCCAACCCGATGTTGAACTCGAAGTGGCTGTGGCCCCAGCCGCGTTTGCTGAGCGCGGGGTTGTCGGCGCTTTCATACTCGGCCTGCGTGTAGGTCGTGTCGATCGCGATCAGGTCCGCACCGCGGCAGAACTCGACCATGCGGTGGTTCATGATGCGGAACAACTCGCGCGTGTCGCCGGGTCGGTCATCGGTTGTGGTCTTTGCCCATGGCTCGTGGTCGCCCGTGAAAATGAAGCTCTTGCCGTCAGCTTCGATGCGGTAGGCGATGCAGTAGACCGGGTGATTGGTCAGCTTCAGCGTGACTTTCACTCCCTCGCACAATTCAAAGCTCTTCTCCACGCCATCGGGGAAGCGCTTGTTCCAGTCTTCGTAGGTGACCACGTTGTCGAGCATCGTGTTCTCGACGGGGAAGTAGCTGTAGGTCATCTGGTCGCGCATCACCTGCTCAAAGCTCTTGCCTTCGCGCAGCGGGCCGATGCCCATGACCTGCACCTTGCTGCCGGGCGTGTAGATAGGAACGAAGAACGGGAAGCCGTGAATGTGATCCCAGTGGGTGTGCGTGACCAGCAGCTTGATGTCGAACGGAGGCTTGGAAGCCTTCATCAGCTGGTCGCCCAGCGCACGGATGCCCGTGCCCGCGTCGATGATGATCAACGGGCCGCTGTCGCGAATGACCTGGATGCACGTGGTGTTGCCGCCGTAGCGGGCCGTTTCCGGCCCCGGCGTGGGAAGGCTGCCCCGAACTCCCCAGAAACGGATTTTCATTCGGTCCTTTCGGCGTGCCGAACGATAGCAGCATTATGCAGGTTCGCGCCACCCCTTCGCATCAGGACCCCCACTCATAGTCAGCCAGCGACGGGGGCTCGGGATTGGCCGTCGCGTCGTAGATGCGAATCCAGACCGGGGTTTCCATGTCGCCGGGGTCATATCGGAACTCCAGCACACCCCTGCCCTGGTGCGAGTCAAAGCGCAGGTAGACAGGCTCGCCCTCGGCGGTGCGTGACTGGGCCGACGGCTCGCCGAACGCGGCCGTAACCTGCTTGCGCGAGAACCCGTCCGCGGATGAAAGGTCATGGCTGCCGAATGAGACTGTCAGGTTCTCGAACTGGCGCGCGGCCGTGTCCGAATAGCCGGGGCCGGGCACGGTCACGGACGTAATGCGCGCCTCCTCGGTCTCGTCATAGTTGACGATCCAGCCGCGCGACTTGCTTTGCATCTGCGGGCTGGCCTCGTTATTCCGTCCACGGAAGTCGTCGACGGTGTTCAGGCGCGCACCCAACAGCACGTCTGCCACGCCCTGCTCAGACACCGAGGTCAGTGCGACCTTGTTGCCCGCCACCGACTGCCAGCCCAGATGAATGCCCCAGGCGATCACGCCCAGCACCACCAGCACGCCAAGCCACGTCGCGACGGGCTTCAGCATGCCGGGCTTGGCAATCTGGTTCGCATCGATGTAGTCCTGCGCCAGCGCAATGCGGTCCGTCGGCGTGGCACCGACCCGTTCGCCGCGCACGCTGTCCTTGCGCAGCACCTGCAGCTCAGACGCGTCTTCGTCGCGTCCGGGCATGTGGACTTCAATCTGGTCCGTGCCCGCCGCGCGACGCACGATCGTGTTGACCTGGCTGGCCGGGATGTGGAACGAGCCCGATTCCGGGCGGTCTTCACGCTCGATCTTGCGGGAGCCTGCGCGGGTGCCTTCCCGGCGGCTGTCCTTTCCGGAGTTCTCCAGCTGCTCGCGCAGCTTGACGACCTCGAGTGCCAATTCGCGGCGAAGGTCGTCGTCGGGCAGGCGGTCCGCGAGTGCCTTCAGCTCGGGGTTGCTGCGCTCGCGGTTGCGGGCGCTGGGCCGACTGGTGAAGTAATCGTCCGCCAACAGGTAGGTTGAATCGTCGTCCTTGTCAGGCAGCGCAGGCACGGCCAGCGTGTCCGAGCCGCTGACCACGACGCTGTCGCGCACCGAAACCGGGGGCGGAGTTGCGTTCACGGAGGTCGTGCGCGATGAGCCGGACTGCGGCACCGGCGTGTCGTGCCACGGCGCGGGCGTGTCGTTGCCGGTCGCGTAGACCGGCTTGTCGCCCTTGCTGGTGAAGCGCGAAATGGACGGCGCGCTGTCGTCTTCGGGCGCCACCTGCACCACGGAATCATGAACGGGTGGCGACAGGAAGATGTCGGTCTTGCGCGGATCTTCGTCGGACGTCTCTGTCACGGCATCCAGCCGGCCACTGCCGGCAACGGGCGCGAGTTCCTGTGAATCACTTGGGTCGGGCGGGCGCTTGACCTCGCGGCGGTCATCGACTGCGTTCCACATACCGCTGCTCTGGTGGCTCTTGCGCGGCTCGACCTTCAGGCGGTGGCCCCGCTCAGGCACCTCGGTGTCCACGTCGCGCGCCTTGGGCACGACCTCGGTGGCGGCCCCCTGCGGCACGTCCTTCTCGAGGGTCAGGTCGGTTGGGCGCTCCGACTTGTTGTCTTTCTCGATTGCAATTTCCGTCGGCCTGTCCGACGCAGAAACCGGTGCCCGGATGGCCGTGCGCGCTGAGGACTGGTCAGCCTCGTCGCGGGTGCTGACCGAGGTCGCACGCCGCGAGATAATGCGCGTCATGCGCTCGTGCTGCTTCTTGAACAGGTCGATCTTCTTGTGGACCAGCTTGCGGTGGGTCTCGGTCAGCGCGTCGTCAGTCAGCAAGGGCTCAAGCAAACGCCGGGCGTCGCCGTGCTTGCCGGCGTCGGCCAGGGCCTCCGCCTCGCGGATCTTGCGGACGATGACAAGCGTGTCCATGCGGCTCGCGTTTGGGTTCAGGTTGCTGACACAGGTTAGTTCAAATACGCCCGGCGACCAGAACTGAGGCTACGCGCCCCGAAGCTGCCGCTCGACCTCTCGGCCCCAGGGCTCGTATCCCGGTTCAGTCCCGGACAACTCGGAACGCAGTTCTTCATGGATCAGCCCGTTGCTGGCAACGAGGTTGGCGCCGAACAGCCAGTCGTCGCCGCCTGCAAAGTCGGTCAGCTTGCCGCCCGCTTCGGTCACCAGCAGACAGCCCGCGGCGCAGTCCCACGGCTTCAGGTAGGGCTCCCAGTACCCGTCAAAACGCCCGGCCGCGACATAGGCCAGGTCTAGGCTGGCGGCGCCCGGGCGGCGGATGTCGTGGCACTTGAGGATCAGGCGGCCGAAGTTGTCGACGTTGTTGCGCTCGACCTCGTTGCGCACATAGGCAAAGCCGGTGGCGAGAATCGAATGGGCAACATCCGGCGTCTCGCTGACTCGCAGGCGTTTGCCATTCAACGTGGCGCCCGAGCCGGCCTCTGCCATGAAACGCTCGCGCAGGTAGGGCGCCTCGACCAGCCCCAGCACCGGGCGACCCTTGTGCCAGCAGCCGACGCTGGCGGCGAAGAACGGGAAGCTGCGGGCGAAGTTGGTGGTGCCGTCGACGGGATCGATGATCCAGACCCAGTCACTGGCCGTTAGGTCCACCCCGGTCTCTTCGCCGAGGATTCCGTGGTCAGGAAAGCGGCTGCGGATGGCGTCGATGATGGCGGCTTCCGACTCGGAGTCGGCTACTGTCAGCAAGTCGCGGTGGCGCTCGCCCTTGTGCTCGATCTGTGCGGATTCCAACTTGTCGAAGTAGCGCAGCTGGATCTCGTCAACGCGCTCAGCGATGGTTGTAAGGAGTTGCGCGTCCGGGACTTGTGACATCGATCTTGGCTGCTTTCACAATTCTGAAAAATGCGGAGCTTGCCGCCGCTGGTCCGTCGTTATATTCTTTGATTAGCCGGGGTTGGGGAATTGTCCTCCTCCAAGTTTCGACAGGTTTCTGCCGAAATGTGCCTCCCTCAGCACCGGTTGTAGTGGCGGGCCGCACTCCTCAGGCGGCCCGCTTTATTTAACCACTTGGATTTAGCGCGACACTCAGGCCACGAGCTCCGGTTCGGGCTCGCTCTTGCTGAGCAGCTCTTCGGCCTTTTCGCCGGACATGCGGGCGATCTCGTCGATCTTGCCGCGCGTTGCCACCAGCAGATCTTCCAGTGCCTTCTTCTGCTCGGCCGTCTTGAACTGGACGTTGGCCAGCACCTTAACGGCACGCTCGTACTGGGCGTGGAACATGCCAAGATCGGCCGTGCCCTGCTTGATGAGGTGCTTGTTCAGTATGCGCTCCGGCGGCTGGCGCAGGTTGCGAACCAGGCCCAGCTTCTCGAAGCCCTTGAGGATGTAGTAGGTCATGTCGACTTCCCACCAATAGAAACCCTGGCGGGCTGCAGCCTGGTAGTGGTGGTGGTTGTTGTGCCAGCCCTCGCCGCCGGTCAGCAACGCGATCAGCAGGTTGTTACGGCTGGTGTCGCGGGTGGCGAATCGGCGGCTGCCAAACACGTGCGCCAGCGAGTTCACGGTGAACGTGCCGTGCCACAGCAGGATCGTCGACAGCACGAAGCCGATGATGCAGACGCCCGCCGCCGACGTCCATGCGTGCGGGTTGTGATAGACCAGCGTCTCAATGGCGTAGCCGGCGAAGAAGACCGCCGCCATCAACAGTGTGCCGGGGACGAACTCGTGCTTGTTCAGCCACTTCAGCTCAGGGTTATCCTTGAAGTCCGGAATCAGGTCCCACTGGACATCAAAGTGCTTCTTGGCGAGGAACCACTGCATGTGGCTCCACATGAAGCCGCGCTTGGGTGAGTGGACGTCTTCGGGCTGATCCGAATACTTGTGGTGATGGCGGTGGTGAGCAGCCCACCAAAGCACGCCGCGCTGGAACGAGCTCGTACCGCCGAGCGCCATGAAGAACTGCATGCCGCGGCCCATCTGGTAGCTGCGATGGGAGAAATAGCGGTGGTAGCCGCCCGTGATGAAGAACACACGCGCGTAATAGAGGAAAAGACAGATCAGCCACGAGTACCACGGCGCGCCGGTGTAGATGGCCGCCAGCGGCACCAGGTGAAACACCCAGAACGGAAGCGTCCGGAGCCAATCGATCTTCTCATCCGGTGCGAGATCAAACGTCTTAGCCATTCCGATAACCCTTAAACAGGAAACGCCTCGGCCCACCACGGCCAAAGAGGATGCGCCAGTGTATCCTGCCACGACGGCCATGACAGGCAATAACTGACCTATCGGTCATCCGGTGATTGCGTCTGCTGCATTGTGCTCTAGAATCGGTTGTATGGCCAAACAACTGAAACAGGCGGCGGACGAGATTGCGATTGCCTGCCTCGCCAGCCGCACCCGACTTCTTGGCCGGGTTGTCACCGGCATCTACGACGACGCGTTGCGCAATGTCGGACTGACTTCTGCGCAGATGACCATTCTGGTCGCGCTGGAGCATACCGGCGGCGTACAGCCGGCCGCGCTGTGCGATGCACTCAAACTGGACAAATCCACGCTCAGCCGCAACGTCGACCGCATGGAGCGTAATGGCTGGATCGAGAAGCAGCCCGGCGCCGACGCCCGCTCACATTCGCTGCAACTGACCGAAGCCGGGCGCGCCAAATTTGCCGAGGCCATCCCCTACTGGCGCGTGGCGCAAGCCGCGGCCGAAGAAACACTCGGCAAGGGCGGCATGGACACCCTCTACAAAGTCAGCAAGCGCCTTCGCGGGTTCTGATTATCGTTGCATCTGCAACTAGTCTGCGCTAGAACGGCCAGCGTCGCGCGGAGGGTTGCAGATGCCGCAGATCGTCGTTGACCTGTTCTTCGTTACTCTGGTACTCGCCTGCGTGACGCTCGTGCTGCGCGCCGTCAATGACGCATGGCGGGGTCACACCTCCCGCGGGCGTGCTTTCGCGATCGCCGCACTGACGATCTTCGCGTGGCTCGGCATCACGACCGGGATCGCATTGTCGGGCATGCTTACGCCATCTCCGGACCGCATTCCACCGAACCTGCCGGTGCTGGCATTCACCATGATTGCCATGCTTGTGCTGACGCTCGGGCCGGTCGGGCGGCGCATGGTGGATTCGCTGAGTGCGCCGAAACTGATCGGCTTCCAGGTGTTTCGGGTGCCCGTTGAGCTGGTGTTGTTCATGCTCGCGGTCAACGGCGTCGGCCCGGAACTGCTCAGCTTTGAAGGACGAAACTTCGACATCATCACCGGGCTGACAGCGCCGCTGGTTGCATGGCTGGTCTGGAAGCGTCCCAACAAGGCGCTGGTGATCGGCTGGAATGTCCTTGGTCTGGCGCTTCTCGCCAATGTGCTGGCTCACGCCGTGCTGTCGATGCCGGGGCCGATGCAGAAGATCTTCGTGCAGCCGGGCCCTGAAATCGTGGCCGGCTTCCCCTACATCTGGCTGCCTGCATACCTGGTGCCGCTCGCCGCTGCCGGCCACGTCCTCAGCCTCCGGCAGGCGCTGAAGCCCTCCGCGGCACTGGTCACGCCCGCCAAGCCGGAAGTCGCAGCGACATAGCTGCGGCGTCGCACCGTGGCCATGGCGCGCAGAGAACTGCATTGCTCCGAGATCTCTGAGTGCTCTGCCCGAGGCCGCGGTTGTAGTCCTTCGCACACTCAGACACTCTGTACCGCGCGCCGACTGACACCTGCCGCCTTCCGAGGCATTGCGGTGAAGCCACTCTTCGCTACCCTACCGCACCTTTTGGTAGGACATCATGCGCCGCGAAGACATCCGCAACATCGCAGTTGTAGCCCACGTCGACCATGGCAAGACCACACTCGTCGACGGGTTCCTCGAGGCGGCCAACTTCTTCGGCCACAAATCCGAGCACGCCGAAGCGTTCATGGACAGCAACCCGCTCGAGCGCGAGCGCGGCATCACCATCCTGGCCAAGAACGTCTCGTTCAAGTGGCGGGGCGTCAAAGTCAACCTGATCGACACGCCCGGCCACGCCGACTTCGCCGGCGAAGTCGAGCGCGTGCTCAGCATGGCCGACGGCTGCTTCCTGCTGGTGGACGCGGCCGAGGGCCCGATGCCCCAGACCAAGTTCGTGCTGCGCAAGGCGCTGGCGCACGACCTGAAGCCGCTGGTCGTGGTCAACAAGATCGACCGCCCGGACGCGCGTTGCCTCGAAGTGCTGGACGAAGTCTTCCAGTTGTTCATCGACCTCGGCGCCGACGACGCGCAACTCGATTTCCCGGTGATCTATGCCAGCGGGCGTGACCGTGTCGCGAGCCTCGACCCGGCGCAACGCGGCGAGAACCTGATCCCGCTGATGGACGCCATGATCGACAAGATCCCCGGCCCCGAAGTCCAGCCGGACAAGCCGTTCCAGGTGCAGATCACCAACTTCCTGTTCGACCAGTTTGTAGGCCGTGTCGGCATCGGTCGCATCATGCGCGGCACGCTGCACGCGCGCGACCAGGTCGCGGTCGTCAAGCGCGAAGGCGACGTGCGCAAGGCGCAGGCCAAGCAGGTGCAGGTGTTCGACGGGCTGAAACGCGTCGAGGTGGATGAAGTCAGCGCTGGCGACATCGTCGCGATCGTCGGTCTCGAGGACATCGATATCGGCGACACAGTGGCTGACCTCGAGCACCCGGAAGCACTGCCGCCGGTGCCGATTGACGAGCCGACCATCACGATGGAATTCAAGGTCAACGACTCGCCCTTCGCAGGCCAGGAAGGCGAATTCGTCACCAGCCGGCAGGTGCGTGACCGCCTCGAGCGCGCGGCCGAGGCAGACGTCGCGTTGCGCGTACACACCGGCGAGTCGGCCGACAGTTTCAAGGTCATGGGCCGCGGCACACTGCACCTTGGCATCCTGGTTGAGAACATGCGGCGCGAAGGCTACGAGTTCGCAATCGGCGCACCAGAAGTGATCATCCACGAAGTCGACGGCCACAAGGAAGAGCCTTGGGAAGACGCTGTCGTCGACGTGCCGCAGTTGCACGCGGGCAAGGTGATTGAGCTGCTGGGCTCACGCCAGGGAATGATGACCCACATGGAAAACCACGGCCAGCGCACGGTGATTCACTTTGAGGTGCCGTCGCGCGGACTGATCGGAATGCGCACACGCATCCTGACGGCCACGCAGGGCGAGGCGATTTTCAGCCACCGCTTCCGCGAATACAAACGCATGGCCGGCGCCATCGCGCAGCGCCCGCGCGGCGCCATGATTGCGACCGACCCAGGCAAGATTACCAGCTTCGCGCTGGACGGTCTGAATGACCGCGGCGACTTCTTCACTGAGGTTGGCGACCCGATCTACGTCGGCCAGGTTGTGGGCGAGCATTGCCGCGACGGCGACATCAACGTCAACGCCTGCCGCACCAAGCAGCTCAATAACATCCGCAGCTCGACCAAGGAAAGCTTCACTCGCCTTAAGACGCGCCGCGACATGAGCCTCGAAGAGACCATGGAATGGATCGAGCAGGACGAGCTGGTCGAAGTCACACCCAAGGCCTACCGGGTCCGCAAACGCGAACTGAACGAGAGTCTAAGGAAGCGCGCAAAGAAGGCCGCTGCGGCAAGCTAGCCGCCGGGCATTTGCAGCCAGCCACCAAGACGCCAAGAAAAACCAGAGCGACGGAGAACGCGGAGTTTCACGGACACAAGTGCGCCTCCGCGTGCTCCGTGGCTGTAGTTGTGGTTCCTTGGCGTTCTTGGCGGCTGAATCAGAGCGCTTCCAGGATCTGTTTTGCGTGGTCGCCGGCTTTGATGCTGTCGATGACTTCTCGGATCTTGCCGTCTGTACCGATGATGACCGTTACCCGGGCGGCGGCAAATGTCCCGGCCACGCCGAAGGCCTTGGCGGCTTTCTTGTCGCTGTCACTAAGCAGAGTGAACGGCAGCTTGTGATCCTGTTTGAACTTCTTCAGTGACTCGACGCCGTCGTAGCTGAGGCCGAACACTTTGGCCTTGCTCATCAACTCGCCCCAGCCGTTGCGCAGGCTGCACATCTGCTTCGTACAGACCGGCGAGCCCGCGATCGGGTAGAACACCAGCACCACCGGCTTCTCCCCCACCTGCTCGCTGAGTGTCACGTCGTTGCCGTCCTGGTCCTTCAATGTGAAATCCGGCGCGGGGTCACCGACGCGATTGCCGTCGCGGGGCGAGTAGCGTCCGAAACCGGGTATCCAGACCATGCCTGTGTTTAGCGCGCTGTTCGTATCAGTGACAGGCCCTGATAGATTGCACCTCCCCTGCGGGCACGAAACATGGCCATCAAACCGCGTACAGTTGCAATCTTCGTCGGCGCCCTGCTGGCGGTCGCCGCGCTCGGACTGCTTGACTACCTGACCGGGCCGGGCGTTCGCTCGGCGCTGTTTTTCGTCCTGCCGGTGCTGTTCGTCGGCTGGAACCTGCCGCGGCGCGCCATAGTTGTCGTCGCGCTGTTTTCGGCAATCGTTTGGGGCGCCGTGCGCTGGTACGCGCCGGAGGTGCCGGACGTCGCGGATACACTGATCAGCACCGTCGACTCTTTGATTGTCTTCATGGTCGCGGGCCTCGCCTTTGCCACGATCCGCCGCGAGCGCGATCGGCTTCGGGCGGCCAACGACCGCATTCATGAGCTGCTTGAGAAGGAAGCCACCGCCGCCCGAACGGATGCACTGACCGGACTGCCCAACAGCCGTGACTTCCTGCAGCGCCTGGAGCCCGAGATCGCCCGCTGCCATCGCGAACACACGCCGCTCTGCCTGCTCTATCTCGACCTCGACAACTTCAAGCAGGTCAACGACCGTCACGGCCACTTCGAGGGCGACCGCGTTTTGCAGCGCGTTGCCGATGCCCTTCGCAGCTGCCTTCGCGCCGCTGACATCCCCGCCCGCCTCGGCGGAGACGAGTTCGCAGCGCTGTTGTGGCAGGCCGATCGCGTGGGCGCCGAGGGCGTAGGCGAGCGCGTTCTAGTGGCCGTGAGGCAGATCGGGGCCGACTACCCGCAGTGTTCGCTGGGGGTCAGTGTCGGCATCGCCTGGTTCGAGACGCCGCCTGCCAACTCGCTGGAGGTCGTTCGCAGCGCCGATGAGGCCATGTATGAGGCCAAGCGCGACGGCAAGGGCCGCACCCGCGTCGTCCAGTTTTCGCCGCCCGCATCCGCCGCGCGCTGACCTTCCGCGCAACCCGAATCGCAGAAACCGGCAGGTGCCTCTCGCAGTTCGCGCTGCCGCTCCTACACTCGCGCGACAATCTCGAGGAGCAGGCAATGGGCATCATCAAGGAATTCCGCGACTTTGCCGTGAAAGGCAACGTGATCGACATGGCCGTCGGCATCGTCATCGGTACGGCCTTCACGGCCATCGTGCAATCACTGGTGAAGGACATCATCACGCCGCCGATCGGCTACGTTCTGGGCAAGGTCGATTTCAAGGATCTTGCGATCAAGATGCCGACCGACACCGACCCGGTGACGATCAACTACGGCATGTTCATCAACGCGGGTATCAACTTCCTGATCGTCGCGTTTGTGATGTTCCTCGTCATCAAGGGCATCAACAAGCTCAAGAAGAAGCAGGAAGCCGCGCCGGCAAAGCCGACCAAGGACCAGGAACTCCTGACCGAGATCCGCGACCTGCTGAAGGCAAAGTCCTCCGACGCGGGACAGGCATAGGCTAAGCGGGCAGGGTAACGACCACGCCAGTGCAATCGGCGCTGCCGAGCCTGCGGTAGGCGTGCTCAATGCCGGAATCGAAGTAGACGCTGTCGCCGGCCTCCAGCACGTGGGCTTCCTCGAGCCACGTCAGTTCCAGCCGGCCCGAGACCAGGTAGATGAACTCGACGCCCGCGTGCTTGTGGCTGGGCAGCTTCTCAAGCTCGTGAAACGAGGCCAGGAACGCATTCAGCTTCGGCTCAAGCGCCGCGTAGTCGAGACTCTCAAAGTCGTAGGGCACCAGCTTCTTGTCCAGGTCGGCCGGCAGCCTGATGCGCTCACCCTTGCGGGTGATGGCGAACGCCTTCCGCCTGCGCTCATCCGAAAAGAAGAAGTCGAGCCCGACACTGAACACCAGCGCAATGCGCATCAGCGTCGGCAGCGTGGGCACCAGCTTGCCGCGTTCGATCTTGCTCAGCATCGCGGCCGACATGCCTGTATGCGAGCCCAACTCAACCAGCCGCAAGCCGCGCTCCGCTCGCAATTGCTTGACCTTTTCACCGATCCGGTAGGCGGAGAGCTCGTTTTCGAGTGTCTTGGAGATCATTCACGACTCCGTTGGCGCGTCATTCAAAGGAAACGCGAGATTCTTTCCTTAGGATACAACACGATCACACCAGATGAAAATTTCTTTTCATGCACTTTAGTTTTCGGAATATGAAATCTTGTGCCCTCGTTCCATTGGCACATGAGTCGTCTGAAAACTGGAGAACCCACATGAATCGCCTTCTACTGCTTGCCCCCGTCGTGCTGCTGGCGGGATGCACCATCAACCTTTCCGAGAAGATCGAGAGCGACTACAAGGCCATTGAGCTTCCCAAACAGGAGCTTGAGTACCGCGTCTACCTGCCGCCGCAGTACGAGTCCGAACCCGGGCGAAAGTTCCCCCTGCTGGTCTACTTCCACGGCGGCGGCGGCAATCACCGAACCTGGGGCCAGGAAAACGGACTCGGTGAGCGGTTGATCCCCAAGATGCAGGACGAAGAGTTCGGTCCGTTTGTAGTACTCGCGCCGAGCGTCGGTCGCTTTGACGTGATTGCAGGCGAATCCGAGCGTCTGTTGTTTGAGCGCATCATCCCGAGTGTGCGCCATTACTATCAAGTCAATGACACCACGATTGCATTCGGCCACAGCATGGGCGGCCTGAGCGCCATGATGCTCAGCCTGCGCCACCCCGACGCCTTTACCGCTGTCGCCGCGGCCAGCCCGTTCGCCTATGACGTCTCGCCATTCGAGCCGACCGACCAGATCGAAGATTTCGAAAAGAAATACGGCGGCGGCTTCTACCTAAAGCGCTGGCAGACCGGCGTGGCGGGAAAGTTCGGCGATGAAGAACAGTTCGAGGCCTACAGCCCGTTCGCCCAGGTTCGCCACCTGGACCATCGGCTCCCCTTCAAGCTCTTCATTACCACTGGCACTAAGGACCAGATGGGCCTCTACCCCCAGAACCTGCTCCTGCATGAAGAACTGAAGCGCAAAGGCATCGAACATGAGTTCCTGGTGCAGGAGGGCGTCGCCCACACCACCATCCGCGAGCCTCGCCTCTATCAGTGGATCGATGAGCAGGCCGACCAGCCCGTCGTAAGCCGGAGCGCCGGTGGCAACTAGCTTCCAGTCCTGTGTGTGCGTGTGGGCACGCACAGGCAGACGCACCGCCCGCGGCATCAGCCGCGGGCGGTTGTGTCTTGATCTGCGACCGCTCATATCTGCCGATTCGCGGGCGTGGTAGGGTTGAATGCATGGCGCGAAAACTCGCAATTCTGTGCCTCGCCCTGGCCATGGTTGTGGTGTTCGGCTGGCTGGACTACCTCACCGGCGAAGACGTTCGCTCTGCGCTGTTCTATGTGATTCCCATTGTATTCGTGGCATGGTCGATCGAGCGCCGTTACGTCGTGCTGATCGCGCTCAGTTCCGGCGTTGCGTGGGGCCTGGCCGAGGCCTCGGTTCACGGCGCAGAGTTGAACCTGGTAAGCACCTGGAACGAGACAGCCGCGCTGGTCTTGTTCCTGGTGGTCGGGCTTGCAATCGCGACGTTGCGGCGCGAGCGCGACCAGCTGAAAGCGGCGAACTCACGCATTCATGACTTGCTCGACCTCGAAGAACGTATCTCGCGCACGGACGTACTCACCGGCTTGCCGAATTCGCGCGAGTTCATGGAGCGGTTGACGCCCGAAGTCGCACGCTGCCACCGTGACAATAAGCCGCTGTGCCTGCTCTATCTGGACCTGGACAATTTCAAGCGAGTGAATGACCGGTTCGGTCATCTCGCCGGCGACGAAGTGCTCAAGCGCGTGGCTGAAGCGCTGCGCAAGCAGTTGCGAGCATCCGACGTGCCCGCGCGCCTTGGCGGCGATGAGTTCGCCGCGTTGTTGTGGCAGACATCCGCTGAGGGCGCTGCGCAGATCGGCCAGCGTATGGTGGATGCCGTCGTTGAAATCGGAAGCGACTACGCAGGCAGTGAACTTGGCGCAAGCATCGGAGTCGTCTGGTACGACAACCCGCCTTCCGACGTCAAGGAAGTCGTCAAGCGCGCCGACAACGCCATGTACGACGCCAAGAAGTCAGGCAAGCGCCGCACGGTCGTGATCAAGGCCGATGCACTGGCCAATGCAAAAGACGCTCCCGCCGCGTGAGCCTCGTGCTTATCAACGCGTCTTCCCCAACTGACATCGGCAAACAATATCTTCAACAACGCTATGCCGATCCCTCGCCTCGCTACAACCTGAACGTCCGACCCGGAATCTTTGTCGCACTCACCTGTATGATTTACACGACGCCCGCATGGGGCGTGTGGAGTTGTCACGCGTTATGGCTGATGAGCAAGGCTTTATCCCCCCACACAGCATCGAGGCCGAACAGGCCGTGCTTGGCGCAATTTTCGTCGACCCGGGCTGCCTGCCGGAAGTCTCGCTGATTCTGAAGAAGCCGGAGATGTTCTGGCGCGCAAGCCACCAGCACATCTACCGCGCGGTGCAGGACCTCTCGGCCGAGGGCCACGAGATCGACTGGGTCAGCGTCGGCGAGCAGCTTCGCAAAAGCGGCGTGATCGACCAGTGCGGCGGCAGCGACGCGCTGCATACCTATCTGTCCGACATGAGCCACAGCGTGCCCAGCGCCTACGGTGCGGAACGCTACGCCACGATCGTGCGGGATCGATCGTTGATGCGCGAGATCATCCTGCGCGCCTCCGACGTCCGCAGCATGGCGATGGATGAAACCAAGTCGCCCGGCGACGTGATTGAAAAACTCGAGCGCGACGTGTTCGACATCGCCGCGCAGCGCTTCCACGGTGAAACGCACAGCGTGCAGATGCTGATCCAGAAAGTGATGGAGCAGCAATCGCGCATGCGCGAGTGGCGCCTCAGCCACGACGGCCATGCACTACCCGGGCTGAGCAGCGGCTACAGCGACCTCGACGCGTTCACCACAGGCTGGAAGCCCGGCGAGCTGATTGTCGTCGGCGCACGCCCCGGCCAGGGCAAGACATCGCTGCTGCTGAACCTCGCCGAGAACATGGCGCTTGACGCGCACAACCGGCGCGACGACGGCAAGGGCGGCGTGCTGGTGTTCAGCCTCGAAATGACCGGCACGGAGCTGGTGCAGCGTGTCATCTGCGCCAATGCCGGCGTGGACCTGAAGAAGGTCAAGCTTGGTCTCTACAACAAGCAGGAAGAGGCGGAGCTGAAAGAAGCCACCGGGCGTCTCGCACACGCCGCAATCTTCGTCGATGACTCCTTCACGCTGAACCTGAGCGAGATCCGCAGCAAGTCACGCCGCATGAAAGAGCGTCACGACATCGAGTGCGTGTTCGTCGATTACCTGCAGCTGATCAAGGACAATGACCGCCTCGACCGCCACCTGCAGATCGGCAACATCTCGCGCGGCCTGAAAGCACTCGCACGCGAGTTGAACATCCCTGTCATCACGGCCGCCCAGTTGAACCGAGGTGTCGAGCAGCGCAGCTCACGCGAGAAGCGGCCGATGCTCAGCGACTTGCGTGAATCAGGCAGCATCGAGCAGGACGCCGACCAGGTGCTGATGATCCACAAGAAGGAATCCGAAGACGGCGCGATCGACACCAACGAGCTGGCCGAGATTGACCTGATCGTCGCGAAGAATCGAAACGGACCCACCGGCGACGTCGAGATGCTGTTCCGCAAACGCTTCACGCGCTTCGAGCTGCGCCAGAACGTGCCCACCAACTGGGCCACGATGCCGCAGAGTTAGTGCAGCGCACACAGAGCCACAGAGGCACGAAGAACTGCGACTGCCGTTCTTCGTGCCTCTGTGCTTCGCGTGCCCGCGCGGTTCACATACGCAGAATTCCGCGCCGCCCGCGAAGGTTCACGTGTAAGCCCCTGCCGGGTCATGCCACTTACATGTAGACGGACCCCTCGCATCCCCTGTCCGGTCTTCCAGCGTAGATGAATCGGCCAACCCGAAACAACATCTCATAGGTTGATGCGTACTGCTTCGTGCCCGTGAAAACGCTCGCGTGCGTGAAGGTATTGCTCTGCCCGCTGAAAGGCCTTGGAGTCTCCCATGCGCCTGCGTGATATCTCCATGCTTGTTACATCTCTGGCCCTCACAGGAATTGGCGTCGCCGCGATGATTTCCGCGCTCAAGCTTGAGCCGCCACCGCCGTCGAACGTCTCTGTTTCACCAGTCATCCAGCCGCCGGCAGCGATCCCACCGCTCGCCTCAGCCCCGCCAAGCCGCCCGCAGGACGACGACATACGAGTCTACTCCCTCGGTGAAGACAGCAATCGTGACTGCCGCCTCGCGGTTCTGCGCCGAATGCCAAACCCGAAGCAGAAATCCGAGATGCGGTGGACGCTTACCTTCTATGAACTCGAAGAACACGGACCGCACGAGTCTCGCCTTCACTACCTGGGCAGTCGCTGCATCGAATACGACATGGGCTTTGATCAGGTCGAATTTGACAGTCCGAAGGGCTACCTCCCGCAAGATTTCCGCAAGTACGCCGAACAGGCGAAAGGCGACTGAGCACCCGTATCCACACCACTTCCATCCCCCATCTCCCCTCAGGAGCATCGCCATGAAGAAGCTTGTTGCAGCATCCCTCTTGTTGGCCGTACCGCTGGTTGTGTCGGCCCTGCTGGCATCGGTGACCTACGCCTTTGACCGCTTCACGAATAACTCTCAGCCGGTCCACGCCGACGGGGCCGGGGTCGACAAGGCCGAGGAAGGATACGCCATGACCACGCTGCACGACGGCGACGTGGAGTACCTGGTCGTCTCCACCTATGGCCCCTACGACGGAGACAAGGAGGAAGACAAGGGCACACCCCGCCATTTCCTGACGTTCTATGAGATCATTCGCAAGCAGGACGGCGTGGCAGAGCTGAAAGTCGTCGGCAGCCGCTGCGTGGAATGGGACCGCGGCTTTGAGCTGCTGGGCTTCAAGCCCGACGGCAGTCAGCCTTCCGCGTTGAAGTCGAAACACCGCTAGGCAGTGCAAACGGGGCAGGCCGGGTCTGGCCTGCCCCCGATTTTCCCGCTTCTGCGTGCGGCAAGCGGGGTTAGACGCTACAATTTCGGATACCTACCCTCCCCCGGTCGAGAGGATATCGCATGAAACTGGACACACTGATCAAGGCGGTCTTTGCCGTCGCCGCACTCGTCGCGGCCGGCACGTACGCCTGGAACTCGTTCGTTGATCGGGCTGAGCCCGCGCACGCGGACGGTGTCGACAGCAAGGACGGCTTCGACGTGATCACGTTCGGCGCCAACCGCCAGGGCGGCTACATCGCCGTGACGAAGTACGCCGAAAACCCGTTCGAGCCGGGCCAGATGCGCCACTGCATTACCTTCTATGAAATCATCAAGTCGGGCAGCGACGGCGAGGCCAAGCTGTTCCTCGTCGGCAGCCGCTGCATCGACTACGACCAGGGCCCGGACCTGATCAAGTTCGACGCCATCAAGAATGAAGCACCGGCCGACCTCAAGGAAGCCATTGAGAAAGCCAGTAAGGGCAAGCGCCGCTAGGCTCTGAATCACAGTCAGGCGGCTTCGGCGCATTGGGGACAGGCACGATTCGTGCCTGTCCCCTCGTCATCTCCAGTCGTTTTTGCCACCGGATACAGGCAGGCGCTTGGAGCAAGTGTTCAAATCAGCTATACGAATGGACTCCACAGCCGAGCCAAGGACCAAGTTATGGCGCGACGCGAACAGCAGGGTACCCGCAGTATCCGACTTCCTGGCGCGGGACAACCGCAGCAGGCAAGGCCGCAGCAACGTGGCCCGGCCGCCGCACCCAACAGCGATGTCGGGCGCGCGATGGCCGACCTCGATGCCAACGCCCAGATCCGTGACCGGAGCCAGCTCCCGAGCAAAGTGAAAGTGATCACACCACAAGTGATCATGAACATCGTGCAGAGCGTTACCGACAAGTTCGGCATGGACAGCGGCATCGACCGCGAAGAATTCAACCAGCTCGTGATGGCGCAGACGCAGATGGAAATGCGCCTGCAACAGGCCACCGAGAAGGTCGAGAACTACAAGAACGAGTACAAAAAGGTCTACGAGGCGTACCAGAACGCCCAGCAGCTCCTGCAGCAGGCCCAGGCCGGCCAGGCGGGTAATGAGCAGTTCATCGACCAGTACGAAGCCCAGATCGCCGAGTTGCAGCAGCGCAACGCGCAGGCCGTAGACACCTACATGGACCTGCAGCAGCAGCTCGACGGGATCGGCGAGCAGTACGGCGCCCTTGAGGCCGCACTCCAGCAGCGCGATGAAGAATACGCGCAGCTTGAGCAGCAGCTCATGGAAGCACAGTCAGGCGGCGCAGCAGCAGCCGACGCGCAGGCCGAGGCGGACCAGTTGCGCGAGCAGTTGATGCAGCTTGAACAGCAGCTTGCGGACATGGAAAACGCAAGCGCCGAGGCAAACGAAGGCGTCAACCAGGAGGCCAGCCTGCGCGAGCAGGCCGAGCGTGAACGCGACGAGCTCAACGGCCAGATCACCGGGCTGCAGTCGGAGCTCGAAGAGCTTCGCGCGCAGCTTGACCAGGCCAGCGCAGGCGCCAGCGAAGAAACCCAGGCGCTGCAGGCCAAGGTTGAGGAGCTTAAGAAGTCCCTGAAGCTCAGCGAGCGCAGCCACGCCAAAGTCGAGAACATGGAGATCGAGCTCGAGAAGCTGCGCAGCCAGGAAGGCGAATGGCTGGAAGAGAAGCGCAGACTCGCGGCACAGCTCAGCAACGAAACCAACAACCGCCGCGAGGCCGAGCAGAAGCTGAAGGCGATCGAAAAGGGCGAAACACTGCCGGAAGCCAGCAAGGCCGTCGAAGAGCGCGCCAAGAAGGCCGAGGCTGAAGCACAGCAGGTCAGGGACGAGCTGTCCAAGCTGAAGAAGGACCTCGAGAAGGCCCGCGCCGGCGCCAGCAACGCCGAGCAGGTCAGCGGCGAGCTCGAAAAGACACGCTCTGAGCTGGAGAAGACGAAAGAACAGCTCGACAAGCTCAACGCCGACCTCGGCAAGGCCGGCACAGCCGCCAAAGAACTCGGCATGCTCAAGCGCAAGTTCGAGAACGTCGAGGCGGAGCTGGAAGGCCTGCGCACGGCAGAGGGCAAGTGGCTCGAGGAAAAGCGCCGCATGGCAGAGCAGCTTTCCAACGAGACCAACCTGCGCCGCGAACTTGAAAAGAAGCACAAGGAAGATCTCGACGGCGTGTCCGCCGAGAACGAGTCCGTAAAAAAAAAATCGCGGAAATAGCCGCGACGGAAGCGCAACGTGACAAGGCGCTCAAAGATCGCGACGTCGCCGAGCGCTCACTCAATGTAATCGAAGAAGAAAACGAATCGCTGCGCGCGGCGAATGATGACTTGTTGCGTCGTCTTGACGAGCTTCAGGAAGGCGGCGGCGCCAAGGCCCAAGAGCTGCAACAGCAACTGGCCGAGCTTCGCGCAACGCTTGATGACACCGAACGAAAGCTGTCCGCGCGACACGAGCATGTCGCCAAGCTCGCGCCGGAACTCGACAACGCGAACAAGGAAATCGAGAAGCTGATGGAAGAGGCCAACCAGGCCGCTTCCGAGAAATCCAAGCTGAACGAGGGCATCGCCGCGCTTGAGAAACAGATCGGCGAGCGCGACGAAGCCATCGCGCGCCGCGACGAGCGCATCCAGCAGCTCGAAGGCGCCGGCGGCGACCTCGACGAGCGTGCGGCCAAGCTGGAAGAAGAACTCAAACAGGCCCGCGACCATGCGGCCGAGCTTGAACTCGAACTTGAAGAGAAGACCGCCGCGGCCGACAAACTCGCCGAAGTCGAGCGCAGCAAAGCCGAGCTGGAAGACTCACTCGCCGCGGCCGAGGCACGCAACAAGGAGCTCGAAGACAAGCTCGCGGAACAGGCCGAAGCAGCCGACAAGCTCACCGCAGCCGAAAAGCGCGCAAGCGAGCTTGAAGAAGAGCTGGCGGACGCGAAGTCAGAAGCCGAGACCGCCCGCAACGCCCGCGACGCGGCACAGGAAGAGCTGAAAGCGTTGAACGAGAAGCTTCAGCAGGCACAGAAGGACACGGGCAAAGCCGACGAGCTGGAGCGCAAGCTTGAGGCGCGCGACCGCCAGATCCAGATCGCGCAGCAGCAACTGGATGACCTGCGCGAAGAACTGAAGCTCGAGGAAGAAGAACGCACGAAATCCGCGGACGACCTTCGCAAGGCACGCGAGGCCGAACAGCAGGCCATGGAACAGGCCGAGAGCCTTGAGCAGGAAGTCGCCGAGTTGAAGCAGCAACTCGAAGAGGCCGAGAAGGCAGCAGAAGAATCCGCCGCGAACACCGAAGCAACGGACGCGCTCCAAGCCGAAGTCGACGCGCTCAAGGACCGCAACGACGACATCACACGAAAGCGCGACGAAGTGCTGAAGGGCCTCGAAAGCGCCGTTGGCGAGCTCGATGCGATGAAGGAAGTCGTGGCCGAGCGCGAAGTCGATCTGCGCACAGCACACGGCGAACGAGACGCGGCGCGCAAGGAAGCCGACGATCTGCGCAAGGAGCTTGAGGGCATCAAGACCCTGCAGGCCGAGCTGGATGAACTCGATGAAAAGCACCGCAAGGCCAGCGAAGAGCTGATTCGCGTGGGCGGCGCCCTGACGAACGCCGAGCAGGCCGCCGAGAAGTGGCGCGACGAGATCAGCATGCTCAAGGACAAAATCGAGCTGGCGACCGAGCAGCGTCACGAGGCCGAAAAACATCTTGTCGAGGCACGCGCGCGGCTCGACGCCGAGCAGGAAATGCGCCGCGAGCACAACCGCCGTATCGAGCAACTGGAAGACGCGCTCGAGCGCGAACGCGAACAGGTCGACAAGTCGGCGCCCGCGGAGGCCCTGAGCTCATTGTCCGCGCAGCTGGAACAGGAGCGCACGAAGTGGGAAGGCCGAGTCGCCGAGCGCGAAGCCGAGCTGGAGGACATGCGCAAACGCCTTGGCGAAGCCGAAGGTCGCGAAAGCGACCTGGCCGCGCAGCTTGAATCCGTCGAGTTGTCCAAGAAGGACGTCAACCGCGCCAAGGCCCTCGCCGGCCAGCGCCGTGCGCAGATTGAGCGCATGCAAAGCGACGTCGAAACCGCCCGCCGCCAGGCCAAGGAAGCCGAGACTTACTGGAAGGGCGAGATGAACGAGTTCCAGGGGCTCGTCGCCGCTCACCTGCTGGCCGCCGAAAATAACGAGGACGGCAGCGACCAGAAGCTGCAGGGCCTGCTGGAGAACCTCAAGGTAGGCATCGCCGACAAGTACGCCAAGCTGCGCCGCAAATCCACGCGCATGCAGAAAGAGCTGGACGAAACCAAGGACAAGCTCACGGCCGTCGAGCGCATCCTCGCGAAGAAGGAAGAGGAAGATTCACGCCTCAACAAGATCGTCGAGGAAATGGAAGTCCGCGAGAAGGTCCCGGGCGCAAAGAAGAAGTCAGCAGAAAAGAAGCCCGCCGCCAAGAAGACACCGGCGAAGAAGAAGCCCGCGAAAAAGGGTGCCAAGAAGAAGTAGGTGGTACATTTCTGTGAAGGCACGAGGGTTTGCCCTCTGAGGACCTTCAAGCTGACGGCATTTACCAGGCGCGCTCGGGCAATCGTGGGACGAACTGCGGCGCCCGAGGCTAGTGCACTCCGGCGCTCACGAGTTGCTTTCTTGCCTCCACAATCACCTGGTCCAGCACAGGGTCTACGATTCGCCGATGGGGAGTTACCGCGAAGTAGTCAACTTTGGCACTCTCCAGCAAGCGGACACGCTTCAGTCCGAAGTGCTTTCGCGCAACCGACTCGACGACTTGCGGAAGCACAACCAGGCCCGCGCCGACAGCCCCGAATTCCTTCATCAGTGCAGTATCGTCAAACTCTGCAGCAATCATCGGTGAGGCGTGTTCTTCCGCGGCCCAACGCTCAAAGGCATCGCGCAAAGCCGTTCCAGGAGAGGGAAGCAACACTGGTAGCCCATCGATGCTTCCCTGACGCCGGCTTGCCTGAGCAGCCAGCCTCTTGTCCCCCATCAGGCAGAGAGCGCTCGCCCCAAGTGAGTGATGAAACACGCGCCGCTGGTCACCGGTAACGACCGGCCGGTCGGTCAGCACCATTTCGGCCCGATGAGACACCAGGTCATTCGCAACTTCCTCATGCGTGCCCTCTCGGCAATGCAACTTCAGTCCGGGCGTCCGGGCCAGCACCGGGTGGAGCAACTGACGAACGAGCAGTTTGGGTACGCTCATCTCCGCGCTGATGCGAAGGTGGCGTTCGGCTGGGCTTGCCTTGCCAAACGCTACCTGTTGCAGTTCGCGACCGAGTGAGAAGACCTCCTCCGCATAGCGAGAAACGACACGCCCCACTTCTGTGGGTTCGACTCTTCTTCCCTTTCGGCGCAGTAGCTTCACTCCGAGGGACTGCTCCAATAACTGGACCTGTTGGCTGATCGTCGAAGCGCTGACGAGTTGCTGGCGAGAAGCCGCATTTACCCCGCCGGCGCGTACCACAGCTGCGAAGGCGAGAAGGTGATGGAAGTTCAGGTCGTCCATATCGTTTGTTTTTACAGCATGAATAGTGCTTTTATATCAAATAGACGAATGCTGAAAACACGCTACCCTCGTTCTCGCGGCACAGGGCCGCGAAAAGGAGGATCCATGAGCATCACTCAGGCAGGCACCATTCATGACGACGTCAGGCAGCTGGTTCAACTGGAGCCCACCGATGACCCGGTAGTAAGCTGCTATCTCGATCTGCGGCCGGGTGCTTCTGCTGACTGGCGAGGTGCACTGGTCGACAGGTTCTCCGCTCTCCGGCGAACCGTTGATGCAAGAACGTGGCAAACCGTGCGCCAGTCGTTTGACCGCATCAGGGCGTATCTTTGCTTTGAGAGAGACCCCACAAAGCAAGGCGTCGCCGTCTTCTCCCGGGGCGGCGAGGACGCCTTCTTTCTGGCGCGGCAGTTTGACACACCGGTTCCAACGTCAATCTCGGTCGACGCTCAGCCAGACATCTACCACCTCATAGAAATGAAGGAGAGTTTCCATCGGTACATCGTCGTGGTTCTCCACTCAGATCGTGCACGAGTCTTTGAGGTAAACCTCGGCGAAGCAACGCTCGAAACATTGAAGGCAAACGCGGCCAGCAGGGACCGCGTCACACAGGAGTTGACTCACACGCACTATGCACGGCACGGGAACTTCTCCGAGGGGCACCATTTCCTGGAGATCGCAGAAGTCCTGGACTTGCTGGTTTCCCACGGGGGCCACAAACACCTGCTACTGGCCGGGGACTCAACCTGCATCAAGCTGCTCGAAGAATCTCTTCCCCGGGCAGTAACTGATAGCGTCAGTGAAATCCTGTACCTGAATACGGACAGCGGTCATGACGTCGTATCCGAGACCATCCGCAGGTACGTTGAGCACATTGAGGACGAAGCGGAGCGCCTGATAGACGTGTTTCGCCTCTCCTTCTATCGCAACGAACTTGCACTCGCTGGCGCTGACCGCTGCCTGGCCGCGCTGCACGCCGGAAAGGTCGACACTCTGCTGATTGCTCCGCGGTCCATGCCTCCAACATCCTGGAAGTGCGACGACTGCGGGTCATACGTCGTATCCCTCGCTCAGCCGCATTCCTGCAGAGATTGCGGAAGCACATCATCTTCCGAAAAGAACACGCTGAATGAGTTGTCTTACCTTGCTGAAACGACGGGCGCTGGAATCGAGGTTGTGCGCAAGGCAAGTCTACTGGACAGGATCGGCGGAGTCGGTGCGCTTCTCCGCTGGACCTAGGCCATCAATCTGGCAATCGGTGTTGCCGCCCAAGAAAAAGGCCCCCGGCGTTTTGCCGGGGGCCTTTGCGTTGGCTGTATTCGCTAGCGGCGCTGGAAGGCGGCCTGCGGCTGGGCCACGCCCGCCTTGGTGCGCTCTTCCTTGAACTTGGTGAGGGTGATGCGATTACCCTCGTCGTTGTACTCGACCTTATCGACGCACTTGGTCATCAGCATGATACCCAGGCCGCCGAGCTTGCCGGCCTTGCGGCGCTCACGCACGCGGTCGACCGCGCCGTCTTCGGGCGCAACGTACAGGCGCCAGTCGAAGCCCTTACCCTGGTCGCTTACGACCACCGTCAGGCGCTTGGCATCGAGGTAGTACTCGACGTCCACGAACCGGTCGCGGCGGTGGCGGTTACCGTGCTGGGCTGCGTTGCTGCAGCTCTCGCGGAAGGCCGTGCACATCTGGACCTGCTGGCCCTCGTTCAGGCCGCTGTCGCTGAACAGCCGCGCGGCGATTTCGTTCGCACGGTCGATCCAGCGGTCCTCGGTCGGGAAGCGGAAGTACACTTCCTGCTCGAAGACGGCCTGCTCTTCGGTTGAACGCTCAAGCTCGCGCTCGCCGAGCTCCAGCATATCCTTCACTTCGAAGGGCTGTGAAAGCTGCTCGTTGCCGAGGAAGCGGAAGGTCTTGAACCAGGCCTTTTCCTTGCCCGCGGGCAGCATCTCGAGAATCGGCACCAGCGAGCTGTTCTTGTGGGTCTTGGCGTACTCGACCACGGCATCGGCGTCCGGCATTACGCAGTCGATGATGATCAGGCTGATCGGGTCCTCGATCAGGTACTGCTTCGCCTGGTCAAGCGACGTCACGACCTCGACGATCCAGCCCGCCTTGCTGAAGTGGTACTCGATCGTCTTGATGAACGGGTCTTCGGCGTCCTTGCAACCAAGCAGGATCTTGTTGGCGCGGGCCGTATCAAGCTGTTCCTTGAGCTTGCCGGATGCCTCAAAGGCAACCGCGCCGCCCTGCACCGTGTCGATCAACTGCGGCGCTGCGGCGAATTCCACGCTGCGCTTGGAAACCGCGATGGTGCGAACGCCCTCATGGCCGTCTTCGGCCGGGACGATCTGTGCTTTGCGTTCTTTCAGTCGGAAGTTGCCGAAGCCGGTCAGCTCGACTACGTCGTGGCGCATCACCTTGCCGATGAGCGCGTCCACCAATGCCGCCGTTACACTTGCAACGTCGCTGCTGTTGAGGCCATGTTTGCCCTCGATGGCGTCCTGCGTGTCGGCGCCGGGCACGGCCAGGGTCTTGCCTTTGCCCTTGGCGGGGCAGCTGATTGCGCCCAGGTCCTTGAGCTCGACCGCGTTGCCGGCGACCAGCGCCTCGCGAACGAAATCAAGGATCGCGTCGACAACCTTGCCGGCCACGTCAGCATCGACGCCGGCGGCCCGTGCGACTTCAGGGACAACTTCAGCTGAATTCCAGGTCTTCATGCATTCGCCCCGCGATGGAAGCTCTCAGTGTACCCGCATCGCCTCCGCAAGGAAACGGTTAGCGTCCACCAAGGTCTTTGGCCCTGTCTGACAGCTCACGCTGGTCGACAACACCTTTGCGTTTCAACAGTTCTACAACGCTGTCGTACAGCTCCTGCTCCGTGATCAGGCCTTTCTTGAGCAGGACAGGAATCACAGCCGCACGCATGTCCGCGCGGGTGATGGCACTCGTATTCAGCTTCGCGCCCTGGTCGCCAAGGCGATTGCGCACACCGTCAATCAGCGACGATTCGGTCGCGTCACGCAGCGCAGCCAGGCTGCCCTTGCTTGCCGGGCGAAGTCGGCCCGCGCTCTTGGGCTTCAGCGAGGGGTCACTGACCACGGCCTCGCGCTCTTTCTCGTTCAGGTATTCCGCAATCGCGCGCTTGATGCTGTCGCGCGTCGCGAGGGTTGTTTCGATTTTCTTGCCCGTTACGAATTGCAGCTCGTCCAGCGCCTCGTAGTCAGTCGGGTCGCTCATGGCGACCGTCAGTACGTTTGCGGTCTGGTGCACGGGAATCAGGTGGTGCTTCTCGATGATGTCTTTGGGAACGGCCTTCAGCAGATTGACCGGCAGAATCATGTTGGCGAGGTCGGTGACCTCCATGTTGTAGTGCCGGGCGATTTCGCGGGTCAGGGCCTCGTCAGTCATGTATCCGAGCTTGACGATGATGCTGCCAATCTTGCCGCCCAGCGATTTCTGATACTCGATCGCCGTGTCCAGCTGTTCTTTGGAGATCAGCTTCTTCTTCAGAAGCATCTCGCCCAGTTTCAAGCGCTCGAAGGCCATCGTGCGTTCCCACAACTGCCCATCAAACGGACCTCCCCCAAGGTCGGTCCGTCTTTGGAAGTCGTTCAGAAAAACCCGAGGGGGTAGGCTAAACCGTAGCAGGGGCCGCATTTAGCGTCAACGCATTTCAATGGTGGGGCTGGACTTGCGACAATTTCTGACATACCGGATTGCCCGCTCGCGCCGCCATTGGACAATTTCGGACTGAAAACACCCCAATAGGGAACACAGTCGCCCCATTTCACGTCAATCTTGCAGGCCCAATTCGTTACAATGGGTCGGGAGAGACCGTGACCCTGCTTCAGCGCCGAATTCGAGCTTTCCGCCTGCACCTCATGTTCCGCCTCGCCGGCTACTCGGCGCTGATGGGCCTGCTTGTGGCGCTGGTGCTCGTGATCGCGGCCCCCTGGCTGCGCGACCAGATCGGCCTGCCCGGGTACTGGCTTACCATTGCACTGCCGCTGGCGCTGCCGGCCCTCTACGTAGTCTACACGCTGTTTCATCGCCCCAACGAGCGCACGATCGTGCTGGCCGCGGATGCATGGTGCGGCGCCGAGGGCGCAATCGTCAGCGCCCATGAACTGGAGCGCGAGCATCCGGACAGCCCGTTCATCCAACCGGTGGTTGCCAAGGCACTCGCCAAGCTGGAACACCACCAGCTGCCCGAGCCTCGCCTGATGCGCAAACTGCTGGTCGCGCTGGCCGTCATGCTGGCCCTGCTGCCCCTGTCGCGCTTCGTACACGCCCAGATGGAAAAGGCCGACGAAGAAGGCAAGCAGGAAGAGCTCGCCCGGAAGGTAGACGTCCCGCCAAAGGACGCCGAAGACCTCGCCAAGGATGCAGCCGCCACGGCCGAGAAGGCCAAGGAACTCCGCGCCAAACAGCAGGAGCAGCTCGCAGACGACATCGAGCAAGCAGCCCGCAACGCACAGGCCGGCGGCGGTGACAAGGAACGCGCACTGCGTGAAGCCAACAGCCTCGCGGACCGAGCGCGCGCCCAGACGGAATCCCAGCAGCGCCGCGACGATGCGCGTGAAGCACTGAAGGACGAATCGGTCACCAGTGAGTTGGCCAAGGCGATCGAGAACACAGACTCGGCGAAGACCCAAGAAGTAATCGACAAGCTCGTCGAGCAGGTCCATAGAGAAGACGGCAGCGTGGACATCGAGCGAGCCAAGGAGCTTCGAGCGGCCATTGAGAAGGCCAGCAAGGAAGCCCCTCAGGACGCCCGCCTGCGCCGCGCAGCCGAAGCGCTTGCCGAGAAGCTTGACCCGAAGACGCTCGAGCGAACGGCCGAGCGCCGCCAGAAAACAGCAAGCGAGATGGCCGGCGAAGGCCTCGACCCGGAAGCCGTGGCCGATGCCATGAAGAAACTGCAGGAAGTGGACAAACGCGCGCTTGAGCAGGCACTTGAGGAGCTCTCCAAGTCAGCCAGCCCGCTCCGCGACCTCGACGTCAACGGCAAGGAAATGGAAGAGCTGCTGAAGCAGATCGACGCCGGCAAAATCGACCCGGAACAGGCCAAGCAGATGGCCGAGGCCGCCCGTCAGCTCAGTGAGCGGCTGGAACTCGATTCAGAAACGCTGAAGGACATGCTTAAGGAAGGCAAAGACTTCGGCGGGCTGCAAAAGGCCGCAGAGGAAATGCTTAAGAAACTGCCCGAGGGCGCCGAAGCTCCCGGCCCGGACCAGATCCCCGAATGGGCCAAGGACGCCATACCCGAGGAGATACGCAAGGAATGGGAAGGCAACGGGCGTGGCGAGAACCCCGGCGAGAAGTCGGATGGTCAGGGCCACAGCAGCGGAAACAACGGCGGCGAAGGTGACGACGAAAAGGGCAAAGTCCCGGCCGGCGGCAAGGGCGGCGACGATACCGGCACACACGTGATCAAGCCGATTGAGGGCGAAGGGACCAAGGAAGGGGTCGACACAACCGACACCGGCCAGGGCAAGAAGGACCCGGACAAAGACCCCGAGAAGCTCGACCCGAAGAAGGCCGCCGAAGAAAAGGCGCGCCGGGAAGCCACCGGCCGAAAGTCCGACAGCAGCGGCATCAACACCCGCGACGAAGAAGAGCGTCTGCCCCGCCGCTACCGCGACGCCGCCCGCAAGTACTTCGAGCGGGACTAGTGGCATTCGCTTCCAGCGAATGAGTTTCAGCGGCCTTCGGCTGCTGCCACTTACGCCAAAACTTTTCCGTCGCACGGACGCCCTAAGTCGTTACATTGCCGGACCTTTACCCGGACGTGCGTGAGGCGTTGATGACTCTGCGGGCCGTGATGTTGATTCTGGTAGCTGCCTTGGGCGGCTCACTGTTCGCTCAGGGCATGAGCGAAGACTACGTCGACGCCCGAACCGAAGAGAAATTCAGCAAGAACCACGGCTTCAGCTTCGAGTGGGACGTCTACGGCTACATCCCCTGGTTTGAGCAGCAGCAGCGCGTGCGCTCAGGGGGCATCGGCAGCGACGCCGTCAGCTACACAAAGGACATGGACGGCTTCCCCATCGGCTTCTTCGGCGGAACCGAGCTGCGCTTCCGCTTCAGCTGGCACGACAGCATCGAGGCCGGCTACAATCTGTACTACACCCGCGCGTTCAAGGACGAACTGGACGACTTCACCCGCTGGAACGGGCTGATCTACCCGCCCAACACCGACATCGACTACGGCTCGGACTTCCACGACTTCCATATTCTCTACCGCCGCGACCTGTTCCGGCTTGGCCTGTCCAAAAACATCACCTTCTTCGTGAAGGCCGGGCTCGAGTACTCCTACATCCGCACGAACGTCGGCAGCGACAACTTCCCGGCCGTGGATGACAAGGATGTCGAGACCTTCCGTGAGCTGTTCCCGTGGTACACGGCGGGCTTCGGCGCGGAGATCGAGATCGGCCAAAGCTTCCGCATCACGGCCGAGGCGCGCGCGACGTATGAGGTGGGTTTCCCAACGTTTCAGCGCCGCGACAAGAACGACATGAAGCAGAGCATCTGGAGCCTGACGGGTCTGGTGAACTTCAACTGGAACATCACCGACTGGTTCTCGCTGGTGGTCAACGTCCACTACCGCTACCTGCGCGTGCGCCTCTACGGCGGCTTCCGCCAGGACAACTTCCTCTGGTACAGCGTAGGCCCCGACATCGGCTTCGGGCTGCGGTTCTAGCGAAAAGGGGTCAGGCTCCCGCAGGGTGCCTGACCTCTTTTCGCACACCAACTCGCCCGCAATCCACCATGGAATCAGCCACCAGAGCGCCAATTAAAGTAGCCTGACCCCTTTTTAGTTCCCGCTGTATATCACGCCCAATACAAACCATAAGCCAAAATAATGCTAAAGGTTATCGGCGTTTCACAACCTAGTGACTTACGACGATGTGAGGTTCAAACGGGATGGTATGTTCCGCTCATCGTGAGACTGCAACCAGTTCATCCGGACGCAACCACCGAGTGGTACTGGAGCACGGGCTACCTTGACGACAACATCATTGAAATGGCTTTCTCGGCGTCGGATGAATTGTTGTACATCAAATGTGTCAGCCTTATTCGGTGCCCGCACTGCACTTTTGGCCGTGATGCGATGAGCTACCCTATTCGCGAGTCCTTGGTTGTCGAACGGCCGAGTAACCTTCGAGGCGCGACTGGTCAGATGGGTCTCCTCTCGCTCAAAGAAACGGCAAGACTCTGTTGCGGACTCGTCGACGATACCATCCACGTTGGATGGCACGCTGAGGAACGACAGAATCTTCGGAGTATCTCCGTCGGAACAAGATTGATGCTCATTCTCGGAGAAGACGAATCAATTGTCGGGATGATCGTGACTGGTCTCTCAGCTTATGAAAAGGCTGAGCTTCAAGAGTACTTCGTTAGACACGAGTGAACAAAACGGTCGCGCGGCGAGGTCAACTGGGATCGAGGCACGGCCTTGCGCACCAGCAGCGTGATCAGCCAGGACGACACCTCGGCCGGCCCGACGCAGCTTCGAGCGCATCGGCATTGACACGCTACTGGCCGACGCCGGCTACGACAGCGAGCGGGCGCACTTGCTGGTTCGCGAGGAGATGGGCGGCAAGAGCGTCATCCCGCCGTGGCGAGGCCGACCGACGTGGAAGGGGCCGAAGAGCTACTGGCGAAGGCGGATGGCGAACCGGTTCCCTAAAGAAGAAGTACGGCCAGCGCTGGCAGGTGGAGTCGCTGTTCAGCCAGGACAAGCGCAGGTTCGGAAGCCAGTTGTCCGCTAGCACCATCAACGGCCAGTTCGGCGAGTTGTGCCTGCGAGTGCTCGCGCACAACATAGCACTGCTTTTGCGTCGCCGGATTCAGCAAGCCCCAAAACCCGCTTGAAATGTATACTTTCAACGGAGCAAGCCTGACCCCTTCTTGGTTTTGAGCTGCGGGACGTAGACTGTCCAGAGGATGTATCGTGGTATGCATACCATGACATCGCGGATTGGAGCGACCCAGAGCGTAGGTACGGAGTCTGCAAGAAGCAGCCAAAGTCTGCGAGCGCTGCGGGGAATGGCGAGAGTTCTGAGGACGAAGAATGGCGCTAGAGTTTGGAGGATGTGTGTCGATGGATGTGCCAGTCCAAAGGCGAAGGATCCGCGCCGCATGCGTCGGCGGGCTCTTCGTTGCTTCTTTGCTAATGTTGGTCGTCACTGGAGTGACCGCGCCATTTGTGATGGGTTCCAAGTTCGCACACGAAGTTGTCCAAGGAGATCAGCCCTTCTTAGGATTTGTTCGTGGCATGCTTTGGTTTGGAACTGGCATTGCAGTTGCCGTGCTATGTTTCTTTGCGGCGATGATGGCAAATCGGGGAGGCCGCGCGAGCTAGAGTGGGGTCAGGCTCCCGCAGGGTGCCTGACCCCTTTTCGCACACCAACTCACCAGCAATCCACCATGGAATCAGCCACCAGAGCGCCAATTAAAGTAGCCTGACCCCTTTTTAGTTCCGTCACTTCCGCGTACGATGGCTAGGGAAACTGCCACTCTGTGACGTCGTCCGTGCGTCGCACCAGGTCAAGTACAATGGTCTCCCGTGGCCGATCGCTTCTTCTGAACACTACACGTACCTGTACTAGTTCGACGCCTTGGTCAAGGTTGAGTACACGGGCGAAATGGGTCCTGAGAACGACCATGCTCGCATCTACTGGCGAAGTAGCACCTAGAGAGTTCTGAGTGGCGCCGTCCGACGCAACTTCCAAAGGCGATTCAGCAAGCAAACTGACACTATGCTCGGTTGAGTCGCCGGAAGTAGGTAGCAAGCTCACATCTTCGACCCAGAGAGGCAGACTATCGTCGGCGAGCTTCAAGAACTCCAAGTCAAGCTGAAATTCAGATCCGGTTCGGCGGACTTCAGTCAGATGAACGAGCGACCTCGATTCAAGTTCGTAAGGCCCGGAAAGTATGGCTCTAACTCCTATCCTGTCGCCAGTTCGTTCCCAGTTACAGTCGTAGGTAACTCGCTTGAAGTGAACATGGCGAATGCCGCTGACATCTATGACTGCACGTGTCAGGAAGAATAGAATCACGGCCCCAATTCCCACGGCGCTTGCGTAGTAAGATAACGTGCGAAGGGACGGCAATCGCACTGGCTGCGTGCGTTCTTGCTTTCCAATACCTTCAGTGCGACCTATTGGCATGGCTCGACAGAAAGAACCAAAAAACGGAGAACCAAAAAAGGGGGAACTAAAAAGGGGTCAGGCTACTTTGTGTTGCTGTATTTATGTGGGTTTGTAGCATTTTCCCATGCCTCGTCCTGTTCGGCTTGCTCCGGCTGAATTCTGCTACCATGTTATCAACCGTGGCAACGGCCGGGCGGAGGTATTCCATAAACCGGACGACTACCAGGCCTTCCTGCGCATCCTTTCCCTGGCCTGCGAGCGCCACGACATGCGCCTTTTGGCCTGGTGCCTGATGCCCAACCATTTCCACTTCGTGGCGTGGCCGCGCCGCGACAACGACCTGCCGCGCCTGATGCAATGGCTCACCACCTGCCACGTGCGACGCCATCACCGGCACTACAAGGGCAACGGCCATGTCTGGCAGGGGCGCTACAAGTCCTTCATCGCCGAGGGCGGCAAGCACCTGCTGGCCGTCTTGAAATACGTCGAGCGCAACCCCGTGCGGGCCGGCCTGGTCAAACGCGCTGAGCACTGGCCATGGTCCAGCGCAGCGGCGTGGGCTGAAATGGGGTCTGGCTCCCGCAGGGTGCCTGACCCCATTTCAGCCGGGAGTACACCCAAGGGGTC